>DAONAJ010000001.1:0-107631 GCA_035400945.1 Spirochaetota bacterium
GAAGATGCCGGTATCGTGGCGATGGAGCTCCGGAGGATCCTCGACGGCCTCGGCTATGCCGTAACCGGAATAGCGGGCAGCGGCGAGGAAGCCATATCCATGTGCCTTGCGTCCCCGCCGGACCTGATCCTGATGGACATCAAGCTTCCCGGAAAACTGAGCGGTATCGATGCGTCAAGGGAGATACGCAAGAGCATTAATGTCCCGGTGATATTCACGACGGCCTATTCCGACAGTGAAACAATAGAGGAAGTGCAGAAGACGTTCCCCTTCGGCTTTGTCATCAAGCCGTACCGCGAGAAAGACCTGCTGGTCGCCATTGAAACCGCCTTCACCCGCTACGAGTACGAACGGAAGCTCGAGGAGAGCCAGCAGAAATACAAAAGCATCTTCGAAGGCTCAAACGACATCATTTTCACCCTTGATGAAAGTTTCACAATTCTGTCGGTCAACCGGGCTGTTGCGAATTACCTGAACATGAATCCCGATGAAATAATATCAAAGAACTTCCTTGACCTTCTTTCGGTTCCCGTCGACGGGGACCCGGCCCGGGTGAGTTTTGTGCGCGAAAAGCTCGATTCCTTTTCGAGGAGCCGGCGTCCCCTTAACTTCAAGACCGTATTCAAGGTCGGCTACAGCAATGAGCCGGTCGAGATGAACGTGCGTCTTGAATATATCACCATACCGGACGGAAAGCTGATCATGGGCAGGGCGTACCGGGTCGTGGAGGACGAGCTGCTGAAATTTTTTATTTCCGAGAACCAGAACCTCGTCATGGGGAACCAGCTGTACCTGGTGGGGGACGTCACCTACCGGATGACCAGGAACCTGAAACGCTATTTTGATCCCGATACCGTGGAGCTGATGAGGCTGGCCCTGGTGGAAATGATCATCAACGCCATCGAGCACGGCAACCTGGAAATATCGTACGAGGAAAAAAGCGAGGCCCTGAAGAAGGGCAACTATTTTGATTTCATAAGCGCGCGGCAGGCAAACCCCCGATACCGGGAACGGCGGGTGCGCGTGGAATTTTCCATTACTCCCGGCGAAGCGCGCTATGCCATCCGCGATGACGGCCCGGGGTTCGATCACAGGGGCTTTTTTGAGCGGGATATCGCCGATATCAACCGTAACTTCACCGCCCACGGCCGCGGGGTGCTGATGGCATCGAAGATCTTCGATGAGATCCGCTACAGCGACGAGGGAAACGGAGTGGAACTGGTCAAAAGAATCGATGACACCGGCGTGAAATGACCGGGGCTTCCCGGCGTCATGTTACTTGGTGCCGCCGACCCTGCTGTACCGCCTGGTGCCGGAGTCTTTTTTCAGAACCATGATGCCGTTTTTTATTGACAGGATCTCCCCGTAGACCGTGTTGAATTTATCGGTATCCGTAGCGAGACGTATCTCTGATCCGGCCACAACATATCCGATCCTCGCGTGTCTTGATAGATACAGACCGTCCGCGGTGAACGTTTCCCTGTTCCCATCATCGGTTATTATTTCCTTCTTGCAGTTCCCGCCGGTGTCGCATGAATCACCGGTCCATTCCCAGGTCCCGACAAGGGAGGAGCGATAATCCTCCCGCGTGCAGGCGCTCAATACCATGAAGGCGGCGCACATGATGAACGGGATAGCGGATAGTTTCATCGTTACACTCCTGGATAAGTAATAGCAGCTTCAGGCATCCGCGTACGCAGTTCTCGGACCAGGCGGATGATTCCATGACAATAATGGTAAGTAAAACCTGACTGGCGCAGGTTACAGGAATTGTCGGGGCTGCCCGCATTATACAAGAAAGGGATGATTATTATTCTTTAATAATCCATCCCTTTGACGAGCGGGACGTGTTTCGTAACGCGTGCCCCTTTTTATATGAGAATCTGGAAAGAGTTGTTACGGCCAGGACCTGGTCAGTGCTTGAACTGTTTTATCAGGTTTTCTATTTGTGATTCTTTGGCCTTAACTATTTCTTTGTACTCATTGGTCGCCGTGTGGTGTCTTTCAACCATGGCGGTCTTGAGTTCCCTCTCCAGCAGGAGAACAATAAAATCAGCATCGTTCTTTGATAATTCGAGATTCATAGTTACCTCCAAAAAATGTTTCCGTGGAGAACCTGTATGTCTCTACGAACTATATCCTCTCTTTAAATATAGTCATAAACCATCAGAATTCAAAAAAAAATGGATTTGTTGGAAAAAATAAAATTCTCTGGTAAAAGATCCGGGAGGGAGGTGCTGGGTCGTGTATATTTAATAGTTACCGGAAAAACCGGTATTCTTGATGGGGATTATCATCTGCCGAACGCATGATTCAACTCAGGGACGGGACTAACAGGCCGCGATACAGGGCAATTCACTAAAACATTTTTGCCTGTTATGTGCAAAATATTCCAAAACACCAATTATTTCAGGGAATATTCCCATTAATTTGTTATACTTATATATATCCCCTTGAAAATCATGCCCGGGGGACAAATTGCTTATTGATTGACAAAAATGACGGCGACTGTATTGTGCTCTGGCGTTTTGTAATGATCCGGGTAGATGGAAGATTATTGCTTTCCCTGCGCAGAGCGCCCGGGCAGAGTTAGAAACCGCAGGATCAGAAAGGAGCAGTTTCTTGACCGACGATAATTCAAGGCCATCGCTATACCACCGGCTGAGGAAGCTGGTCGTGGGAGACGCCCGGAGCATCTCGGACCCGGGCATATTCCATAAGCTTTCCCTGATCGCTTTTTTCGCCTGGGTGGGACTCGGGGCGGACGGCCTGACATCATCATGCTACGGGCCGGAGGAGGCCTTCCTGGCCCTGGGCAGGCACCCGCACCTGAGCATCTTCGTGGCCCTGGGCACGGTCATCACCATTTTTGTCATCAGCGCGAGCTATCACCAGATCATCGAGCTCTTCCCGACCGGGGGCGGCGGCTATCTCGTGGCGAGCAAGCTCATATCCCCCTCCGTCGGCATGGTCGCCGGCAGCGCCCTCCTCATCGACTACCTGCTCACCATCACCCTGTCAGTGGCCAGCGGCGCCGACGCCCTGTTCAGCTTTCTTCCCGCGTACATGCTTCCGTACAAGCTCCCGGTGGCGGTCTGGGGCGTCTCGCTGCTCATCATCCTCAACCTGCGCGGCGTCAAGGAATCGGTTCTGCCCCTTGTTCCGATATTTCTTATCTTTATAGTGACCCATGCCTTTGCCATCATATATACGTTTGCGTCGCAGGCAGGGAACATCCCCGTCCTGGTGAATGCCACGGCAACGGAGATCAGCGCCTCCAGCTCCGAACTGGGTTTCGCCGGCATGATCTTCCTGATACTCCGGGCCTACAGCATGGGCGCCGGGACCTTCACCGGCATCGAGGCGGTGTCCAACGGGATGTCCATCCTGCGAGAACCGAAGGTGCAGACCGCCAAGCGCACCATGAACTACATGGCGACCTCCCTGGCCCTCGTTGTCGCGGGACTGATGATTTCTTACCTTCTCTTAGGCGTCCATCATGTCAGGGGGAAAACGCTTAATGCCGTGCTGTTTGACTCCATGACCGCAGGGTGGGGCTCCGCCGGCGTCATCTTTGTCCTGGTCACCCTGCTGTCGGAGGCCGTACTTCTTTTCGTCGCCGCCCAGACAGGTTTCCTGGGGGGGCCGGCCATCCTCGCCAACATGGCCCTGGACCGGTGGGCGCCGGGACGGTTCGCTTCCCTCAATGACCGCCTGGTGACCCAGAACGGCATACTTATCATGGGGATCGGCTCCATCGTTCTCATGATTTATTCCGGTGGATCGGTGAAATTCCTCGTCATCCTCTACAGCATTAATGTCTTCGTCACCTTCTCCCTGTCCCAGCTCGGGATGGTGCGCCACTGGTGGCAGTCAAGGTCAAAGTTCCCCCACTGGCGCAAGAAGCTCATGATAAACGGCATCGGCCTGGTGCTGACGAGTTTCATTCTTGTAACGGTGGTGGTGCTGAAGTTTAACGAGGGGGGGTGGATCACCATCTTTATCACCGGATCCCTGGTCTTTCTCGCCGTCATAATCCGCCGCCATTACAATAAGACCAGAAAGCTTCTGAGGCGCCTGAATGGCCTCGTTGAAGTGGCCGAGGCTGAGATGAAGAACATCGAGATCAAGCAGGGAAACGGAGAGAAGACCGCGGCCAAGATACAGTGCAATCCCAAGGATAAGACGGCGGTTCTTTTCGTGAACGGGTTCACCGGCACCGGCCTCCACACCCTTTTCAATATCGTGCGCCTCTTCCAGGGGATGTACAGGAATTTCGTTTTTGTCCAGATCGGCCTGGTTGATTCCGGGGTATTCAAGGGGACCGAGGAGCTCTCGGCCCTGCGTACGCATATCCAGAAAGACTGCGAACGCTATGTCGAATACATGAGGGCCCACGGCCGCTACGCGGAGAGCGTCACCTCCATTGCCGTGGATGTCATAGAGGAAACGGTGCAGCTGGCGCCGAAGATCCTGGAGCGCTTCCCCAACGCCATCTTTTTCGCCGGGCAGCTCGTGTTCCCCGAGGACACCTTTTTCACCCGGTGGCTCCACAACTATTCGGCATTCGCCATTCAGCGGCGTTTCTATCACCGGGGAATTCCAATTGTCATACTGCCCATCAGGGTGTAGTCCGGCGGTGACGAAAGCCGGACCGCCCTACATAACTATTCCGGAGGAAAGCCATGAGCCAGAAAGCAATTGCGGCCAGGGTGCAAAAGCTCAGAAAATTCTACAATACCGGTGAAACGAGAAAAATTTCGTTCAGGAAGAAACAGCTGCGGATGCTGAAAAAGGCGATTCAGAAAAACGAGGACGCCATCATGGAGGCCCTGCACAGGGACCTGAAAAAGCCCGCCTTTGAATCGTACGCCAGCGAGATAGGCATCCTCTACACCGAGCTGCGCCACGTGCACTGGCATCTCCGGTCCTGGGCCCGGAAACGCGAGGTGAAGACCCCCATCATCCATTTTTATTCGACGAGCGCGGTCCACTATGACCCGTACGGCGTGGTCCTCATCATCGGGCCCTGGAACTATCCCTTCCAGCTCGTCATCGCCCCGCTGGTGGCGGCCATTGCCGCCGGCAACTGCGCCGTCATCAAGCCCTCTGAGCTCGCGCCGGCGACCTCGCGCCTGCTGGCGAAGATAATACGGGAGACCTTTGACGAAGACTATGTCACCGTGATCGAGGGCGGCGTGGAGGAAACCGGCGCCCTGCTGAAGGAAAAGTTCGATTACATCTTCTTTACCGGCGGCACCGCGGTGGGGCGGATCGTCATGCGCGCGGCCGCGGAGAACCTGACCCCGGTGACCCTGGAGCTGGGCGGGAAGAGCCCGGCGATCGTCGACGAGGACGCCCATCTTCCCACGGCGGCGCGCCGCCTCTGCTGGGGGAAGTTCTTCAACGCCGGCCAGACCTGCCTGGCGCCGGACTACCTGCTGGTCCATAAAAAAATCAAGGCGGCCTTCATCGATGAGCTTAAAAAGACCTTAGAGGAGTTTTATGGCGACGACCCCCGGGCAAGCAGGGACTACGCCCGTATCATTAACGAAAAGCATTTCGACCGTATCGTGAAGCTTCTCGAAGGCGCGAAGGTGATTCTGGGAGGGGACAGCGACCGGAAGAACCGCTTCATCGCGCCTACCCTGGTTGACGGCGTTACCCTGAAGGACCCGATCATGAACGAGGAGATATTCGGGCCGCTGCTCCCGATTATGACCTTCGGCAAGCTTGACGACGCCATTGCCGTGGTGAACAGGCTCCCGCGCCCCCTGGCCCTCTATTATTTCTCGAAGAGCGAAAAAAAGCAGAAGAAGCTTCTCGCCGGTACCTCTTCCGGCGGCGGCTGCATCAATGACACGGTGTCCCACGTGGGGAGCCAGGAGCTCCCCTTCGGCGGCATCGGCGACAGCGGCATGGGGAGGTACCACGGGAAATCCGGCTTCGAGACCTTCTCGCACCAGCGGGGCATCCTCACCAGGGCCAACGCTTTCGACATGAAGCTCCGCTATCCGCCCTACAAAAAAAAGGTGAAACTGCTGAAGTTCCTTTTCAGGATTATCGGTTAAGACGCCGCAGGCCTGAAGGCGCTGCGGCCGCGAAGCCATCGGGGGAGTTGTCATGGCTTTAGTTAACTGGATCATAGTCGCGGCCTATATCCTTGCCATAATCCTCATCGGCTATCTGGCCGGGCGCTCCCAGAAAAACAGGGAGGATTATTTTCTCGGCGGGAGGAGGGTGTCCCCCTGGCTGGTGGCGCTGTCCCTGATGGCGAACCAGGTGAGCGCCATAAGCCTGGTCAGCGCCCCGGCGTTCATCGCGGTCAGGGGCGGCGGGGGCCTGAAGTGGCTGCAGTACGAGCTTGCCGTTCCCCTGGCCATGGTCTTCATCATGGCCTTCCTTGTCCCGGTGTTCCGTTCGACGTCCGGCATCTCCATCTTCGAATTTCTTGAAAACCGTTTCGGCCGCTCTGTCCGGCTCGCCCTCTCCCTGATCTACATGGTGAACCGCTCCATCGGGGGCGGCGTGATCCTCCTGGCCACCTCCTACGTGACCGCGGTGCTCCTGAAGCTGGACATCTACACGACGGTGCTCCTGGTGGGCGCCGTGTCCATGGCCTACACCGCCATTGGCGGCATCCTGGCCGATATCTACACCGATGTGATACAGCTGGTCGTGCTCTGGGTCAGCTCCGCGGCATGCATTGTCGTCATCATCCAGCTTGTCGGCGGGTTTCATGGTTTTTCTCCGGCCGAGGCGGGACGCCTTATCGTTTATAACTTTCATTCGCCGGGAGTCGGGGACGGGGAGACCTTCTCCTTCTGGCCCATGCTCTTCGGCGGGTTTTTTCTCTATGTTTCATATTACGGCTGCGACCAGAGCCAGGCGCAGCGCCTCCTGGCAACGTCGGATTTTCGGGGATCGGGAAAGGCCCTCCTGGTAAACGGCATCGCCCGGTTTCCCCTTGTCGCGACCTACTGCTCGATAGGAGTGCTGATGATACTGTTTCTGGCGCGCAACCCGGATTTTGCCGGCCGGCTGAAGGGCCTCCCGCCCGATTACCTGATGCCCCTTTTTTTCACCGGGTATCTGCCTGACGGCCTCCTGGGCATGGTCGTCGTGGGGATACTGGCCGCTTCCATGTCGAGCCTCGACTCCACCATCAATTCCCTGAGCGCCGTCACCTGGGAGGATTTCCTGGTGCGTTTCTCCCCGCGCCTCGCGTCGCTATCCGGCCGCCGGGCCGTATGGCTGTCGCGTCTGGTGACGGTCCTCTGGGGGACTGCCTCCCTGGCCTTCGCCCTGGTCATTGCCGGGCGGTCCGAGACCATCATCGAACTGGTGAACAAGACAGGATCGGCACTGTACGGACCCATCGCGGCGGTATTCATCCTGGGAATCTTTTTCAGAAAGGTTTCCGGGAAAGGGGCCCTGGCCGGGCTGGCCTGCGGCATCGCTGCGAACATCATCCTCTGGATCTTTTTCGAAAAGCAGGTTTCCTGGATGTGGTGGAATCTCACCGGCTTCGCGGCCGCCGTGATCGTCGCCCTGGTGCAGGGGGCCGTTGCCGGCGGCGGGAGCTCTGCCGGGGCGGTAAGACTCCAGGGAGTCGAAAAAAAGACGGCCATTCGCTACGGCATCATGCTTATGGCCTGGTTTGCGGCTATTGTTATCGCCTGCGCCGCGATCGAGCGGCTGCTGGAAGGACTGGCGGTCCGGTGATGCCGATAACTATCGGTCCCTTGTGCCGATAACTGTCCCGCTGAGGGTCTGCTTTCCCTCTTCAAGGCGCGTCGTCACGGTGAATAACCGGTTCCGGGGCAGCTTTTCCGCCACTTCCACCGGAGCGTAATACTCGTTGAAGCCCGTGGTGATGCCTCCCCTGGACCGCTCGCTTAAGAAGGTCGATTCCCGGCCGTTAAAACGCCGGTAATACCGCCGCTTCAGCATTGAGGATAGTTCGATCACCCTGCCGCTTCTCTCTTTCTTCTCCGCCTCGGTGACCGTATCCTCCATGGCGGCCGCCCTTGTTCCGGGCCGCGGGGAAAAGCGGAAGGTGTGGACATGGGAAAAGCCGACATCGCCGATAAGGTCCATGGTATCGTGAAAATCCCCTTCCGTTTCGCCCGGGAAGCCGACGATGACGTCCGTCGTGAAATTGAAGTCCGTCACGGCGCTCCTGATCCGCCCGGCGAGGGAGAGATAGTCCTCCCGCGTATAGGGACGGTTCATCCGCGCCAGCACTGCGTTGCTCCCGCTCTGCAGGGACAGGTGCAGGTGCTTCACCATCCTGTCATGGTGGAAAAGCTCTATGAGCTCCGGGGTAACATAGACCGGCATGAGGGAGGTGAGGTGGACCCGGAATGTACCCTCGATGGATAGGAGGCGCCTGACGAGGCCCGCGAGGCCGGTTGCGCCGTCGCGGTAGCTGCCGATCATCACGCCGGCAAGGATTATCTCCCGGTACCCGGCTTCTATCACACGCCTGAACTCATCCACGACCAGGTCCGACGGCTTGCTCTGCGCCGGGCCCCGCAGCAGGGGGACGATGCAGTAGGAACAGTGGTTATCGCACCCGTCCTGTATTTTCAGATTCACGCGGCTGGTGGAGGACTTAAGCGGCGCCGGGAAACGGAAGCGCGCGTCGGCCGGCGGGTTCATCTCATCGAAGAGGTCACGGTTGCCGACGAGGTCCGGGATCATGAACTTGTAGTCATTGGGCAGGTAGAAGGTGTTCCCCACGCGGGACGGGGCTTCGGCGATGCAGCCGGTAACGATGACCATCGCGCCGGCCCGGGCCCGTGCGGCATTCTCGGCATGGTGCGCGAGGCGGCGGGCCTTGCCCTCGCTCCGCTGCGTGACGGCGCAGGAATTGACGATAAAGACGTCGGCGTCGTCGCCCCGTATAATTTCATGGCCCATGTCCTGGAGCGCCGTGGAGACCGACTGGATCTCCGACTGGTTCAGGCGGCAGCCGAGGGATGATATCTTGATCTTCATTGTCCTTTTCCGCGAGGTGTCCCATTAATGAAATGTACGCGGCGCAGCACAACTATTTTTTATTGATTCCGGATGAGGTCATGCCGGGTCCCCCGATACGGAGGCAATAATATATTTGACGGGAGCCCCAGCCGGTGATAGGATGATTTAATCATTCAAAGGATTTTGTTATGAACAGGATACTGCCACTGCTGATTATAGCCCTGGCGCTCCCCGGTCTTATCCGGTGCGCTACCATAACCTACCATGAAAAGATGGGGGATCGCGGCAGGGAGATATGGGAATTCGAGAACATTGATTCCAGGGAAAAGTCCTATCAGGGCACGGCCGAAGAACGGGCCATCATTAAAAACAAGACCTATTATCATCTCCAGTTCGAGGGACCCCTCGCCGGCGCGGGACGGTACCTGGATATCTACATTCCCTATGAATATAATGAGAAAATCATCATAAAAGAAACGTCAACCAGGATAACGGGAACGAAAAAGGCCTTCCTCCTGGTGGAGCGCTACTGCTGCAGCGAGGGATACAAGGACATCTTCGAGCAGTATAACGCGAAAGAGGTCACGGCCCCCGCGCGGGTCATTAAAAAAAATTTTAACGCCGATGTCGGGCCGAAGGATTTCCCGGCGTTTTTTGTCAAGCTGACCTTCTCCAACGTGAAGCAGTTCTACGCGCAGCACCAGATCTGGAGGCTCAGGGAAGACGGGAAGGCGGGCGTTGACCAGGGGTTTCACATGGACCTTCCCTATTCGCTGATCGATGTCAGGTGGAAGGAGCGGAACCCGGCGGTCATCGGCCTGATCAAGATCGGCTATGTCGCGCCGGTCCTTGCCGACATCATATCCTCGCCTATACAGCTCATCGGCGTCATCATCTATTTCGCCATGGGCGGGGCGGTGAAATAGATGAAGGTAAAGCTATTCTTGCGGAGTGAGTGATGCCATGACACCGGTACGGATAATAACGCGCGAACAGGCCCTGAGCGCCATCGAGTGCGGCGAATTTGACAGCGACGTAACGGCATCGGACCGCAGGGTTGCCGTGGTTATGACGCAGGACTGGTGCCCCCAGTGGGCTGCCATGAAGAAGTGGTTTTACTCGCTGGAGATAGACGCGGGCCTCTATGAGCTGGTCTATAACCAGACGGATATTTTTAATGAATTCAGGACTTTCAAGGAGACAAAGTGGAAAAACGGCCACATCCCGTACGTCCGTTATTACCACGGCGGGAAGCTGGCGGCCGAGTCGAATTTTGTTTCCCGGGAGGAGTTTCTGAAGAACCTCGGGCTATGATGCGGCCCGCCCGCCGGTCCAATGGCGGGTGACACTATGTTCTGACAGGAGTGTAAATATGCCGATCAACATAACGTCTGTGCCGGCCGGCGCCGGAGCCGCGTCTGGTCTGGCCGTGGGTTGGGACGGCGGCCAGATCGTGATCATCGCGGCAAAAAAGGGCCTGGTGGCCTGCGGCATCGTGGACATGGCGGTCGCCGAGAAGTTCGGCTTTGCCGTGGCCATAGCCAGGGGGACCCCGGAAAAGCCCCTGGTAACGGCCGACGACCTCCTGGAGGCATCGATCGCAGAGGTGTCGGCGAAGGGAGCCGAGTACGGGATCCTGAAAGGGATGAGCGGCAGGGAGGCCCTGGAAAAGCTCTCATGACCTTCCGCGGAGCGAGATCATCCACGCCGTTAAAAGGAGCGCCCCCGACGCGGCGCAGAGGAAGACCATGCCGGCCGGCAGGGACCACTGTTCCGCGATGACGCCGGCGGCCCAGGGGAAGACCATGAGGCCGATCCCCAGGGAGGTGAGCATCACGCTGGTTACGGCCCCGACCTTGCCGGGATGGGCGTTCCCGCCCAGGCCCATCAGGAGGGGGAATATCCCCGAGAAGCAGAGGCCCGTGAGGGAGAGCGCTATCCCCGCCAGCACCGCGTTATGCGATACGGCGAAGCCGGCGCACGCCGCGCCTGACCCTGCGCAGAGGGCGAGGAGGAGCGTGGCGGGGCGCATGAACCTGGCGCAGTAAACGCAGATGATCCTTCCAAAGGTCATGAAAAACCAGAAATAGCTCAGGACCGCGCTGGCCGCCACTTTTTCCATTCCCAGCGATTTTTCCAGGTAGATCACGGACCAGGTGTTGATCCCCATTTCAATCCCGACGTACAGAACGGCCGCCAGGGCTATCAGCAGGACAAACCCGTCTTTAATGACCGAAAGGAACGCCGCAAGGGGCCTGCCGGACGGTTCCTGGCGGGGAGGGAACTCCGCCGGTATCAGCACCAGGAGCACCAGCAGGGCCGCGGCCGACAACGAGGAATAGATCGTGTACCAGCGGAAGCCCTGCGCCAGGGCAAGGCCGGACAGGAGGGGCCCCGACAGGGCGCCGGTGCCGTAGAAAAAATGGAGCAGATTCAGGGATGACGCCCTGGTCTCATGATTGATGGATGATATCAGCGTGTTTGCCGATATCTGGACCAGGCCGCCCCCGAACCCGACGAGAAGGAATGACGCCATGCCGGTCTTGATGGTCTGGCTGAAGGCAAAGGCCCCCAGGCCGGCGGCAATGAGTCCCTGGCCCGTGCAGATCAGGGGCTTGAGGGACATCCGGTCGGCGACGAAGCCGGCAAGGAACACCGCGGCGAGGAAGCCGATAGAAAGGGCCGTGGTGATGAGCCCCATGGGGCCGGAACTTACGCCGAAGGTCATGGCGATTTCGCCCATGGCGGGTCCGAGCACCGTCATGCAGAGACCGAAGGAGAGCATTGAGGCGTAGGCGCAGATGGAAATATAGCGTTTGTTCATGATGCCTGGCTTCCGGTTTTGAATTGTATCACAGGCGCAGGGACGCCTTGAGCTTCAGGGCCTCTTCGGCCTTGCCCCGGATTTTGAGCTTCCCCTGTACAAAGGCCGTCTCGATTTTTTTCTTTCCGAGAAGGATGGCCGCCCAGGTCCCGGCCGGGGCTGACAGGACGAATGCAGCGCTTTCAGGCCATGGGCCTTCCTTCAGTGATATTCCCTTTTCATCAATAGCCGCGCAGTATTTGGATTCTTCCACGCCCGCGTCGGCAAGGATATGGAGGCCCGCGACGCAGCGCCATCCCGGAGCCGCCGCGGCGTTAAAACGGGCCGGCAATCCCTCGGTGAGTTGCTTTGCCTGCCGGGCATAGGCCGCGCCGCCGCTCCTTCGAGAAAGGAGGCCATCGCCTGACGAAGATCTATCCCGCAGCGCCCGCGTTTTAGACAGGATCCATGGCCATGGGCTGTCCATTTCGTCAAGGTAGACCTCGCGCCGGCGCCGCGATGAACGCTGCACCGCAAGGGCAAAGCGGAGAAGGGCGCGGCCCTGGGCCCCGGAGAGGAGCGGTTCCGTTTTCCCCATGATGGCGTCAATGAAGTTCCCGGTTGCGCCGATGAAGCCCTCGCGCCAGTCTGACGCGACGTTGTATCTGGTCCATTTCTTTCTGTTGAACAGGCTCACCGCCGGGCCGGCGTGAATGTTGCCGGTGCAGCGATGGACCATGATGATGCCGCCGCTTCCCGTGATCTCGATCCATTCATCGTTGGCGTAGTATTTCGACGGTATGCGCAGGTCCTTTGCCTGGGCGTATTCGATGACGCCGTAGGAGGCGCGGTTTGCGTTCTTGAACATGATCACCGCCGGGCAGTCAAGGACGCCGTCGGCGTAATCGATCCAGGCCGTTACCCGCTCGATCTCCCCCATGAGGCGCCAGGCCGTGGCATAGAGGTGGTGGCCATGGTCGAAGGTCTGGATGCCGCGGCCCTCGGCGCGCTCCTGCATGCGCCACTCCCACGACGATGCCGGGATGTCCCATCCCCCGAAACCGCCGGTGAACTTGATCCGCATGTTCGACGGCGTGCCTATGGCTCCGTCATCGATCAGCTTTTTCGCCAGCACGATGGGAGGATAGAAGAGATAGTTGTCGGTCACCCTGAAAACGGCGCTGCTGCCGCCGGCGGACCGGAGCATGCGGTCCGCGCTGGCAAGGTCTGTGGTCATCGGCTTCTGGATGGCGATGTGCTTCCCTGCGCGGGCGGCGGCTATGGCCATCGGCTCGTGGAGCTTCTGCGGCGTGAGGATTTCCACCGCGTCGACGGCGGGATCGCCGAGCATTTCCTCGAAGGAGGTGAAGTGTCGCGCCGCCTTCCATTCCTTCTTTCTTTTGAGGGCGAGATCGGCGTCGGTATCGCACACGGCGTAGATCCGCGCGTGCCTGCTTCCGGCATAGCCCGGAGCGTGAAGGTCGGCGATGCGTCCCAGGCCGACGATGCCGACCTGGATTTTCTCGAGGGATCCTGCTGTCATGGCGTCCTCCGGGGTGAAGTATATGATCCGGGACAGGGTTCAGTCAAGGAATAATCGCGTTGATCCGGGCAATCTCGTTCAAGTCATACTTCGCTTTTCTGTCAAAAGAGATGAGACCGTTCCGCTCTCCTTCAACGTCATAGGCCTGGGTCAGGCAATAGCCAGCTATCCGCGGGTACTCCTTCATGATGCGGATGTTGTCGGCGAAGCTTTCCATCATGCCTTTGTCTGTCTTGTAATAACCTGCCCCGCCGAATTCGCTCACCATGAAGGGCTCAAAGCCGCGATAGGTGCCTCCGGAAAGGTAGGGCTTCCGGGAAAACCTGTGGGTAAGGATAAGATAGGCGATGGCGCGAGGAATTTTGAAGAAGCGCATCGTCATCTTCTTTTTATCACCTAGAGAGCTATAGAGCTTTCTTATCTTCGAGTCGTCTGACAGGTAGTGATGGATATCGGCAATGTCAGTCATGATATGGTCATAGCCCGAATTGTCCACGACAAGAAGATGGGGACAGCGTTCCTTCACGCGGTCGTAGAGATCGCGGATATATTTTTTCCTTTTCCCGCTCCAGAGGATGTCGAAGATTCCCCAGGTTTCGTTGAAGAGCACGACCGCCATGTTGGACGCATGGCCGCTGTCCCGGTCGAGTGCGTCCATCAGTTCATTCTCATACTGCCGCTCCTTCACCGGGCTGAAGAGGAAGGGCGAGGGCATTTCCGTCCAGACCAGGAGGCCGTGGCGGTCGCACAGGTGGAGAAAGCGCGGGTCCTCGATCTTCTGGTGCATCCTGACGCCGTTGAAGCCCATCCCCTTGATGAGCATGATGTCGCGCTCATATCCGGCAGCGCCGTCTACCGGCGTGTAGTGCCCGCCCGGAAAGTAGCCCTGGACCAGGACCATCTTGAGGCGGATCGGATCGCCGTTCATGTATATGCTTCCGCTTTTTGCCTCGATAAGGCGCAGCCCCGCCTGTGATATTACGCGGTCGCACTCGCCATTCCTGTCGTGGAGTGATACGGTCACGGTGTAAAGATAGGGATCATCAACGGACCAGCGGCGGGGATTCCTGATGACCAGGGTGGCGCATCCGCTCTTTTCCGGGTTCCGGATTTCCTTCCGGGCGATGATGGCGCCCTTGGTGCCGGCAGCCTTCATGATCAGGCGGTTTCCTCCGTCAATGTTCCATGAAACGGTGATGGCGTTCATGGTGGAGGATGTTTTCATTTTTTTGATGTGGTAGCCCCCGGTAGAGTAGATGTAAACTGGCTGCCAGATGCCGCTCGCCGGCGTGTAAAAGATAGGGCTCAGCCATTTCCAGAGATACTGCTTGCCCCTGAGAGTGCCGCGGGATCGGGGGTCGCTAACTTTTACGACCAGCCGGTTGTTGTCGGCGAGGCGCTCCGTGATTTCAAAGGTGAAAGGAGTATAACCGCCGCTGTGGATGCCGAGGAGCGCGCCGTTCAGCCAGACTGTCGCTTCGTAGTCCACGGCCCCGAAGTTGAGGAAAAAGCGCTTTCCACGGGGCAGGTCTCTGCGCATGAAGTTTTTCGCGTACCAAGACACCGGCGGCGGGTCCTTGACCCCGATGCCGCTTGCTTTGCTTTCGATACAGAAGGGGACCATGATGGTTTTTCCCAGGGGTTCCCGGCCGCGGTTTTTTTCTCCGTCGTCAAATTCGAATTCCCATGTTCCATCAAGGGAGAGCCATCGGTCACGCTCCATGTCAGGCCGGGGATAATGATTATCCGCCATTACTGTTTTTCTCCTGTACCCATACCTGCATCTTTGATAATCCCCGGTTGGCCCAGCAATAATAGGGTATGAAAGTAAGGATGTTACCGGCAGGGTCAGTTCCCTGAAGGATCCACGCGTCATCGAAATGTTGAGATGAAGACTGCGCGATGACCGTTTTGGCAGTATCAAGGACCGCATGCGGAATATCCGCCATGGGATTGTCGATACTTTCAAGGCAGTAGACCAGGGGCCCCCGGGACAGTGCAACCCTGCCATGGTCTGGCTTAACGCACCGGTGGGCCCGGTGGAACACGATGCCCATGGGGAAAACAATATTGATAACGGTTTCGTTATTCCATCTTCTTCGCAGGGGAAGATACCATGATCGATAGGGGGAGTATCCTGACGCCGTGTCAATATCGGTCGGCGCGGAAATATCATATTCAGCCGGATTGCCGTTTATTGAGATTGAAGGGTTCCCCGACCACGACGGAACGCGAAGGTGCAGGGTGAATTCAGCCGGATCATCGACGTGCAGCTGGATTGAAACGCGGCCATCCCAGGGGAATTCGGAATCAATAGTGATTTTTTTTCCCCCGGTTCCGACCTCTGCGGTGCTGCCGATATACTGATGTATCCATACATCATCGTCTCTAATGGAATGGATGTATTTTCCAAGGGTTGCCCAGGTGCGGGAAATGTTGCTCGGGCAGCAGGCGGTTGCGTACCAGGGCCTGCGCGTCTGCCCCTCGGACTCCAGGGGATTGCGGTAGAGGTATGACCTGCCGTCCAGGGCCATGCCGGACGAGGCGGCGTTGTACAGCTGCCATTCGATGAGGTCGGCGTACCGCGCCTCGCCCGTGGCCAGGAGCATTTCACGGCTCCAGAAGATACTAGCCAGGGCGGCGCAGGTTTCGCAGTAGGCATAGCGGTTGTCCAGTTCATAGTCCCTCCCAAAGCCTTCTATGACGGGAAGGGCGCCGATCCCGCCGGTGACATACATGCGGCGCTGGACCATGCGGTCCCATGCTTCCGCGAGGGTCTCCAGTATCGACCGGTCCCCGGTTTCTTGATAGAGTATCGTCATGGCCGTTGCCAGATATCCCCACCGTACCGCGTGTCCCTCGGGAGACCGCTGTTTCCTGATAGGCCGGTGCTGCTGAAAGAATTTTCCCGACAGGAAAGATATGTTGGCGCGAAGTTTCAGGAAGGGCGGCTCCGTGGCCGTGAGGTTTTCCGTGAAGTCGAAACCGGCCGGCGCTGATGCCGCGCCGGTTGATGCTTTTTCCTTTTTGGCTATGGCCCCTGCGCGGCGGGACTGGCTGAGGAACTGTCCTATCAGCCGCAGGCCGAAGAAGCGCGTCCTTCCCCGCTGCTCAAGGAAATGACGCGCGGTTTCAAGATATGCGCCCTCTCCCGTAACGCGATACAGGCGCATCAGGGCGATTTCGATTTCTTCATGGCCCGGCGTCATTGAAGGTCCGGCGCCGGTAAATTCGCGCGTCACCAGGTCCGCAGCCTTACGGGAAAGTTCCAGGAGGTCTTTTCTGCCCGTGGCTTCCATCAGGGTAATGCCGGCTTCGATAAGATGTCCGTGGGTGTAAAGCTCATGTTCGATCTGAAGGTTTTTCCAGCGATCACCCGGAAAATGGAACTGGTTATAAGTGAAGATATAGCCGTCATCCATCTGGGCCCGGCGGATGGTGGCGATATACTCTTCAAGAATTTTTTCGAGTCGCTGATGGGGCCCTGCTGCAAGGATTGCAGCCGCGGCTTCAGCCCACTTGTGCACATCGGAGTCATTGTAGAAAAAGCCCTTGCGGAACCCCTGCTTTGTTCCTGCTACGATGCGGAAATTGTCGACGCGGCCCGTCTGCTCCAGCTGGTCCCACTGGTAGAATATGGCAATATCCCTGTTCATGGCGCAACGGCCGCCCCAGAATCCTCCGCTGACCTTCACCTCCGCGAGGGGTAATTCTTTGAAATACTGATGGGATGAGTAGATCGTGGGCATAGGGCATGTCCTTGCATAAGGAGAACAGATCGAGGTAAAATCTTCAAGTATTTTAATTAGGCTAGATGTTTTTCGATGCTGGGCGGGTAGCCCCAATAGAGTTTCCAGCATTTGATGCCATCAATCGACTCTCGTATCATTAAATAATTTTTATGGAGATAGTTATCGGTAGCTTTTCTTAATATAAGTTGCAAGTATTTATCAACTGCATATGCCAGTATTAAGGAAACCGACATTTTAAGAAGCTTTCTGAGATCCAGAAAGAATTCATACTCGTCCAGTTTTAACTTGATATGAAACCTGTGCCATTCATCGCGGTTTCTTCTTTTCTGATATTTGACCATCTTCCCCAGAAAATAGGGTTCAACAGTAGAATCCATGACTTTATTCAGAAGTATGATAATCAATTCTGTCCGGGATATCTTTTTTGACTTTGCCGCCAGGGTGATTTTTTCCATTATTTCGAGATCGATGTTCAGTGTTGTTTCCATATTTATTGCTCCTCCCTTCTGACAGGGATATACGTATGGGAACTTTAAATTATTAAAAAAAATCATCTCTTCACCAGGCCCCCAAACCGACGCCATGTCGGATTTATGACTATAATTTTCATTTCTATCCCTAAATGTATTGCAATTTTATTGTAAGGATGATAGTGTGTTTTGGTAATTTTATCCTGTTATATCGACCTATGGGGGAATCTTCATGGTGAAATCAGGAATGTCCATCAAAGCAAAAATCGGGTACGGTGTCTGCGACCTGGGGGGGAACCTGTTCTTTACCGCCATCGGCTTGTGGCTGATGATATATCTTACCGATACCGTGGGAATCGCTGCGGGCCTTGCCGGCATCGTGGTGGCGATTGGCAAGATATGGGACGCCATCACTGATCCGCTTGCCGGCTTCCTTTCCGACCGGACCAAAACCCGGTGGGGCAGGCGCCGCCCATGGATGCTTTTCGGATCATTTCCCCTGTTTGTTGCAATGGTCGTCATGTTTACCAATCCTAACCTGAGCAGCCAGGCGGCTCTGTTCGCCTGGGGGACCCTCGCCTTTTGCTTCCTCAACACGGCATACACGGCAGTCAATATCCCGTACAATTCCCTCACCCCGGAGCTGACGCAGGATTACCATGAACGCACAAGCCTTAACGGGTTCCGCTTCGGGTTTGCCGTTGTGGGGACCCTGCTGGGGGCCGGCCTGGCCCTTCCCATCGTGGGGCTTTTCAGCACAAAGAGCGCCGGATTTGCTGCCATGGGAACAATTTTTGGAGCGGCCATGCTCATTACAGCCCTCATAACCTTTTTTTCCGTCAGGGAACCGGTCACCGAGCGGCAGCCGTTCACCAGGGGTTTTTTTGAGACCTACCGCAAGGTCTTCAGGAACAAACCCTACCTCCTTATCCTAGGCGCCTATGCCCTGCACGTGACGGGACTCACCATCGTCATGAGCGTGGCCGCCTATTACTTCAAGTATATCCATCATGACGAGCAGATGACGACCACCGCGATGCTGGTGCTTCTGGTCACCGCCTTCGCCTTCATCCCGGTGAGCGTCATCCTGTCAAAGAAATTCGGAAAAAAGATCGTGTATGGCGCGGGCCTGCTGATCTTCGCGGCAAATGTCATGGTCATGTTTTTTCTCGGGCACCTCTACCCCGTTACTTTCTCCATTGCCCTGATGTTCACCGCCGGTATAGGCCTCGGCTTTACCTACGTCATGCCATGGGCGATGGTCCCCGACGCTGTTGAGTACGATTACCTGCTGTCGGGCGAGCGGACCGAGGGCGCCTTTTACGGCATCTGGACCTTCGGCATAAAGATAGGGCAGGCCATTTCCCTCGCCATCACCGGGGCGGTCCTCTCCCTGTCCGGGTATGTGCCGGAGGCGGCGCAGACCCCTGACGCGCTGCTGGGAATCCGCCTCCTGGTGGGTCCAATAACAGCGGTGATTTTTATTGCCGGTGCCGTGGTTCTCTACCGGTATCCCATCAATGAAAAGCGTTACAATGAGATCCTTGATCAGATAAAGGAAATGGAAAAAAGGAAATAATTTGCCGGCGCTGCCGATGCGGCGCCCCGGCTTGAACTAGCATTCAGGAGGATTGATCGGTATGGAAGTTTTTGGGTTGCTGTTGCTTGTCGTCGTGGTAATTATCGCGGTTGCCTTTGTGTTCTTTAAATGGTTCAAAAAGCCCACGGTGGAAGACCTCGGCCTTCACTACGGGGAAAAGATGGTCTTTGATGACGATAAGTGCAGTATCGAGCTGCCGGAGGGATCGGTGCCGGAACCGCTGGGCGATATTTTTGTGAGGGCCACCAATAAACGGATCATCATCGGCCTCGGCGGTAAAAGAAAACACCTCCTCAAGTATGTGGTTTACTACGATGAAAAGACAACCAAGTCTTCCGGCGGCAAGAAGGGATATATCTCCTTTACTGCCGATCCGGGCAGCATAACATACCCTGCGGAAAATATTGTGCGGATTGAACCTTCGGCGTCCGCGGGCCCCGATGTTCCCCGCTGGCTTCAGATCAAGACCGGGCAGATTGGGAATTTCAAGGAAGCCTTCAGGGCCTGACAATCTGCTCCGCGCGGAACGGGGTTATTGAAATTTTCCCGGTCCGCGCAATATCCGAGCCGGAAGCATAAATATGGATTTTATCAGTCCAAGAACACCGTCAACGGCTATTCCGAGGATCCGGAAGGGAAGGAGCAGAAGCCACACCACCGGATACAGGATGAGGGCGATTATGGCCAGGGGCCAGCAGAAGATCAGGAGCAAAAGCCAGAGCAGAAATTTTATCATATAGTCATATCCTTGAGTTGTGATGGCGCGCCGCCGATAGTGCGCCGACGATACAGGCATTATCCGCAAAATCAACCATAATAATTGTTGTGATCCAAAAACCCGCGAGAAGGTGACACCGGAGGTCCCATGAAGATTGACGTCAACCGAGCCGCTGAACACCTTGCCGGCGCCATAAAATTCAAGACCGTATCGCACCAGGACCAGGGAAAAATCGACCGTAAGGCCTTCATCGGACTGCACGCGTATCTGAAAAAAATCTATCCGAAGGCTCACCGGGTCATGAAGCGCGAAACGGTCAACGGCCTGAGCCTTCTCTATACCTGGAAGGGCAGGGACTCGGCAGCGGAGCCGATACTCCTCATGTCGCACCTCGACGTGGTGCCGGTGGAGCGCGCCACGGAAGAGGCCTGGACCCATCCTCCTTTTTCGGGCAATATCGCCGGCGGCTTCGTGTGGGGACGGGGCGCCCTGGACGTCAAGGACGGTGTCATCGGGATAATGGAAGCTGTGGAAAGGCTGATCGGGGCCGGCTTCCGCCCTGGGCGGACCGTGTATATCGCCTTCGGCCATGACGAGGAAGTCCTCGGTAACGAGGGCGCGGCGGAGATCAGCAGGGTCCTCGTCAGGCGGGGGATCAAGCTCGCCTTGACCCTTGACGAGGGCGGTTTCATCCGCGACAGCATCATGCCCGGGGTCGTCAAACCTGTTGCCCTGGTGGGGGTCGCGGAAAAGGGATATTTGAGCCTGGAGCTGTCGGCGCGCGGTGCCGGCGGGCATTCGTCAACGCCGCCCCGGCGCACCGCGGCGGGCAGGATAGCCGCCGCCCTGTGCCGCCTCGAGAGGCATCCCTTTGCCGCGCGCCTGACCTCCCCGGTGGAAGCCATGTTCACCTGCCTGGGAGCGGAGGCCGCCTTCCCGTTTAAAATCGTTTACTCCGGCCTCCGTTATCTCTGGCCCTTCATGAAGATGAAGCTCGCCGCATCGCCCCAGCCTGACGCCATGATACGCACCACCATCGCCCCCACCATGCTGGAAGGGAGCGGGAAGGAGAACGTGATGCCGAATTTGGTCCGGGCCGTGGTCAACCTGAGGATTCTCCAGGGCGAAACGAAGGAGAGCGTCATGGACCGGGTGAGAAAAGTCATCAATGATCCCGAGGTCGCCATTGCGGCGCGGGAAAATTCAAGCGAACCGTCCCCGGTTTCCGGGACAGACACGCCGGAATATGCGGCGCTGAAGGAAGTCATCATGTCGGTTTTTCCCGGCACCGCGGTAGCGCCCTTTCTCATGGTGGGGGCCACCGATTCACGGCATTTTGCGCCGGTGAGCAGACAGGTGTTCCGCTTCTCCCCCGCCCGTATCGGCAGCGAGGACATGGCCTGGGTCCACGGCGTCAACGAGCGCATCAGCGTCGATAATTTCGCCGAGGTCGTATCATTTTACACGGAGCTTGTGCGCCGGACCGCGCGGTGAAAAAAATCATTGCAACTATCACGATAATTTATTATCTGCCAGGATAGCAGACCGCGGTTGTTGATCGAATACATGGCTGATATATTCAGCCGGAGGAGACCATTGAGCACCAGCAGCAAAAGCAGGCCCCTGCAGAAGATGTTTTCGGAGGTGCCGCACCGTTATGACCTGATCAACCGGCTCTTTACCCTGCGCTTCGACGAGCGGTGGCGCCGTCGAGCAGCGGAGGAATGCCTATCCGCCGGCGCCGCGCGCATCCTTGACCTCTGTACCGGCACCGGCGACCTGGCGGTGCGTATCGCACTGTCGGCGGGAGCGAAGGCAAGCGTCTTCGGCGTGGACTTCAGCATGCCGATGCTGGAGTTCGCCAGGGCCAAGGCGGCCAGGGCCGGCGCTGACGTTGCCTTTTCCGCCGGTGACGCGGGGGAGCTCCCGTTCAGGGATGGGAGCTTCGGCGTTATCGGGATCGCCTTCGGTTTCCGGAATCTTACTTACCGTAATCCGGGCCGGGACCGGTACCTGGCGGAGATACTCAGGGTTCTGGCGCCGGGGGGCAGGTTCGTCATCGTTGAAAGCAGCCAGCCGCGTTCGGGGCTTTTCCGGACCCTGGTCCATCTGTATACCAGGATTGGCGTTTCTTTCATCGGTGGAGTTGTGTCCGGCCAGAGGGGCGCTTATAACTATCTGGCCCATTCGGCGGTCAATTTCCATGGCCCCGGGGAGCTGGCTGACCTGCTTCGTTCAGCGGGATTCAGCCGCGTTGAATATCATCGCCTTCTGGGAGGGGTAGCGGCTCTTCATATTGCCTATAAAGACAATAAGTAGTAATATATATGTCATTTTAATGCACAAAAATAATTCATTGTATAAAAAATAATTTAATAGTCACGTTTTTGATGGTCACTTTTTGACGTATCAGATAATGGCTAGATTAATAATTTAAAATAGTATATCCATTATAACATTACTGATTGTAAAACATAAAAATATTTTTGAGTTTTTGCGGGATTATTTACTCTATTTAGAAGGTTTTAATGTTCTTCCTGGGGGAGAGCGCATTAAATTCTTGAGGGGATGAGGATAGTGAAGGTTAATCCCGCAATAACTCTGATTTTTCTACCGGATATCCTGGATTGAGGGCCTTATGTCGGACGGACCTGTTAAGCTGGACCAGATGCTATAATATCTAATTATTGAGGAATGTATGAAAAGATTTTTCCTGGTATTATGTATACTCATCAGCTGCATCGCTGTTATGACAGGCTGCAGCGAAGATCCCAAAAAAAGGTTCCTCACCTTTGCCAGTGAAGATGAAGGCGGCGATGATGGTGAAGAAACCGTTTTCAACGGACCCACTTCGGTTGCCGCCACCGACGGCAACTACAGAACAAAGGTCGGCGTCAACTGGGCCATCGTTTCCAAGGCGAAAAGCTACAACATTTATCGCGCCGACAGTGAAACCGGTCCTTTCACGACCAGGATCGCCTCAGTTAACGCTTCGGACCTGGTCAATGTCGACACCGGCGCTGTCTCCAGTCTGACCCCGGATACTGTCGCTACCACGGCAACCAGCGGCACCTGCGATGTGCCGGTCTATCAGGCCGTGTATCAGTCCGTTCGTGATATCGGTGACGGTATTTTCCTGCCTGCCGGCATTCCTGAAGTCACCGAGCACTATGATATCGGTATAGAGATCGGCGGAGTGAACCTGGGGTCGATTTTATTTAAAGGCTCCATGGATACGTGGAACTGGTCCAGGTTCTGTTGGGGAACATGGTGGACCCAGGACAAGATCGTGCAGGCATTGAACAGTTTTCTGGGCAGCCGTGCACGCTGCTATCCTGTCACGGTCAATAATAGAAGGTATATCAGGATCGTAAGCTCCAATTCGATCCGTCTGACGAATCATTATAATCTGATCGGCGAGCTTTTATGGCCGGGCCTTGATTTTTTTGATGAAAGTTCAAATAATAATACTGTCATCAATGTAGAGAGAGTGATGATCGCCTGCAACGACACCACTGCACCGGTGGTGACACAGACAAGCCCGGCCGGCGGCGCCACGGATATAGCGCTCAACGCCAAGCTGTCCGTGGCCTTCAGCGAGCCTATAACACAGAATACTTTGAACGCGTCAACCTTTACTCTTTCAGCAGGCGGCTCGTCCGTGGAAGGGACTGTCTCTAATACCGGTGTATTTACGCCAACCTCCGAGCTGATCCCCAATACCCAGTACACCGCTACCATCACTACCGCGGTGACCGACCTGTCGGGAAACCATCTTGCGTCGGATTACGTGTGGACCTTTACCACCAGCGCGGCTGTTTCATACTACTATGTTGATGTCAACGTGACGGAAGGCTCCCACTATTACTATATGGTAACTGCCGTGGACAGTGACGGCAATGAAAGCAAGCCGAGCCCGGTGGAGGAAGGCTTCACCAGGGCCAACGACAATGTACCCTCCAAGGTGCCCGGCTGTTCCGCCTCCGACGGCCAGGCCGGCGGCGTAACCGTGACCTGGGAAGCTGCAGCCAACGCGACCTATTACAAGGTATACCGGATTGACAGCGCGGGCCAAACGACACAAGTGGGCGGTAATATTTCCGGCACGACCTATACTGACACAACGGTGGGGCCGGGTGTTTTCTCCTACAAGGTTGCTCCCTTCAACGCCTATGGCGAGGGCGGCAGCAGCGATAAGGATGCAGGGTTTAGGGCCATTACGAACTATGAATTTTTTGACCTGGTCTATGCCGAAGAAGAGTCAGGATTGAGCCGTATTTCCCATTTGCAGAAATCGGGCATGGATATGCTGGGCAGCGAGACCGTATATGACCTGGTGGGGAATGGCAAATGTGATTATAAAGCCACCTATAGTTTTGGCAGCGGCGATGCAACGGTTCTCATAACTTTTACCAATTTCTGCGACATCTTCCTGACATTAAACGGTACGCAGACAACGGTGGCGGATACCTCGGCAAATGGCAATATGACCGGTCAAATAGATGTTACCGGCGTCTATCCGGGATATGTTAAGTTCAATATTACCCTCACCGGTGGTAATGCCACCGGCGGGACCTATACGGTAAAACAGAGCAGCGGTTCAGAGATTACCATCCCGGGTACCTACATCCCATAATGATTGATGAATAATAGACTTTCCCTAGGGGCGCGCCGCGGCGCGCCCCTTGCTGTTTATAGATATAGAAAAATTGATAAAATATGACCTTGTTTGAGATCAGAGACAGAAAAATTATTCTCTGACACTCGTTATTGGAATAATTGCATTCGTATGCGGCAATTTAATTAATGCTATTTAAAAAAAATTATTCCTCCCCTGGAATCCCGTAATACCTATTGAGTCCCCAGGCCAATGGTCAACATGCGCCATGGCGTATCACGATGGGGCATGATATGGCTTAAAGGTCATAGATAATTCTGTATTTGTAGGACTTGTCCCGCCATCCTTTTGGCACTGTTTTGATGTGTTCTACACTTCTGGTTTTGTCTCAATCGATAAACAAACCGGAGAATATATCTGGCGCTGATTTATTCTATATACATTCTTATCGCTTTTTATTGCCTCTCTTTGTCCAATTATGCTTGAATAACAGCTTGAATCCATGTAAGGTTATCTATGTTATTCTAATAAACCGTTAACGAGGTGCTTATTATGCTGCGCTGGAAATTATCCGTTACGTTATGCCTGTGCATGGTCCTCACCCTGGCCAATGCCGAGGTCCAGAAGCTTTCGGTCAACGTCGACAAGGCCAAGCTCGACAAAGGCGAGCTCCAGACCTTAATAACGCCGCTGAAAACCGCGGAAGGCCTGGTGAAAAAGCGCGTTATCGGCGCCGTTGTCATCGATGCTCCGCCCTCGAAGGTGTGGAAGGTCCTTGAGGACTGGGAGGCGATGCCCGCCTTTGTGCCGGGCCTTGAATATTACAAGGTGGTGCACCGGATCAGCAAGGACGTCTTCCTCATCGAGGGAGTGGTGAAGGCGGGACTGATAAAGATACTCTACACCCTCAGGGTCAAGTTTGACCGCGTGTGGTACACACAGGAATGGAGCTTTATCACTCCCGGGGAAATAAAGGCTTATAACGACAAGGGCATAGCCCTCAAGAAACCCGCCTGGAATATCAAGAATGTCGAGGGTTTCGAGTATATCGAGCCCTACGGCAACGGTATGCGCACCCTCTATTATTACGCGCCGGTGATCGAGGCCAGGGGTGTCCCGGAGTGGATCGAGCGGCTCCTGGCCAAGCAGGGCCTGGACGGCTACATGAAAGGCATCAAGAAGAAGGCCGAGGAGAAATAGCGCTTTATCATTTCCAGCATTAATATCTTGACAAAAAATAGCCGTGGGCTATAAATGAATAAATGAAAAAAATATTCATTTATTCATTAAAGGTCCGGTTCCATGAGAAAAAGGGAAAATATAGAAGCGATCTACACTGCTGCCATGAAAGTCTTCGCCGAATACGGTTTCAGGAAGGCCACCGTGGAGGAGATCGCCGCCGAGCTGGGCATGACCAAGGGAAATCTCTACCTCTATGTAAGGGACAAGCAGGAGCTATATGAAAAATCGGTCCGCCATGCCCTGCTGCGGTGGCAGGGGCTGGTTCGCCGGGCCATCGATGCAGAAAAGGATGTCAAAAAGAAGTTCCTGGTCATGGGAGAAAAGGCCCTGGAATACCTCTCCCGGGACGATGACCTCCGCCGTGTCCTCGTCCGCGACCCGGATATCTTCCCCATGTTCCCGGTCCATGATCCCTATGAAGTCATCAACCGGAACTCCGTGGCCATGATACGCAACATCCTGAAGCAGGGAATGGAAGAGGGTGTTTTCCGCAAGGTCAACCTGAAGACTCTTCCGGAGGTGCTCTTTTCAATCTATAAAATGCTGGTGATCCGGACCTATATCGCGCAGGAGGGGAAATCCATGCGGCGCATGTTTGCAGAAACCATGGAGACAGTGGCCCTCGGCATATTCAGGGAACCGTGATACCCGGCATGGCTGCGCAATCTCTGTGATCAATCAATTTGTACACCAGGAGGTTTCCCATGACGGCAAAAGTAAAATACCTGAGCCCTGAATGGCGCGATGAGGCGCGGAGGCTTCTTGCGGCGGAGCTGTCACCGGAGAAGATGAACCGCATCTCATCGTCCATGTCCAATATTTATAAAAAATGTCCCGACGGCAAGGACCGCTTCTTCCACGTAAAATTCGAGGAGGGGGCGCTGTCCGCTATTGAGACCGGCGATGGGACCCCGCCGGAAGCGGAATTCGTCATCACCGGCGATTACGAAATCTTCGCGAAAATCTCCCGCGCAGAGCTGGGCGCCCAGAAGGCCCTCATGACGGGCAAGCTCAAGCTCAAGGGAAACATGGTCAAGGCGCTGAAACTCGCCTCGGTGGTGGACCGGCTGAACAGGGTCATCGCCAAAATCGACGCGGAATATTAAAGGAGGCGGCCATGACGACAAAACTGAACCCCGGCGATCCCTATTACATTGATTTCCCGAAACGGATTAAGGACATACAGGCGGAGATGGCGAAGCAGAAGATCGACTGCTACCTCGGTTCCCGCCTCCGCACCCTTTCCTGGACCCTTGATGCCTTCTGCCCATGGCGGAGCTTCGTCGTGATCCCTGTGGAAGGGATGCCAACGGCCTTCACCTTCGTCATCGACGCGGCCCGCGTGGCCGATGACACCTGGGTCGACGAGGACCATGTCCGCGGCTTCGCTCCCATGGGAGGCCAGGACCAGATCGAGCAGATCGCGGATTTCATCCGCGACCTTCTTCCCGGCGGAAAGGGGAGGGTCGGCATTGAGAGCGGCATGTCCAATTACCTGCCCGAGGGATGGCTCACCCACTACGAATACGAGCAGTACCGCGACGCCCTGTCCGGTTCCGAGCTGGTGAACGCCCACACCATCATTGATGCACTGGCCCTCATCAAGGACAGGGGCACCATCAACCGGTTCCGCGAAGCATCGCGCATCGTCGACGAGGGGCACAGGGCGGTTCGTGCAGCCATCGGGAAGGGCGGATGGAAAGGCATGACCGAAACCGAGATCGCCGGCATCGCGGCCCTGGCCATGCGCCGCGCCGGAAGCGAGTGGGAGTGGTCCTTCACCGGCGGGAACGAGATCGCCTGCGGCTACCGCACGGGACTGGCCGGCGGCGCCTGCACGCCGGCGACACGCAAAAAGCTCGCCGCGGGAGAGCCCCTAATGGTGGATATCCACGCCATGTTCAAACTGGGCCTGGGAGACCATTCCCACAACTACTTCATCGGTTCTGCCACGGACCGGCAGATGTGGCATGGGGAAAACTTCTTGAGGATTGTCAGGGCTACCCTGGAAACGTACCGCGCCGGCATCACGCCGTCTCAGCTCGCGGAAAAGATGATGGCCCTGGCTGAAGACGGCGGATTTTCCGACTACATGGTGCCCGGCTTTGAACACGGCATCGGCATGATGGGTGACGAGTGGCGCATCGGCCTGAATGACGGGCCCTTTCCCTACTGGACCAACCCTGACCATGTTTACAAGGAAAACGAGGTCCTCATCTGCGCCATGCAGTACGCCTGTCCCGATGAGAACATCGGTTTCCGGTATGAGAACCCGATAGTTATCGGTAAGGACGGCTGTGAAGCGCTGTCAAAGTACCCTCTAGGAGTAGAGGTGGTATCGTAAGAAGACCGGTGTCAGAGTAAATGGATCTCTGTTTGCTCTGGCACCGATAGCTGTCGGTCTCAAAGCGGGGTCAGAGCAATGGAAATTGAACAAACAAGGATAATTGTATCATGAGCATTAATCCCTCACAGTGGAAAAAGCCCCTCCTTGCGGCAGCCGCAGCAGGGGCGCTTCTCATAGGGCCCCTTGACCTGTTCCACGCCTGGACCGGCGTGGAGCGCTATCTCATCACCCGCTACACCATAACCGGCGTCAACTGGCCCTGGTTCGTGCCTCTGCAGATGGCCTGCATAGGCATGGGGGTGATGGTGTCATGGGTGATTTTCAGGATGGGTATAGCTGATAGATTGCTTGGCGCTGACGGCATCCGCCGCGTACCTGACCGGTTAACCATCATCCTCTGCATTGTCATGGTCTCAGGAGCGTATTTACTTTCAGCGGCCCTTTTAGGCCGCGACCATCAGCCGACGGTGTTTTTCACCTTCTACACCGCGTCGCTCCTCTTCGTCGCGCTCTGCTATTCAGGCCACGCGGTCGCTGCCTTCCTGATCGTGGGATATGCCGGGACCCTGGCGGAGGCCCTGCTCCTGGCGCCGTCCGTCGGCTATTATGAATTCGTCCACAAGGAGCTCTTCGGCCGTGCGCCGTCGTGGCTTCCCTTCGCGTACGGATGGGTGGGAGTGTTCATTCACACGGTCTCGCGGGAGGTCGGGGTCACCCCTTCAGCTTCTCGGTGAGGACCTCGTTCACGAGTCCCGGGTTGGCCTTGCCGCCGGTGGCTTTCATAACCGCGCCGACAAGATAGCCCAGTACCCGGGTCTTGCCGCTCCGGTATTCCGCGACCTGGCCGGGGTGGGCCGCGATGACAGTGTCCACAGCCTTTTCAATGGAGGCGCGGTCCGTGATCTGGGCGTGATCCTCTCTTCCCAATATCTCATGGAGGGCCACCTTATCCGCAAAGGCCCTGCGGAGGATGTCTTTCCCCTGCCGTCCGCTGATCTCGCCGCTGTCTATCTTCATCAGGAATTTCGCGAAGTCCTCCGGCGTGACATGGAGCCGGTCGAAATCATCCTCGTGGGAAAGGAGCTCGGAAAAGAGCCAGTTGGCCAGGTTCCGGGCGTTGCCATAGTGCTCCAGGCACTTTTCAAAGAATGCCGCGTACCCGGGATTGACCATGAAGAGCCGCGCCTCGGATTCGTTGAAGGAGAATTCGCGCTCGTACCTGTTCTTCCGCTCAAGGGGCATTGGCGGAAGCGCCGCGCGAACGGACTCGATCCACTCGCCCGTGACGTGGAGGGGGAGCAGGTCCGGATCGGGGAAATAGCGGTAGTCATGGGACTCCTCCTTGCTCCGCATAAGCGCCGTCTTCTGGGAGCTGTCGTCCCAGAGGCGCGTCTCCTGTTCAATGGGGGTGCCGGCGCGCTTCATCTGTTCGAGGCGGGTGATCTCGTAGGCAAGGGCCCGCTCGATCGCTTTCAGGGAGTTCATGTTCTTGATCTCCACCTTGACGCCCAGCTCGGTGTCCCCCCGCTCGCGCAGGGACACGTTGGCATCGCACCGGAGGTTCCCTTCCTCCATGTTGCCGTTGCAGATACCCAGGGTCACCAGGATTGCCCGCAGCATGACCATGAACTCGCGGGCCTCGGCCGGATTTGAGATATCCGGCTCGGACACGATTTCTATGAGGGGCACGCTGGAGCGGTTGTAGTCGACCGCGCTCGCCTTGGACCCCCAGATCCCCGGGGCGCCCACGTGAACCAGCTTGCCGGCGTCTTCCTCCATGTGTATCCTGTTGAGACGTATTTTTCTTTTTGTCTTGTCAAGCTCGATCTCCACGAAGCCGCCGCTGCAGATCGGCTCTTCGAACTGGGATATCTGGTAGCCCTTGGGCAGGTCAGGGTAGAAATAGTTCTTACGCGCGAACAGGGATCGCTCATTGATGGTGCACCCCATGGCCAGGCCCGCCTTGATCGCCATGGAAACGGCTTCGCGGTTGAGCACGGGGAGCGCGCCCGGTTGTCCTGAACAGACCGGGCAGGTGTTGCTGTTGGGGTCGCTTCCGAACGAGGTCGGGCACGGGCAGAAGAGCTTGGTCGAGGTGTTCAGCTGGGCATGCACCTCCAGGCCGATGACGGCCTCATAGTCGCCGCTGCCCGGTTTCACGGTCCGGGGTTCCTGCTCCTTGCCGGTGCCTGAGCTCCCGGCCAGGGGCGGCACCAGGTAGCTCGTGCCCTGCAGCGCCGGCGCGTTGCCGATGAGGGCTTCACGTTCCTTCCACGGCGCTGCCTCGTCCGCGCGGAGGAGCTGTTCCTTGTCCACGGCGTGGCTTGCCGGGGGCAGGTGAAGCGGGGCGCCGTTAATCACCCGGGCGTATTCCAGGAAATCGGCAAGCTCGCCTTCGAACTGCCGTTTCTCCGCGCCGGTCACCTCGAAGGACCCGAGGTCTATGAGCCTGTCTATGTTGATTTGGGTTTTATCTTCCATGAATTAAATATTCTCCACTGGACATATGTCATGCAGATTAATTTTTATGGAATACTCCCTCACCCCCGGCCCCTCTCCCATTAAGATAACAGCAAAGGAGAGGGGAGAAATATGAGCAAACCCTTCCTGCGGAAACCCTCTCCTTTTTTCAAAGCTAAATGGGAGAGGGTGCGCGGATGCGCGGGTGAGGGTATGGGCGTTGGAGGTAATCATGGCGTTATCCGGTTGATATCACGCGGGAAGAGGCTCGCCTCCCGGATGTTTTTTAAATTCATGATCTTCATGGTGAGGCGCTCCAGGCCCAGGCCGAGGCCGCCGTGGGGCGGCATGCCGAAGCGGAAGGTCTCAAGGTAATGCCGGAACTCGGAGGGGTTGAAGCCGAGCATCTTCATGTTTTCCTTCAGCATCTCGTAGTCGTGGATCCGCTGGCCGCCAGTGGTTATCTCGATGCCGCGGTAGAGCAGGTCGAAGCTGCGGGTGTAGCCCGGGACGCGCTCGTCCGGCATGGTGTACATGGGCCGCTTCTTGACCGGGTAGCCGATGACATACACGAACTGCGACCCCTTCTCCTTTTCAAAATGACTGCAGAGTATCTTTTCCCCTTCCGGCGAGATGTCGCCCTCCTCGAGGCGGCCGCCGGCGGACCGTATTATCTCCAGCGCTTCCAGGTAGTGGATCCGCGGTATCCTGCCGGGGAAGGTGAGGGACACGCCGCCGTCTTCGAAAAGATCGCCGGCGTGTTTCATCAGCTCGTCGAACATGTGCCGGAGGAGCCCCTCCTGCATGTCAATGACGTCCTGCTCATCGCGGATGAAGGCCATCTCGAAGTCCATGCTGATGTACTCGTTCAGGTGGCGGATGGTGTCATGGTGCTCCGCGCGGAACACCGGACCCACCTCGAATACCCGCTCCAGGCCGCTCCCCACCATGATCTGCTTGTAGAACTGCGGTGACTGGGCGAGATAGGCAGTGCGCCCGAAATAATTGACCTTGAATATGTTTGTTCCGCCCTCGGTCCCGGAGGAGATGATCTTCGGGCTCTTGATCTCGGTGAAGCCGTTGGCGTGGAGATACGCGGTGAAAAGCCTCACGATCTCCGACTGGAGCCTGAAGGCCCTGAGGATGTCGGGGTTGCGCAGCGATATGGTCCTGTTGTCGAGAATGGTCGGCAGGGTGACGTTGCCCGGCGGCCTGTTCAGGGGCACGGGGAGGTTGGCCTCGGCCTTGCCCAGTATCTTCAATGATTCCACTTTTATTTCAATGTTTTCGAAGGGGCTCCGGTCTTCCCTGGTCACCTTGCCGGTGACTTCCACCACCGTTTCGAGGCCGATCCGCTCGTCCTGCGTTCCTCCCTCGAGGACCAGCTGGGTGAAGCCGGTGCGGTCGCGGAGCTCGTAGAACTCGATGCCGCCCAGGCTCTTTTTGCGGTGGATCCACCCGCCTATGGTGACCCGTTTGTTCAGATGGGCCGCGAGACCGCCGCAGTAGACGCGGTCCGCCATCCTGCTTTCGCGGTTCATGTAGGATTTGGATATGGTGCCGATGAATTCAGGGGTGTAGGCTGATACCGTTTCCTCTTCGCGGCCGTTTTCCTTTTTCATCGTAGTCCCGGGCAGGGCGTCGCTGTCGAGGACCCTGTCCATACGCGGCGCCGGCGCCGCGCCCCGCTCTTTTTCGAAAGCGCCCGCCATGGCGAGGAGCCTGGCGTCATCCAGCGGCCGGCCGATGAACTGCAGCCCCGCCGGCATGCCGTGGACCATCCCGGCCGGCACCGACAGGGCCGGCAGGCCGGCCAGGTTGGCGATGACCGTGGTCACGTCGGAGAGATAGATCTTCATCGGGTCGCTCTGGCTCTCACCCAGGGGAAAGGCGATGTCCGGCGTCGTCGGTATGACGATGGCGTCGTATTTTTCAAGGAGCTTCATCATGTCGTCCCGGATATAGGCGCGCACCTTGAGGGCCTTGCGGTAATATTCATCGTAGTAGCCGGATGAAAGAACGAAGTTGCCGAGGAGGATCCGCTTTTTCACCTCCCTGCCGAAGCCGCGGGACCTGGTGGTGAAGAGCATCTCCTGGTAGTCGCGCTGGCTCCCGCTCCGGTACCCGTATTTCACTGCGTCGTAGCGCGAAAGGTTGGAGGCGGCTTCCGCGCAGGCGATGAAGTAGTAGGCCGATATGGCGTAGTGGAGCGACGCCATGGGCGCCTGATCCACGGTCGCGCCGAGGTTCTTCAAGATCACGAGGGAATGCTCGAACTGTTCGCGCACCAGGGGGGACACCCCTTCCTGGAAAAGCTCGGGGAGGACCGCGATGCGGGTCCCCTTCAGGGCGTCCCCGGACTTTCCCGCGGCGTCCGGCGCCGATGACAGGGACGTCGAGTCATGGGGGTCGAAGCCGCTGATGGCGCGCAGCAGCAGGGAGCAGCCGAAGGTGTCCCGCGCCAGGGGCCCGATCTGGTCAAGGGAGGATGCGTAGGCCACGAGTCCGTAGCGGGAAACCAGGCCGTAGGTCGGCTTGTGACCAGCGATGCCGCAGAAGGCCGCGGGCTGCCGTATCGATCCGCCGGTGTCGCTGCCCAGGGCAAGGGGAACGATTCCCGCCGCCACGGCTGCGGCGGAGCCGCCGGAGGAACCTCCCGGGACCCGCTCGATGTCCCAGGGATTGCGTGTTATCCTGACCGATGAGTTCTCGCAGGTGGATCCCATGGCGAATTCATCCAGGTTTGTCTTTCCGAAAATGACGGCGCCGTTGTCTTTTAAGCGCGCCACGACGGTGGCATCATAGGGGGGCATGTATCCTTCAAGGATCGCCGACGCGCAGGTGGTGGCGATGCCGCGGGAGTGGATGTTGTCCTTCACCGCGACGGGTATTCCGTCCAGGGGGCTTTTCGCGTCGCCGGACGCCCGGCGCCGGTCGCTATCCCTGGCCTGGCTCAACAGGTTCTCCTCAGGGTATACGGAGATGAAGCACCCCAGCACGGGATCGTAGGTCTCGCGGAGCGAGATACTGTGCCGCACCAGTTCTTCACAAGACAGTTCGCGCTTTTCCACCAGGGCAATGATTTCTTCAGATGTTTTTCCGATCAGGTCGGTCATGGGCTGTTCCCGTTTGCCATTAATAATAAACAAAGGTAAAATAATTATTCAGGCGTCATACTGTCAATAGCTGTTTCATTGATGTCGTGATTTATTACTGTTATTTTACACAGGCTTAACATTTCTGTCCTGAATATACAGCGGCACTTACAAAAATAGAGGGCCGGATAACAATAGATTCGCTGCAAATCTGCCATTTCGAAGAATTCCGGCATTCCGGGATAGGGAGAAATCACAACAGTGTCCGGATGTTTTAAAATTCTCAATCCGGATTCATGGATTCGAAATGACAAATTCAGAAAAGCAACAAGTCTGGGGTTGACTTAATGGCGAGGATGATGTACAGGTAACATTGATGAATCGTAGCGTCAATATCTGCCGCCCCGGCTACGGGGCGTCGTGCTCCCTCTGCTGCGGGAGCCATAATTACTGGGCGAGCCTGGGTAAAATTGAAGCGCTGTTCATCCGCCGCGCCAGGATTATAAAGGCATACGCCAGGGATTTCCTGATCAGGAAAATGATCGCTTACCGGAGCTCTATGACCGGTTCTTATTATGTGGATCCTTCAAACGCGCTTTTTTATATTACCATTCCGGCGCTTTTCCCGGATTGTCCCCGGTGCCCCTTCACCGGATTTATCGACAGGGAAAAGACCACCGGCTGTCTTCTCGGCTCGGAGGAGGGCCCTCCAGGCCTGCGCCATGAGTGCTTTCTCAGTTACCGTGGGAAAGTATTTAACTGTCCCGCCCGGGAGGACCTCTCGGATGAGGAGATCGTCTATGCCGCAGGCCTGGCCCGCGACTGGTTCTATTACGCCATTCTGATTCATGAACCGGAACTGCTCCGCCGCCTTATGCGGGATTATCCCGCGCCGGGACAGGTGCCCCCGGCGGAACGCGAGGTCCTGTACCGGGAGCTGGAGGAACGAGTCGTCACGCGGCGGGAATTGCATGCCATACATTCGTATTTTTTCTGATACCCCCCTGTCCCCCTGAGGGAGCACGAAGGAAATTATTTTCCGCAATAAATAGTAATGTTTTTCACAATAATAATTGGCCGGCTTCTGCAGGCATATGATTCACGCCCCCTTCGGGGGTCGGGGGGGGGTAAACCTATGCAAGCTTGAAATACTCGATCCCTTCTTTCAGGGTTTCCGCCATCTGCTCGATCCCCTTCAGGTTCGCCGTCATCTGTTCCGTGCCCGCCGCGATGGACTGGGTCAGTTCGTTGATGCGGGTAATGGACCTGACGATTTCATCCATGGCCCTTTTCTGCTCGTCCGTGGCTATGCGGATCTGGTCGGAGCGGCCCTGGGCGGCATCGCCTTCCGAGCTCACGGAATCCTTTATCTCCACCTGGTGCCTGATGTTTTCCGTAAGGCTGCCCATCCTGCCGGTGATGGTGGTGACGCCCTCGATGATGGAGCCGATGTTCCGGGTGGTCTGGCCGATGTACGCCATCCCGCTCTGGATCTGTTCGGTGTTGGCCTTGATGAGGCGGTCGATATCCTTGATGCTGGTCGCGGTCTGGTCGGCGAGCTTCGATATTTCGTCCGCCACGACGGCGAAGCCGCGGCCCGCGTCGCCGGCCCGCGCAGCCTCGATGGCGGCGTTCAGGGAGAGGAGGTTGATCCGCTCGGATATGTCGTTGATGATCTTGACGATGCCGGTCATCTCCTCCGAGCTCTGGATTATCCTGGTCATGGCGCTGTTCATGCCCGTCAGTGACTGTTCACCCTCGCGCGCCTTGAGGGATATCTGCGACGACACGTCCGCCGCCTCCCGGATCATGGCCGAGGTCTCGTTGATGCTGCGGTCGAGGTCCCTGATCTGCGAAAGGAGGAGGGTGATTCCCTCATACTGCCGCTGCGTGTCGTCGGCGATCTTGTCAACGCCCGCTGAGACCTCTTCGGCCGTGGCGGTGACCTCCTCCGCCGTCGACGCCTGGTGCTGGGCATTCGCCGAGAAGGACTCGGCCGTGGCCGACATCTCCAGGGACGCGCTGGCCAGGTCGCCGGACACGCCCTGGGTGCTCGCCACCACGCCGCGGAGCTGGGCGAGGAAGGAGCTCATGGTGAGCAGTATGTTTCCCGGCTCATCCGTGGAATAGCTGATGACATCCTGGTGGAGGTTGCCGCGGCCTGTTTCCTCAATAACGACGCGGCATTCCTCGAGGGGCGCCAGGCGGTACGTGATGAGGCGGTATATGCCGAACCCGATGGTGACGAGCATGACGGCGGCGAAGCCGACCATGACGAGGACGATGGTTTTACAGAGCCCGTCGATCTCGGCGCGGCTGGTTATATAGGCCACCTTGAAGCTGTAGGCCCTGTTCTTCGCGCCGCAGGCGATCATGGGTTCGCCGCTTGTACCGTCCATGAAATCAAAGCATCCTTCGTCGGCGGCGAGAACGCGCGGTCCCCAGGGGAATTCAGACGCTTTCTTGAAGACCATCGACTCGTCGGGGTGGGCGATGATGGTCCCGTCGGTGGCGACGATGACCGCGTACCGGTCGTTCCCCCTCGCTTCGGTTACGGCATCCCTGAGCCCGGCCTGCAGCCGCGACCTGTCGTCGATATCGCTGTCGAATACCGCGGCAGCGCGGCCGTTGATAAGGGACACGGCGATATTCATCTGCTCAAGGCGGCTTCCATACACGGTCTTGTCTATTATGATATAGGCGACGGGAACAACGAGGCCGCAGAATACGGCGATAAAGGATATGATGACCAGCGCGAGGGACGTGCTCATGCGGGTCTTCAGCTTCTCCTCTCCCTCGGCCATGCGGGAGAAAATGCCGGTGCGTGCTATCCGTCTCGTGTTGAAATCGATCGCCAGGTAATAGATGCATGACATGGCGATGGTATTTATGAAGAAGAGGGACATGATGATGACAATGGCCTTCAGGGTCGGATGGAACAGCAGCACCACCAGGAGCATGCCGGCGGGCATGAGGATGCACCAGGATATGAGCGCCTCCAGGCACCGCCGCCGGGAAAGGGAGAAAAAGGTCTTTTTGGCCAGGTAGAATTCCTTGTCGGTGACCTCGCGCGATTCGAGGATAGCGTTAAAATACAACAGAATCGGCGAAAAGAGTTTCCGGTAACTCACGACGGTTACGGTGCATGCGGCGCCAATGAGGAGCAGGATAGCGGAAAAATAGATAATCGTCTGCGTGCCGGTTATATCGATCATGAAATACGACATCAGGGCTGTAAACGGGATAATGACGGTGTAGGCTATGAAGTCCGTTGTCAGGAAAACGCGTCGCGGCAGGCCCAGAAGGAGTTTCCGGTCATAGTGCTGTTCCATGTCACGCCCCCCATGATCGATTGGATGTTTTAATATATAAGAAACTTTTCTTCAGGATGTCAATTAAAATAACGGCGGGTTGTCCGATACTTGGTGGGGCAGTGTCATGGCGTTCCCGCCTTGATGGTCTGAAATGCTCTTGACTTCCGCCGCCGCATCGTGATTATTTCTTATAATTCACGAGAGGCGGGCTTTCCTATGGCAAAACCGGAATTGAAGCTGCAAACAACGACCTTCTGGGACTATCCCTCCCAGCAGTACAACCGCAGAATGGAAAAGCATAAGGAATACCAGGGGGCGACCCCGGCCTATATCATCTGGAACCTCCTCATGAGGTACACCAAGCCGAAGGACCTGGTGGTGGACCCCATGTGCGGGAGCGGCACCACCCTCGAGGTGGCCCGGGACCTGGGCCGGCGCGCCCTCGGTTATGACCTGGCTCCCATCCGCGACGACATTTTCCGCGCCGACGCCCGGAAGCTCCCCCTGGAGGACGAGAAGGCCGACTTCGTCTTCGTTGACCCGCCCTATTCGAACCATATCCGCTACAGCGGCCTGCCGGAATGCATTGGCGAGCTCTCAGCCAGGGGAGATGAATATTTCAAGGCCATGGAGGGCGTGATCCGGGAGATAAAGCGCATCCTCAGGCCCGACCGCTTCATGGCCCTGTACGTGTCCGATTCCTTCGAGAAGGGGAAGCCCTTCATGCCCATCGGGTTCAGGCTCTTCTCCATCTTGGAGAAGCACTTCGAGGGGGCGGACATTGTCGCGGTGAAGCGCTATAACGCGAAGCTCCAGAAGAGGAACTGGCACACCGCCGCCATCGAACACAATTATTTCCTGCGGGGATTCAACTATCTCTTCATCATGCGCAAGGAGGGGAAGGTGAAGAAACAGACCGGTGCGGACCGGAGGGACCGCGAAGAAGTCATTGAACAGATCAAGAACTATTGATCATTCTCACGCATGATCTCGCCGGGATTCACTCCTCCCTGACCACGACTCCCCGGGAGGTGAAGGATATCCCCTGCTGTCCGCCGGTGCCGATCATGATCGATTCTATGACCGGGGTTCTTCGCAGGTCCGGCCGTCATGGACCGCGCCGGGGTTCACCATCTCTTCAAAGAGCTTCCTGCTGCCGCACTGGCCGATGACCGCCACGACGTCATCCTGCTGAAAAGCAAAATCAAGGCCGGGATTCGGCGAAAATTGCTTGTTCCGGTATACTCCCACCACGGTCGCCCCCGTGGCGGTGCGTATCTTCAGGCCGGCGATGGTCTTGCCGATGGCGGGACTGCCGGGCCCCACGGTGATCCATTCCATCTCCAGCAGGTATGGAGCGTTTTTCAGGCCCGCCAGGAGATCCCCGTCCTCGCCCTGTCCCGGGTAATAATTCTGCCGGCGCATGTCGTCCGCGTATTTCTGGATCGAGAGGGCCGGGATGTCGAGGTGGAGGAGCGCCTGCCGCAGAATCTCCAGGCTGGCCTCGAATTCCGGCTGGACCACTTCGTGGACGTTCAGGGCGCGCAGTTCCTTCATCTCCTCCAGGCTGTTGCTGCGGGCGACGATGTTGAGCGCCGGGTTCACCCGGGAGGTTATCCCCACGATCTCCCGGGCCACCATGATGGACGGGACCGTGATGATGAGAAGGCGGGCCTGGCCGGCGCCCGCGGCCGCCAGTATCGGCTCCTGGCACGCGTCGCCGTAGATGACCGGAAACCCGCTGTTCTTCGCCGACTCGAACCTCCCGTGGTCCTGTTCCAGGATCACGAAGCTGAATCCCAGGCGGTGCAGGATGGATGCGATGGCGGACCCGACGCGGCCGCCCCCGGCGATGATGACATGGTCATGCAGGCCCTCCCGGGGCACGTTGTCGATCCGGAACCGCTCCTTCCTGAAGATCCTGTTCTTCAGGGAATAGAGGGGCGCTGTCAGCATTGTCAGCAGGGGCGACAGGAGCATGGTCACCACCGAGGTCGTGAGCACCATGGAATAGGTTTCATTGGACAGCACCTTTCCGCTGAGGCCCAGGCGGGCCAGCACGAAGGAGAATTCCCCCACCTGGGAAAGGCCCAGTCCCACGGCGATGGGGATGACGTTGAAGTAACCGAAGGCCCGCGACAGAAGGGCGAAGATAACGAATTTCCCGGCCATGATAAGGCCGGCGAGAAGGAGCACCATGCCGTAATGGTTGAACAGGTACGACGGGTCGATCAGCATGCCCACGGAGGTGAAGAAGATCAGCCCGAAGATGTCCCTCAGGGGGATGATGTCATGGAGGGCCTTGTGGCCGTAGTCCGACCTGTTCAGGACCAGGCCCGTCACAAAGGCGCCCAGGGCGAAGGAGAGCCCCAGCCGGTAGGTGGCATACCCGGTGCCGAGGCCCAGGGCCGCCACGGACAGAAGGAAGAGCTCCGGCGAGTTGAGCTTCGCTATCTGCTTCAGGATGAACGGTATGACGCGGGTCCCCGCTATCATGACCGCCGCCAGGACCAGCACGCCCTTCAGGACCGTGAGGCCGACCAGGGGGAGGCTGCCGCCGATGTTGTCCAACTGCGGCACGATGACCATCATCGGCACCGCCACCAGGTCCTGGACGATAAGCATGCCGATCATGACCCTGCTGGACAGGGTCCCCATGAGCCCCCGGCTCATGAGGGTCTTGAAGACGATCATGGTGCTGGAGAGGGATATGATGGCGCCCAGGAGGATCGCCGCGTTCCAGTGAAGGTCCAGCCAGAGGCCGATGCCGATGCCGTAGGCGATCGACAGCAGGATCTGCAGCAGCGTCCCGATAAGGGCAATGGCGCGGACTTCCCGGATCTCCTTGAAGGAGAGCTCAAGGCCGATGGAAAAAAGGAGGAGCCCGACGCCGATTTCAGCCAGGAGCTCGATCTGGCGCGCATTGGTCACGGTAACGCCGCCGGTGAAGGGCCCGATGAGGACCCCGGCGATGATGTAGCCCACGAGGAGGGGCAGTTTCAGCTGGTGCGCAATATACGCCGCTATGAGACCGGTTATGATTATGATGATGATGTCTTCAGCGATTCCCACTCGCGGTGCTCTCCTTCAGGGTGTTGTGCCGGCGCGGCGGCGTTTATTCCGCCCTGCGCCGCCAGAGGAAATAGACCGGCACGCCGATCATGACGATGACCAGTCCCGGCCAGGTGTATTTAGGCTTGTAGATCAGGAGCGAGGCGCAGATAAAGGCCGCGGCAGCTATGTATACCAGCTGCAGAAAGGGATACCAGGGAGCCCTGACGGGCCGCTCTGCGCCGGGATTTTTTTTCCTGAGCATGAAGATACCGCCGATGGCCAGGGCGTAGAATATCAGGACCGCAAAGATGACATAGTCCAGGAGGTCACCGTAGGTACCTGTGAGGCAGAGGGCGGAGCTCCATGCCGCCTGCACGTACAGGGCTATGGCGGGAACCCCCTTTGGGTTCAGCCGCGACGCCGGGCGGAAGAAGAGCCGGTCCCGCGCCATGGCGTAGTAGACCCGAGCGCCCGCCAGGACCAGGCCGTTGTTGCAGCCGAAGGTCGACACCATGATGAGGACCGCCATGATGGCGGCGCCGGCGCCGCCGAACATCACGCTGGCCGCGGCCGTGCCGACCCGGTCATCGGCCGCGAACTGGATGCCGGCGCCGGCAAGATCAGCCGCGCCGGGATTCCCCTTCACCGGCAGCAGCGCCAGGTAGGCCATGTTCGCCAGCAGGTAAAGGAATATCACCAGCACGGTGCCCAGGGCCAGGCTCCTCGGAATGGTGCGCCGCGGGTCTTTGACCTCTCCCGCGGCAAAGGTGATGTCGAACCACGCGTCGCTTGAAAAGAGGGAGCCCACCATGGCCACGCCCACGGCGGCGGCAAGGGTGATGCCGGAGAGGGCCTCGATGGAGGCGATCTTACCCCCGTCAACGCGGGTCCACGACGCGTCCCAGAACCCTTCAAGGTTCGCCGAGAATACGCCCGTCCCGGTGCCGATGGCAATCCCCAGGATGATGAGGGCGAGCAGCGCGACGACCTTGGCGCTGCTGAAGACGTTCTGCACCAGTTTTCCCCCGTGTATGCCCCGGGCGTTTATCGCCGTGAGCATGATGATGCTTGCGATGGCCGTTACCTGCGCAGCGCTCACGGAGTAACCTGCCGCGGAAAACAGGATGTTCTTCTCGCCCAGCATCGGCAGGAGCACCGCCGTGAACTTGGCAAAGGCCATGGCGACCGCGGCGATAGTGCCGGTCTGGATCACCAGGAAGAGGGTCCATCCGTAGAGGAAGGCGATGAAGGGATTGTACGCTTCGCGCAGATAGACGTATTGCCCTCCGGCTTCGGGCATGAGACCCGCCAGCTCTCCGTACGAAAGGGACGCGGCCACCGTGAGGATGCCGGTGATGAGCCACACGGCCAGGAGGAGGCCGGCGCAGCCCACGGTGCGGGCGATATCGGCGCTCACTATGAAAATGCCGGATCCGATCATGGAGCCCACCACCATCATGGTGGAGTCGAAGAGGCCCAGTTCCCGGCGGAACGCCTGTGCGGGCGCGGATACGTTTCCTGATTTATTCATCATGCAGAATGATGGAAAGTTTGCGGCGGCCTGTCAAATAGAATTTCCGCGGCAGTGGCCCGGGTCCCCGTCAGGGCCGGCCGTGTACCGGGCAAGGGCCGCGGCCAGGTCCTCCCGGACCATGCGCGCCAGCGCCTCGGGGGCCAGCACGCGGGCATCGGCGCCCCAGGCCAGGACCCAGCGCTTCACCTCAAAGAGGGAATTGGTGGTGAAGGAAAGGACGACGGACCCGTCACCGTTCCTGGTTACGGTCTGGCCGCTGTGCCAGGTGCGCTCCTCCACATAGGGGGCCTGCGCAGGGGAAAACTCGATCTTCACCGCGTGCTCCTCGTCCTCGGTCATGATGCCGAAATGCGAGCCCAGGTATTTCTGGAAATCGAAATCCTCCGGCACGGTGAAGGATTCATCGGTAAGCCCGGCGCTCCTGATGCGTGACATGGCGAAGCGCACCACGGCCTTCCTGACGCTGCAGTGCCCGACCAGGTACCATTCGCCCCTGTAGTTTACCATGTGGTACGGGGCGACCTTCCGCCGTGTCGTTTCGCCGCCCGCCTTCTGGTGGGTTATATCGACACGCCGGGCGGTGCGGAGCCCGTCTGCCACGGTTTCCCATATTGCGGGGTCGATGGCGGTGAAGCTCTCCTGGAGGAAGGTGAAGCGGTTGTCTATCCAGCCTGGCCGCACGGTGACGCTGTCCGGCAGATACGACCGTATCTTCTCGAACACCGACGAGAGCTTGTCGTAAAGGGGCGTGTTGGCGTACTGCTCAAGGGCCCTCTCCGCTATGCAGATGGCGAAGAGGTCGCTTTCGCGAATGGCGATGCCGGGAAGGCGGTAGTTCTTCTCCGTGTAGTAGAAGCCGCGCTTCTCCTTGTCGTAGTCGATGGGGGCGTCGAGCATGTCCCGCATGTACTCGATGTCGCGGAGGATGGTGCGCGGGCTTATCTCATACTCCCGGGCGAGGCTGGTGCTGTTGGGATACGCTTCTGACTGGAGTTTTTTATCAATAAACAGAAGCCTGCCGAACTGCGGCTTGAATTTGGCCATGGCTGAAACCTCGATGCTGAAATGGCGCGGATGATACCATGCATCCTTGTTTATACCGGGGCGCGGGGGCCTGTCAACCGGATTTTAGCGCCGGGGATGATGTGGAGACGGCCGGTTCCCCCGCAGGCAGTGTAAGATCCTGGCAGCGGCGGCCTTGAATTATTCTACTGGGTGAGAAACAGAAAAGGAATGGCCTCTTCCATCAGGAAAAAATTGTTCCTGTTGTTTTTAATGATGAGCCTGCATTCATCCGTGCTTACTTCGAAGCCTTTTATTTCGAACCAGAGAGACAATTCCTCCGCTGAAGAGCTTTTTATCATCTGTTTGAATTCCCTGGAAAGGACCCTGTCGGCCGGCATGGCCCGTATGAAGTCGATATATTGTGCCATCGTTCCCTCCCCTAGCTTTTATCTGTAATAACGGCGCCATCACCATTATTAATATAATTTAACATGTAATATTTTAAAATAGGGGGTCTCCCCTATTTTAAATAGATGAATATGCTTAAAAACCATTAAGTTTTTCCCCTATTGAGATGGATTGAAATTGACGGCGGTCAGCATGCCTTTGGCCCATGCGCCCGCTGCCGGGGATAAGGCGGTAATGCAATCCGTGATGCCGAGGGTAAGTAAAATTCCTATGCGGCGGTAGGATGACCCGCTTATTGACGTTCATGGATAATCAGGTGATATTACATAACAGATGGTGGGCCATGACGGTGATGATGGAACAATGATTGATGCCGCGGCTCATTTCCGGAGAGGGTGTCTTGAATGGATGGCGTTGAAAAAGCACACGGGTATCTGCGGTCTTTCTTCAGGTCATTTTATCTTTTTACCGAGGGAGTGGCGTTCCTGGTGCTCTCCCCGACGGCTATGGGTGTCGTCGTGCTGGTCATCAATCTCCAGCAGGGGGATCTCCTGGTTTTTTTCATGATAGCGGGCCTCGTCATGGCGCTGTCATTCTTGATATCGATCATATCGTCGCGGAAAAAAGCCCGGCCGATTCTTAACTATTTTAATAAGATCCTGCGGGGCGAACAGATACCCGATGATGACTATGCCGCCGCTTACGCTCGGTACCAGAGACTCCCCAAGCTCCATGCCATTGATACGATGGTCCGCTGGATACTCACGGTGAGTTCCATCATCATCATCCTCAATATTACGTCACATCCTTCCTTCACGGACACGTTCAACATGGGAATGCTGCTGGTCATCAACACCATAGCGTCGGGAATAATCTTTTATCTTGTCCCCGAGTTTCTCCTGAACCGAATAGCGAAGTTCGGCTTCTTTTCCCGGATCGCGGGTTCCGCCTTTGACGCGAAAAGCAGGATGGGCCGCTACCTGTCCATTTCAGTCATTACCATCATGGCCTTCCTCGGCATCATCATGGTCACGGTGGTGTATAACCTGTCCTATTACCAGCTCAAGGAATCGTATCTTGACAAAATGGACATCGTGGCCGGGACTGTTGTCAGGGAAATGGACGATTATCTTGCCGAAGTAAACAAGAGCAGGGTCCGGGAGGATGCGCGGAGAGCGATCGGCTCCGATGGGTTCCGGGCCCGCGTGCTGAAAAACATTGAAATCGGTAAAACCGGCAATATCACCATTGCCGACGGGGATCTCGCGGTCCTCACCCAGAGCGGATCCCGGCTGGATGTCGATGAATCGTTTATTGAGCGATACGGCCGGGATATCTTCGGCGCCGGCGCGGTGCACCACCTGCGTTTTGACGACGGGAAAAACTGGCGTTACATGGCGGTTCACCGGTCGGCTGAAAACAGGGTCTATGTTTTTTCGAGCATCTACGAATCCGAGATAGAAGAGAGTATATTCCGGACAACGATTTTCATGCTGATTTTCCTTCTGGCCGGCATTCTCATGATGGGCGGGGTAACCTATTTTATTATAATGCAGCGCATCGCCCCGCTGTCGCAGGTGAAAAGCGCCGTGTCAAAGCTGGCCAGCGGCGAGATATCGCAGAACCTGGTCGTGTCGACATACGACGAGGTCGGCGAGATTGTGTACAACATAGACAAGCTCCTCATTATATTGCGCGAAATCATACGTAGCATTAAAAGCACTTCCATGGATCTGGCGAGCTCATCTGAACAGATGTCGAATTCAACGTCGGTGTTCTCCAATAACGCCCAGAACCAGGCGTCGAACTCGGAGGAGATCACGGCGACTGTCGAGCAGGTATCGGCGGGCATCGACAGCATTTCAAACGCGGCCCAGTACCAGTACATGAACCTGAACGAGCTGATACAGAAGATGGAGCGGCTCTCGCGCATCATCGACGACATGAATGTCAAGACAAGGGAGACGCTGGAACAGACATACCGGATCACGCGGCGGGCCGAGGGCGGCGAAAAGGCCCTCATGAACATGCAGGCCACGATGAACAATATCATCGCCAGTTCGGGGCAGATGAAGAACGTGGTCGAGATAATCAACGGCATATCGGACCAGATAAATCTCCTCTCGCTTAACGCGGCCATCGAGGCGGCCCGGGCGGGAACCGCGGGGAGGGGTTTTGCCGTTGTCGCCGATGAGATTTCGAAGCTGGCCGAAATGACCTCGAAAAGCATCATGGACATCGACCGCCTGATTAAAAACAACACGGCTGACGTCGGGACGGGAATGACCAATGTCGCTACCACGATCAACCTCATCAGCGAAATCATCGCGGGCGTCAATTCGATCGATAGCATGATGAATGAAGTCGCGGAATTCATGAATAACCAGAACACGACCAATGCAGAGGTGAATTCGGCCGCCCATGAGATCCGGGACCGGTCGGAGGAGATAAAAACAGCGTCTCAGGAGCAGAAGAACGCCAATTACGAAATCGTCAAGGCCATAACGGCCATCAACGAGCTGTCTCAGTCCAATGCGTCAGAGACGCAGGAGCTTTCAGCAAGCGCGAACAACCTTTCAAGTCTTGCCGAAAAATTGAAGGAGGCTATCAATTACTTTAACATAGACCAGGCCTGAAGGGTCTGCGGGTAACCATTCAGGAACGGCATCGGCTCCCCGTGCCGCCGAAGGCGGCAGGGGGGCGTTTTTTCATGATTGCATGCCGGTTGTGAAAAACGGCCTGCAGGGGGCATCGAATCAAGACCCGTGGTGCGGTGTTTCCTAATCTCAATAAAGGTGTTACCAGGTATGTCAGTTTCTTCAGAAATTACCGGAATAGGCGTTTACATCCCGAAGCGTAAAATCTCCAATGATGACGTGCTGGAGATGATGAAGCAGAAAAGCGAGCCGTACCTGAAAAAAGAGGAGCTCGACGAGATACTCACGGTCGCCAGCGAACGGCTCGCCAAGGCGGGTAATGTCACCCGTTACTGGTGTGACGACGATGAATACTGCACCGATATTGCCTACCGGGCGTCCCTTGCCGCCCTCGAGGACGCCGGACTCGAGGCGGGAGACCTCGATCTCATTATTTTCACCGGGATGTCGAAGGCTTTCGTCGAGCCCGCCACGGCCCACGTGCTCCGCCACAAGCTGCAGGCCCTCAGGGCGAACGTGATCGACACGCAGGATGCCTGCACCAGCTTCATTAAATCGATGGAAATCGGCCATGCCCTGATCCGGTCGGGCCATTACAGCCGCGTCCTGGTCGTCGCGGGGGAGCGGACCTTCGACTGGGCCGACATGGTGTGCAAGACCAGGGACGAACTGGCGTGGAAGTTCGGTTCTTTGACGATAGGGGACGGCGCTGGTGCCGTCATACTTGAGGCGACCGATAACATGATGTACGCGGTGGACGGCGGTCACATGAGATTTTCCTATGAACTGTCGGACGGCCACTACCATCTCTGCACCATAGGCCTTAATTATAAGCTGGGCGAACGCTACAAGCTGTACACGCACACGCCGGACCTGTTTAAATCGGCCTATGTCGTCACGAGGGACTGCGTGAAGAATTATTTTCATGGAACGAACGGCACCGGCGTTGTCTATGACAATCTTTTTTTTCATGACGTGGGGAAGCTTGCGCAGGATTCCATACTCTCTTTCCTGGCGGATTCGTCAATAACGGTCAGAAATCCCGCATCAAGTTTTTATCCTGAATACGGCAACGTGGCGTCGGTCAGTCTCCCCCTGTCCATGTGGCGGGCGCGGGGAAATGGATATTTTAAAAAAGGGAACCTGGCCCTGTGCATCATTCCTGCGTCGGGCACCCAGTGCGGCATTGTTTCTTTGCGATATTGATATGGAGGGTTTAATACGTCGAAACGATGGGGTTGTCAACAGGTCACGGTGCCTCCTGGATGAGGTCTTTGGTGATCGCGTGCTGATCAGAAAGCCCTCGCCCCCCGCCAGGATGTGATGAGCCCAGATGACTCCATCGTTTTTTATTTTTCATGATGTTGCGGTGGTCGGCAGATCTATACGTTGTTTTTTATTTCAAACTTCCAAAAAGTATTATATAACTATAAGGGGTATCACCTATTATCATTCCATTTAAATTTTGATATAATTAATTATATTATTTATATATCGGAGGATTGTATGGGGACCTATATTGATTTCATGGAACTGATGCCACGTAACATGGTTCTTGCGCAGGAGTTCATAAAAAACCTGATGCATTTTTCCGAGGATGAACTGTCTTCGTGGTTCCGCGGCAAAGGCTTCACGGTATCCAGCACCGAGTGCGGAACTATCCTGGCAAATGCCAGGTCCAAACATCGTGAAGCCCCGGTCATGTGGGCCTATTAAGAGACCGGAACAGAAAGCACCTGTTATGTGATACTGGTAACTATTGTTCTACATTAAAAGTTTCAAAGCTGTGTGAAGAAACGCCCCTCCTGGCCGGGTTTCATCCCGGCTTTGTCCGTTACGGCTGCCTGGGATGGCTGTCGGGAAGGATTATTCCCGCACAATCCGGTATAAACCCTCATCACGGGGAGAGAGAATCCTGCGGTCAGCAGTGGATGCAATGGGGAATGGAAAAATATCGAATTACAGATTTTATTCTACTTGAGCAATACGACTTGATAAGATACATTTGTCCCGCTCCCGGCCGCACCGCGAGGTGGTCCGCCGCCGGATTGATCAACGGGTCATTCGTCGCCGTTGTACCGTTTCTAAACAGCAAAGACTTGCATCTCCATGACGGTGAATCGATTATATGATGGTGCCCTGTAGAGTCATCGTTCTTATTTCCTGCATCTGGTTTGCCGGTATCGCCTATGCCGACGACTGCTCGATGCGGATCGCGTCGCGGCACCAGGCATATGAACTGCCCAGGGTGTGGTGCTTCAGCGCGCGCGACGACCTCGATAACCGGGAGCTTCGCGCCATCAGGAAGGGCGGCGCCCTCCTTTCCCCCTACGATAACTGGCCCGACAATCCCGATTACAGGGACTACGAGGGCAATGCCTGGTACGGCATGGCGCTGGATATACCCCGGGATACGGACGATTATGCGGTTTTTCTTCCATGGCAGAGCAGGGGCACACAGGTCTATTTCAACGGGAAGCTGATTTTTCAGACCAGGCCCTTTGATAAAAACGGCATGACGCCGGGGATAGCGGGAAAGCCGGCCCTCGTTCCGGTCCTCGCATCGTCGATTGTCGCCGGGGAGAACAGCCTGGTTCTCAGGACCGGCAGCCTGAACAACCTCGGCGGGTATTGCTATCCGATTTTTTTCGGCGGCTATGAAGCGGTGCAGCAGAAGTGGAACCTTTTCATACTGTGGAACAGCTTCCTTTCTTCCATCAATATTTTCCTTTTTATCTATTTCATCATCACCTTCCTGAACAGGAGAAGGGAAAAATATTATCTCCATTTTTCACTTCTCGCGCTCTCCCTGGGCATATGGATCATGGGATACGACGGGATACTCTTCTTTGTCCTCGATAACCAGATAGCCTTTATCATAGCGACCTACTTTGCCTCGATCGTCGCGTCATTGTCCTTCCTGAATTTTATCACGCACTTTTTCAGCATACCCAAAAGGGAGCATGTTTTCGCGAGTGTGCTGATTGTCCCGCATCTCCTGCTGATGGCGTCGCTACTGCTCGAGGTTTTCATAAGCGGGAAGAGCCATGTCTATCAGAAATACCTGTATGAGCCCTTCATGATGACCGTCGTCATTGTCGTCATGTTCTGCATGTACCTGTGCATACGCGCCGTCAGGGACAAGCAGCCTTACGCTAAAAGGATCCTTCTGGGGGTGTCGGTGTATACCGCCGCTTTCCTGATGAGCATCCCGATATTCTTCAACCAGTTCGCCTCTGACCCGTTCCTGATCGTGGGCTTTTTCATCATGACCATAATATTCGCGACCGTGCTCGCGTCGCGGTTCGCCCAGGTGCACAATGACCTGGAAAAGCTGAATATCAGCCTCGTCGAGATCAACCATGAGAAAGACCGGGCCATAGATAGCCTTAATATCTACAAATATATCGTGTCGGAGTCGCGGGACCACATGGCGTTTATCGATGACGGGGGGAGGTTCATAGAGGTGAATAACGCCCTGCTGAAGGCCTATGACCGGAAGCGGAAGGATGTCATCAACCGCACCGTAAGGGAAATTTTCGGCAGCGGGGACTATGATGCGTCGATCGGGGAGCATTTTAACGCGTGCTTTTCCGGCGATCCGGTTGTATTCGAGCGGTGGCAGGATTTCCCCCGGGCGGGCAGGAGGTACATGATAACGTCGCTGCTCCCCTACCGGGCCGTTTCGGACCAGAAACCGGGCATCGTCTATTATTCCATCGACATAACCGACCGGATCATGTTCGAGCAGGAGCTGGTCAAGATATCGGAAAACGAGAGGAACGCCATCGGCATCGAGCTGCATGACAACCTGGCCCAGAAGCTATTCGGGATCGCCCTGAAGAGCAGCGTCCTGGGGGGCGATATCGACGGCAGGCAGAAGGACGCCGCCCTCGAGATAGAAGGCCTGATAAACGAGGCGATTGCCTATGTGCGGAACATCGCCAAGAGCCTTTCGAGGATCGATTTCATCGACGGCGGCTTTGCCTCGCTGCTCCAGGAGCTGAAGAAGCTCATGGAGCGGAGGTACCGGGTGACGCTCAACATAGAAATCGACTGCGACATCGACATCATAAACAGGATGTACTACTCGCAGATCTACTATATCATGCAGGAGGCCGTCATCAATTCGGTCAAGCATTCGGGCGCCAATGTCATCCAGGTGAGGGTGCATCGGTCGGGGAACGAGATCCAGCTGCTGATCAAGGATGACGGGGTCGGGATTCCCGACAGCGTGGGCGAGGGCCGTGGCATAGGATTGAAGATAATGAAATACCGCGCGCGGATGATAGGGTCGTCCCTCAGCGTCAGGAAGGGTGCGGATGGGGGGACCGAGGTTATCTGCACGATACCCGCGGTGAGCGGGAACTGATAGTATCTACCGTAAACGGGAGGGGCTGTGATGACAGGATTGAAGAAAAAGACCAGGATTTACATTGTTGACGACCACCGGATCGTCCTCGACGGCCTTGAGTCTCTTCTTAACCGCGAGGATGACATGGAGGTCTGCGGCGTCTCCGAGGACGCCGGTGATGCCATATCCAGTTTCGAAAAGGCGCAGCCCGATGTTGCCGTCATCGATATCGGCCTGCGGAAAAGCATCAACGGCATCGAGCTGACCAGGGCGATACACACCCGCTACCCGGATATCAAGTGCCTGGTGCTTTCGCAGAGCGACGAGGAAATTTATTCGGAGCGGGCCATCAGGGCCGGCGCCATGGGCTATGTCATGAAATCCGAGGCGACGAAAACGCTCGTATGCGCCATACGGCAGATCGTGAAGGGCGGCATCTATCTGAGCGAGAACATGAAGTCGAAGATCCTGATGAACGTGCTGCAGAACCGCCAGGGGAAGACGGGCCCCCTCGATATGCTCTCGGACCGGGAACTGGAAATTTTCATGCTCATGGGCGAAGGCCACAAGGCGTCGGACATCGCGAAGAAGCTCCAGGTGAGCGTGAAAACGATCGACACCCACCGGTTCCACATCAAGGAAAAGTTCAATTTGAAAAGCGTGTCCGACGTGATGAAATACGCCATCGAATGGTCCAAGTCGAATTGAGAATTGCGGTGCGGTTGTGACGGCAGCGGCGGGTGTAAACCCGCCGCTGCCTGATCGTCTCGTCGCTGTTATTCCTTATACAATCGGTCCAGCATGTCCCCGTATTTTTTCATCACCTCGGCGCGGACCACCTTCAGTGTCTGGGTAAGCATGCCGTTTTCCAGGGTGAAATCTTCGTCCGTGATGATGTACTTTTTCGGTATCTCGTAACCGGCGAAGGATTTCTTCAGGTGATCGTTCACCTCGATGATCAGGAAGTCCTTGAATTCAGTGTTGTTGACGAGGTCCTTCGGGCTCAGGGAGGCCCATTTCGCCGTGTGGTGGTCCTTGCGCACGGTTTCGAAATCGGGGACGATGATACCGACGTTGTATTCCTTCCCGTCGCCGTAGACGAAGGCGTTAGCCACATGGGGCACCAGTTTCATGTCTATCTCAATCGATTCGGGATGCACGTACTTGCCGTTGGAGAGCTTGTACTCGTCCTTGTACCGCCCGGTCACGTAGAGGAACCCGTCTTCGTCGAAGCGGCCCAGGTCGCCCGTCCTGATCCCCGGGAACCCGTTCCAGGTGTCATCGGTCATGATGGCCGCTGTCTGCTCCGGTTTGTTGAGGTAGCCCATCATGATGTGGGCGCCATAGGCGAGGATCTCACCGTCGGGGGAATCCTCCCCGACGCGGGACTTGTCGAGCTTCACGAACATGTCCATGACGGGCTTCCCGACGCTGCCGATCCTGTTGCCGTGCATCGGCGAGTTCATCGTTATGGCCGGCGATGTCTCGGAGAGGCCGTAGCAGTCGTATATATCGATGCCGATATCCTTGAAGAAGAGGGCGATGTCAATGTTCATGACGGCGCTTGCGGTCAGTGAGCCGATGAGCCTGCCCCCGAATCGTTCGCGTATCTTTGAGAAGACCAGCTTATCGAGCAGTTTCAGCTTGAGGCTTTTCCTGCCGTTTCGGCACCTCTTCGCCTCGGCGCAGGCCGCGTCAAAGAGCTTTTTCTTGATCCCGCCCGCGTCCTCCATGGCCATCTGGATGCCGTTGTATATCTTGTTGAAGACGCGGGGCACGCACATCAGGTGCGTGGGCCTTATCGCCAGAAAGTCGGCGGATAGCGTATCCAGGGATTCCATTATGCCGATGGAGCCGCCGAACTGGAGGAAGTTATGCAGTTCCGCGCTTATGGCGTAGGAGTGGGCCCAGGGAAGTATGGAGAGGGCGACGGAGTTTTCGTTCAGCTCCGGGTATATTTTCCATCCTGACTGGGAGCAGTGGGTCAGGTTGCCATGGGTAAGGATTACGCCCTTGGGGTCGCCCGTGGTCCCTGACGTGTAGATGATGACCGCCACTTCGGACCAGTGCGGCTTGTACGACGGCACCGGGTTCCCGGCGCCCGTGATCTCCAGGGCCGGCAGGGTTTTTTCGCCTTCGCCGTATACGACGAAGATCTCTTTCAGCTCGGGGCATTCTGCGGTAAAGCCCTTCACCTTCTGGAGTATGGCGTCATTGCGCACAAAGAGGAACTTGACGGAGCTGTCCTTGATCATGTACTGCCATTTCTTCACCAGCTCTTTCTCGTACATCGGGATGAAGCGGCCGCCCAGGCCGTGGACCGCGTTTTCAATAACGAACCATTCAATGGAATTGCTGAGAATGACCCCCACGGTCTCCCCTTTCCGGAGGCCCAGTTTGGCAAGGGCGCCGCGGAGATGGCTGATCCTCTCCGCCAGCTGGCGGTAGGTTATCCACTTGTACTGCCTGGTTTTGGGGTCTTTCTGGCCGATGGCGGGGCGGTCGGCCCATCTGGCCGCGCTTCCCTCGAAGAGGTCCACAAGATTCCGCGGTTCGTAGAAATATTTGTCAAGCTGGTCGATCTGTTCCTTGGTGAATTGGATCATGGGGCCCTCCTCTTTTTCAATTGGGATATTCTGAAAGATGTTCGGCTGTCCGTATGAGGTTCATTATTAATATACCATAACGGAAGTTATCAGTACATCACTAATTCTGGTTAATTAATGAAAAGTCACCATAACGATTTTTTGCTATCCGATATAGCGTACCCCGCTATGCCCCGCCATTAAGGGCGTCAGGCGTCACGCGTTACGCTTGAGGATCATCATGGTAACATCGTCATAACAAACATAGGAAGATAGCTCTTTCAATATGCCGGCCTTGATCTCTTCCGTGGTGCCATTCCCGAGCCGCGCCAGGATGTCCCGAAGCCGGTCCTGCCCGAACATGTCCGTTTCGGATTCGGACGGCCCGGCTGGACTGTCCGCTCTCTGGGCCTCGGTTATACCGTCGGTGAAAAGAAGCAGGGTGTCGCCCACGTCAAGGGTCAGGGTGCTGTCGCCCACCATGCCCTGGATGTTGTTATAGATCCCGAGCCACATGCCGTCGGTTTCGAAGATCTCCACAGTGCCGCCCCTGGCCCGGTAGATCATGAGGTCCTGGTGAAGGCCGGAATAGTAGAACCTGCCGTCCTGTATGCAGGCCATGACGGTTATGGTCATGTACTTTTCCTCGCCGAGCTTCTTTATGTTTTCCGAGATGATCCTGTTCACCTGCACCAGCAGCTCCGAGGGGCTGGTATCCGGCTGCACGACCAGTACTGAATGGATGGACGTCTGCACCATCATCATGATGAGGCCCGCCGGGACGCCGTGGCCCGAGACATCGCCGATCACCAGCCAGTCGCAGCCCTTGATGTTGATGATGTCGTAATAGTCGCCGCCTACCTCCTGGGCCGGCTTCATGTAGGTCGAAATTTCGTAGCCGGATACGCGGGGGTTCGCGGGGAGCAGGACGGTCTGTATCTTTTTCGCGAGCTCCATCTCGCCCCATATCTCGTCGCGCGCCTGGATGAGGGCGTGGTTCATGGCCGACATTTCATCGTTGGCGGACAGGAGTTCCTCCGTTCTCTCGTTTACCTTGTCCTCGAGGGTCCGGGTTATTATCTCCAGCTCTTTCCGCATCGTGTGTATCCGGTCTGCGAGGCCCAGGGAGAGTATGGTGATCTGCAGGGCGGCGCCGAACTCGATGCTGTAGTTGGTCACGAAGGTGTCCGGGATAATACCGAACGACTTGAGCGGGTAGAGTATGGCGCCGATCATGAAGAGGCAGAACGACGCCAGGATGAACTGCCCCGGCCGCGATTTCTTTATCGACATGTAGACGCTTGCCGGCAGGGCAAAGGCGGCGTTCAGGACGGTGAGGAGCACCGTGCCCGACATGGCCAGGCGGAAGCTGATAAAGGGCGATAGCACCGCCGCCAGTATGCCGGTTGCGATGAAGGCGATAAAGACCCGGTCAATATACGGGAAGAGCTCCCCTGTCTTCGCGAAATTGCGCATGAAGAGGCATATGGTGCACACGGTCATGCTCACGAAAATCGGCTTGTTGAAGGTTCCCCACCAGATCGCGTCAGGCCAGAGGTACTGGTAGGCGATCCCCTCGATCGACAGGAAGAGCGCCAGGAATGATATGAGGTAGAGAACATAATAGAGATAGCTGATTTCCTTGAAGGAGAGAAAAAGAATGAAGTTGTATAGTATCATTATCAGGAAGATCCCGACCAGCACCCATATCAGTATCGATTCGGAATCCCTCTCGTCGTTGAATTCATCCGGTGAAAAGGCGTGGAGGGTGATGTTCATCGCGCCTTCGCTTTCGTATCTCAGGTAATACGTGTCGCTGGCGCCCGCCGCCGTTTTCAGCGGGAACACGAAGGTCCGGTGGCTCAGGGGCCTCTGGGAAAAGGGAAGCCAAGTGCCGGTTCGGATTTCCAGGTACCGGCCGTCCCCCGCGCCCGACGGCGTGTAGAGGCTGAGATAATTGATGAGGGGATAGCGCTGCTGCAGGTACCAGGATATTTCATGGCCGGTCCTGTTGGTCACGGTGAAGCGTATCCAGTATGCGCTTTTCGTGTATCCGAATCCCGGTGAAATCCTGCGGGACTTTTTCCAGCGGCACGCGCCGTCGCGCTTCGGAGACGCGATTCTGTCAATGGTCAGTTTCCTGGTCCGGTCCTCGCAGTATTCAAGATGAGTGCCGATCGATTCTCCTGTCAGATGGTCTTCGATAATGACGGGTTCATTCGCCGCTGCGGGGACGCTCAACAGCAGGGACAGGATGGAGAGGTTCACCGGCAGGAGCTTGGTCATTCGGACAGTCCTTTTTTTCTTTGTTCATACTGGGATTAATCAGAAATCATGGGCACCGGCAGATGGATCAGCATGGACAGGATATTTAGAAACTTAAAGGATTGTCAATACATTTAAATTGAATTTGTCGCAGCGGTAGTTCGTTGACAAGATATATTCAACTTCCAAGAATGGATTGACGGCGCCGCTGCAGGGCGCCGTCAATCCATTCTTGGAAAAGCCTGTGGTTAAATTTCATTATAGCTGGAGGTCTCTTGTGAGCGCATTTAAGCCTTATGACGAAACGACGATACCCGGAATTTTTAAAAACAACGCGGAGAAATTTCAAAACAAGGTCTTCGTGAAGATCCGTGAAGGCAAGAACTGGAGGGAGTATTCATATGCCGAATCCAACGGTTATGTGGATGCCCTGGCGTCATATTTCATCAAAAAGGGAATCAAGCCCGGGGATAAAATCGCCATATATTCCAACAACCGCCCCGAATGGTGCTTCTCGGACTTGGCGGCCCTGGCGATCGGCGCGGCCGATGTCACGATTTACCCGACAAACTCCGGCCCGGAGGCGGCGTACATCCTGAACGATTCCAGGGCGAAGGTCTGCATGTGCTCCGGCAAGTTCCAGGTGGACAACCTCCTGTCTGAAAAAAAGAACCTGAAAAATCTCAAGGAGATCGTCGTCTTCGACAACCTCGACTACAAGGACAAGTTGGTGACGAAATTTTCCGATGTCATCGCCATCGGCAAGAAAGACCTTAACCAGAAAGAGATCGACAAACGACTGAGAAAGATCGACCTCGAGGAAACAGCGACCCTGATCTACACCTCCGGGACCACCGGCAATCCCAAGGGCGTCATGCTCACCCATAACAACCTGGTCGCCAACGTGGAGCAGTTCCTCGAGCACCATCCCTTCCCGAAGGAAAACTTCGAGGCGCTCTGCGTCTCCCTCCTGCCGCTTTCGCATTCCCTGGAGCGGACCATCGGATACAATTCCTTCATAAAGGTGGGCGGTACGATCGCCTACACCAAGGGCGCCGAGACCCTCGTGGAGGATTTACAGGATATCAGGCCCTATGCCTGCGTGTACGTCCCCCGGGTCCTGGAAAAATTATATGAAGGGATCCAGGCAAAATTGCGGGACGCGCCGGCCAGCAAGAAGAAGCTCTTTGCCGCTGCGATGAAGGTCGGCAGGAAGGCGGTGCCGTATATCACCGCGAACCGTCCGCTCCCCTTTCCGCTTAACCTCAGGTACAATCTGTTCGATAAACTGATCTTCTCAAAGCTGCGGACCGCCCTCGGCCTTGACCGCATGATCGTCATGGGCATGGGCGGCGCGCCCCTCGCCTATAACATATGGGAGTTCTTCCAGGCGATGGGCATCGAGGTGCACCTCGGCTTCGGACTCACCGAGACCACGCCGGTGACGCACCTCAATACGTTCCGGTATATAAAGCCGATCAAGCTGGGAACATGCGGCCCGCCGCTGCCGCGGACCGAATGTAAAATAGCCGACGACGGCGAAGTCCTTATCCGCGGGCCCCAGGTCATGAAAGGGTATTACAACAGGCCGGCGGACACGAAAGAAGTGCTCTCAAAGGACGGCTGGTTCCACACCGGCGACATCGGCGTGATCGATGAGGACGGCTACCTCCGCATCACCGACCGGAAAAAGGACATCATCATCACCGCGGGCGGGAAGAACGTTGCCCCGCAGGTTATCGAGGGGGCCTTCGTCGCGCATCCTTTTATCGAACAGATGGCCGTGATCGGCGACCAGATGAAGTTCCTCGTTTCGCTCATCGTGCCCTGCTTTCCCGAGCTGACCAAATGGGCTAAATCGAAGGGGATAACCGAGACCGATCCCGCGAAGCTGATCGCCAATCCGGAGGTCATCAGGAAGTACCGGGAGATCGTCGACGAGCTGAACAAGCCCCTCGGCAGGGTCGAGCAGATCAAGAACTTCTCCCTGCTGAGCCATCCCTTCACGCAGGAATCGGGCGAGCTCACCCCCACCCTGAAGGTGAAGCGGAAAGTGGTATTGAAGAATTACAAGGATTTGATAGACGGACTGTATAAAGAATAACATTCTCGCCGTGAAGGCGGGGTCACCGTGCCCCGCCTTCACCCGCGCTTTATCGTGGCGGCCCGGGCCGTTTCTGCAGTTCGGCAGCAGTCAGATAACCGTCCCCGTCGGTATCCATCTCGTTGAACATGCTCTCGTGAAATTGCGTCCATTCGCTCAGGGAGACTTTACCGTCACCATCGGCGTCCATCATCGTGATGGGGTTTATCCCCTTTGGGCCCCGGGGAGGCTCCGGTCGGGATTGCGCAACTGCGCAGATTGCCGGGAACAGGGCAAGAGTGGCCAGGCAGAGTAGAAATCTTTTCATGTGTCGTACCTCGTTTCTTTTTTATCCAGGAATAGTTGATCGGCTGATCCGGAAAACCCCGTGTGCCGTTTCCCGTTTCGCCGTGTCACCTTAATAATAACGGGTACCTGTCAAGAATCGACCAGCCCGCTAAGAATAGACTCCAAATTTAAAAAAAATGTCCGGTTGAACGAGATCGATCATCCCGCGGAGGCGCGCGTAGTTTTTATCTCTTGACGCCGGAGCATTGTGGTTTGTAATGATAATAGAGAGCGGCGCGATGAACATAACCCCCGAGGAATCTGCCTTTGACCGCGAGTTCGCGGTCCGGTACCGGCTCCCCAGGCCCCTGTCACGGTCCTATGAATCGGCTCTCAATGCCCGCTACGAGGAAGAAATCAGGAGCAAGATCGAATGGTGCGCCGGCGTCGCCGTCAGGTTTATTGCCGCCCTCCGGCAGGCCCTCAGCCTTGCCGGTGATCCCGGCGCCATGGTCGGTCCTCCCGGCGCCGGCGACCTCAAACTCGAACCGGCATCCGGCGCCTTTGCCGCGCTGGCCTCCATGCACAGCCCCGTTCTGCTCCTCCAGCATGCCGGCATCTATCCCGGAATGGTCGGCCGCTATGACCGGGACTCGCTCCTCAGCTCCCTGGCGCCGGCCGGGATCCTGGCGCGGTACCGGATCGCTTGCGTTGAGCGTGAGGGGATCAGGGTGCTCCTGGGGCCCCGCATGGAGTATTTCATCTGGTCGGAAAGCCTCTCCGGCGATGTTGACGAGGGCACGCCGCTCCTGGTGGATATGGATACCGGTGAGTATATATCTCTCCGGCCGCTGATGGTGTGGCTCCGCGGGCCTCACCAGCCGATGGGAAGCCTCATGGTGTTGAGGTCGGTCCGGGAGAACGGCGGGCGCTATGTCGAGGACGGCGTTCCCGGGGCGCCCGCGGTGGAGCTTCCCCTGACCGGCAGGCCCCGGATCGGAATCCTGGCCGAGGGCAACCCCATCCTCGCCGGTATCAGGGACCCGGGCGTAAGGTATGCCGACGGCCTTGCCGGGGGCGAGTTTGCGGTCAAGGGCGTCATATGGAAAGGGAGCATGTCTGACATATACATCGCCTGGAACCGTGACAGGAACATACCGGTGGTGCTGAAAACCTTCGAGAACCGCGGCGGCGGCTTTGACGAGAACTACTGGCATTTCATCAACGAGGAAAAATACGCCGGCGGCATCGGCCACGATGGCGTCGTGAAACCCGAGCGCAGGTACCGCGATGGTCTCGGCATGTTCTACGAGGAGGAATGCGCCGGCGGAGGTTCCCTGGGAGACGTGATGGAGGACAGCGGGGTGATGCCCCTGGTCCGGGCGAAAACGGTGGCGGCGCGCCTCCTTGATATACTGGGGGCGATCCATGGGCAGGGCATTGCCCATAACGATATCAAGCCTGACAACGTGCTTTTTGACAGGAACGGCGCCGTGCGGGTCATCGATTTCGGGATATCGTGGGATTTCATCCGCGACCGTGGCGAGCTTCGCGGCGGGGTCCGGGTCGGATCCGAGGGATACATCGCGCCGGAATTGCGCCAGGGCTCGACCCCGTCCCCTGCGAGCGACCTCTATTCCTTTGGCGTCGTGTTTGCCCAGATGCTCGGAGGCGGACCACCGGCCGCTTCATTCACGGACCCCGGTTCGCTGAGGTCCGTGCCGCGGCAGTACCATGAATTTCTGAAGAAATGCCTGGCGCCGGAACCGGAGGGAAGGTTCGCGTCGGCCCGCGAGGCTGCGGACGCTCTGGCACTGATAGAAGCGGAACAGGAAAAATCGATAACCCTTGACATCGAGGGGACGCTGGTGACCGATTACGGCGACCGGAGGCCGCGCCCCGGCCTGTACGGCTTCATCACCTTCTGCCTGGCCGGTTTTAACAGAATATTCGTGTACACATCTCTCACGGAGGAACAGGCCGGCGAGGTGTTCGCATCACTTCTCGAGCGGGGGGCCATCCCGGAGGATTTCGCGAAGCGATACGAATATGTCGAATGGCCCCGCGGCGCCGGCGGCTCCGTCAAGGACCTCCGCCGCTGCGGCGTTCCCATCGAGTTCAATGCCATCGTGGATGACATGGAAGTGATGATCCCCGACGACCAGCGGCACCGGTGGGTCCCGGTCCCCAATTACAGCGGCGCCGGCATGCCGGACAGCGGATTTTTTATCGCCCTCGCTGATATCAGGAAAAAGTTCGGCATCGGATAGATAGATCCTGTGATCATCCATAACGCTTTCCGCTGCAGCAATTGTGCAAATCTTTGTTATATAAAGACCCTTGACAAAGGCGGCGGGGGCAGGTACGTTTATTATAGAAGGGAACGCCCGGAACGGCGTTTCCGGGGATCGAGGGGTTTTACGGGTTGATTCAGGCGGTCAGGGCCGATGCATGGGGCCCGCGGGCAGGAGTAAAACGGTGGCAGTGATAACCCTCCTCTTGTTGCTGTGCATCTCTTTCATAATCCATATCTATTGCCTTGTCGCCTATGTCAGGTCCCGCGATGAACGCTACCTGAGAAGGTTCATTGATACCACCGTTACCAATGTGATCCTGGCGGGCTGCTGCATCGTAATCGCCATCTTCAGGCCCCGCGCCATCAACGAGGTGGACAGCTCGGTACTCATCTGGCTCATGTCGGGGACCATGATGGCGGCCATGGTGCTCCTGCAGGCCTCGGTCTTCAGCAGGGTGCGGAGGAGGGCCCGGCACCCCGAGTATTACCATTACAATCATTTCGGCAAAAAGGTTCTCAACGCCTCGGCGGTGAAGCCCTATGAAGTGCTTTTCTTTTTTCTCTCGGTGCCGTTTTTACTCGTCGCCGGCGCCTACTTCGTCGCCAGGTCCATCAAGTATTTTTATTAAACGGAAATCCTGTTGCTCCTGACCCAGATCCTCATCTTGTCCGCTTCCCTGACAAGGTCGTCCCTGAAGGCGGGGTGGGCGATGCTGATGAGCCGCTCCGCACGCTCCCAGGTGGAGCATCCCTTCAGCTGGACGATGCCGTATTCCGTGGCCACGTACTGGACGATGGAGCGCGGCACGGTGACGATGGAGCCGGGCTGCAGCGCCGGCACGATGCGCGACCGCACGCCGCCGTTGCCGTCCCTGAAGGTGGAGCTCAGGGATATGATCCCCTTGCCGCCCTTCGACTGGAAGGCTCCGAGGATGAAATCGAGCTGTCCCCCGGTGCCCGAAATCTGCCGGGTGCCCGCCGATTCGGAGCAGACCTGGCTGAAGAGGTCTACCTCAACGGCGTTGTTGATGGCGATCATTTTCGGCTGAAAGGCTATCACCCGGGGGTCGTTCACGTAATTGACCGGGTACGACGCGCAGGTAGGGTTCATGTGGAGAAAATCGTAAAGCTTCCGGGTCCCCAGGGCAAAGGTGTAGGCCATCTTGTAGCGGTCGACGGATTTGAAGCGGCCGGTGATGCGCCCCGCGTTGTACAGGTCGACGCAGGAGTCCACGAGCATCTCCGTGTGTATGCCCAGGTCTTTCAGGTCGCTCTCGGCGATGAGCTGGCCGATGGTGTTGGGAAGGCCGCCGATGCCGAGCTGAAGGGTCGCCCCGTCCTCGATTTCCTTCATGATGTGGCCGGCTATCTGGCAGTCGACGCCGCCGGGCGGCGCCGGGGGGACCTCAACCAGGGGGTTGTTTTTCCCTTCCACGACGTGGTCGACCCCGGATATGTGGACTGATTCGAAGTTGCCCCCCGGGCAGTAGGGGACGTTTTTATTCACCTCCACGATGATCATTTTTGACTTTGAAAGATGGGCCCCGGTGACCGAGTTCGCCAGTCCGAAATTGAAATAGCCGTTTTTGTCCATGGGCGCGGTGGTGATGATCGAAACGTCTATGTCGAGGTACTTGCGCGTGATACGGGGCCCCTGGTGGTACGTAATGGGAATGTAATTGCACAGGTTGCGCTCGTGGAGCTTGCGGGATGCCTTGCCGAAGTGCCAGTCGTTCATTATCACGTGCCGCCGCTCATGGTCCATTTCCACGGGGCGGGGGATGCGGGTGAAACAGACGCTCCTGATGTCGACGCGCTCCAGTTCCTGTATGCGGCTTCCCAGGGCCTCGTCCACCGCTTCGGGAAAGAGGGCGAATTCGCCGTAGAATACCCGGTCGCCGGACCTGATTTTTGAGGCGGCTTCGGCCGGGGTCGTCAGTTTCCTTTTATATTCATCGAGGAGTCGTTGGGGGGTTCTTTGCATGGCGGCCTCCGTAGTGTGTACCTGTATTTAAAATATAAAGCGGACAGGGTTCGTCAAGGACCGGAAATTGTGATTAGTGCATCCCGTTACACGTGATGCATTCTAATTATATGCCCTATCCAGGGCAGGGATTTTTAACCCAGAGCGGGTCTGCATAGTGAAAGGGGAAGAGGGTGGCTTCCCTCTTCCCCTTTCGATCCCCATCACCCCGCGCCTGCGGCGGGCTATCGGGGTGAACTCGTCGAACCGGCTTTGCCGGATTCGACTCAGACAGCACCCCGATAGGTGTCCGCCCTGCGGGCGGCCATCCTCGCAACGCCGAGTCTCGTGCCCGGCGACTTAATAGTTTTCATTCTTTGCCATCCTCGTTCGTTCCCACTGCATGTATCTTCGGACGAATATAACCGCGCCGCCCTACCGGCCGGGCTTGGACCGAAAATCCGCGTATAAAAGCGTGTGGCAGAGACACTGGCGTGAATTCAGGGAGATATACCATGACTTTTTCACGCGCTATTATGGAGAGGTGACGCCGGAAAAGTGCTTTGAGGTTTCAAAGCTCCTGTCATGCGGCGATTACCGGAACGGCTTCCGTAAGCATGTATGCCCTGAGTGCGGCACGGTCCTCATGGTCCTCTTTACCTGCAAGTCGCGCCTCTGTCTTGCATGCTACCGGAAATAGCTCTACGGCTGGTCGATGAACCTATCGGTCATCATGAACCCGTAGCTTTCCCACTTCCATGTCACCTTCGCCCTTCCGGGTCCGGTGACCGCTATCCTGTTTGATAAAGGCTTTTCCTGTGAAGACCTGATCACCGTCGCCGCGGGGGTGTATTGTAAGGAGCTGCAGAAACGCGCAGGTAATCCCGGAAAAGAATGGCAATCCGGGAGTATCGCCGCGCTTCACAAATGCGGCAATGCTCTGAACTGCAATCCGCACGTGCACCTGATCGGCACAAGGGAGCTTGTGAATACATCGACAGGAGAGATACTACGCTCCACGCTCCTGAATTACCAGAGAATACGCCATTCATGGATGAATGCCGAACTTCGCTTATTTCGAAGAAATGGAATATTTACCGAAAACGAGATTCGTGAAATCAGGGAGCGGTATAAAATTTTAAGCCCCCTGTCCAGGACTTTTCCAGTTCTCCTATGCCTTTTCATGCTTCAGATAAGGTCTATTGTGTCCCCTGGGGCGCAACCCATGAGGAGGTACATTCCTGGAAAGTTAATATATGACAGACTTCATGTTGACCATGAACAGGTCAATACCCACCATCGGATCGCCTTATGCTCCGCTCGGAGCAATTAATGTCTTGACCAAACAATTGTCAGCGATCATACAAATGGTATTATTAACAAGCCAGGCAGGCATGCCAGTATGGATAACACCACCACCATAGAAGAATTGAAAAAAGCGGTCATTGATTTCCGCGATAGGCGCAACTGGAAGCAGTTTCATGACATCAAGAACCTCTCCATGGGCCTTTCCGTTGAGGCGGCGGAGCTGCAGGAGCTGTTCCTCTGGAAAACGCCCGACGAGATCGCCGCGATGCTCGGGGCGGAACGGGAGCGGAAAAAGATCGAGGAGGAGCTGGCCGACGTGTTCGTGTTCCTTCTTTACCTGGGGGAGGCGGCCGGCATCGACCTCGCCGACGCGGTACGGTCCAAGCTTCTGGTAAATGATAAAAAATACCCGGTGGAAAAAAGCTTCAATAGCAGCAGGAAGTACACTGAATTGTGAAATCCGGCTATTCCTTCGGGACCATCGAGTCGGGGATTTTCACGGCCACGACGGTGCCCCTGGCGCAGATGATGCCGCCGACCTTCAGGTCGGTCTCGACCACGACCTTGCGTTCCTTTACTTCCTTCAGGCGGGACCGGAGCTCTATGGGCCCTTCGATGGGCGTCGGCTTCAGGTAGTCGACATGGAGCGACGCGGTGACGAAGCGCAGGGGCGGTTCCGTGTCCATGGCCCTTCCTTCGCGGCGGTACGCGGCCGCGGCCGCCGTGCCGGTGCTGTGGCAGTCGATGATCGACGCGATAAGGCCCCCGTAGACGAAGCCCTTCATGCCGATGTGATAAGCCTGCGGCCTGACGGTGCAGACGCTTTCCTCGCCGTCCCAGTGGCTCTTTATTTTAAGGCCGTGGTCATTCAGACGCCCGCAGCCGTAACAGTGGCTGAACATGTCGGGGTAGTAATCCTGGAAGGCTTTAGGCTCCATGCATGGTCCTCCCTCGTTCAATGGTATTAATGGGTAAACGCCTGTGTCCGTTATACGGGACAGGGCCCGCTGAAGTCCAGCGAATTATGCCCGATGTCCGGGCCGATTTTCCCGAATCATGATAACGGGGGGATATGGATTGCTGATAAAATATGTAGTGGACAGGATGTTAAACAGATGTTATATTAAATTTGATGGCTGCCGGCTGGAGAACCGGGGCAGTAAATCCAGGTCACGGGCATAAGCACATTGTTCCGATCAGTAGCGCGAAGCCCATGTGCCCGATATCACCGCGCGGGACGGGTGACAGCCAATTGCAGGGAAAGCAACATGATCCGGTCTGTAAACCGCATTAAGAGGAATCATTATGGGAAAAACAATGGACGCGTTTAAAAGCTTTTTTTTAGAGCGCTATGCGTCAAGTTCCTTCATGGCTCAGCAGAAGGCCAAGGTCTTTCTCTGGTTCGAGATCGCCGGGCTGATCCTCATCGTGGTCGCGGCAACGACAACCAATATCGTCACACCCTATGTGGCCGGTCCGGTCTATAACATCACCATGGGCATCATCGCCCTGTCGTTTGTCATCTGCATGGTCATTTTGAAGAAAGGGCTGTACCGGCTGGCGTCGAACCTCGGGATATTCATCCCCTTTGCCGTGGTCGTGCTCCAGGCCTACCGGGTGCCGACGGGCGCCGGCAAGTATATCTATCTCCTTTACCTGATCATGTTCATCGTCATGATCACCCTGTACGGGGACAAGATGTCGCTGGTAATAGGCACTGCGCTCATCATCGCGGCCGCGGTCTTTGTGGTCCTGACCGCGGGAGACCTTATTGAGAAAGATAAGATCACGACGACCATCGCCAATTTCATCATTGTCGCCCTCTTCATGTCGGTGCTCTGCTTTCTCCTTCTTTCGATCGTAAAGGCGAACATCCGTGAGATAGAAAAGAAAACCGGCGCCGTGCAGGACCAGCTGGACCGGATCAATGCCATGGTGGCAACGTGCGCGAACGTCTCGTCCCAGCTGAAGTTCAGCTCCGAGGACATTCATAACGGGGCCGCGGCCTTCGCCGAGGACGCCCAGGCGCAGGCCTCGAGCATCGAGGAGATCACCTCCTCCATAGAAGAGATCGCGGCCAGTGCGGAATCCTCCTCGTCCATGGCCCTGAAGCAGCAGCAGCGGACCGGGGAGTTCATCGATAATCTGAAGGTCCTTTTTGACCTGGTCACCGAGAGCGCGGGCAAGATGACCGAGGCGATGAACATCAAGAAAGAGCTCAACGCGCGCATCGCCGATTCGGAGAACGAGGTGGACAAGTGCCGCAATTCGATGGAGAACGCCCTTTCCTCCAGCGGGAAGGTCTTCGAGGCGACGAACCTGATCAACGACATATCTGACCAGATCAACCTCCTTTCCCTCAACGCGTCTATCGAGGCGGCCCGGGCGGGGGACTACGGCAAGGGGTTCGCCGTCGTCGCCGAGGAGATCGGCAAGCTGGCGGAAAAGACCCAGCTGAACGCCAAGGAGATCACCCGCCTGGTGGGAGACACGAACAACGAGCTCAAGGTGACGAGCGACGCCCTCGTCAATGTCGACGGCGCCTCGAAAAACATAGCGCGTATCGTCGACCGCTTCGACGGCATCATTGCTGAAGTGAACAGCCTGTCCGACCGGGACCTGGAGATAAACAGGCGGATGCAGCAGAACACAGTGCAGGTGCTCCAGGGGTCCGCCGAGCTGAAGCTGTCGATGGAGGAGCTGAAGGTGGCCATCAATGAAATAACAAAATCGCTGGCGGTCATCAACGAGTCGACGCAGCACCTTGCTTCGGGCTCGGAAGAGCTTTCGGGGACCGCAAACGGCCTTGTGAATTCAACCGACGAGCTGAACAAGATTCTAAGCGGCACGGAGTAAGTCCGTATTAGTACTTGAAGGGGTCCTTGTAGGTGAGGCCGTTTCCCTCGGGGCGCTCGAGCTTCCTGTATTCGTCTTCGTACTGTTTCAGGTATTTCCGGGCCTTCCGGAAGGTCAGGAACAGGTCGTTATCCTTTCCCCGCTTGCCCTTGTGAAACTCGAAGCCGTATTTCTTGACATACAGGTCCTGTATGAGGGATTCGTCGGACCGCGCGGTGAGGTCCACGGCGATGGCTTCCGGTTTTTCATCAGGGTGCATGTCGATGGCGTAGCAGCAAGCCATGCCTATCGCCGCGCGCGCGACCCCGCGGACGCGGTAAAAGGTGTCGTCCCTGAGGAATTTGCCGAAATAGGCCGGCTTGATGTTGTCCGGGTAATTGAGCGGCAGGGACGTGAAATAATCAACGTATACCCCGGAGCGGGGGTTCGTGTTGGTGAAGCGGTAATTGAAGATGCAGTAACCCAGGAGCAGGAGGGTCTTGTCATGGGAGATGACTATGGCGTTGCAGACGAAATGGTTCTTCTTTAAAAAGTCAATCGTCGTCAGGCGCCTGTCCTCCGGCTCGCAGTGCAGGCCGTACCGGCTGTAGTAGAACTCCTGCAGGTGGTTCTGGCCCCTGCTGTCGATCCTGCTGAACAGGCGTTCCTCTATCCTGTGGAGGGGCATGATGCGGCCGGCGATCAGCTTTTTGTTGATGTACAGCGGCACCCAGTTTGCCTTGATGCTGAATTTCAATACTGATTCGGGGTCTGTCATGGGTGTCTCTTTTTCGGTATATCCGGCGCTGTGCGTATATGTATCGCACGTTCTGGGGATTACCGGCATGGTTAACTGATAGTGCGATTCTGGTTATACTATCAGGCGCTCTCCCGTTAGTCAAGGTAGATACAATATTTCCTGCAGTGCAATGCTTTTTTTGTTTCAATGCCCATTAATGCGGCCCGTACCCGGCGCTATGTCGCTTCAGGCCATGACCGCTGACGCGTTATCCGGCTCTTCCAGCTCCTGGTGAAGGCGCGGGAACAGGCGCGCATACAGCCATGGGCCTATCAGGTACACGCCGATCACTGCCGTCAGAATTCCAGCGATGCCGTCAACCGCGTAATGGTAGCGGCCGTACACTGTCGATATGCACAGGCTGACCACTATCGGCGATGTTGCCCAGAAGGCTTTCCGGGCGTAGCGCCATGCGTATATGAAGATCGCCACCGTGCCGGCTATATGTCCCGAAGGCATGGCGCCGCCGGGGATGTCGGCCCTGATGAGGAACTCCCGGGCGAACCAGGTGATGGGTCCCGCCTCAAGGTAGCCGGTCGTGACCGGGTCATAATGGACCGGTCCCTGGGCGGGGAACAGGGCCTGGAAAATAAAGCAGGCGTATATTACGATTCCGGCGTTGAACATGACATACATGAATTCCCGGTGGCGTTTTGAAAAATAGAGATACATCGGCAGATACAGGGTCACCCAGTAATAGGAGAGATAGGAGAAGTTCATCCATTCCGTGAGCCAGTAGCGGTCCCCCCACCGGTGCGCCAGTTCTTTTGCCATGTTGAATCCGAAGAGGGCGATATCGGCGCGCAGCAGGTAGTCGTCGAAGGGAACCGGGAAGTACATCCTGCCGATCGGGTAAATCCACCGGAAAAAGGGCCCCAGCAGGAACATGGGATAGATGTACCTGATCCACCGGATGAGGGGATTCTGCACCAGCGGGTGCCGGATACGGTCCATCATGGGCGCTATTACGGCGGCGAAGACAAGGACCGCGGTAAAATTCAGCATTAGGACCACCGCCGTCCATCCCCCCTCCCTGACGCGGAGGCTCACCAGGAACAGCATAACGGCGCAGTAGGCTGTAACCAGCATGTCTATCGGCGTGAGGCTGCTATAGTAGTGTTTCAGGCGATCGTTCAGCATATGACAAGTCTAATGACCGGTTACTGTATTTGACGGGCGCCGCTGCCAGGGAACCGCATGTCATCATAAAATAACCTATCAGGGTGATACTGGCCTGTCAAGAGGAAATCGCGGGCGCCTTCCATCACTGCCGGTGCTGTTTTTTCTTGAGGCAGATGGTCCCCCCGGCCGTCCGGTCTTCACGGACTCGCGGCCGCCGCCGAATTCGGGGAATTCATTTTTCGAAAAATTTTTCAGAAATTGCAGCATGGATAAATTTGTAATTGATTTACGACGCCTTTCAAGCATAATTTATATTCGAAACCGCGGAACAGCTTCAGGATCCCTGGTTTCATGATGATCAGTGCCCGGCATGCCATGAAAGAACATGTACACAGAGAACCCGGCCAGGAATCGCTGGCCAATCCCTGGTCCTATACCATCGTTGAAGAGGGAAGGATGGCCTGCTGCGGGAGGGAGTTCCTGTATGTCGTGGGCGATGCCCTGATCGGCAGCTCCTGCGTCGGCGTCGGCACGCTCCGCTATATCCATGTCCCCGGCTTTATCGGGCGGTGGCAGTTCCGCCTGGATGACGACGGCAATCCCGTCAGCTCCGTGGACCCGGTGATGGACGATTTGAACCGCGCGGAAATAACCGGGGCCCTCTCGAAAAAATATCCTGGGCTCCAGGTCTGTTTTTAGCATGTCACCAAAATAGTCCTTGACCTCTTCATCGAAATTTCTCTTCGTCTTGATTACGGGGCCTCTGTCGCCGCGGCGTACCGGGGTATGTTCCATGCACGCTACCAAACAGAAATCCTTGAGCGGGTTCAGGCACGGCCTGCGCTCCCTGCGCTATCGGAATTACCGCCTCTTCTTCATAGGCCAGGGCGTCTCCCTTATCGGGACCTGGATGCAGTCCGTCGCCACCGGCTGGCTCGTGTTCCGGATGACTCATTCCGAGTTCATGCTGGGCATCGTCGCCTTCGCCGGGCAGATCCCGATCCTGTTCATTTCGCCCTTCGCCGGGGTCCTGGGGGACCGGGTCAACCGCCGGTACATCCTGATCGCTGTGCAGGCCGTGGCCATGGCGCAGGCCTTCACCCTTGCCGCGTTAACCTTTACCGGCACGGTCCAGGTATGGCAGATAGCCCTCCTTGCGGCGCTCCTCGGCATAACCAATGCCTTCGAGATGCCCTCGCGCCATGCCTTTGTGGTCGAGATGATCGATAACAAGGCTGACCTGAGTAACGCCATAGCCCTGAACTCTGGAATCTTCAACGGGTCGCGCCTCATCGGGCCAACCATCGCGGGGTTCGTGGTGGCCCGGGCCGGGGAGGGCGTCTGCTTTGCCCTCAACGGCGCGAGCTACATCGCGGCCATGACCGCTTTCATCCTTATGAGCATCAAGGGGCGGCCGGAGGGGAGGGAAGGGAAGAAGTTCCTGTCCGAAATAAAGGACGGCTTTGTCTACGCCTTCGGTTTCAGGCCCATCAGGGACCTGATCGCCACGGTGGCCCTTATCAGCCTGGTGGCGATGTCCTTCCCGGTGATACTCCCGATCTTCGCGGGGTCCGTTCTCGGCGGCGATTCCCACACCTACGGGTTCCTCGTGGCGGCAACCGGGGCGGGGGCCCTTGCCGGGGTCACCTTCCTGGCGATGCGGAAGAGCGTCCTGGGGCTGGGCCGCGTCATCAGCGCCGCCCTGGTTCTCTTCGGCGCCACCCTCGCGGCATTTTCCTTCTCGCGCTCGGTGGTCCTCTCCACCGGCATCCTGGTGCTGACGGGCTTCGGCATGATCACCGCCATGGCCTCCTGCAACACCATGGTGCAGACCCTGGTTGACGAGGACAAGCGGGGGAGGGTCATGAGCTTTTACATCATGGCGGTCATGGGGACGGCGCCCCTCGGGAGCCTCCTGGCGGGGAGCGTGTCCTCGGCCATCGGCGCCCCGGCTACGGTCCTCTGCGGCGGCGTCCTCTGCGTCTTCGGCGGCATTGTATTCGCCCTGCGTCTTCCCTCCCTGCGGAGGATTGTGCGCCCCATGTATCACAGGCTGGGGATCCTGCCGGAAGACGCGGCCGGGATCCAGGCGGCCGATGAACTCCCCGGACCGCCGGAGTGAACGGGAGGGGCGGAGTCCGACGGGCCTCCGCCGGTGTAATGGCTTGACAAATGATCTTCAATGAACTACATTTATCGTAGCGACAGTCTCCGTTATATGGCCGATTACGGGAGATCATGGTGCCGGATCAAAGATCATTGCAATCCTTCCTGAAACCGATTTTCCGACGCCTCCTCCAGGAGGACGAGCCCGACCTGGAAGAGCGCGCGCGGAAAAGGCTTTTTGCCGTTTTTCTGCTCATCCTCGGGGTGCCCCTTTTTCTTATCGGTGTCAGCCATGCCCTTTCCGGATTGGTCATCTACGGCGTGGTTAACATGCTTCTATCGCTGGTGCTGATCGCCATAGTCTTGTCAATGCACCGGATCAGGCGGGGGATATATCTGTACCGCCTCGTTTCGCTTCTTTTCTGGCTCCTCCTGTTTTACTGGGTCTTCACCGCGCCCGGGTTCGGTTTCGCCAGCATTTGGGCCATCCTGTACCCGATCTTTGTTTTTTTTCTGCTTGGCAAGAAGGAGGGATTTATATGGTCTGCCACCATGGTGCTCATGTGCGCCTTCTTTTTCTATAATCCCCTCAAGCTGCCGATGGCATATGCCTACCCGCATGAATTCACCTGGCGCCACCTTGGCACGATGCTTTTTGTTTTTTTTCTCACATATTATTATGAATCGATCCGGGTTGATTACAAGAAGGCCCTTGACCGGGACCGGAAGGAGCTGCAGGGGCACCGGGACAATCTCGAGGCCCTGGTGGCCGAGCGGACCGACGAGCTGCAGCGGAAGAACATGGAGCTGAACAGGACGCTCGAACAGCTGCGGGAGCGGACCGTGCAGTATCTGAAGTCGCAGATTGAAAAGGAGAAGATCCAGGAACAGCTCGCCCACTCCCAGAAGATGGAGGCCGTCGGCACCCTGGCCGGCGGGCTCGCCCATGATTTCAACAACCTCCTCGGCGGCATTATCGGGAGCTTCAACCTCGTCGATATGCTGATAAAAAAGGAGAGGCTGGAGAACCGGAGGGAAATAGAAGAATACCTCAACCTCGGCATCGAGGCATCGAAGAAATCGACCCTGATCATCAAGCAGCTGCTGACCCTTTCCCGGCGGCAGGAGATAACCCTTGTTCCCGTCGACATCAACACGTCATTGAGGAACGTCCTCTCCATCTGCCAAAACAGTTTCGCCAAAAGCATCGCCCTCGATTTCAGGTTCGTCGATATCCCCGTCATGGTGATGGCCGACCCGGTCTACATGGAGCAGGTCATCCTCAATCTCTGCATCAACGCGGCCCACGCGATGACCACCATGCGCGGGGCCGATGGCGCCCGGGGCGGCACCCTCACGGTGGTGCCGGAAATAGTCATCCCTGACAGTGACCTGCTGACGGCGGAACCGGAAACCGCGCGCGCCGGTTCGTGGGCCAGGATACGGGTCATCGACACCGGCGTGGGGATACCGGAAGAAAACCTTGCGCGGATATTCGACCCCTTTTTCACTACCAAAAAGGACGAAGGGGGAAGCGGCCTCGGCCTTGCCATCTCCTACGGCATCATAAAGCAGCACGGGGGGTTCATCAGTGTCAGCTCCAAGGTAGGGAAGGGCTCAAACTTCTCGGTGTATATCCCGCTCACCATCGGCCCGGACGCGTCTACCGCCGAAAAGGAGCCGCCGTCGGCAGTGAGTAGGCGGGCGCGATCGGGGCATATCCTGGTCATTGATGACGAGGTCTACATACGCGACGTCGTCAGCGGCATCCTCGGCGCCTATGGCTGGAAGGTGCTGGCCGCGGGAACCCCGGACCGGGGGCTGGAGCTTTTCAGGGACCGTCACGACGAGATATCGGCGGTGCTTCTTGACCTGTCCATGCCGGGGAGGTCAGGCCTCGATCTGTACGGAGAACTTTCGGCCATCGAACCGGGTGTGAAGGTCATCCTCTGCTCGGGACTGATCGACGATGCCGTGCGGGAAGGCGCCCGCTCGGCGGGAATACAGGCCATACTGAACAAGCCCTTCGATGCCGATACGCTTATACGCACACTTGACTCGGTGCTGGGGGCCGGCTGACAAATGGATCAATAGCTCTGTTCGGTGCCGAAGGCGCCGCGGCCCTCCAGGGGGGTGAACTCGAATTCGGGGTAGACCTTCTTCAGGCCCGCGGCGACGGCCTCGCTCACGTGAAGCGGCGTCTTCACCCCGCGGCCCAGGTAGTTCGACCCTGCGTCCACGATGAAATGCTTTTTCCCGTTCTCGAAGCCCACGGTCTTCATGTGGCCGCCGTGGGTCGGGCTGAAATTGAACGACTCGTCCATGAGGAGCTTCGCCGTTTCCTCATGGGGCTTGGTGCCGGCGGAATAAAAGCGGGGGACATGGTGCTTCTGCTGCATGATCAGTGCCAGGTAGGTTATATGGTGCCCGGTATGAAGGGACTCGAGCCACAGCATGAAGGTTTCGTTGCATACGCGCTCAGGATTCCGCCGCTCGGTGAAGCGCCCGATGCGGAACCGCTCCTGGATCGGGACGAAGAGGAGCTGCAGGGCGTTGTTTTTTGACATTTCAATGATCTGTTCCGGAACGTAGGTGATAACGACGAAATTAAGAATCTGCTGCTGGAGCCTGGCATGGTCCCTGAAGAGGGGCCACTCCTTGACGATCTTCAGAGCCTTTCCCGCGGCCGGGCTTGTGTTGAAGGAGGTTTCGTAATAATAGATCTTGTCGCCCTTGCCGGGCTTCAGCACTCCTTCGAGAGCCGCGAGGGAGCCGGTCTTCATGTCCAGGATGTTGATGAGTATGTAATTCCCGTCATCATCGTATTCAAGGAAGCTTCCCTGCTGGTCCTTGCCGTTGCCGATGCGGCGAATGATGGTGCCCGGCCCGATTTTTTTCGCCTGGGGTAATGGTTTTAACAATTCATCCATGTAACGTGATGTGTCCCCGCGCCGCGGCCTTACTTGATGGCGCCCTGCCCCTCGGTGGGGGTGAATTCGAATTCATGGTAGGTCTCCCGCAGCGCGTTGGCGACAAACTCGCTGACATGCAGCGGGGTCTTTACCCCCAGCCCCATGTATTTGGATCCCGCGTCGACGATGAAGTGCCGTTTCCCCTTCTTGACGCCGACTGCCTTGATGTGGCCGCCGTGGGTCGGGTCGAACTTGTATATTTCGCTGCGCAGCTGCGCCGCGGTTTTCTCATGGGTCTTGGTGCCGGCCGAGTAAAAGAGCGGCGTCATATGTTTCTGCTCAACGATCCGGGCCAGGTAGGTTATGTGCTTGTCCTTGCTGACGGACTCAAGCCACAGCATGAAGACATCATTGCATACCCGCTCCATATTGCGCCGCTCGGTGAACCTTCCGATGCGGAACTTCTGCTGCACCGGAATGAAAAGCAGGTGGAGCGTGTCTGTCCTCGACATTTCCATGACCTGTTCCGGCGTGTAGCTGATGCTTATGAAATTGACGATCTTGTCCTGAAGTTCCACGTGTTTTTTGTAGAGGGGCCAGGTGGTGATGACCTTCATGGCCTTGTCCGATACCGGGCTGCTGTCGAAGGAGGAGGCGTAATAGTAGAGCTTGTCGTTCTGCCGGGGCTTCAGGACCGCCTCGTTGGCCACGAGATGGCCGGTCTGCAGGTCTATGATATTGGCGAGGATCATGTTGTAGTTCTCGTCAAACTCGAGGAAGCTTCCCTGCTGGTCCTTGCCGTTGCCGATCCGGCGTATTATGGTACCCGGTTCAAGGCCGTCTTTAATGTTGTTCAGTGGCTTTAACGTACTATCCATGGCTGTCTGGTTGTACCCCCCCTTGGTATGGTCGTCCGTGCGCCTGTATGGCAGCAATAGTAGCATATACAGGTTGTTTAGTCAAGAAAATTGACTCTATCCCGGCCGGGGCCGGCTGCTGGGGATCAATATATGGACGGAATGGGATCGGCGGGACCGGTCGTTTTGTTGCTGTTGCCATTAATAGCGGAAGCCACCCTCTTCCCGGGTGGCTTCCTACGAACCGTTGATCATAGATGTTCCTTGAACCCATATTCTTCAGCTTTTATCACATATGCTTTAATCAAGCTCAAGATCGCACTTACGGTGCTGAATCTTTCGTGACAGGCTGAACTTTTCTAGACATAATATAAATAACCTGTGGCGATTAATCAAGTTTTTTGATCGAAAATTATAAAAAATTTTTTTTCCAGAGAGGGGTATTGCCGGGGCAGTTTATAATTCAGAAGTAGCAGAGGGTTTGAATTTCATCAGCCCGGGCGGGCCATTCATTGGATGACCGTGTCGGAATCGCCGCTTTCGCTGTTTTCCTCGGCATCTTCGTCGAGGAGGTCTCTGGCGGTGTTGTCGTAGAGGGTGCCGCTGTCATTGTCGTCTTCGGACGGCTCCAGCGCCGAGGTCACGCCCTTGTCGGTTATCGAGTAGCCATTCCCTTCCTCGGTGTCAAGCGAATGCCCCTTGTTGTTGGCGATGTTTGCCGTGCCGTCTTTGACCATGACCCTGGTCTTGGAGGGCTCTACCCTCATGGCGATTCTCGATCCGGACGATGACACCTTGCCGTGAGGGGTTACCAGGGTATATTGCAGCTTCCATCCCCTGCCGGTTTGAGCCAGTATGGAGCCATTGTCTATGACCATCTCGAAATAAATCTTGCCGCTTTTTCTGTCAATGTGCGATTTCGTAATAGAAATCCTGGAGTGGGGGCCGGCAGTGAGCTTCATGACCTTCCCGTACATGATGGCGAGCTTGGAATCCGCGCCGGTTGTGAGGAGGACGCCGGGCCGAACCACCTGGCCCTTGCGCAGCATGTCTTTGTCGGCCCTGACCGTGCCCTTGATCCGTGAAGCGTAAAAGGGGGCGTTCTCGTACTGGAGATGCGAATGAAGGGCGAAGATGATGACGCAGGCGCAGGCGGCGCCCAGGGCAATGGCGGCGTACCGGAGCCTGAGACGCCGCGGTGCCGGCGCAGGTTCCGCGGGCCCTGTGTAGCTGTCATGATAATCAAGGATACCGGCCAGGACGGACCTGCGGGGTTTTATTTTCTTTCCCCTGGAGGGAGCGGTGATACTGCTCAGGATGGCGGCGTTCTTTCGGCAACAATCGCACGTTTCAATATGGCTTCTGACGATCGCGGACCTGCGCTCACTTAGGGAGTCCTGAATGTAATTGATCAGGATTTTTTTTGTAAGATGGCCTTTCATTATGCGGTCCTTATATAATATAACAATCGGCAACCTGATTTTTGACAAAATTAAGTTAAAAATCCTTCTTTTTTTAATTCTGAATAGAGAATATCCAGTATGTTCTTAATCCTCCGGCGCACTGTCCGGGCGGAAATGGACAGGATTTCCGCAATTTCATCGTAATGCATGCCGTCTTCCTTGTGCATGATAAAAATTGAGCGGGATTCCCCATCGAAGGTATCCAGGACCCGGTATATTGCTCGGTTCAGATCGTCCAGCATCAACCGTTCAAGGTATTTGTCTTCAGTTTTAAGACTTTCCTCCATTTCATGGATGTTGCCCCCATGGTCCCGGTTTTGCTTAATAAGGTAATTTATGCTCAGATTATGGGCTGTTTTATATAAAAATGCCCGGTATTTATCCTCCTGGATATCCTTTTCCGCCGTATAACCGATAAATTTTTCAAAAACCTCTTGAAGAAGGTCCTCGGAGACGTCGGTATTGCGGGTCAATTTGTATAAATAACGGTAAATTTCAGAGGAAAATTGCCGGTAGATGTCTGATATTTGTTCTTTCGAGAGCATTTTTTGGGAAAAATGTGGCCGCTATTTTTTTTAACAATGTCATATATTATAAGTGCATTAAAAACTGCAATAAAATTTGGTTCCGGGAAAATACAAAATTTTAGGAGAAATTACAAATGAAAAAGATTCTTGCTATCGCTATTGCTATGGTATTTGGTTTAACCATGGTCGGTTTCAGCGCTGAGAAAAAAGCTGATCCCAAAGCCGAGAAAAAAGTAGAAAAGAAAGCTGACGAAAAAGCCGCGAAGAAAGAAGAGAAAGCCGCAAAGAAAGAAGCAAAGAAAGAAGAAAAAGCCGCAAAGAAAGAAGCAAAGAAAGAAGAAAAAGCAGCCAAGAAAGAAGAGAAGAAAGAAGTGAAGAAAGAAGTGAAGAAAGAAGAGAAGAAGAAATAGTTTGACCCTTTTACTCACTAGCTAGAAAAAAAGAAAGCGCAGATTTACTACCCCGGTACCGGAATCTGCGCTTTTTTTATTAATCATGCAGGACTGCTGGGTATCTCCTTGCATGATGCGGCAGTAACATTTTAAAATTTGTCCAAGAAGGAGTTTAAGATCATGAAACAGCTGTTGTCAATCGTCGTGTCGTTGATGCTTGTCCTGCCGGTTGGCCTCATGGCCCAGGACGAGGGCGCCGCACCGGAACAGGCCGGTCCCGAGAAAAAAATCGAGGAGCCCAAGGAAGTCAAGAAGGACAAGAAGCATTCCCGCAAAGAGAAGAAGCATGCCAGGAAGCACGCTAACAAGAAAAAGCATCATGTGAAGAAGCACAAGGGCAGTAAAAAAGAAGAGCCCAGGAAGCCTGAAGTCAAAGAAAGCGCTGAAGATGTAAAATAAAAAAACCGGGGGACAGATTCCGGATAACGGCTGTCCCGTTATAATAGCAGAGAAGCCGCCCCCTTGCGCCGGGCGGCTTTTTTATTTATAGCAGGGTGCGAAAAAGTGGAAAAAATAATATAGTTGCATGATCATTGTCCTTTTTTATGCTTATATTCGTTGTAACTATCAGATTCGGATCAAATAGATAATAAACAGGGAGATGGGGTGTCATGAAAAAAATAGTTTTGCTTACATTCGCGTTCCTGGCCGCCATTACGGTGAATGTCTATGCCATGGACAAGGCCGATCCCGGCAGGATTGTAAAAAAAGAAGAGGTCAAGAGCAAGGTCGAAGACCGGAAGGAGATCCGCAAGGAGGCCCGTGACGAGATCAGGGAGAAGCGCAAGGAAAAGCGGCAGCGTATCAAGGAACGTCGCCATATGCGTAGGGATGCTGCCAGGCAGAGAAGGGCCATGCGGAAGCGCCTGTAGCAGCGCTGTAGGTTGAAACCCCGTGTCAGGAGAGGGCTGTGCGGATACTGTTCCGCCCGGCCTTTTCTTTTGCCACCGGCTGCTGAAAAAATGATTTGAAAAAATTGCCGCCCCGTTGCATTGATAATGGGACGCTGGTTTTTCATACTACCGTCGCCCTTGACGCGGTGACGTTTAAAGGATGGTTCTATGAAGAAGCTATTCAATGGAATGCCGATCTTCATCATCGCCATGACGCTGCTGTGCCCGGGATTGTTCCACCATGGCGCGGCCCGCGCCCTTCCGGAGGATAAAAAAAAGGCGGAACAGGCGGGCGATGCCGCGGAAAAGGTTGCGGATGAGTCCGCTGCACCGGACGAGGCTAAACCGAGGATCTTCGGTATCGAGGGAGGATACAACGGCAGCTACGCAAAGGGGACGTCTCCAAGTAACTTTTACTCCCAGCCGTACCTGAATATCAACCTGAAGAATAAATACGTCAAATTCACCGCCGGCGTTTCACGGTTCTGGGATTACCAGATAACCAACGGCGCAGGCGCCTATGAAACGGTCAACTTCACCCAGCCGAAGCTCGCCCTGTCGCTCTATCCCCATGACGTTATCGAGATCTACGGGTCGTACCTTTACTCGGCCGGGGATAAGACCCATTACTACCGGGTCCACGACGGAACCGGCGGCCTGTATCTTGATTTCGAGGTGGTCAGCCTGGGGTTCAGCGCTGATTATAAAAAAACAGAGTACAAGTTTAAGTCGGACGATAACCGAGATTTGCGATCCCTCGATCCGGGAGTTGATTGGTCTAAACCGTTAGTTGCCGGCGCAATTTTAATGGCCCGGTATAAGAACTTCAAGATCCAGAATATCAAACATCTGGAGGACTACACCCTGACGCCCACCTTCAGCTGGTTCATTGTCCCGAGCACCAGCCTTGATCTTTCCTATGATTATATGTATTCCGACTTCAACAATCCATATTCCTTCAAAAGCATCTATCCGAAGCAAAATGAGCATATTATTTTCTACTCCCATACGGGCAAGATCGGCGTCTCATCGGAAACCTGCGAATACTTCACCCTGGCAGCGGCCATTTCTTCGGGATGGAGCAATGATGATGTTATAACCGTCGGCGGCGAAATCGAGGGCCTCGTTAATCTTTTCGACTACGCGAACATTTCCGTCACCTATGCGCCGGTTTATAACATATCTCCCAAGATGGATCCGATGAAAAGAAAATATTATGAACTTCGCTCGCTCGGATCACTTGTGCGGTATATTCTGGGCAGCCAATATGAGCTGTATGGCGGCAGGCGCCTGAACATCAACCCCTTCATGCAGCTGAAAAATATCGGCAAAAACTTCTGGAGCCATGGGGTCAGCTTCAACGTTTCCTTCAGGTACTGACAGCCGTGGCCGGTGATAATTTTTTAGGAGGATGGAAACTATGAATACTATAAAAAGGCTGCTCCCGGCGGCCGTTATGGCGGCCCTGATTCTCCTTCCCGGGGCCTGGGGCGGCCAGCCTGCATACATGGTCCAGGCGGTCGTCGGGGACGTGAAGATCATCGCCGGCGGCGTGACGAAGGTGGCGGCGGAGGGCCAGGCCCTCGGCGGCGGCGACACTATTGTCACAGGCCGGAATTCCATGGCCGATATAGCCTGGGGAGACCGGGGCCTCGTCCGGGTCAACGAAAAGACCAGGATTTCCGTGGCGTCCCTGGTTAAAAAAGGCGACGATCCCGATATGGAGATGAGCGGCGGCAGCATCATGGTCATGCTCACGAAGCTGGTCCGCGGGGAAAGCTTCCAGGTCAAGACGTCAACCCAGGTCGCTGCAGTCAGGGGGACCAGCTTCCAGGTCAGCGCCGATGACGACAGCTCCCGCGTTGACGTCCTCACGGGAAGCATCGTGGTCCACCCGGTCAGGGACGGGATGATCTTCCGCGAAATCATGGAGTCCGTGACCGAGGAGCATTCCGTTTCGCTGAGCCGGGCGATGGCCAGGGACATTGTCGCGAAAAGGCGGAAGATCGCGGTGGCCCTTTTACAGAAGGGTGACCTTGACGCCCTGACTGACCGTTTCGACGCCATCCGGGAGTCCCGGGGCTTCAAGAAGCTCAATCCGAAAATCAGGAACGAAATCAACGAGAGGATCAACAGGAACAGGGAACGGACCAGGGAGAGAAGGGACGCTGTCAAACAGCGCAAGGACAAACCGAAGCCTGATCGGGGACAGCGCCCGCCGCGGCCGGGCCGATGAGATATCACAATCGTAAAAGGAAGGATGCCATGGTTAACTGGAGACGTGCGCTGACGGGGCTCATCCTCGTGCCGCTGATGTTCGTTGCGGTCCCGGCCGCTTCAGGAGCCCGGCAGTATAAAATTATCATGATGATGGGCAATGTCAAGGTGGCCGCCGGGGGCTCTGCCCATGCGGCATCTTTCAACGAAAAGCTCAACGGAGGCGAGACCATCATCACCGGGAGCGGTTCCTTTGCCGATATCTCGATGGGCGGCAAAGGCTACATGCGGATACAGGAAAATTCGAAAGTGGCCCTCGCTTCTCTTAAAAAAAGTACGGACGATCCCGACCTCGACATGGAAAACGGCGGCATCATCGTCATCATGTCGAAGCTGAAAAAGGACGACAGCTACGGGGTCAAGACCTCGACCAACGTGGCCTCGGTGCGGGGCACCATGTTCCAGGTCGCGGGCGATGAGGCCGCATCCGAGGTCAATGTCTTCTCCGGGACGGTCCTGGTCAACCCCGTGTCGAACGGGGAAATCCAGCGGCAGATAGCCGAGATGGTGACGGAGGGACGTTCCCTTTCGCTGAACAGGGACCTAGTCATGGACCTGATGGCAAAAAAGAAGACCATGAAGCTCTCTGAGATACGGCGGGAGGTGCGCGACTCCTTCATGAAGCAGATCAGGGAGATACAGGCGACACCGGAATACAGGAACCAGAGCGCCGATCTGCGCAGGGAGATCGATGACCGCGTCCGGAGATTCAAACAGGAGCTCAAGGACAAGAAGCTTGACCCTGATTCGCTGAGGGAAAAGATCCGGAGCGAGCGGGAACGCCAGAAGAACGAGATGAAAAGGATCCGCGATGAGATGAGAGGAAGATAACTGGAACAGGAATGCCATTAATTGCACGGCCATGAAGCGTTCCATCCCGTCGCTCCGGGCGTTGAACCGGGTGGATTGATACAACAGGTATGTTTGTTGCCATTGGCATAGAAATAACCTTCTTCGGATGCGGCCTCTGCATCCTGCAGGCTCTTGAAAGGATCCCTGAATCGGGCAAGGGAAACGTCCCCGGGATGCTCTTTTATCTTTTCAATGCCGTGATCATGCTGGGGGTCGCCCTGATAGCCCGGGGCATTCCGCAGGAGTACCCCGCGTCAATTTTTCTCTTTCTTACGTCTCTCGTGATAATCGGGCCGCTGAATCTGTTCTATTATCACACCCTGCTCTATCCGGAAACGCCGCTCCCGTACCGGGTCACGCTCCACCTGGCGCCGGCCATGGCGTGTTTCATCGCCGAGGTCCTGTTTCAATTTCAGCCCCTGCCTATCAAAAAGGAGATGATCGCAGGCTTTCTGGGGGATCCCCTCAATTCCCCGCTGTTTTTCCTGCTGGCGGCGGTCGTGACGCATATTCTTGTCTATATCGCAGCCATCATCAAGGTGGCCCTGTCGGACGTGGGCATCAGCGGATCGCTGCGCGGCTTCCGCTTCATTCTATATATTGCCATTTGCATACTCCTGGTCATCGCGTTCCTCTTCGGGGGATTCGTGGGACAAGAGCCGGCGGTGTTCATAGCCGGCGGCATCATAAATGTCTGGGTCCACATTTCGCTCTACATCGGGATCCGCGCGTACCCGCAGTTCTTCTTTGAATTGAAGCGCGAGATCAAGAAGAAGCGCTACGAGAAGTCAATGCTGCGGGGCCTTGACACGGACATCATCCGGGACCGCCTCGATGAGCTCATGGCCGAAGAGGGGCTTTTCCGAGACAGCGACATATCCCTGGCGGCAGTGGCGGAGCGCCTCACCATGACGCCGCACCAGCTGTCGCAGATGCTGAACGAGCGGATGAACACCGGCTTCTGGGACTTCGTGAACCGCTACCGCATCGAGGAGGCGAAAAGGCTCTTGCGCGACAATCCCGACGCGAACATCATCTCCGTGTGCTTCCGGGTCGGCTTCAATTCGAAATCATCCTTCAACAGCGCCTTCAAGAAAATGACCGGCATGACTCCGAGGGAGTTCAAGCAGGGCGGGGCGTAGCCCGCCTCCCATGGAGGGGCATGATGCAGAAAGCGCGGTCACGTGACCGTGCCTGTTCCACTATTTCGTATGAGTTTATAAGTACGGTCGACAGGCCGGTGCGGATATGGTATATAAGACCCATGAGATGCAGGGGCCGGTCTGGTACGGCAGGATTCGTTTTCCATAATCATCAGCGGAGGCTTTAGATGAAGGCACTGGTAACGGGGGCGACGGGCTTTATCGGCTCGGTTCTGGCGAAGGAGCTGATGGCGCGGGGACACGGGGTGCGGGCCCTGGCCTTCCCGGAAGAAAAGGTTTCTGAACTGGCCGAAATGGGAGCGGAAATATGCCGCGGGGACCTGACCGCGCCGGAGAGCCTCCGGGGCATCTGCGACGGTGTCGACACGGTGTTCCACCTGGCGGGACGCGTCACCGACTGGGGCACGCGGAAGCAGTTCTACACCGCCATCTACACCGCAACGGAAAACCTCCTGAAAGAGGCGGCGGGGAAGGCGTCGCGCTTCGTCTACGTGAGCTCCCTGGCGGCCATGGGCATGGGACGCCATCTGAAAGGCGTGAAGGAAACCGACCCGCCGAGGAAATCCGGCGTTTATTATAACGACGCCAAGGCCGATGCCGAGGCCCTGGTGCGCTCATACCATGACGCGGGCACGATCAGCTGTACTATCGTGCGCCCGGCCAACGTGACCGGACCGGGCAGCGTGTGGGTCCGCGACATCATCGACCAGATGCTGAAGATGCCGGTCCCCCTCTTCGACCGCGGACGGCATCCCACCAGCTTCGTCTACGTGGACAGCCTGGTGGACGGCATGATCCGCGCCGGCACCATGGACATAGCCAGGGGAAAGGCCTATCACTTCAGGGACGACTGGACCGCGACATGGGGGGAATATATCACCTTCCTCGGGAGCCTCGTCGGGAAGCGCCCCCGGGGGAACATCCCCTTCCGCCTTGCCTGGCCCCTCGGCCTGGTGATGGAAAAAATCCTGAATCCCCTCCAGGTCCGCTCGCCGCTCACGCGGCTCAACGTCGGCGTCCTGGGAAGAAACAATGACATAGACACGTCCCTGGCGCGGGCGGAACTGGGATGGCGCACGATAGTACCCTACCGCGAGGCCATGGAACGGATCGCCGCCTGGGTGCGGGCTCATTACGCTGACAGGACATGACGGCCCGGCTGGAGGCCGCGCCGGATAATTATAGCAAGGAGACGCCTATGAGATTCACGCTGCTGCTGTTCGTTCTGTATAAGATATTGAAATGGGCGTCGAAACATAAGCCCGCTTTCCGAAACTATATCGGGTCAATTCACCAGGTCAAAATCATGATCAAGACCGCCGACGGGAAGCGGGGGAGGCTCTTCATCTTCGACCGGGGGACCGTCCTCACGAAGAGCGGCGCCCGCCACCCCTATGACGGGGCCATCGTCTGGTCCGACGCCGCGACCGGATTCAGGGTGATGGCGTCGAAGAGCGACGAGGAGCAGTTCAAGGCCGCCGCAGCGGGGAAGATGAAGCTCGACGGCATGGCATTTTTCGCCCAGTGGTTCAATGACGGGGTGAAGCTGGTGATGTAGGGGACCTATTCCTCCCCCTTGATGGGGGCCGCTCTCGGCCATCCGTGGCCTCCACGGCATTGGGACATCCTATCCGGCAGATGTCAGGTGGGGGTGATGTTATTACGGCAGAACAACGGTTTTTGTGAACATTAAAAACCTTTTCACGCTCCCCTGTCCTCTTCCATTGAGGGAGGGGGGACATCCGAATAATAAACGTGCTTAATCAACAAAAACAAGGAGGAACAGAATGGCACTTATAAACGGCGGTCACCTGGTAGGCAAATACCTGAAAGAAGTTGAAAAGATAGATACGGTCTTCGGCATTTCCGGCGGGCACATAGAGTCGATGCTGGACGGCTTTACTGAATACAGGATACGCACGATAGACGTGCGCCATGAGCAGGCCGCGGCCATGATGGCCCATGCCACCTCGGTGTACACGGGGAAGCCGGGCGTCTGCTTTCTCACGGCAGGGCCGGGCTTCGCCAACGGCCTTACCGGCATAGCGAACGCCTACCTCGACAACGCGCCCCTGGTGGTCCTCTGCGGGAGGCACCCGATCCGTGACGACCTGAAGGGGGCCCTCCAGGAGATCAAGCAGATGGATATTGTCCGCCCCATCACCAAGTGGGCGGCCACCTGCTTCGATATCAAACGGATCCCCGAATATCTATCGATAGCCTTCCGCAACGCGGTGGAGGGGAGGCCGGGACCGGTCTTTCTGGAATTGCCCCCCGATATCCTCAATATCAGGGTCGAGGAATCGGCGGCGCCCATGCCGGCGCGCGCCACGCGGAAGTATACGGTCCATCCCGATGACGCCGATCTGAAGGCTGCCGCGGATATCATCAATAACGCGAAGAAGCCCCTGTTTCTCGGGGGCAGCGGAGTGGCCTACAGCTCCTGCTCCGACAGCCTCCGGGCTTTCATCGAAAAGACGGGAATCCCCTTCATGCTGCAGAACAACGGCAGGGGAGAGCTCCCGGACAACCATCCCAATTCAGTTATGGACATGGGGAGCCTGGGGCTGTTTTTCAGCATCGGCCAGACGGATGTGATCATCGCCGCCGGACTGCGCTTCAACTGGATCCTCCAGTCCGGGGCCATCATCCCGCCGTCGGTGAAGGTCGTGAGGATCGACATCGATCCCCACGAGATCGACCGGAACCGCATGGCCGATGCGGGCCTGGTGGGCGATGTCGGGTCGGTCCTCGATCAGCTGACCCCCCTCGTGTCAAAGAATGACCACGGTGAATGGACGAAGACGCTGAAATCGGCGGGGCGGTCGCTCCTTGATTACGAGATCAGGATGCGCGAAACGGCGTCCGACACGATCCACCCGGTGAGGCTCGTTGCGCAGATACAGAAGGTCGCGGGAGACGACGCGGTCTACGTCGCCGACGGCGGGGACACCAGCTATTTCGGCCTGGGGTTCGCGACGCGGCAGAAAGCCGGCGTCATTGCGACATCGTCGGGACTCTTCGGCTGCCTGGGCACCGGCATCCCCTTCGGCATGGCGGCGAAGCTCGCACGGCCGGACAGGAAGGTGGTGGTGCTTAACGGCGACGGGTCCATGGGCTTCAATATCATGGAGTTCGACACCATGGTGCGCCACAATATACCGGTGGTGGTCGTGGTCAACAACGACTGCGCCTGGGGCATGATCAAGCACAGCCAGGAGCTCTCCATCGGCAAGGACCGCCTCCAGTGCGCGGAGCTGGGGACACGGCATTACGAGAAGGTGGCCGAGGGGCTGGGAGGCCATGGCGAGTTCGTCACGAAGGACGAGGAGATCATTCCGGCCCTGGAGCGGGCCTTCGCCTCCGGCAAGCCGGCCTGCGTGAATGTCATGACCGATCCCACGGTGACGAGTCCCGCGACTCCTTTATTTTATCAGTCCCTGAAGATGGAATAAGCCCCGGACCGGGGCGGGATATTTGACCCGGAGCGGGTCGGCATTTTTACGAGGGGGAAAGGGTGGCTTCCCTTTCCCCCTTCGCGCTCCCCCTATCCCCGCCGCCTCAGGCGCCGGCGGGGGCTGATCTTTAAAATTAAGAAATAGTTAATGTATGCGGCGATCGTATGCAGCCTCGTGCAGACAATCGCCTCCCCGCGTCCTCCATGACGCGGGGCATATTATGAAAGTTTTTACATAGAAATTTACTTTCCGCCTTACGGGCGGACGGTTTGAGGTTTTTTTTCAATATAAGGCAGTTATGTTTTTGATCATTATCATTTCCACCCCCCTTTCTTCTGGAGGTATCTCATGAAAGCATTAATGCTCAATCTGAACCCGTTGCGTTTTGTCGCGCTGCAGGCGCTGCGGCCCCTGAGCGTGAAGTTCTGCTACCGCGGGCCTTTTTCGACGATCAAGCTGGCCGACATCCCCGAGCCCGTACTGCCCGGTTCCGAGTGGGTGAAGATAAAGATCAGGCTCTGCGGCCTGTGCGGGAGCGATATCAATCTCATGTTCGCGAAGGATTCACCCTCCGCTTCACCCTTTGCCTCCTTCCCCTGCGTACCGGGCCACGAGTTCTGCGGCGATATCGTTGAAACCGGGAGCGCTGTTAAATCCGTCAAAAAAGGGGACCTGGTCACCGCGATACCGGTGCTGAACTGTGTCACGCGCGGGATCCAGCCGGTGTGCCGCAGCTGCGCCGCCGGGGTCCCGGGGAACTGCGAAAATTTTGCCGAGGGCGCCTTCGCGCCGGGCATGTTCACCGGCATCTGCAGGGACATTAACGGCGGCTTCGCGGAGTATGTTGTGGCGCACCGGAGCCAGGTGGTGCCGGTGCCGAAGGGCGTCTCTCGCGAGTCTGCCGTCCTCACGGAGCCCTTTGCCGTGGGCCTGCAGGCGGTGCTGGACAACATGCCGGACAAAAACGACAGGGTCCTGGTGATCGGCGGCGGCGTCATCGGCGCCATGACGGTCAAGGCGATCCGGGCCCTGGGGAGCCCCTGCGATATCACCGTTGCGGAGCCGTCGCCTTTCGCCGCGGACTATGTTAAGAAATCCGGCGCTGATCGGACCATAGGCGGCGGCCTCATCGACGCGGCCGTGACGATAGCCGGCGGCCGCGCCTACAAGCCGGACCTCGGTGACAGGATCGTGATGGGCGGCTTTGACCGGGTCTTTGATACCGTGGGACACCGGGATACCCTTAACCTCTCCCTCCGCGTCCTGGCGGTGAAGGGTACCCTGTCTGTGCTGGGTATCGGCGCCAACGTGAAGCTGGACCTGACGCCACTCTGGCTCAAGCTTCAGACGGTCAAGGGCTGTTACGCCTACCGGTACAATACCGTCAGGGGCGCAAGAAAGCAGGCCTTCGAGACGGCCCTTGAATTGATCGCGAAAAAGAAAACGCGGGTAGACGACATGCTGACTCACCGGTACAACATAGAAGATTACAAAAAGATGATAGATGTGAATGTACGCAAATCCCTGTTTAAAGCCATGAAAACCGCCGTTGAATTTTAACCCCGGGTTTAAACCCGGGGCGGGCATGATACCCTTGCACCGGGAGGCTCGATTCGTTCCCTGGGTCGAGCCTGGACCAATCGGCCGGGGCTCCTTGATAATTTTTAGCCCATCCATCATTAGAATATTGACAAAATCCCTGTTTAATGGTTTTATTATTATATAATCCAATTCTGTTCTTTACTATTCATCAGCGGGGCTGTTACCGGCGCCATGTCCTTTTTCATGGTATCGGGCTTCTAAAAGCGGCTTCCGGTTGGTCTTTTTTTTGTGACGCACTAGGTGTTAGGGGCGCTTTCTTCGTTTAAGGCGGGATGATATGACACACACGGCTGTTGATATCCCAAAGGTTGATTATTATCAACTGTTTTACGTGGAAGCAATCCTTCAGGATTCCTCGCTTCCCCAGCTGTGCAAAATCAAGCCGATTTTTGAGGCCCTGACCGAGGACGACTTCATCGACCTGGTTGAAAAAATATTCGATTCGAACGACTATGAGCTGACCACGCAATTCCTCTATTTTCTTCTGCTCTTCCGTGACTTGCCGCACCTGCAGAAGTACATCAATTCCCCGAAATTCACCGTTGAAAATCTTGAAAAGCTTATCATCTTCGTTTTCGGGTTCTGCTCCATGCACAACCATTCAACGGACCGCATCATCGACGAAATACTCTATTTCCTTACGCCGGAGAGGCTCCTGGAACTGGTGCTTCATTCACAATATATCGCGAAGGACAAGCTCCTTCTTTTTTTCATACTCACCAGGCTTGACACCAACGGCCTTAACAGGTTCTTCGCGTCCCTCAAGGATATCGATAATTTCAAGAAGTATTTCCTGCATCTGCCCGACGACATCCTGAAGACGATGATATCGAGAAACTACCAGCTCTTCCAGTATGTCATGATGCTTATGCTGGAGGGAGAGACGGACGGGGCCGTATACGCCGATTTTTTCAATAAGTACAAGTCAGACATCGAGCAGTTCAGCAAGCTGCACGACATGATCCGCCAGTACAAGAAAGGATCGGTTTTTGAAAGGGACAAGACGGTCCCTTTCAACAAGAGGGACATGAGCAGGATCTCGCTGCTGGTCAACATGATAAAGGACCTGCCTGATCCGGAAAAGGCCATCAATTATTTCAGCAGCGAAACGGTCTTCATCGATGATTTCGAGAGGAGAATCGTCCATGCCATCGTGACCAATCCGCTCCTGAAAAACGTTTTCCAGAATTACGATGACATGCTTGAAGCAGGCTAGGAAACCATATCTGCAGCATTCACCGCCAATGTTCTCCGCCCTCCTTGAAACAGACCATGATAAAAAGGGAATCGGGAGCTGTCATAATTAATTGAATGTTCCGTTTTTCTTTATTACGTTATATACATCAAAAGGCAGGGTGGGAAAACCATCAGACCCTGCGGATCGCCAGGGGGATGGCTGGTTCATCGCGTCCGGGGAGAAGGCCTTATGATGGGAAATAAAATCCGCGAATATATTGAAAATCTTTTCAATTCCGCCGACATCCGCGTGGACGGCGACAGGCCCTGGGACATCAGGATACACGAGAAGGCGCTTTATTCAAGGGTCTTGAAGGGCGGGTCCCTGGCCCTGGGGGAGTCTTACAGCGACGGATGGTGGGATTGCGACGCACTGGACCAGTTCTTCTACAGGGTCTTCCGGGCGCGCCTGAATGAAAAGGTCAATCCCAGGTCTTTGGCGGCGGTGATGGGATCGTTTTTTCTCAACATGCAGAACAGGGTCCGTTCCCGGCAGGTGGTCGCGAAGCACTATGACCTCGACGTGAACCTGTACCTGTCTTTTCTTGACCGGTACAACCAGTACACCTGCGGCTATTTCAAGGAAACCGATGATCTCGACAGGGCCCAGGAGCAGAAGCTTGACCTCATCTGCCGCAAGCTCATGCTCATGCCCGGGGATTCGGTCCTGGACATCGGGTGCGGCTGGGGCGGTTTTGCCAGGTTCGCGGCTGAACGCTACGGGTGCCGCGTCACGGGCATAACCATCTCCGACGAGCAGCTGCGCTATGCCAGGGAGTTCTGCCGGGACCTGCCGGTGACAATCGTGAAATCGGATTACCGGGATTTCAGGGGCGTCTTTGACAAGGTGCTGGTGTGCGGCATGATCGAGCACGTGGGCTACAAGAATTACCGGAGGCTCATGGAAGTCGTGTGCGGCTCCCTGAGGGAAAAAGGCCTGTTCCTTCTCCAGACGATCGGGTCGAACATCTCATCAAGGATGGGGGACCCATGGATCAATAAATATATTTTCCCTAACGGGCTTGTCCCGTCGGCAAAGCAGATCATCGCCGCCGCAGAGGGGCTGTTCACCCTCGAGGACTGGCACTTCCTGGGTCAGCATTATGACCGTACGCTGATGGCCTGGTACAACAACTTCATGAAAAACTGGGACCGCATAAAAAGCGCCTTTGACGAGCGGTTTTTCCGTATATGGAGATACTACTTCCTGATCTGTGCTGCGTCTTTCAGGGCAAAGCTGACTGACCTGTGGCAGGTGGTGTTTTCTAAAAACGGCCTTGCCGGCTACTACGCCTCAGTCAGATGACGACGGAATCAGCCTCCCTGAAACATTCTATCTCAAGGCATATAATACAGGCGTCGTCATCGAAGGAATCGCTGCCCCGGTAATCCACGAGTCTTGAAAAGAGCTCCTCCACGAAACGGCTGCACGGCAGGGCTGCCATCTGCTGCAAAGCCTCGGCCAGGCCGTCGGTGTACATGAACATCATGAAACTCGGCCCTATCAGGAAGATGTCCATGATACGGAGGCTTTCTTTTTTTCACGAGGGCTTTCTTCTCATCGAGAATTATCTCGTCCCTGAGGCCCGGCCGGGGATAGTGAAAGTTTGACGCGTGGATGACGATCGATGTTTCCCTTGTCGGGTTGAACTCGATCAGGACCGGCATATAGTGAATCGGCTTTAACGATTTGCCGGTCGAGCCGACCGGTCCGTTTTTGTAGAGCTGTTCACCGTTGATAAAGAGCCGCTAGGCGGAATCGACCGCGGGCATTCCGATCGACAGGTTGGCGGGTGCCTGTTGAGGGAGGAGTATATTCAGCCAGTAGACGGCCATTCCCTTGACCGGGAGAGAGCGCGCGCCCGTCTTCTGTTCGGCCCAGATGGATGGGACTTTTATGTATACGGTGAGGAGAAAAAAAGATCCTCGCGCTGCTTGACGGTCTTTTTTATAAATACACCATCGATAAAATATCTATGACGTAGAGTATTGAAATTGTCTTGATTCAACCGTGTATCCACGCCGCGGGATACAGGGATCGCTGCCGCGAAACTGAAGATAAGGGCCTGTTTAGATAATACCATTACCCTCTGGAAAGGTCAAATGATATTCCTGGGAAGTATCGCTAAAGGCGGGCGCTGTTTACCCGCCTCCGTTGTGTCATTATGGTGAAATCTGCGATGTCTAGAACCTGTATCCCGCCATTGTCTTAATGCAGAAGCTCCGGCGCACTCCGGCAAAGGAATCCATGTCTAGGAGCCCGATGCCGGTGCTGACCTCGATGAAAGCGCCCTTGTACGCGACTCCTATCAGGACCTTGCCGGCAATATCCGCAAGCTTGAAATACCGTTTCAGGTCCAGACCGGCCTTGAAAATGAAGATCTTATACTCGGCAACGGCTTTCAGCAGAAAGGCGAAGTCGAATCCCAGGCCCAGGTAGAGATACTCTATGGGATGGAACCGGTATATGACGGGAAGGTTGATATAGTGTGAGGTCAGGGATGTGGTGCTGAAAAAATTTTCAACGGGAAAGACATACAGAAGAACCGCCGGATTGACGGGAAAGAAGGGTATGGGCGTGAACGCGAAAAAGGCAAGAGGCATCAGTATTTTGAAGTCGATGATCTTCAGGTCGATATTCCTCTGCTCGTAAAACGCTCCGAGAGAGACGCTGTGGTATTTGGTCGGAAAGAACAGACCGTCGACGCCACCGCTGAAACCGATCTTGAACTTGTCCAGGTCGAATTTAATTTTATAAAACGACAATGAAATGTCTCGGGGCCCCAGGACGCCGTAGATGATGCCGCCGATGCTCGGTCCGAATTTAATAAAGTTTTTTTTCCCGGACGCATCCGGGCCCTGTGCATCCTCCGCGTAGAGGTAACTTGCCGGTGCAATGCAGCTTAACAGTATACATGCGCATATCGCAAGATAAAATTTCTTCATGGAGATTGCTCCGCATTGATGTTAATCGATAATGCTGTGATCTGAATCCGGCATTACGGTTTCAATCGTATTGAGATATTGTAACAATAGGGATTTGAAATCAAGTAAATTTTAAGTATTTTTTTCCAATTTGCATAAAGCCGCCTGTTGGTTCGTTTGCCCGCACGTCTGCGAAAAAAATAGTCTTTATCTTGACTCCATATATGTATTTCAGTATTGTTGTATTGCCATGGGGTGGTTCCTTAAGGAGCCTGAGATTATACCCGATGAACCTGCTCTGGGTAATGCCAGCGAAGGGAACCAGGCGAATAATCCAATCTCCTCAAGACAGACCATTCCGGTGAATCAATAATATCATAATGAGGATCCTTGATTATGAACGTATATCCCTATCTTGAAGCCGTCCGAGGGAAGAGTCCCGTGGTGCATCACCTCACCAACTGGGTCACCATTTACGACTGCGCCCAGGTGGTGAAGTCCTTCGGCGCGTCCCCGGTCATGGCCCACGCCCCGGAGGAGGTTGCCGACATGGCCGGCATAGCCTCGGCGCTGGTGCTCAACATCGGCACCCTGACGACGGAATTCATCGATAGCATGAAGATCGCGGCAAAAGCCGCGAATAAGAAGGGAATACCGGTCGTGCTGGATGTGTGCGGCGCCGGGGCAACGCCCTTCAGGGACGCAAAGAGCTTTGAGCTCCTGGACTCCGTGAGAATTGACATTATCAAGGGAAACAGCTCCGAGATAGCGCGGATCGCCGGCAGGGACGTGCGCACCCGCGGCGTTGATGCCACCGAGGTGAGCCATGATCCGCGGGAGGTCGCCTCGACCCTCGCGAAAGCAAGGAACTGTTCCGTTGTGATTACCGGGAAAGAGGATATCGTCGCTGACTCGAGATCGGCATACCGGGTGAAAAACGGACACGAGATGATGTCCCGTGTCGTTGGCACCGGGTGCATGGCCGCGTCGGTCATAGGGACCTTCGCCGGCGCTTCGCCGGATGACGTCACCGCGGCAGCCGCGGCAGGTCTTTCCTGCTATGAAATAGCGGCGGAGCTGGCCGTGACGCTGTCGGGAGGTCCGGCATCCTTCAAGCAGCATCTCCTTGACTGCGTCTACCGCCTTGAGAAGAGGGACGTTGAAACCATGCAGAAGATTGAGCAATGAAGGGGTACTATTTCATAACCGACGAGGCCCTGAGCGCGGCCGGTATAATGAGCGACGTCGAGAAGGCCGTGGCGGCCGGCGTCGCGGTGGTGCAGTACCGGAACAAGACAGCCGATACCCGCCGCATGTACGATGAGGCGCGCCGCATCAGGGAGATCTGCGCCGGGACCGGGACGCGGCTGATCATCAACGATCGCATTGATATTGCCCTGGCGGTGAACGCCGACGGGGTCCATATCGGGAACGAGGACATGCCCTACGGCGATACCCGCCGCATCCTGGGCGCCGGCAGGATCATCGGCGTGACGGTACATGACGTCGCCGAGGCGGTCGCTGCGGAGCGCGCCGGCGCGGATTACCTGGGCGTGAGCCCGATCTACGCAACGGGAACCAAGGCGGACGCCGGCGCTCCCTGCGGCATAGCCATGCTCGCGGCAATCAGACGGGCCTGCGCCATCCCCCTGGTCGCCATCGGCGGCATAGATCTTTCAAGGGTCGACGAGTGCATCGCCGCCGGGGCGGACATGGTGTGCGCCATATCGGCGGTAGTCACGAAAGCTGACGTGACCGGCGAGATATTACGTTTTCAAAGGAAGTTCGGCATATGACACAACTGGAACAGGCGAAGAAGAACACGATTACACCGGAGATGAGATCCGTGGCGGAGCGGGAGCCCCTGTCCGCGGAGGAAATCCGGAGCGACATTGCCGCGGGAAAGACCGTGATAACCAGGAGCGACCTCCACGACTGCGTGCCGGTCGGGATCGGCAGAGGCCTGAAGATAAAGATCAACGCCAACATCGGCACCTCCGGGTACAATAACGACCCGGCGATGGAGCTGGAAAAGCTCGCCGCCTCGGTCCGCTACGGCGCGGACACGGTTATGGACCTCTCCACCGGCGGGGACATCCGCGCCATGCGGAAGAGGATCGTGGCCGAATCCAGGGTCCCCGTCGGCACGGTCCCGGTATATGAGGCCATCGTGCGCTGCCCCGACGTGGCGGGCCTCAGCGAGGACGATTTCCTGGGGTCGATACGGACGCACATAGAGGACGGCGTGGATTTCATCACCGTCCACTGCGGCGTGACGAGGAAATGCGTGCCGCTGCTGGACTCGCGGATCATGGGGGTCGTGTCCCGGGGCGGGAGCTTCCTCATCAAGTGGATGCTCCACCATGACCGGGAGAACCCCCTTTTCACCCGCTACGACGAGATACTGGACATGGCCCGGGAGCATGACGTGGTCCTGAGCCTCGGCGACGGACTCCGCCCCGGCTGCCTTGCCGATGCCACGGACCGGGCCCAGATCGAGGAGCTGAAGACCCTGGGCGAACTGGCGGCGCGGGCACGGGCGAAGAACGTGCAGGTCATGATCGAGGGGCCCGGCCACGTGCCGCTCCACATGATAAAAGAGAATATCGACATGCAGAAGAAGTACTGCGGCGGCGCTCCCTTCTACGTCCTCGGCCCCCTGGTTACCGACTGCTCCCCGGGATACGACCACCTCACCGGCGCCATCGGCGGCGCCCTGGCGGCCTTGTACGGCGCCGATTTCCTCTGCTACCTGACGCCGAAGGAGCACCTGGGGCTCCCGGACATCCAGGATGTCATCGACGGAGTTGTCGCCTCGAAGATAGCGGCCCACGCCGCCGACATCGCCCGGGGCATCCCGGGGGCGCGGGACCGCGACGACGCCATGTCCCGGGCGCGGAGCAACCTGGACTGGGAGGGCATGTACCGCATCTCCATGAACCCGGAAAAGGCCCGGGCCGTCCGCAAGGAGACGGGGAAGGAGGATGCCGACGTCTGCACCATGTGCGGCGATTTCTGCTCGGCGAAGATCAACAAGGAATGCAGGACTCGGTACCATAAATGAAAATCTCGGAGATCGGCGGCGAGTTCGCCTTCATTAAAAGGGTAACCGGCGTATCATACCGGGACCCGGCCATCATCCGCGGCGTCGGCGACGACTGCGCCGTGCTGGAATACACCCCGGAAGCATATCTCCTCGTCACCGTGGACATGATGGTGGAGAACAGCCATTTCCGGATGGACTGGTTCAGCCCCTACCAGGTGGGGATGAAGCTGATGGAGGTAAACGTTTCGGACATCATTGCCATGGGGGGGAGCCCGCGGTGGGCCTTCATATCCCTGGCCCTGACCCATGACACCGAGATTGAATTCATGGACGAATTCTACCGCGGCCTCTATGATTCGGCGAAGAGGCACGGCGTGGCCCTCATCGGCGGCGACACCACCCGCGGCCGCGAGCTGGTCCTCAACCTGGCCCTCATCGGCGACGTGGAAAAGGATTATGTGCGCCTCCGCTCCCAGGCCCGGCCGGGGGACCTCATCTGCGTCACCGGCACCCTGGGAAAAAGCGAGGCGGGCTTACGGCTCCTTCTCGCCGGCAGACGGGAAGGGTACCTGGCGGGATACCTTGAGCCGAAATGCCGCCTCGAACGCGAAGGAAAGGCGATAGCGCGCCATGCCCGGGCCATGATTGACGTGAGCGACGGCCTCGGGAGCGAGGTGGTTCATATCTGCGAGGAGAGCGGCACCGGCGCGCGCATCGACTGGGAGAAGATACCGCTCTCCGGCGGGACCGTCGAGGCGGCCCGCGCTGCCGGCGGCGATCCGCGCCTGTACGCCCTCTACGGCGGCGAGGACTTCGAGCTTGTCTTCACCATCCATCCTGACAGTGTCGGGGCGCTTAAAAACGATTTCACCGACTTTACCGTCGTGGGAGAGATTCTTCCGCAAGAATCGGGGATTTTCATCAGCAGGGAAGGAGAGCGGCTGGAGCTGAAAGGCGGCTATGACCATTTCAGGGAGTAACGCTGGATCCGCGGGTTTAATAATATGGTTGACACCGAATTCCTCGTTCGGATAGGTATATGGCATTTCCAATAGAAATATAAAAGGTAATCCATGAGCGCCGTCACAAAGGGAAACCCGCTGGTGCGGTTTCTGATCAGCAGGTTCGATTTTCTTTTCCGTTTTTTTTACTGCAGGCTGAAGTTCTACCGGGTCGTTGATTTCCTCATGCCACGGCTGTACAGCAGCAATTACGAGTCCCTGAACAGCTATTTTGAGATCATAGCAGGGGCCCTGAAAGAGCATAAATTCAAGATCGCCGGCAAAAAGATCCTCGAGCTGGGTCCGGGGAATTCCTATATCAATGCCTATAATTTTCTGGGCAGCGGCGCCAGCGGGGTTGTCCTCGTCGACAAGTTTCCGCGCTACACCGACACGGCGCGGCAGAAATCCTACATTAAGGACGAGATCGATTATTATAAGGCAAAACACAGGGTAAAGAAGTTCGATTATGTGGACGAGGCCACGTGCCGCCTCAATCCCGACTGCATCACCTTCATCGCCGGCGACCTGTGCGATTGCGCCATTGACGGAAAAGTCGATTTCATATATTCAATCGCCGTGCTCCACCACATCAAGGGGCTTGACCGGTACATCCGGCGGATGCACGAACTGCTTAACCCCGGCGGCATGATGTTCCATGTCATCGATCTCAAGGACAAGCTTCATTTTTTCGGCAATCCCTTCCTCTTTTATAAATACTCCGATTTCACCTGGGAGCATTTTTTGACCGACGAGGCCGTGACCTACACCAACAGGGTCCGGTACGGGGAGTACCTGGACATGTTTGCCGCCAACGGCTTCGAGCTGCTCTGGGAAGATACCATTACCCATGAGGTGCCGCCCTTCCGGATCAACAAAAGGTTCGCCGGAAGGAACGACCTTAACATCGGCGACGCCCGTTTTCTCCTGAGGAAAAAGTAATACGAGGGTGCGCCGTTCGCAGGAACACGGCATGCCGTGCCCCTGCGAACCGGCTCCCCATGAGGAACAGAAAAATCAGCCGGCCATTAACTATTCTGGCCTGCCGACGGGGCCTGGTACATGACCCTGCCCCCCTTGAGGACCAGCAGCGGCTCGCGGCAGGCCGTGATGTCCTTCAGCGGGTCCCTGCCGAGGATCACCAGATCGCCCAGCTTGCCCGTTGTGACGGTCCCGATGCTGTCATCCATCCTTAAAATCCTGGCGTTGTTGATGGTGGCGCAGCGGAGCGCTTCGAGGCTGGAGAACCCGATGCGCGTCAGCATCTCCATTTCCCGCCAGATCAGGCCGTGATAGGAGAACCCGACGCCGGCGTCGGTGCCGCAGCCGATCAGCACCCCGGCCTGCTTCATCCGGCGGACATTGTTGGGCCCGTATTTCAGGATGCCCAGGTATACCTCCGACCTGGTGAGGAGTATCTTGCGCCCGTACAGCTCGCTGCACGGATATTTCTTGTAGTTCTTCAGCAGCTCCATGTTTACCTTGTGGAGGGCCGGCTGCGCGTATTTTTCATCGAAGTTGTACAGGAACTCCCGCCGCAGCTTGAGCTCGTTGTCGATGAAGTCGCTCCTGAATTCCTTCGGGATTTCGCCATAGCTCTCTTCATGGGAGAGGAGCTGGCCGAGGAGCATGGTGGGGACGATGTGCATTTTTTTCGCCGCCATCTGGGCGATCTGGCCGTCGGGGATAACAGCGTCGCAGATGGTGTGCTCGAGGTTGATGCCGTACTTTATGGCCCGATCGAACCCGAACTTGTGGTGGATGTGGGCGGCCACCGGCAGGTTGTGCTTCGCCGCCGAATCAAGGATTATCCTGAGATGTTCATCGGAATAGGCGTCCAGCTTGCTCCTGCCGCACAGGAGGGAAACATTATCCATGGTGAGCTTTATGAAGTTGGGTCTGCTTTCGTAGTTGAGTTCGAGCTTTTGATGCAGATCGCTGACGCTGGTAAAATTGCAGTTAGGGTCTCCGGTAAAGGCGAGGATCATGCCGCCGAAAGCGCTCACGTCGCGGAGGTTGATGTCGGGATGGCTGTTGGCGATGTTGATGAACCTGGTGCAGTAGCATACCCGGGGCCCGGCTATGGAGCCGTTCTTGATCTTATCCATGTACTTCGGGAGGAGCTTGGGGGCCGCGCCGGTGTCCCTGATCGTGGTCACCCCGGCGTGGATCTGCTGCACGTAGTTTCTCTCCAGCTGGATCAGCACGTCGTTAAGAAGGCTCACGTCGGTGCCGTTGATGCAGGGAAGCGTTGAGTGACAGTGGGCGTCGATAAGGCCCGGGATCACGAACCGGTTATCGGCATCCACGACCGCAAAGTCCGGCGACGGCGGGGTCTTCGCCTCGTCGATCCTGACGATCCTTTCGTCAACGATGGCGATGCTCTTTCCCCTGACAATGAGGCCCTTCTCGACATCGACAATATTGCAGTTTTTCAGAAACATCCCTTTTTTTGATTCCATTGCCGGCGGCTTCATGCCCTGAAGCGTAGAGCATCCGGTCTGGGAACCGGCAACGGCCGCGGTGGCAAGGGACGCTGCAGTCAGCTTGAGGAAATCTTTTCTGCTCAGATTGGCGGTGTTGTTACCCATATAAATCCCCCATAGTAAAGTTGTGCTTTTCTTCGTCATCTTTATGTTTTTTTCAGATGGATAGAAAAGGATAATCATTCTGCATGTGCTGTAACTGCTTATGTGCGCCACTATTGTAACAGCTATGCAATCCCCGTCTCGTCAAATTCAGATTGCATCTGAAAATAGCAACCGACGAGCCGGATTATTGTCTAGTTTTTATTAATGTAAATCATCATTTTTTTAAAGGATCACCATGGGTAATGTCAGGATATTCTTGCGGGAGAAAAAACTCACTATCAGTTCCCGTACACTGTATACATATCCGGGGATTCAGCCCTGCTCCTGCGGAAATCCCTGTCAGCCCTGAGCAAGAGATCGCGCGAGATCTTTGCATGGACGGGATAGGTCGCCATGCCGATGGCAAGGGCAGAAAAAGCCGGCTGAGGCCGGCCGGCTTTTTCATGGCGTTTCAGCTTCCTGGTACGCGCATTCAAGGAGCGACGAGAGCCAGTTGTAATGGGCATAGTAGTTGTCGTAGATGGGCGTTGTCCCCTCTGAGCCGGCCAGGTTGCCGATGATGTATATCCCGCTGTTGGGGATGCCCGCAGACTGGTAGGCGCCGATGTCGCCGGCGGAATTACCGTAGGCGGCCGCGAGGTCCACCCCGACGGAATTTTTCAGGTAGAGGAGGTAGTCTGTCTTATACTGCTCGGCCCTGGCGGCGTCAAAGGAGTCGTTGTTGTTCAGCGTCGCGTGGAGGATGGTATCGGGATATCCCTTCTTGTTGAACCATCCCCGCGTCTCCCTCACCAGCCAGTAGGGGCGGGCGCTGAGATAGATGATCTGGTATCCCCGGAGCTTGTACAGGTTGACCAGGTTGACGGCGTAGGAGAAGGACGAGGCGTCACCGATGCCGAGGTAGTCTTTCACCTCCTCGAAATCGTTCAGGGTCAGGGTGCCGTCGAGGTCGAAGACGACGGCCCTGCGTCCCGGGTCAAGGACGGTCATGAACCCGTAGGCCGTTGTGAGATCACCGGCGACAACCATCTTGATCATGTATTCCCCCGGTCCCTTCTGCGGCAAGGCCGCGTAAATCTTGCCGTCCCGGTCGGTCGTGTATACGCCGACTTTCTGCCATGCGCTCATGCCGGTGCCGTAGATATACACGTGCACCCGCTCATACTCGAGGTCCTTGTGGAACACCGCGCCGTAATCGAACTTGCCGGTGATCACCTGGCTCTGACCCGGGGCGGCCACCAGGTCGTGGACCATGTGATAGGGAGGCCCCTGGGTGATGATAAAAAGGGGCGTGGCGATCTTGCGCCACTTCTCCCTGGGGGGCAGCTGCAGCGGGGGGACGCTGTCGAGGGGGCTCCCGGCATAACAGTCATAGACGGTATCGGTGCCTATGAATTCCTGTGATAGCAAGAGAGCTGGAAGCGCAGCAGCCAGGCTGAGTAAAAAAATCAATACAGCAGCCGGGCGCCATCCATGACGGAATAATAACATACAACGCATAGTAGTCCTCCAATGATAGTGTGTCCCTGCGCCCGCCGAAAAAGGCGGAGCATTGATGGAGTTTTTATACGGCCTGGAGCATGGTCCTGTCGTCTCAATATCAGACAAAATCTGGAATTGAGAACCGACCGGTCGGTTTTTGTTATTTAGTATGGGGTTTTCCGGTTTTACTCTGACACCGGGGTAAAGACAGTTATCGGTTGCGTCAAAACTGTTGCTCTGACCCCTGAATAGATCAATTTGTACCCTGTTTTTCCCCGAACCGTTCGCGGTAGGCCGTGGGCGAAAGGCCCGTTTTTCTCTGGAATACCCGGTAAAAGGTTGAAAGGCTTTCAAAGCCGGCTTCAAAGGCTATGGTGACTATGCTCCGGTCGGTACTGGCGAGGAGATCGGCCGCCATGTTGATCCTGAGCTCGCCTATAAAAGCACCGATTTTTTTACCGGTATAAAGGATGAACATTTTTCCTAGATAGTCGTGGTTCATGTCCACGAGACCGGCGAGTCCTTCCCGGGAAATGTCTTCCGTATAATGGCCCCGCAGGTAATCGATGACCCTGTCAAGCTTGTCCCGTATCTCGGGGGTTATAGCCGGCGGGGTCTCTCGCCCTCCGGTTCCCTGGTGGTGCCTGCTCCCCGCGGCGGGTCCGGACCTCCCGGCTGTGAAGGTCATGATTTTCGCGGGAATAACCCTGATGCGGCGGTCCAGAACCATGGCAAGGGAAAATATGAAAACAAGGCTCCCCCAGTAGCTGATTTTGCTCAGGGTGAAGCTGAGTCCCAGGAAAGAGATGCCGATGTCGTAGAGTGCGAAGGCTATGGCCACGGCCAGGCCGGCCGCCACGATGCGGGCATCGATATCGCCGCGCCATGCTTCGCGGATAATCATGCCTCCCATGATGACAAGATAGAGCGCTATCAAGACCTGGAAAGGCCTGAGGGTGTAGGCCCGAAGCCAGAAAGGATTAAAGGCTGACACCGTCAGGGAAACGGCTGCACAGGCCAGGAGGGCCTGCCATCCGCGCCGGATCGCCGAGAAGGGGCCCCTGCCGAAGAGCTGTTCAAGGAAAAATCCCAGGGCGACAGGGGAGAGGTAGAGCGACGCGTGCTCGGCATAGAGCCAGAAGATGGGGCCATGGAGGTAGATCAGCTTGATACGGGAATTGGCTATGTTCCAGATGCCCAGCAGGATAAGGGATGACGCGAAGCCCAGGATGGCCCTGTCGTCCCGCCAGCGAGCGTAGAGCACGGCTGCCATCAAGCCGCCGAGGAGGAACATGACGGATATGGCGGCGCGCCAGAAATCGGCCTCTATGATGCCGCTCCGCAGCTCAGGCCGGGAGCCGATGCGGACAGTTCCGGGGATGCCGATATGGGAATCAAAGGAATAGATGCGAAGATAAAGGTAGGTGCCGTCGAAGTCATCCGCCAGCGGCACGATGTGCCAGGGTCGCCCCTGGAACCTCCGCTCATTGCCGGGCGATACAGCGCCGAATCGGTAGACCATGGTGCCCCGGTGGTAGGCCTCGAAATTATACAGCACGCAGTCAAAGTATACCGCCGGATCAGCTGTTTTTTTCCCGGACAGAAGGGCCCGCATCCAGAGGGTATCGTTCCCGTTTCTTCCGGGCGGGTCAACCCGTTTCAAAGCGGGACGCCATGCCCCGTCCTTGTTCTCCAGCGACCAGAGGGGTCTGTCTTGCGCATCACGGGGCGAATCGCCCCATCGGTATTCCCACGGGCCGATTTCCGCGGCATGTTCCACAGCTGCGGCGGCATGATTTGCAATTATGGGTGAAAGGAACATCGCCAGGGCGGCTGCCGCCGTCACGATGATGGATGCCTGAAACCTGGGGGCGATGAAACCCGGGGATAGTGTCATCTGTTTGTTGCCTGATTATTGTTGCGGGGACCCTGCATCGCATGGAACGAATGGATTTATGGGATTGCGCCGTGCCATGAGGCTATCCGGCGCCGGAACATGCGCGCAGACCGCTGCCGGATATTACATGATCACAGGCTGATATGCGTGTAAAGAACATTTCCTGCCGCGGTGAAATCACTGACCTGCGGCGCAGCTTCAACCCGGAAGTTATCGGTAAGGGATATAAATATACTCAAGGAAAGAATATATCATAGAATTACCGATTGTCTATCGGTATTCAAGATGGCCCATGCCGGCAATGGCCGGCATGGGCACTTCAAGAGGTTAGAAGGTAACTTCAGCCTTTACATAAACCCGCTTGGTGTCTTTCGGATCCTTGGACCCGGCAAATAGATAGCCAGCGGTAGAATTTCCGTACCAGTCGGTGCCGGATGAAGTTTTTTCCAGGTACCTGAGCTCCCGGGCCTTGGTGACTATGTATTTCTGCAGCTCGCCGCCCAGGAGGATACGCACGTTTTTATTGAACTTCCACCCGAGACCGAGGGCATACAGGAGAGACTTGCGCTCTTTCCGGTATTCGGTGTCATAGTAGAATTTCTGGTCCGTCGCCCTCTGGAGGCCGTACACGAATCGGCCGGTGACCAGTAGCGGGGCCTGCGGTACAACGGCGCCGAGGTTGAAGTTCAGGAAGGTGTCAATGATCATGGCGCCGCGCCGCTGCTTCGGGTAGCAGTAGAGTTCCGCGCCGTTCCACATATAGGCCGTATTGAATTTTGAGGCCACGCCCACGGTGGTGAAATAGGGAAACACGTGGGTCATGCCGACCTTGATCAGGTCTGTAGAATAGACCACCCCGTAGCCGTAGTATTCGAGCTTCGCCTTCTTGCCGGTGTAGTCGTATTTGTCGGTGATCTCGTTCCTTCCGAAGCCGAGGAGATACAGTTCCTTGACCGGGTTCACCTGGGCGATGTAGGTGACGGCCTTGTAGGAGTTCGATTCATCCTTCTTGTAGCCTCCGCCGTTGGTGAAGGAGGCGGTGAGGGCCAGGTATTTCATCACGCCGAAAGAGGCCTTGATGCCCAGGTCGGCGGAGTTGTCTATCGCCTTGCCGATGATGTTCTTTGACTGGTCGATGTAGTTCTGGCTGATCCAGCGGTAATCGCTAATCTTGTCAAGGATGCCCACCACCGGGGTTTCCAACAGCCCTGCCGTCCCCGATATCCACACGGGACCGAAGTCCTTCTTCGCGTCAAGGTAGGCGTACTTCAGGTAGATATGAAAGGCCGCATTGGCGTCGCCCGCCGGGGTCACTGCGGCATCCACGTCCGTGGTGAGACGGGCGCTCAGGGAATCGGTTATCCGGTACTTCAGGTCGAGATAAGCCCGGTTTATCCTGAAGGCGTTGTTGTTCTTTTCCTGGTAGGAACTCGGGTCCTGTTTTTGTTTTCCCACCCTGTCGAAGGCCGACGGGTCCTTGTGGCCCCACTGACCGATCCAGTCCATGTAGATCTTGACGCCGATGTCAAGGCGGCGGTAGATGTCCTTGATGGCTTCAAGGGCCTTGTCGTCGCTTTTCCCTTCGGCTTTCTGCCCTTCCGCTTTTTTCTCTTCAGCGACAATGTTCTTGTCCTGCTTTTGCTGGGCCAGGACAGCACCGCTGCTCATGGCAACCGTCATTGCAATGAACAGATTCAGCATTGTGCGAGTCATAAAATCCTCCGTAATTGTGTTTTCGTTTTAATGACGCTGCGGTCAATGCCGCAGCACCTGGTGAACCATGAAGTTCGCCAGTAATATACTCACCGGCTGATGAAGGAATTATTATGACTGTGCAAATAAATTGTTAATTGTTGATGTACTAACAGTTTGCTTAAAAAATTCTTCCATGGAGTTTTTCAGGGCCGGTTATACGAAGTGAATTCATAATACCTCACATTTTTCTCGGCTAACGCCTCGAAATATGACGATACATCCATGTGTCGCTTGGCAGTTTGCTGTTTTTCAGCAACTGCTAATAAGACAGAGAAATGGATTGAGGGTCGGGAATAGAATAAAAAAAACCGGATCATCAGATGATCGATCCGGTTTTTCGTTGGTAAGCATGGTTGCTTATAGCGGAATGTAGCCCGCCTCTTTCACCAGCGCTTGGCCTGTGACGCCCAGCAGGTAGTCGATGAATTTCTTTGCGTCATCCGGGAGCTTGTTTTCGTTCACGTACATGTACAGTTTCCGCGAAACAGGAAATTTTCCCGACTTGCCGTTTTCGATGGTAACGGGGATGTCGTTGACAGGTATGCCCCTGACGCTGTTGTTCAGATAGCCGAATCCCACGTATCCGATGGCCCTTGGATTTCCCGCCACGGTGGTGACAATGGCGCCATTGGAAGCCTGCAGGAGGGCGTCATTGCGCACGTCGGTCTTTTTCATTACCTGCTCGTGCCAGATCTCATAGGTGCCGGAGCTGGTGTCACGCGAAATGACCACAATGTTTTCATCTTTGCCGCCGAGTTCCTTCCAGTTCTTGATGGAGCCGTCATAGACAGCCTTGAGCTGGTCCATGGTGATGTTCTTAACTGGGTTCGTCGGGTTGACTATGGGCACGATCATGTCGTATGCCACAAGGATTTCCTTGACCCGGATTCCTTTCTTCTTCGCCGATTCCTTTTCTTCCTTCTTCATTTCCCTCGACGAGTTGGCTATATCGCAGCCGCCGTCTATGAGGGCTTTTATGCCGTTGCCTGATCCGCTCCCTTCTACTGATACGGATATGCCGTTGGATTTTTTGAATGCCTCTGCCGCTTTCTGCGTTATGGGGAGAACCGTGGTGGATCCCTTTACTGAGACCTTGTTGGCCTTTTTGCCGCACCCCGGAAGGATAAAGGCAAGCAATGCCATGACAATTGCCATGAATGCTAGGGTGACAAGTTTTCTGCGCATCTGTTTATAACCTCCTGATGTTTTAATTCTTTGATGAATAAGTACAGTAAGGGTTTAAAGTTTTTATAAAGATTTCATCAGGCGGATATGAATTTGGAGATGGGTGCCGAACCCGGGTAACTTAACAAAATCTTCATATTTTGATTATAATAATTTTAAACAAATATCAAATATTAATGCTGTACTAATGCTTGCAGGTTTTAATTATAATGACAGATAAAATCAGTGCTGAAAACCTAACATTTTACTACGGGTCCACGGCGGCAATAAAAAACGTGTCCCTTTCGGTCAGAAGCAATACCGTTCTTGCCCTGATCGGGCCCTCCGGGTGCGGGAAATCGACCTTTCTCCGCTGTATAAACCGGATGAATGACATAATACCGAATACCCGCGTCGAGGGGAACCTGACCATTGACGGGGAATCGGTGTACCATCCGAAATATAACGTTACCGGGCTGCGGCGCAGGGTGGGGATGGTGTTTCAGAAATCGAATCCCTTTCCGAAGTCGATTTTTGAAAACATCGCCTACGGCTTAAGGATCAACGGAATCAGGGACAAGTACGAGATCGAAAGCATTGTCGAAAAGTCCCTGAAGAGCACCGCCCTGTGGGACGAGGTAAAAAACCGCCTTGAGAAGTCCGCCCTGGGCCTCTCCGGGGGGCAGCAGCAGCGGCTCTGCATAGCGCGCACGATCGCCGTACAGCCGGAGGTGATACTCATGGACGAGCCGGCATCGGCTCTGGACCCGATTTCAACGCAGAAGATAGAGGAACTGATCCAGGACCTGAAAAGAAACTACACGATCATTATCGTTACCCATAACATGCAGCAGGCGGCGAGAGTCAGCGATGAGACGGCCTTTTTCTACATGGGCGACTTGATTGAAATAAATCCCACGGAGAAAATTTTTACCCGGCCGGACAGGGAAATGACGGAGAATTATATAACGGGAAAGTTCGGTTAAAAGGGAGGAGGGAGGAATCAATGACCACACATCTGGAACAGGAACTCGAACATATTAAATCGAGGATATTCGAAATGGCCGACCTGGCCATTGAGGCGATAGCCAGGTCCATCCGCGCGCTCCAGAATTCCGACGAGGGCCTCGCGGAAGCGGTGCTCCGCGACGATACGCTCCTCGACAATCTCGAGGTGGAGATTGACAACGAGTGTGTCAGGGTGCTGGTCACCAGGCAGCCGGCGGCCGTGCACCTCCGCTTTGTCCTGTCCATGCTCAAGATCAACACCGACCTGGAACGTATCGGGGACCTTGCTTCGAACATTGCCAGGGAGGCTGTCAATCTCCACGGCAAACCGACCCTGAAGCCACTGGTCGACCTGCCGCGGATGGCCGAGATCTGCATTGCCATGCTCAGGGACGTCTTCACTTCCTTCACCGAGCGGGACGCCGATCGCGCCCGGGAAGTCATCGCCCGGGACCGGGATATTGACACTCTCAACATGCAGGTGTACCGCGAGCTTTTCACCTACATGGCGGAAAATGCCCAAACCATATCCCAGGCTCTGGGGCTCATCATGGTCTCCAAGGCGCTGGAGCGTATCGGCGACCATGTCACCAATATCGCCGAACGGGCTGTTTATTATATTGAAGGTGTTGACATACGGCACACGGACGAGTAAGATAGCGCCGTAAACCGGTAACTGTAAGACACCATGCCAAAGAAAATATTTGTCATCGACGATGAAGAGGACATCCAGGATATCATCCGGATCAACCTGCGCGCAGAAGGATATGACATTTCTTGCTTCTCATCGGCTGAAGCCGCCCTGAAGGCCCTTGAATCATCTGTCCCGGACCTGTTCATCCTGGACATCATGATGCCCGGCATCGACGGCTTTGAGTTCTGCCGCCGCGTCCGGGCGTCCGCGGCGTGGAAGGATATCCCCATCGTGTTTCTCTCGGCGAAATCAGATGAAGTCGACCGGGTCCTCGGCCTTGAGTTGGGCGGTGATGACTACATGACCAAGCCCTTCAGCGTGAAGGAGCTCAAGTCCCGCGTAAAGGCTATGTTCAGGCGCATGTCACGCCTCGGTTCGGGGGCGCCTTCCTCCCGGGTTCTCGTCCACGAGGGGATTGAGCTGAATCCGGAACATTACAGCCTCACCGTGGACGGGGCCGGCGTTGACCTGACCAAGACCGAATTCGAGATCCTCCGCCTCCTCCTTGCAAATCCCGGCAAGATCTTCACCAGGGATAACATCATCGACAGCATCAAGGGACAGGACGTGTACGTGATTGACCGCACCATAGATGTCCATGTCATGAACCTCCGGAAAAAACTGGGCCGGTACAAGAACGTCATCAAGACCTTTTCCGGCGTGGGCTACGGCTTTAAAAAGTAAGGTTCGGTTATGTTAAAAAGGAAGATCGGCAACCGCATCATCGTTTCCTTCATGACCCTCATCATCATGCTCGTGGCGGCGATCCTCTTCTTCGTCATCGAGGAGATACGGGACTACCATCACGCGGTCCTCAAGCGTGAGATGACAGAGAAGATCAATTTTATCGAGCTGGAGATTCGCAATGCGCCGTGGCGATACCTGGAAGGCACCGTTGGCGATCGGGAAATGCGGATACGGGAACTTTCTGAGATTATCGGCCTTCGCATTACCCTGGTTGATTTCAAGGGAAAAGTTATAGCCGATTCACAGTATGTCAATATCGACAGCATGGACAACCATCGCTACCGGATAGAGATCAAGGATGCCGTTGCCCGGGGCATGGGAGAGAGCATCCGGTACAGCGGGACCCTAAGGACTGATATGCTCTACCTGGCCAAAAAGTCCGATGTTGAGATCATCAGGCTCGCGAAACCCCTGCAAGAGGTGGACGAAAACATTGCGCGGCTGAGGGGCTATATCCTGCTGGTCGGCGCAATCACCCTCCTCTTATCATCAATGGTTGTTGTCTTTATTACCAGAAGGATCACCAGGCCCATTAACGAAACCATGAGTTTCGCCAGCGATTTTTCCAGCGGCGACTTTTCACGCAGGATACCGAATTACAGCGATGACGAGATCGGCACCCTGCAGAAGGCCCTGAACCGCATGGCCGACACTGTTGTTGACAAGATCAACAACCTGATTTTCGAGCAGAATAAGCTTGAAAAGACGATTGAGAGCATCAATGACGGTATAGCGGTGGTGGGGAGGGACAAGAAGATCCTGGTGGCAAACCGCGCCTTCAAGTCCCTTCTTGATATCGACTCCACCGTAATAGGAAAGCTCTTCTTCGAGGCGATACGGAACCGTACACTCAATGCCCGGATCGAACAGGCCCATGGGACGGGTATCGCGGTGACATTCGAGGAGACATTCCTCAACGGCCGGCACTGCGATGTCTTCATTAACCCCATCGCGGGTGAGGGCGAGCTGGGCGGCATACTTATCGTTCTTCATGACACTACTGAAAAGAAGAAAATAGAGGAGATGAAGACCGACCTGGTGGGCAACATGTCCCATGAACTCAAGACGCCGGTGGCCATCCTGAAAGGGTACCTGGAGACCATGGAGTCACACCTCTCGGATCCGGATGCGGCGCGGGAGTTGCTGCAGAAGGCCCTTGCCAATGTTGACCGCCAGAGTTCCCTCATAAACGACATTTTGAAGCTGAACCGCCTGGAAACATCGCAGGAATTTTCCACGGAGTATGTCGATGTAAGGGAAATAATCAGGTCCAGCATTGAAATCCTGGCGCCCAAGTCGCTGAAAAAGAATGTCTCCATAATCTTCAACACCGACGGGCAGAGCGCGCTGGCGCCGGGGAACCGGTTCCTCGCGGAGGAGATCTTCTTTAATATTATTGACAATGCCATCACTTACAACGTCGACGGGGGATCCATAACGGTGGACATGGAAAAGCACGGGGCCCGGCTTATTGTCGCCATCGTTGACACCGGCATCGGCATACCGGAGGAATCCATCGACCGGATCTTCGAGCGTTTTTACCGTGTTGACAAGAGCAGGTCCCGCTCAACCGGCGGCACCGGCCTCGGCCTTTCGATCGTCAAGCACGCGGCTGAGATCCTTGGGTGGAATATCCGCGTCTCTTCTGCATCAGCTGGGACGAAATTCATTATCGAAATATAAAATGCAATATTGCCCTGCACCGGATTGTTTGTGAGGATGAAGCTTGCCAAACCACGTATCTGACTGGTTATGAAACTATACAATAGACTACAGCTGAGATAACCGCCGCGCACGGTATTGTAAGCACCCATGCCCACACGATCTGGCCGGCAACGCCCCAGCGCACCGCGGCGAGGCTTCTCATGGCCCCGACCCCCATGATGGATCCCGTGATGGTATGGGTCGTGCTGACCGGAACCCCGAGGAAGGTGGAAAAATAGAGGGTCGCGGCTGCTGCAGATTCCGCGCAGAAGCCGTCAACCGGACGCAGCTTGGCAACCTTCTGGCCCATGGTCTT
>DAONAJ010000001.1:107731-288823 GCA_035400945.1 Spirochaetota bacterium
GCCCATGGTCTTCTGGGCGTCATTGCCGCCGTGTCCCAGGCTGTACAGGGCCGCTGAAACCAGCTGACCCTTGCGGAAATACTTGTCCACCTGGGTCGGGGCGCTTCGCCTGAAGATGCGATACACAATGGTACCGAAGACAAGGCCGAGGAAAAGGCCAAGAAGGGGAGAAATGAAGATAAAGGCGATGGTCTTGAGTATGCCGGACCAGATAAGGCCCTTGAGACCAGCCTTGACAATGGCCGCGCCGATGAGCCCTCCCATGAGTGCGTGGGATGAGCTGGTGGGGAGCCCGAAATACCATGTGATAATGTCCCAGAGGCAGGCCGCAACGAGGGTTGCCAGGATCAGCTCCTTATCAATGATGGAGATATCGATGATACCCTTGCCGATCGTACCTGCCACATGAAGACCGAAAAAAAGAAAAGCAATGAAATTGAAAAAGGCAGCCCATGCTACGGCGTAACGGGGCGAAAGGACCCGTGTTGACACGACCGTGGCGATTGAGTTGGCGGCATCGTGAAATCCATTGAGAAAATCGAAGAGAAGCGCCAGGAAAATTAAAAACAGAACTTAATAGTCCATTGCTAGCCCTGCTTGACCAGGATCGATTCCATCAGGTTGGCGATATCCTCGCAGATGTCGAGGACCGTCTCGACGCTCTCGAATATCTCCTTCCATTTGATGATCTTGATCGGATCCTTGGTCTTGTCGAAGAGCTTGAGAATTATGGCGTCTCTGAACTGGTCCCCCATGTTCTCAATCTGGTTTACTTCGATGCAGGCGTCGTAGATGTCCTTGGGGTTCTTGTGGTTCCGCATGGCCTTGATGCCGCGGCTCAGGGCCGTGACCGACTGCACGATCAGGTCGGAAAACTGGATAAGGTCATTGTTGACGACATTGAGCTTGTAGAGGCGCAGGCGTTTTGACGTGGTGTAGAGCATATCCACAACGTTGTCAAGTTCATGGGCCAGGGAGTGGATGTCTTCCCGGTCGAAGGGGGTTATAAAGGTCCGGTTCAGCTTGTCGATGATGTCATGGGTGATGGAGTCGCCTTCATGCTCCAGGTCGCGCAGCAGCGTTATTCCTTCATCATCCCATTTTCCCTTGATGGCCAGTTCCTTGAAGGTATGGGCCGCCGCAGAGATTTTATCCGCCTGCTGGTCAAACATATCAAAAAATTTAACTTCCTGAGGAATAAAGCGAAATGCCATGTAGATGTCTCCTTCTGTGCGGCAATTGCATTAAATCGGTGTTGTGGAATTATATAAATTAATAGGCCCATTTCGTCAATATTAATGTTTATAATTCAAGAATTAATATGTCGTATAATAAAATATACAAAATTTAATTATGTGTATATTGGATTATATAACACCTGTTTAAATAATTGAGTTTAAAAAATTTGATGATCCCCCTGTCCCCCCTGAGGGGGCGCGAAGGAATTATTACATGAATATGTGTGAAAAAATAGTGATTGAAAGCTATATTTAACTGTCATTTAGTTATATCTGGATACCGATCGTACAAATCATCTATAAAATAATGACGCATGCCCCCTACGGGGGGCAGGGGGGTAGACGGTTATTTATGAAAAGAATCAAACATATCCGCATTATCGGCGCCGGCCTTTCCGGCATGGTGGCGGGTATTTCCCTGGCGCGGGAGGGCTTTCGGGTAACCATTTATGACGCGCAGAAGAAGATCGGCGGGTCGCCGCTGCTCCATCCATCGGTGCATACCACGCCGGCCCAGCTCCCCGAGCTCTGCGCATACACCGGCATTGATTTCACCGGTGCTTTCGTTCCCTGTGATCCCTACCCGGTCTTTTACAATAAAACCAGGCGCCTCACGTTCCCCCCGTACGTGAAATACAACCGGGCCTACTGCATCGAACGGGGTCCGCGGCCTTCGTCAATCGATACTATTCTCTATAACATTGCAGTGAAGGAAAGGGTCAGGTTCGAATTTGGCAGAAAAGCCGATTTCCCGGCCCTGGGACCCGGAACCATCGTTGCCACGGGCCTTGACGCGGCAGGCTATGGGGCCTTCGGCATTCCCCGCCGCTTCGTTTACGGCGCCTGGTCCGCGCGGGAGATTGATGACCGCAGGGCCACCGGCAACATCTACATGGGGCCCTTTTCCACCGATTACGGGTACACGGCCCAGGTCAACGGCCTTGATTACAACCTTCTTTTTTCCCGCAGGCCGCTGAAGGATGGCGACCTGGCCGCCTACCGGGCGACGCTTAAAAAGATCGGAATCGCCGATTACCCCGATCCTTGGTGCAGGGTGACCATGGCGGTGCCGGCCGCGGTGCGCCTGTTCGCCGGCGACGTTATCCTTGCCGGAACGCAAGGATAACGTCGCCGGCGAACAGGCGACGTTATCCTTGCCGGAACGCTCTCCGGCATGATAGAGCCCTTCTGGGGGTACGGCATCGTGGGGGCGATAATCTCAGGTAAGCTCGCCGCCGGGGCCGTCATGGACAGGAGCGCGGCGGAGCGGGAGTTCGAACAGTTCAACCGGGGTTTTGACAAAAAGTTCATCCGGAGGGAAAAGCTCTCATCGTATCCTTCGCCGGTGCGGTCGCTCCTGGCCCACGGGGGCCTTGCCTGGGCCCGACTGCAGTGCCGTCTTGACAGGAAACTCGCCTCCGGTCCGCGGGAGCCGTTGAAGTGGTTCCGGTGATTTAACCCTTCAGGCGCTTCCTGAAGCGGTATCGCATCACCAGCCCGATCGAGTTGAGCATCAGCACAAGTAGTATGAGGATAATGGCCGTGCCGTACTGGAGGTGCCGCGTCTCCTGGATGTGCGTCCCGGCGGTGGCCATCACGTAAATGTGATAGGGAAGGGCCATGACCTCGCTGAAGAGCGATTCAGGCAGGTCCGGCGCGTAGTAGGACGCGGCGGTGAACATGATGGGCGCGGTCTCGCCCGCCGCGCGCCCCAGGGAGAGCATCACCCCGGTGAGGATGCCGGGCAGGGCGCTGGGCAGCACGATCCTGAAAATGGTCTGGAGCCGCGTCGCCCCCAGGGACAGGGACGCCTCGCGGTAGGTCACGGGCACCGTCATCAGGGCTTCCTCCGTGGCGCGGATGATCACCGGCAGGTTCAGCACGCCCAGGGTGAGGGACCCGGCGATGATGGAGGTCCCGAAATCGAGGAACACCACGAATAGGGCCAGGCCAAAGAGGCCGAAGACCACCGAGGGGACCCCGGCAAGGTTGCTCACCCCGAGGCGGATCACTTTTACCAGGGCCGGTTTTTTTGCGTATTCCGTGAGATAGATCGCGGTTATGATTCCTATGGGTATCGAAACCAGGGCCGAGCCTATCATCAGATAAAAGGTTCCCAGTATCGCCGGGAAGATGCCTCCCCTGGTCATCTCGTTCATCGGCATTTCGGAAATGAATTCCCAGGATATCGCCGAATGGCCCTTCATGATGATGAATCCGACAATGAACACGAGGGCGCCCAGCACCGCATAGGACATGACCCGGATCAGAACAAACATTATCTTTTCGATAGCTTCGGATTGTGCATGCCGTGAAATCATCTTCATCTCAGTTACCCTTGAACTTGTACCTGCTGGAGAGGTAATCGGCGATTAAGTTGAAAAAGAAAGTTATTATGAAAAGAATGATGCCGATGGCGAAGAGCGCGTGGTAGTGGCTCCCGCCGACGGGCGCTTCAGCCATTTCCGCCGCGATGTTTGAAGTGAGTGGCCTGACCGGATCAAAGAAAGACCCCGGCATAACGGCCGCCCCGCCGGCCACCATAAGGACCACCATGGTCTCGCCGATGACCCGCGAAAAGCCCAGGATGATGGCGGTCCAGATACCGGACAGGGCCGCTGGAATGGTGATATGAAAGATCGTTTCCCACCGGTTCGCCCCCAGGGCATAGGACGCCTCCTTGAGGGACATGGGCACGGAGGAGATTGCGTCCTCGGATATGCTGGCGATGGTCGGTATAGCCATAAAGGCGAGCATTAACGCCGCGTTAAAGAGGTTCAGCCCCGTATCGATATTGAAATAACGCTGGAGAAAGGGCGCCACCACCACCATGCCGAAGAAGCCGATGATGACCGACGGTATTGAGGCAATCACCTCAATGGCGGGCTTCACGACTTCCCGGACCCGGGGGGACGCCAGCTCGGCCAGGTACACGGCTATTGCCAGTGACAGGGGCACCGCGAAGAAGGAAGCGAGCAGGGTGACGGCAACGGACGCGGTAATGAGGGGCAGTATCCCGAAGCGGGGATTGACGCTGGTGGGATACCACTGGGTCCCGAGGAGGAAATCGGTTATGCTCACGTCTTTCAGGATCGGGACCCCTTCGGTGAAAAGGAAAATCATTATCAGGAGAAGGACGAACAGGCATGAAAGCCCGATGATCATGAAGAATTTCTCGAATATCCTCTCAACAACAAGGCTTGTGTTGCTGTTCCTTCTTTTTTCCTTTATCTCAGCCAGGTCGGTTCTGTCCGGCTGATGCGCCATTTGTCCGGTTTCCATAACATGTAAAAAATGGCCTCAAGGTATAAAGAAATTATAAAGGTTTTATTAAATTACCATCAAATGTTGTCCTGAAAAAAAAGTGAATTATGAACGATTTTACTCTTGAAATTATCCCGGCATCCTGGTATTATGTCTCATAGAGTGTATGCTAGACACGAACTCCAATAAGATATTCGTTCTCGACACCAACGTTGTTCTCTATGATTACCGCTGCATCTACTCCTTTGAGGAACACAATGTAGTCATCCCCATAACCCTTCTTGAAGAGATCGACAAGTTCAAGAGGGGCAATGAGATCATCAATTACAACGCCCGGGAATTCTCCCGGGAGCTTGACAACATCATCGGCTATGACCTCCCCGGCACCGGCGTACCCCTGGGCACGGGCGGCTTCCTTTTCGTGGAAACCAACGTGAAGATGGGGAAGGACTTGAAGGATATTTTCTGGGAAGACAACTCGGACCACCGCATCCTTGCCCTCGCCCACAACCTTGCGCACCAGCACGGCAAGGAACGGGTTTTCCTGGTGTCCAAGGACATCAACCTGCGCATGAAGGCCAAGAGCATCGGCGTCCAGGCCGAGGACTACGAGACCGGCAAGGTCAAGGACATCAGCGAGCTTTATACCGGCAAGAACCTGATCGAGAACGTTGATTCGGGCCTGGTGGACCGGATCTACCGGGACGGTTCCATCCCATCGGCGGAAGTCCTCAACGGCAGAAACCCCTTTCCGAATGAGTACTTTATCGTTCGGAACGGCACCAAGAGCGCCCTCACCGCCTACCAGAAGCACTCGGGACAGCTCCATGTCGTCGAGAAGAAGAAGGCCTACGGGATCCAGCCGCGCAACGCGGAGCAGACCTTCTCCCTGGACGCCCTCATGAACAACGATATCAAGCTGGTGACCCTGGCGGGCAAGTCCGGCACGGGCAAGACCCTGATGGCCCTGGCAGCGGCGCTGGAGAAGCGCAATAACTACAAGCAGATACTCCTGGCGCGGCCCATCATCCCCCTGTCGAACCGGGACATCGGCTACCTTCCCGGAGATATCAAGAGCAAGCTCGATCCCTACATGCAGCCCCTCTTCGACAATCTGTCGGTCATCAAGAACCAGTTCGAGGAGGACACCCAGGACTACCGCCGCATATCGGACATGGTGAACAACGAGAAGCTCCTCATCATGGCCCTGGCCTATATCCGCGGCCGGAGCCTCTCGAAGGTCTTTTTCATCGTGGACGAGGCGCAGAACCTCACGCCCCACGAGGTGAAGACCATCATCACCCGGGCCGGGGAGGGGACCAAGATCGTCTTCACCGGCGACCCGTACCAGATCGATACGCCCTACCTTGATTCGCGATCCAACGGCCTCACCTATCTCATCGACAAGATGAAGGGCCAGGAGATCTACGCCCATGTGACCCTGGAGAAGGGGGAGCGCTCCCAGCTCGCCGAGATCGCCAGCGACCTGCTGTAATTGGCGAAGGAATACTCTCTGATACCGATAACTATTGGCGCATTCCCTGTATTCCTGCTTGACGGACCGCCCTGCACCTGTTAGAAAATACACTCATACGGGCACATTAATAAGTTATTAAAGGAGGGAAATGATGAAAGGTAACGCCAAACTTGTCGAAACGCTGAATTCCTTGCTCGCGGACGAGCTGACCGCCATCAATCAGTACATGGTTCACTCCGAAATGTCCGATGACTGGGGGTATTCGAAGCTCCATGAGCATTTTGAAAAACGGGCCATCGACGAGATGAAACACGCGGAAAAGCTGATCGGCCGCATCCTGTTTCTCGAAGGGATCCCCATCGTCAGCAACCTGAAAAAAATTAATATCGGCGCCGACACCCAGAAGCAGCTGGCCAACGACCATGCGGCTGAAGAGGACGCCATCAGGGCGTACAACGACGCCATCAAGCTGGCCGGCGAGGTAGGGGACTACGCCACCCGGGAGATCCTCGAAAACATCCTCAGGGACGAGGATAAGCATATTGACGACATCGAGTCGCTCCAGGGCCAGATCTCCCAGATGACCCTGCAGGTGTTCCTGTCGGCCCAGCTGTAATTTCTTTTCACTTCTGCTTATCCGCAGCTGCGGGCTCTGCCCGCGGTGGGCGATGTTTCCGGGTGTCATAGCGGAGATAGTATCCAAAGCTGAATTCATTACAACATCACCAGGAGGTGTCGTGAATGAAAAAATTAGTGTCACTGGTTTTGCTGATCTTTTCGGCCGCTTTTTTGTATTGCTGTTACGAGGGATATACCGGGAGCGACGGCGCGATGCTGAAGCAGTACCTGGAGCCGTCCAGGCTTAAGGAACTGGTGGACAAGCCCCGGAAGGATATCTGGATCGTTGATGTGCGGCCTGCGGAGGCATTCAGGAAGGCCCATATACCCACGTCGAAGAACTTCCCATCGGGCGAGATCATGGACCGCCTCAAGGAGATCCCGAAGACGCAGTATCTCATCGTTGTCTGCGAAACCGGCGGGCGTGCCCAGATGGTCATCAAGAAGCTTGAAAAGGCCGGTTATAGCCGGATGATGAACTGGGGAGGCGCGTCGCGGTATATCAGGGTCTACGGCTCGGTTTCGGACACGAAGTAGACGGCGTGCGGGGCGCGGTCCGGTATTGATCGCACCCTGTCGCTCCATGTTCGGTTTAACCCGGGATATGACGGCGACCGGGTAAAAGGAGGATGCAATCTATGAAAAGATCACTATGCGCCGCCGCACTTCTGTTCATTTCGCTGCCCATCCTCACGCAATGCGCGAAAAGCATACGGGAGGTCGGGCCGGCCGACGCCAAAAAGAAGATCATGATCGCGACCCTATCGAGCGAATATAAGGACCGCATCACGCAGGGCCTGGAGGAGCGATACCGGGGCCGCTCCCGGATTTCCCTGGTCCCCATCGAGAAGCTCAATTCGGTCGACACGAAGAGCTATGACGCCCTGGTGGTCGTCGACGCCCTCATGGCATGGCAGATGTTCAACGCCAGGACGCGGTGGTTCATCGGCGGCATCAAGGACCCGGAAGAAAAGAAGAAAATCGTGCTTTTTTTCACCGCGGGCAAGCCGTCCCCCGACTACAGCGTCATGGGGGTCGACTGCATCACCGGCGCGTCTGAGATAAAAGAGGAGGCCGAGGTGATCAGGAAAATTTCCGAGAAGATAGACCGGATCCTAAAATAACAGCGTGCACGCGTAGTATGTTGCCGCGGAGATAAATGCTGCCGCCGGGATGGTCATGATCCATGCCCACACGATCTGGCCTGCCACGCCCCACCGAACCGCGGTCATCCGCCTGAGAGAGCCGACACCCATGATGGCGCCGGTGATGGTGTGGGTTGTGCTCACCGGTATGCCGAGGAAGGAGGCAAGGAAGAGGGTGCTTGCCGCGCTCGTTTCAGCGCAGAAACCGTCCACCGGCTTGAGCTTCGCCACCCGCTGGCCCATGGTCTTCACGATCCTCCATCCGCCGAACATGGTGCCCAGGGCTATTGCCCCGTGACAGGAAAGCACGACCCACAGGGGAATGTGGAACTCCCCTTTCAGGAACCCGGCGCTGAAGAGCAGGCCGGCGATGATGCCCATGGTCTTCTGCGCGTCATTGCCCCCGTGGCCCAGGCTGTAGAGCGCGGCCGACAGGAGCTGGCCTTTCCGGAAGAGGTGGTCCACCTGCCCCGGCGCCTTGTTCCGGAAAGCCCGGTATACGACGGTACCTATCAGCAGTCCCAGTATCAGGCCAAGAATGGGCGATACGAAGATGAAGACCACGGTCTTGATGATGCCTTTCCATACCAGGGCGCTGGTGCCTGCCTTGACCAGGGCCGCGCCAATGAGGCCGCCCATCAGGGCGTGGGATGAACTGGTGGGAAGGCCGAAATACCAGGTGATAAGGTCCCAGGTGATGGCTCCGGTCAGGGTGGCCAGGATGATTTCATTATCCATGATGGTGATGTCGATGATTCCCTTTCCGATGGTGCCGGCAACGTGGAGGCCGAAGAAAAGAAACGCTATGAAATTGAAAAATGCCGCCCACATGACCGCGTAACGGGGGGAGAGTACCCGCGTTGAAACAACGGTGGCGATTGAATTGGCTGAGTCGTGAAAGCCATTGATGAAATCAAAAGCGAGAGCAAGGAAGATCAGGAAGATAATATAGATATCCATTGTGTATCCTTATCTGGAAGTTTAAGCGACTTAATCCAATAATGTTTGATTTAAAAAATGACGGGGGCTTTTGCAACAAATTAATTCAAAAAATGTAATTATGCAGAAGCCTTCATGTTTCCCGGTAGTTTATGAAAAAAATGCTCTTTACTGATAATTTAGGATTAAATATCGAATAATAATGATCATTATACATGTCCATAGTGATATTATTCCTGCGGTGAATATCCAGTTTTTTTTCAGCGTCACCGGTTTTTTCTCGGCCATGCGCCGGCATTCCTCCATCACGTCAGCAGGTATCAGCCGGACAGACAGAGATATAAGAAGCGGGATTATGATGAGGTCATCCAGGTGTCCTATGATCGGTATGAAATCCGGAATCAGGTCCACCGGGCTCATGGCGTAGCCGATGGTCAAGAGAATCACCAGCCGCGGCGCCAAGCCGGTATGGGGATGGCGATACGCGTAATAGAGGGCAGAGAGCTCCTTTTTCAGCGCCGCGGCTTTTTGTTTTAATGCTGATATGAGCGACATGGCAGCAGGATAGCATGATTCCAGTGCCTGTCAAATATACTTTCGAGCCATCTGCCAGACATATACCATTTCATCCCCAGCCCCTCCTTCCATTCATGGAGATGGTGCTGGAGAGTGAGATGGGATAAATCTCAAACGTTAATTGACAAATAAGCGGGGAAATTGTAGAGTGTAAAAAAATCGCGATTTTACCATATATGAAACTACTGCCTTCCCTATTCCGTAAGAAGTACCCGATCATCGTGCCGCAGAGTCGGCACACCATGTCAAGGAAATACATTGAGCGGAACGTCCTCGACATCATGCACCGCCTGAGAAGCAACGGCTTTGATGCCTTCCTGGTCGGGGGGTGCGTCCGGGACCTTCTCCTGGACAAGAAGCCGAAGGACTTCGACATCGTAACCGACGCGCGGCCGCAGCAGATCAAGCGCCTGTTCCGGCGCTGTTTCCTGATCGGCCGGCGGTTCCGCCTGGCCCATGTGTACATCAGCCACGACCGCTTCGTGGAGGTCGCCACCTTCCGCGCCGCCGTCGATCCCGAGGAGGTGGTTGGAGAGGGACGCTTTGCCGCCAACAACCAGTACGGCTCCATCGAGGAGGACGCCCTCCGGCGCGATTTCACCGTCAACGGCCTCTACTATGACAGCACCGACGGCTCGATCCACGATTACAGCGGCGGCCTCGACGATCTTAAAAAAAAGACGATACGCTCCATCGGCGATCCGATGAAGCGTTTCGCCGAGGACCCGGTGAGGATCATTCGGGCGGCGCGCTTCTGCGCCCAGCTTGATTTCACCCTGTCGAAAACGGATTTCAGGGCGGCCACGGCCAGCGCGCACCTCATCACCCAGGCCAATGCCCATCGCATGCTCGAGGAATTGTACAAGATACTGCGCTGCGGCGCCTCCGCCGGGACGTTCCGCAACCTCCAGAATTTCCGGATCCTCAAGCACTGGCTCCCGGAGCTGGACCCGGACCGGCAGCCGAACCTTGTGAAGCGCCTTGCGGCAGTGGACCGTCGCCGGGCAGCGGGCGAGGAAATCCCCGCCGCCGTGCTCCTGGCGGCCCTGTTCTATGACCTCTTCGATGAGGCCATGGGCGACCGCCGCGGGTTCCAGGACGTCTTTACCATGATGCACCAGCGCTTCTCCGACCTGGTGACGCGCCTCAGGATCCCGCGCCGCGAATGGGATTACATAACCAACCTCGTCGCCCGCCAGTCGAGCTTCACCCGCATCGTAAGCGGGCCCCGGGGAAAGAACTACGAGAAGCGTTTCGTCCGTAACGCTCATTATGCCAACTCGCTCATGTTTTTTGAGATTTTCGCCGAGGCCGCGGGAGGGTACCAGGAGGAGCTGAAGTACTGGAAGGAACGCGCGGCGCGGACGATCCCTGATGGGAACATGCGCCCTGCCGGGGAAGGCGGGCGGCGTCCTGAAGCCGCCATGCAGCGCCCCGAAGTCGGCGCGCAGCGTCCGGAAGGAAGCGGCGGTAACCGCGGAAGGGGGAGGAACCGCCGGAGAAGGAACAGGGGCCCGCATCGGCCCGCCGGTCCAGGGCCGGCGGCGGGGCCGGTCCCCGGGGCCTGACGGGTCAATTGCCCTTCAGTATCATCTCCCTCATCTTGAAGTAATGATAGCCGTGGGTCAGCAGATTCATGGTGCAGACAAAGTATCTGCGGTTGTATCTCATTGACTTGATGAAGAACCTGATGAAGTCGAAGCCGTAATATGAAAATGTCATCCTGATGATCAGCTTGATCATGGCCCTGAATTGCCTCAGGATCTGGTGGTCGCCGGTTTTGTAATAATTTCCGTCCCTCGTTTTTTCCCTCAGCTCCCAGATGATGTGGCTTTCCGGGAGATTTTTAATGAAGGTCATGCAGCGCTTGAAGTAGTTTTTCGGCGTGTAGATCATGTCGATGATGTGCTTGTATCCCTGGATCAGTTTTTCCGCCGGCATTTTCGGTATGAAGTTCAGGGCCAGCTCGAGGTTGTCCCCGGTTGGTATCCCCATGATGCGGTTTTCCTTCTCCAGGCGTTCATAGAGGGGCGTGTTCGGAATGACCGAGAGGAGGCCAACCATGGCCTTCGGTATCCCCGCTTTCTGGATGAAGTCAACCTGCATGTCGAAAATTGTTTCCAGGTCCGTGTCAAAGCCGACAATAAAGCCGCCCATGACCTCAATCCCCTTACGGTGCAGTTTCCTGATACTATCCTGCATGTCGTTCCTGAGGTTCTGCATTTTTCCTATGTCCGCCAGGGAGGCCGGGTTCGGCGATTCTATGCCGAGAAACACGTCGCCGAGACCGGCATCGAGCATCAGGTCCATCAATTCATCGTCCTGCGCCAGGTCCAGGCTCGCCTCGGTGTACAGGTAGAAGGGATAGCCCCGTTTCTTTTGCCACACCGCGATGGCCCTGAGCAGGGCCTTCACCTTTGACTTGTTCCCGATAAAGTTGTCGTCCACGATGAAGAGGGATCCGCGGTATCCGGTCTCGTACACCAGATCCATCTCGTGGAGGAACTGCTCCACAAGCTTGGTCCGCGGCGCCCTGCCGAACATCCTGATGATGTCGCAGAACTCGCAGTTGAAGGGGCATCCCCGGGAAAACTGCAATGCCATGCTGCTGTAGGCGGAAATGTCGATCAGGTCGAGCCGCGGGGGCGGCGTCAGGGTGATGTCCGGTTTCGCGGTATCCTCGTAAATCTTCTCCGGGCAGCCGCGCTCATAGTCATGGAGGAACCGGGGCAGCGTGTTTTCAGCCTCGTTGAGGATGAAGTAGTTTACCCCGCGGATCTCGTTGAAGCTTGCTGATGCGTAGGGCCCTCCCGCCGCTATGGGGACGCTGTGTTCGTTGCACAGGGCAACGACCGCTTCGAAGGAATTTTTCTGTATCTGCATGGCGGATATGAAGACGATGTCCGCCCAGGCCAGATCTTTGGCGGTAAGCCTGGTCACCGCGAGGTCGATGAGCTTTACCGAATAGTTTTCAGGGAGCATCGCGGCGACGGTCAGGAGACCCAGGGGCGGGATAACCGATTTGTATCCGGCAAGCTTGATTGCGTGTTTCAAGCTCCAGAAGGTGGTCGGAATTTCAGGATACACCATCAGAACATTCGTATTCATAGCACATCCCCCTGGATATATAAACAAGAATATGGTATGATAGGGAAATAGCATATAAATGCCTTATTGTCTGGCAAGATTCAGGCATACCAATATTTGACCAGTTGTAAAAATTATTAATTTATTCCTGCTGCACGAGGATAATTTCTGCAGTTTGCATAAGCTTGAGAATGATTAGTGAAATGGTTGTTTTGCTCTGACACCATATTTCCAACCGAGAGTTATCGGTATTTTTGCCAGGTTGCTCTGACCCCCTATATTTTCCACTTGACATTTCCATGCTAATTAAATGAATGTTCAGTTAATTAATATTCCTCTCCATAAGAGGTGATTGTATATTTTTCACGATCCAACACTATTTTCAGGTGATACCATGAATAATCTGGCCCATCTTTTCAGCCCATACAGCATCAACAACCTTAAACTGGAAAACCGCGCCGTCATGCCTGCCATTGGTACCGGCTATGGCGGCAAGGACAGCGCCGTTACGGATCAGCTTATTGCCTACCTCGAAAGAAGGGCCAGGGGGGGCGTAGGCCTTATCATCACCGAGGAATGCGCCATAGATCCCCGGGGGAAGAACATGGGCCGCGAGATCGGCGTCTGGAATGATTCCTTCATTCCCGGCCTGGCTCGCCTTGCCGAAGCGGTCCACAGGCACGGCTCGAAGATAGCCCTCCAGATTCATCACGCCGGCCGCGAGACGATTGAAGCGGTGACCGGCGCCAAGCCGGAGGCGCCCTCGGAGCTGCCGAGCCTCATCTACAACCAGCCCACGGAAGCGATGTCCATCGACCGCATACATGAGATAATTAACGCGTACGCCATGGGAGCCCTGCGGGCGAAGACCGCGGGCATGGACGCGGTGGAGATCCACGGCGCCCATGGCTACCTGGTGCACCAGTTCATATCTCCCTTTTCCAACAAGCGCACGGACGAATACGGCGGGAGCGATGAGAACCGGGCGCGTTTTTATGTTGAAATTCTGAAGGCTGCCCGGGAAAAGGTGGGGCCTGATTTCCCGATAATCGCCAGGATATCTGTCGAGGAATGCATCAAGGGCGGCTTCGAGCTGGAATTCACGAAGTGGCTTGCGCCGCGCCTGGTGGATGCCGGGGCGAGCGCGATCCACGCGTCGGTCGGGGTCTACACCACGCCGGGCCTTCTCACCATCGCGGCCTCTGACACGCCGGAGGGGTTCAACCTTTTCAGGGCGCGTGAGATAAAGCAGGCCGTGAAGGCTCCGGTCATCGGCGTGGGCAGGATCATCGATCCCCGCATGGCCGACGAGGCGATCGCCCGGGGCGACGCGGACCTTATCAGCATGGGACGCCAGCTTCTGGCCGATCCGGAGGTGCTGGTCAAGGCAAGGGAGGGCAGATGGGACGACATTCGCTGGTGCCTGGGGTGCAACCAGGGCTGCATCGAGCGCCTCAGTTTCGAGTTCAAGGCCACCACCTGCTCCATAAACGCCGAGTGCGGCAGGGAGCATGAAGACCTGTATAAAAAGGCGGACGCGAGGAAGAAGGTCTGGGTCATCGGCGGAGGGCCCGCCGGCCTCTCGGCGGCCCTGGCGGCGGCGCGGCGGGGCCATGCCGTGTCACTCTTCGAGCGCGAGGCCGTTGTCGGCGGGCAGCTCGTGTCCGCGAGCAGGCCGCCCCACAAGGAAGGATTCTACCGGTGGGTGGAATGGATCGTCCGCCAGCTGAAGCAGATGGGCGTCGCCGTCCATGAATCGGCGGCGGTCACGGAAGCTATGCTGGCCGGCAGCAGGCCCGATGCGGTCATCCTGGCCGCGGGCGCTGCGCCGCTCACGCCGGCGATCAAGGGTATCGGCGGGAACAATGTCGTTGAGGCCCGCGACGTTCTCACCGGCAGGGTCCCGCTGAAGGGCCCCGCCGTGATCCTGGGCGGAGGCTATGTCGGCATGGAAACCGCCGATTTCTGCATCGAGCGCGGCATCGGCGTCACGGTCGTGGAGATGGCGAAGTTTCCGCCGGTCAGCTCCTTTCCCGCCCACGGATACTGGCTCCACCGCCGCCTCAGGAAGAGCGGCGGCGCGCTGCTCCTGAACACGAAGATCACCGCCATAGAAGGCGATGCCGTGATTGCCGAACAGGACGGGAAGGAGATGCGGATCGGTCCCGCGGCGCTGGTCGTCAAGGCCTTCGGGTTTTCCCCGGAGCGCGTTCTGGAGGGCGCGCTCAAAAAGCTCGGCATCCCCTTCTTAGAGGCGGGGGATGTCATCAAGCCTCGCCGGCTCATCGAGGCCGTCCATGAAGGTAATGCCGCCGGCGTATCGATATGACCCAGTCATCATGGAATGATATATGGAAGGCGTAAAGAAAAGACAGAACGCAGAGGTGAGAAAGCCCGATATCCTCTGGAATTTCTACCAGGTGATCCTTGAAGAGGGAATCGAGGGAGCGTCGATCGGCAAGGTGGCGAAGCGTATGGACATCCATCCCAGCCTGATCATCCACTACTTCCAGAACAGGGAAAACCTGATCATCGCCCTCGTCGACTATATCATCCGGCGGGCGGGCGAAATCTACCGCGAGCTGATCGTTGAATCCGGCGACCCCGGCCGGCGCCTGCGGAACCTCGTGGAGATATTCTTCAGCGAGGCCTGGTACGGCATGTCCGACCTGAGCGGCGACTTCGCCATACTTTCCATGAGCGGCCGGGAGCCCCGCATACATTCAAGGCTGAAGGAGATGTACGATATCCTGAAAAAACTCATCATCGGGGAGATGAAGAAGATACAAGATGCCGGGGGGGTATGCATCCGCGACCCGAAGCGCGCGGCGGAGATCATCATCGCCATGTACGAGGGTTACCGGCATTTCAAGCACCTGTATATTGATGAAGGAGATGCGGATAATTACCGCGAGGACATGATCGAAGCGACCATGGCCGCTCTTTCAAAACAGATATCATAACAGCACCAGGCGGAGGAGTCCCATATGGCAGAACGGTTTTTCAGCGAAAAGAACCTGGCATTCACCCTGTTCAACGTCCATGACATCGAATCGCTGCTCGCGTCCGAGCGTTTCGGCGAATACACCAGGGAGAGCGTGGACATGATCGTGGGCACGGCAAAGAAAATCGCCGAGGAACACATGTATCCGGTTTTTTCCGAGATGGACAGGAACCCGCCGAAATATGTCGACGGCGGTATCCGCGTCCACCCGAAGGTGAAGGAGTTCATGTCCCTGGCGGGGGAGGGGGGATGGATAAGCGCCATCTTCCCCTGTGACCGGGGAGGGCAGCAGATGCCGGTGTCGGTGTTCAACGCGTGCCAGTTCATCTTCGCCGCCGCGAACTACTCGCTGAGCGTGTACCCCGGCCTCACCACGGGGGCGGTGAACCTCATCCTCTCCTTCGGGTCCGAGGAACTGCGGCGGACCTACGTCGACCGGATGGTCGAGGGGAAGTGGCAGGGCACAATGGCCCTCACAGAGCCCGAGGCGGGGAGCTCCCTCGGTGACGTGCGCACCTCCGCGGAGCCCACGGACAAAGGCTATTATATGATCAGGGGACAGAAGACCTTCATATCGGCCGGCGACCATGACATGGCCGAAAATATCGTGCACCTGATGCTGGCCCGCATTAAGGGCGCCCCGGCCGGCGTCAAGGGGCTGTCACTCTTTGTCGTTCCGAAGTTCCGTCCCGGCGCTTCGGAGAAGCTCGAGTTCAACGACGTCAGCTGCGCCGGGTGCTATCACAAGATGGGATACCGGGGGGCGCCGATAGCACAGCTCAGCATGGGCGAAAGCGACGACTGCCGCGGGTGGCTGGTGGGCGGGCCCAACAGGGGGCTGTCCTACATGTTCCAGATGATGAACGAGGCGCGGATAAACGTCGGCCTGGGCGCCGTTGCCATATCGTCCGCGGCCTATCACGCCGCCCTCGAGTACGCGCGCGAGCGGCTCCAGGGCCGCAGCATGACGGAAAAGGACCCGACGAAACCGCAGGTTCCAATCATCGAACACGCGGACGTCAAGCGGATGCTGCTCCAGCAGCGGGCCATCGTCGAGGGCGGCCTCTCCCTCATCGTGTACGCCGGGAAACTCGTCGACGCCGCGGGCATAGCCTCCGGGGAGGAAAAGGAGCGCCTGGAACTGCTCCTCGATTTTCTCACGCCGATGGTGAAGACCTATCCGTCCGAAATGGGCGTCATTTCAACCAGCCTGGCCCTCCAGTGCCTGGGAGGGTACGGCTACAGCGACGAGTTCCCGCTGGAACAGTACATGCGGGACATGCGCATCCACCCGATCCATGAAGGCACGACCGGCATACAGGCCATGGACCTCCTGGGCAGGAAGGTCACCATGCACAAGGGCAGGGCAGCGGGGATATACCTGGAAGAGCTGGGCAGGGCGATCGAGGCCGCCCTGGCCGTCCCTGAATGCAAATCCTGCGCTGAAAAGCTGAAGGCGGCCGTTGGCCATCTCACCCAGGTGACCGGGGCCCTGGTCGGCATCGCGGTCAAGGGCGAGATCGACCGTTTCCTTGCGGACGCCACCCTGTTCCTGGAATTTTCCGGGATCATCTGCATCGCGTGGCAATGGCTCCTTCAGGGGATGGCGGCCGCGAAGGCTCTCGCCGGCGGCGCGGAAGCGGACCGGGATTTCCTCGAGGGCAAGCTGTTAGTCATGAAATTCTTCTATGAATACGAACTGCCGAAGATCGAAGGGCTCCGCGCCAGGCTCATGAGCGGCGAGGCCGTCACGACCGCGGCAGAGCCGCGGCACTTCACCGATTAGTTCTTTATCTCGCCCAGGGACTCAAGGGCCTCGTGGAGCTCCTTCTGGTGCCGTGTGCTTTCAAACCGGCTCAACAGGCTGTAGGCGCAGGGCACCACGAAGAGGGTGAGCATGGTTGACAGGAACACGCCGCCGATGACCACGACGCCCATGGGCCGCGTCGTTTCCGCACCGGGGCCCAGCGACATGGCCGGCGGTATCGCCGCCGCTATTGTGGCTATCGACGTCATCATGATGGGCCGCAGACGCACCGGGCACGCGTCGAGGAGGGCGTCATGGACGCCCATGCCGGCGACGCGGCGCGCGTTGGTGAAATCGACCAGCATGATGGAGTTTTTCTTCACGATCCCCATCAGGAGGAGCAGGCCGATCATGCTGTAGATGTTCAGCGATATGCCGGTGAGGCGCATGGCGATGAAGGCGCCGCTCGCGCTGAAGGGGAGCGCGAGGAGTATAATGACCGGGTGCAGGAAGCTGTTATACTGGGACCCGAGGATCATGTAGGCGACGACGATCCCCAGGGCCAGGGCGAAGATGAGGCTCTCGAAGGATTCCTTGAAGGTCTCGGAGCTTCCCGAGAAGGTTATGTGGTAGCCGTGGGGGAGAACCTGCCGGGCGGTCTTCTCTATGAAGCTCAGGATATCGGACTGGGACTTGCCCGGGCCGATGTTGGCGAAGACATTGATGGCCCGCTCCCGGTTGTACCGCGTGATGGTCAGGTACGACGGCTTCTCGGCGATGCTGACCACGCTGGAGAGGGGGACCATCTCGCCGTGGATGTTCCGCACCTTGATGCGGCTGATGTCGCCGGGCGCGCGGTTGTATTTGTCAAGGAGCTTGATGCGGACATCGTCGCGCCGCCCCGACTCGCCGGTGTACTTCGCGACGCGGAGGCTCCCCACGGCGGCGCTGATGGTATTGGCGATGTTCGTGATGGTGACGCCGCGGTCCCGGGCGCGGTCCCGGTCCGGCGTGACCCGCACCTCCGGCATGCCGAGCTGGTAGTCGGTGTCGACGTCGGTTACCAGGCCTGATCTATCCAGCCGGTCCATCATCGTCTTGCTGTAGCCGGCGAGCTTTTCCCAGTCCGGGCCCTGGACCGAGAACTGGATCGGGAAGCCGCGCTTTGCGGTGAAGCCCGCCTGGGACAGGTCCATCATGTTCGCGGTATAGACGCCGGATATCTTCCTGATCTTTTCCCTGATGAATCCCATGAATTGCTGCTGTGTCGGCTTCTTCCTGAAGGGCGCTACGGCGGGTCGGTCCTTGTAATCCTTCAGGGTGATGAAGATCGTCCCCTGGTTCACCAGGCCCCCCTGGAAGCCGCCGATGTTGCCGAAGTATTTCTCGACCTCGGGCCTCTCCTTCAGCATGGCCTCGATTTTCCTGACGACCGAATCGGTGAATTCGAGGGATGAGCCGAGGGGTGTCCTGATAGTGGCGATGAAAATGCCCTGGTCCTGGGGCGGCACGAATTCCTTGCGCATGCCCGGGAGGAGGAGCAGCGACACGGCAAACACGGCCGACGCGGCGCCCAGCACCTTCCACCGGTTGTCAAGGCACCGGACCAGGGCGCCACGGTATTTCGAGGAAACGAAGTCCATGAAGCCGTCCATGGCGCGGCCGAGCCTGGTTTCCTTTCCCGTCTGCAGCATCTGGGAGCAGCGCATCGGCGCCAGGGTCAGCGCCTCCAGGAGCGACAGGATGACAGCCACGGATATGGTGACCCCGAACTGGAAGAAGAACTTCCCGATGATGCCCTTCATGAACACGACGGGGATGAATATGGCCAGGATGGCAAGGGAGGCGGCAACCGCGGCGGAGGTGATCTCCCGCGCGCCCACGATGGCCGCCTTGACGCGGCTCATGCCCCCCTCGAAGTACCGGACAATGTTTTCCATTACCATGATGGCGTCGTCCACCACGATGCCGATGACCAGGGAAAGCCCCAGCAGGGTGAAAGTGTTGAGGGTAAAGCCGAGGAAATAGAGCACTATGAAGGACCCGATAAGGGACGTCGGTATGGCCAGTATGACGTTGAAGGCGGAGCTCCAGGAGCCGAGGAAGAGCCAGCACACGATCGAGGTCAGTATGACCGACATGGTCAGGGTGAACAGGAGCTCGTTGGTGGAATCCTCGATGAACTTTGTGCTGTCGAAGGATATGTTCATCTTCATGGTCTTCGGGATCATGCCCGAGAGGTTAAGGGCCTGTATCTTTTCCTTTACCTTGCGGGCCACGGCCACGGCGTTGGATCCCCGCTGCTTGATGATGCCGAGACCCACTGCCGGGACGCCCTTGAAGCGTGCCATCCTCCTGACGTCGGCGGTCCCTTCCTCGACGGTGGCAACGTCTCCGAGCCGTATCGGCTTCCAGATGGGCTCGCCGCCGCGCCGGGTTATGATGAGCCTTTTGAATTCCTCCGGCGTGCCCGCTTCGCTCATGACCCGGACGTTGGCTTCTTTGGGTCCGCTTTCTATGTAGCCGGAGGGGGTAAGGGTATGCTGGCTCGTGATGGTATTGATGATGTCGTCAACGGTGATCTCCTTGCTGGCCATCCGGTCGGTGTTGAGCCAGATCCGCATGTTGGGGTCCACGTAGCCGCCCATGCGAACGTCGCCGACCCCCTCGATGGTGGTTATGGCGTCCTTCAGGCGGTCGCGCATGAAGAGGACCTTTTCCCTGGGGGAGGTCGTCCCGCTCAGTGACGTGAACATGATGGGATTGTCCTCGGGGTTCGACTTGGTCACGATGGGCGGATCGATGTCGGTGGGAAGGTTTCTCTGGGCCTGGAGGATCTTGGTCTGGACCTCCTGCAGGGCCGTGTCAACGTCGCGGGACAGCTCGAATTCTATGGTGATGTTCGTCAGGCCCTCCATGGAGGTGGAGCTGATGTTTCTGATGCCCTCGATGGTCATAACGGAGTCCTCCAGCACGTCGGCTATGGAGGATTCCATGGTCTCCGGGGAGGCGCCGACCCAGGTGACGGTGACGGTAATGACCGGGAAGTCTACGTCGGGCATCTGGCTTATCCCCATGCGGCTGAAGCCGATGGCCCCGAAGATGATGAGGCCGAACATGAGGATCCAGGCGAACACGGTGTTTTTTATGGAAATGTCTGATAGGGTCATGCCTGTTGCCGGTTCGTTCTTGATATGCTGACAGGATGCATTGTATTATTATCCGGTAATAGGATGCAATGATAATACGGGGATTAGCATGAAAAATTTATAGGGCCTCAATCAATTTTTACCCCCCCGTCCCCCGGAGGGGGCGTGTGGGATTGTCATTAACTTAAACATGTCATTGCTTCGTTGTTTTACTTTTCGCGATGACAGGCGTACAATCTTTTTTTCACGCCCCCTCAGGGGGCGGGGGGAGAGAGCGTAAATTTCTTGATATTTTTTTATTTTCAGGCAGATTGTTCCTTGACCGGTTCGCAAGATGGGATTAAGCCTGATGAGGCTTTTCATTCATGAACTATCATATTTTCATTAAATCAGTCAGGAACCGCCCCGGCGTTATCACGTTGATGGGTGTGTTGCTATCCGTCTCCATTGCAGCGTCCCTGTATGCCGTGGACGATGACGTGAAAAAAATGATTCGCCGGGCAACGGGCATTACCGACGAGGACGTGAAAACGGCGTCCGGAAAAAAGGATATAACCCTTTTCGACGCCTTCGCCCTGGCGGTCCATAAAACCGAGCGAATGGCCATTGAAGGGGAGAACGCGATCCAGGCCGAGGAGCGCAAGCTCCAGGCCATCGAGTCCTTCCTGCCCTATGTTTCCCTCAGGGCAAACAAGGCGTTCCCGGAGCCCGACACCAGGTATGTCAACCTGGCCCGTTCCGCCGTGAGCCTGTACCTGCGGCAGCCCATCGTCACAGGCCTGAAGGAGGCCTCCCAGATCAAGGCCGCGTGGTCAGACCGGAAGATCAGGGAATGCCAGCTCAACAATAACGCGAACCAGATGCTGATGGACGTCGGCACCGCATATTACACGGTGCTGCTCATGGAGCATGACCTGAGGAACAATGAGCAGCTGCTGGAGCTTCACAACAAGACCCTGGCGGAAATACGCCGGCGGGTCGATATAGGACGGAGCAGGCAGAGCGACCTGCTGCGGACCAACGCGCAGATTTATTCGCTGCAGGCCCATGTCAAGTCGATCCGCACCGGCCTGGAGCACGCGAAGCTTGTATTCGCGGCGATGACGGGGATCGAGTCCGACTATGTCCTTGCCGATACGCTCAATCTGAATGATCCGCCCTTTTCCCTGCGGGAGACCGAAAAAATCGTGGATGGCCGCTGGGACGTCAGGGCGGCAAAAGAGCAGATGGAATATTCAAAGGCCGGCGTCATGGCGGCGTACGGGACCCACCTGCCCAACGTCTATTTCGAGGGAAGCTATTTCCTGTGGCAGGATTCAACGTACAAGACGGACAGGAGCAGGCAGCTCACCCATCTGGCCCTGTCGTCCAATCCGGCCGGCTCGCTCCTCGGTTCGCGGCTGAACAACGGCAACCCGGTCAAGTCCCGGGACTATTATTTCTCCCTCGGCGCGGAGCTTCCTATTTTCGGCGGGGACGTCACCTTCGCGAAGGTGAGGGAGGCGAACTCGAAAAAGCGCCAGGCGGACCTGGGTTTCTCCCAGACCGTGCGCCTCGCCCGGAAGGACGTTCTCGACTCCTTCCAGACCTGGGAGGGGGCAAAGGTCGAGCTCGAGGCGTACCGCAGGGCCCTGGCGTCGGCGGAGCAGAACTACCAGGTCGTGTCCAGCGAATACCGGCTGAACCAGGTGACCATACTGGACGTGCTGGTGTCCCTCACCAACCTGCAGAGCGCGCGCTACGATTACGAGAGGGCCCTGCTGCAGCTCAAGCTCAACCGCGTGCGGCTGGGCGTTTCCATCAATGAATTTTCCGGCGAAAAGATCAGGACGATCAGGTGATCGTTCCCGCCCCGGTCGGCGGCGGAACTGTCAGAACGTGTAGCCGATTGATATGTGCAGCATTCCCAGGTCTTCGCTCTTCAGCCTGTTGATCTTGAAACCGTAGAGCAGGCCGATGGGGCCCACCGGGGTCATGTAGCGCAGGCCGGCCCCGGCTGACATGCGCATCCGGTAGAAATCGTAGAAACAGTTGTCGATCCTTCCCGCGTCGAAGAAGCCGCTCAGCTCAAAATTGAACCCCAGGTCCAGACGCGCTTCGATGCTGGCGGCCACCGATGCGCGCCCTCCGACCGGATTGTTGAACTCGTCATGCTTGAGCATGTTTTCCTTGAATCCCCTGACGTCCCCGATGCCGCCGAGATAAAAGAGCTGGTCGCTGATGATTCCCTTTACGCCGGTATAGGGCTGGATAAATCCCAGCATGGCATGGGCGGCGAAGGTAAGGCGCGACCAGGGAGTGACATAGAATTTAAGACCGTACTGGTACTTGATGAAGTTGTCCGAATACTCATGGGAGAAAAGCTGCTTTTTCGGCCGGTTGAGGTCCACCGAAACATCGACCATCAGCGATGTCAGGAAACCCTTCCGGGGCCTTATGAAGGAATCCCTCCGGTCGTAATTCAGGGCGGCGGAGAAAAGGAGTATCCTCCTGAGGTGGAACTGGCCGGTCTTGTCCGGATCGGTGTAGTCGGAGGCTGAAAAATATCCGGTCATTTTCCTCTCCTGGTAGCTGAGGCCCAGTCCGGCGGTCAGGCTGTCGAACCATACTGACTTGATGGAGCAGGCCGGTCCGTAGGTGAAGGTGCCGAAGGTCTGGTTGAACTCTTTTTCCCTGTCGATGGAAAAGCTGACCGTGGCCGAGGCGCGGTTGCCGATGAGCCTCGGTTCGGTTAGTCCCGCGGAGGCGCTGTAGCCGGTTTCCGCAATTTCACCCTTCACCCATGCTGACTTGTACCTGCCCAGGAAGTTCCTGTCCTCAAAGGAGGTGTGGGCGTAAAGGCCTTTTTCCGAGTTGTAGCCGCCGCCGATGCCGAGGAGGAAGGTCTTTTTCTCCATCACGTCGATAAAGAGGTCGGCGCGCTCCCTCTTTTCCTCGATGCCGAAGGTGGTGAGGTTGACCGCCTGGAATATGTCGATGTCGCTGATGTTCTTGTATTCATCCAGCACCTGCTGTATTGACACGGGATCGCCGGGCTTGAGCGAAAGCTGTTTCCTCAGGTAGGATGTCCTGGTCCGCATGTTCCCTGAAAAGTTGACGGTCCCGAGCCTGACCTGTTTTCCCTCGTTTATCCTGAAAACGATGTCCGTCTTCGAACGGTCGGGGGAAATGGCGGCGGTTCCCTTCACCTCGACATAGGGATAGCCCTGCGCGGAAATGAGTGAGGATATCAGGTTCTCCGCCGCGGTGACGTCAGCTTCCTGGTAGGGTCTGCCCGGGGCGAGGGCGATTTTTTTCCGCAGCTGTTCGTCCGGGACCACATGGTTCCCGTTGAACGACACGGAGGATATGGTTGTTGCGGCGCCCTCGAAGATATTCACCTGGATCAGGGCCCGCTTTTTGTCAGGGGTCATGCGGACGCTGGAGGTCACCCGGGCGTCGAGGAAGCCCTTCTTGAGGTACCATGACCTGATGACGAGAAGGTCGTTCTCAAGGACATCGGCATCGAAGATCCTTGTTATGATTTTACCCGACTCCCTTGTTCCCATCATGCCCCGTATGGTTTTTTCGCTGAACGAGGCGTTGCCGCTGACCTGGAGCCGCGCGACATCGACGCGGGGCCCTTCGTCTATGACGAAGGTCAGGGCCTTCCGCTCCTTTTCCCCGTCGCCGCTCTGCCTGACGTCCAGCTTGACCCTGGCGCCGGGGTAGCCTTTTGTCCTGTACAGGGCCGTTATGTTCTGCGCGCTTTTTCTCGCGCCGGCATCGCCGGTATTGCCCCGTTCGGCCAGCGCGAGGCTCTTTCTCAGGGTGATGTCCCAGAAGCGCCTGTTCCCCGAAAAGGCTATCCTGTATTTCGGGCCCTCGCGGACGGTGATGCCGATGTCCACCACGGCGTTCGCCCTGTCCCTGTTCAGCGTGTACCGTACATCCGCCTCGGGATAGCCCCGGCCCCAGTAGGCCTTCCGTATCGCGATGATGTTTTTCTTGAATTCAGATTCTATAAAGCGGAATGTTTCAGAATAGAGCCTGTATCTGATTTCGATGTCGGACATGGCCCGGTTGCCCTGAATGAGGATGCCGCCGTATGAAAAATAGGCTCCCGGACGGATGTCAATCAGCACCGTGTAGTTGCCGTCGGCCGTGCTGCGTTCGCCCCGTGCCGTTGCCGCTGGATCGATGTATCCCTCGGCCATGAACTTTTCCCTCACCAGCCGCTCCTGCTCTGGCAGCTGTTCCGGCCTGAAAACGGTGCCTGCATGGATCGACATGGCGGCGGTAATCTCGTTTTCCAGGATCGGCCCGTTTCCCCGGATTACGATGTTCCTGATGAACCGGTACGGCGTCAGGTGAAAATCGACGGACAGGAGCCCCCTCTCGGTATGGGCATCGACCCGAATTTCCGAGAACCTGTTCATCAGCGACAGCGACTTCTTTGAGTCCTCAAGGAGGGCGGCGGTAAAAACATCCCCCTCCCTGAGGCGTATCGCGCTTCGCGCCATCGCCGTCCATTCGCCGATATTCTCGTGGCTGTTGAAATCATGGAACCGGATGGCGACGGCGCCGACAAGGGCTCCCTGGAACCGCGTGAACGGATCTTCCTTTGCGGCCCCGGCCGCGCCCGCGGCAGGCAGGGCCCCGGCCAGGAAAAGGGCGAGGGCGGCGATGAGGGTGCGGGCCCGGTTCTGCGGTGTCCTGTGTCCGGATGTCATGGCGCCTTAACGAAATTCCTTGTTGTACTGCATGTCAATGCCGACCTTGCCCTTTGAATCGTAATCGAGGTTCAGCAGCACGCTGTCGCTCAGTTTGTATTTCACCGCGGAGCCTGTCCGTATCTCGCGGCTGTCTTTGCCGATGGAGTAGTACACGCTGAGCCGCCTGTCCAGGTTTTTGCCTATGGTGACTACCTGGCCCTTGAAGGAGCCCCTGTTCTGCGAATCCTGCGCCTTCACCTCGATGCTGTCGATGCCGGTCGTCTTCTTGATCTGCCCCCCGTAATTGAAGGCGATCATCTGCCCGAGGAGGTCGGTGGGTGTATAGGACATGGACCCGCCGGTGGTTTTCCCGAGCATGATCAGGGATAGGATGTTGTTCGAGTCCAGGACCGGGCTTGATGAAAGATCGTACCGGAGCGCCGCCGGGGTTCCCGTTACGGCTATCGAGACCAGCCATTTCTGGATCCTGGCGTTGCTGTTGATGCTGATGACCGGCTCGATCCGGTAGGGATTGATGAAATCTATTTTTCCCCGGGTGATGTCGAAGTCCCGTCCCAGGTAATGGACCACGCCGCTCTCGACGCGGGCGCTGCCGCTCAGGAGGGGGTTCGCCAGGGTGCCGACCATTCTCAGGTCGGTGGTGATCTTCAGGCTGGCGATGTTGTTGTCAACGACAAAGGGGCGCCTGCTGACGACCTCAACATCCATGGCCATCGCCTCCGTGAGGGACTTTTCCGTCCTGTCCTGCGGGGCCTTCGTCCTGCGGCCGGCAATTGCGCCGATATCCTGGAGGGGACGGAGGACCAGGTCCTGATAATAGGTGCCGTCCAGGAGGGTGAAATTGCCCCTGACGAAAATCCGCGGATAATTGCCGCTTATCCTGGCGTCGGCGTTAAAGGTCATCTGCATCGTGTCCGGTACTTCTACCGCGATGTTGCGGGCCGTGGCGTCCACGCGGATATCATGGAGTTTCAGTCCCCGGACCCCCGTGACGCCCGTTATCCCGAACCGGCCCTGGCCCATGAGTCCGCCTATGTCATGGAGCGTAATCCGCTCCGGGGTGAAGGAAATTTTCCCGTTCATTTCCCGCACCTCGTTTCCTATTGACGGGATGGAAAACCCGATGTTGTCCAGGCTGACATCGGCGTTGATGTGCGGGTGGAACCTGGTCCCCGTTATTCCGCCCCTGGCAGTGAGGGTTCCCTTGAAATTCGTGAGGTTGTTCGTGAACCGGTTGGCCAGGTTGAGGGGTATGACGCTGTCCATGGTGATGTTCAGCGCGTTATCGATGCTGCCGCCGCCGCTGATGCGGATCCAGCCGGCGTCGAGAAGGGCGAGCCGTATTCCGGGAATGACGAGTACTCCCCCGGCCGCCCGTGCGTCAAACCGGGAGGACGTGACCAGCCGTTCACCGGCGCTGATCAGCTCAAGCTGTGTCAGGCTTATGCCCAGGCTGGCCCTGTCCGGTGCGAGGGCGCTTCCCTCGGCCCTTATCGTCCCCGTCACGGTGCCCCAGAGGCTTTTTCTTCCCGCAGCCGAAAGATACGGGGCCAGGTCGGTTTTATTGAAAAGGGCGGCGATCATGAACCGCCGGCTTCCGAAATTATATGATCCTTCAAGGTCGAAGTTCAACTTCCCCTTAACCGTGATTCTGCGGTCCCTCACCGCCACGTTCAGGATCATATCGTCAAAGGCGGCGGCATTGACCGCGAGGCGCGTGACCGAAACCGATCCTTCCAGCGACGGATTTCGCAGCGAGCCGCTTCCCTTCAGGTCAAGCCTGATCAGGCCCTGCAGTCCGCCGGTGGTATCGACGGCTTTTATGCCGGCAAGGGAGACCGGGTCGGAATCCAGGGTAAGATCATAGGTAAGGTCTGTTCCGATCCACCCCCTGCACCGGACCGCTTCTCCCGGTGAAACCGTGAGCACGAGGGGGTCGATCAAGGCTTTCCCGTCCCTGAAGGTGATTGAAAAATTGCATGCCTGGAATTTCTGGAATCCGAGGTCGATGCCCGTCCCGGTCATGACAAGGAATCCGGCCGGTTTTCGCGCGCTCCCTGACACCCGGCCCGCCAGGGAGATGCGGCCTGCGTAATCGGGGAGGAAGTCTCCGGCTTTCACCGTGAATTGTTCTATGTTCAGGTTCACGGCGGGGTCCCGCCTGACCGCCAATCCTTCATCAAAAAGAGCGGCACCGCCGGTCAGGGAAATCCTTGATTCGCTGTTTGCCACCGTGAATTGATCGACTGACGCGGTTCCGGTATCATCGAGGGATCCATGCGCCGTTATATCGCCGAGCGTGATGTCCCTGAGCCGGACCGCGGTCCCGGTCAGGGTGGCATTGATAACGGGACGTCGGAAGGTCCCTGATAGGGAGCCGCCGGCCCTCAGTTTTCCGCTGCAGCCGACCAGGCCCAATGAGGCTGATTCCGGGGCGATGTCGGGGCTTTCCAGGGAGAATGACACCCGCAGCGCTTTTGTGGCTGCCGTGAAGGATCCAGCGGCCCGGAGACGGGCGTTGCCGAGGAACGCTTCACTATCGCGTACCTGGAAGATTCCATCCCTCAGGGCGGCACGGGCGTTCAGGCCCAGGTTCGTCGGCTCGGCTTTTTCCCCGAAGGAAAAACCCTTTATGGTTCCCTTCACCGCCAGCTCGGCCGAAGCGGCCCCGGATGAGAAGCCGGCGCCGGACAGGGCGCAGTCGGCATCGAGGAGGCCCCGCGCCGCTCCGGCTATGCCGGGTATGCCCCGGATATCAAAGCCCCGGGATGTCACGTTGAGATTGTAAGATATCCTGTCATTGCCGCGGTTCGGTCTGATGAAGCCCTCGGGGTAGGCGCTTCTCATGTCCATGAATCCGCGGAGGTCGAGATAGCCGGCGCCGGAGTATGCCCGCAGGGTGTTGATGGAGACCACACGGTCGTTCATGGACAGGTCGGTGCTGATGGGGCCCGTGACGCTTCCGAGGATGCTTCCGCCGGAGTAGCGCGCTGAAAAAGTTACGGACGGATTGTTCACCGTGCCGTGTCCCGTGAGGGCGGCGGTCACGGTGCCGTCCAGCGGCCGCTGCGCGTTCATGATGTCGCGCAATTCCGAAAGGGAGAGGGAGCATTCCCCGCCGATGTCGAAGGCCGGGTCCCTGAAAAGCTCCCGTATCCCGCCCCGGACCGCTATGTCCGACGCGGTGGTCCGCAGCCTCAGGCGGAGCCGCTCCGCCATCCCTTTCCTGACGGCGCTCTCCAGCGCCAGGTGTTTCAGGTCCGTCCTCCGGCCTTTGACCGTGAAGCAGCCGCTGCCGACGGCGAGGTCTATCATCCCCGTCTCGTCGGCGAAATCAAGCCCTGCCGTGCACATGATGTCCCGGATGTCCAGGTCAAAATTCCCCGCGGGCCGCGCAAAGCCGAAGCGCCCCCGCTCCAGCACGCAGCGCCTGACCATGAGAAATCCCGGGAGACGGCCCGGGGCGCTGTGGGGCTTCTTCTTTTTCGGCTTTATCCCCAGGGCCTTCACGATGTTCAGCTTTCCGTCGCCGTCCAGTTCAAGTAAGCATTCCGGCCTTTCCAGGCGCGCGTCGATGATGTCCAGCTTTCCCCGGAGCGCCGACGGGACCGACAGGCGCGCGGTGAGGCGGTCAAAGCGCGCGATGGCCCTCCGGTCTTCCCCGGCCAGGACCGCCTTCCGTATCTCGACATTTCCCGTGAGGGGGGAGATGCTGAGATACTCCCAGGTTATCGAGCCGGGCAGCATGGCGTTGATGACCCGCCGGACCTGCTCCTGCGCCATGTCCGTGTTGAGGAGGAGGATGACGTTTCCTGCCAGTACCACCGCTGCGGCGATGGCGATAGAAAAGGCCAGGAGGATCTGTTTCAGTGTCTTCATTATGCGATATAGGATGTCGTTATGGCTGCAGTTGATTTCATTTTTGATAGTATCGAAGTCATTTAAAGACGAATCGTGATTCACGCTGTCATTGCGAGGAGCACGGCGACGAAGCAATCCTTATGTGATTACCGGGAATATTCATGAGCGACTTTTACATTTTTCACAGCATATTATCAAACCATGAACGGGATCGCTTCGCCGCGCTCGCGATGACGCTGATGATACTACCAATCTAATTCTGGGATAATTCATTTTTAATCAAGCCTTATTTGTCTGTTCCCCGCCGCTGACTGTTATGGAAAAAATAGTCGACACTTGTTTCGTTATATGGAAAGGTAAGCAGGGTTTAATCGCAGTTTGCAGGGGGGTGATGGGAATGGATAACATTCATGACCTGCTCGGCCGCGTGGAAGTCAGGGCCGACCTGAAGATAGGGCTTGAAAAAGTCTTCCAGAACGGGACCATGAGCTTCAACCTCGGGGTCGTCCCCGTTGAAGTCCCTGACCATTACCACAGGATCAGCGACGAGATGTATTATATTCACAGCGGCCGCGGAAGGATGAGGCTGGGCGACAGTTACACGGCCGTGGCCGAAGGGGACATCATATCCATTCCCCGCAACACGGTCCACGGCCTGGTAAACACCGGCGGGGAGAGGATGGTCATATTCATCATCACGTCGCCGCCCTTCGACCCGGAACATGACCGCTTCGTGGTCTGACCTGTTTCTATCCGCGGAAGTACTTTTGTTCCCCCATGCCGTAAAATCCCTTTACGGAAATCTTTTCCCCCCTCGGCGTCCGTATGACGCCGTTATAATGTCCGAAGGGCCCGTGGTAATCGGTTTTGATCATGACCAGGTTCATCTTCAGGGGATTGTCGAAGACCGGCGTAAAGGTGATGTCCACCATCCCGTGCCTGTCCCTGATGGACCATTCGTCATGGACGCCGTTTGGCCTGGAGAAGGTGACCGGCGGCAGGAGGTGCAGTTCCTTCCCCGCCCAGAGACAGTTTTCGTTGAAGCGCTCCCTGTCCGGGACCTGGTTGTCGGTCAGGTTGAAGCCGGTGAGGCCCTTCGCGGTGAATCCGGCCCCCGTGACCCAGTCGTATTTTAAAATGTAGGGATAGTATCCCTTGTGGTCGTCGACGATGGCAAAGCTGTTTTTTCGTTCGAAATCAATGCGGCGCCCCCCGGAAAAAAGGACCCCCTCCATCGGCATGAGGCACTTGTGGGAGTACATGCCGCGGTTTGACGCGAAGGGGAGGCTCACCACCAGGGGCCTGGCCGTTCCCTTCTCGTGGAAAGCCTCGAAATGCCCGTACAGCGGCGGCAGCTTCCGGCCGCCGTCAATGGCGACATCGATGAAGATCCTTCCCCGGTCCAGCATGTTGTGGATGTCCAGGCGGAAATGGTCTGAGACATACCGGGCCCTGGTGTCGCCGAGGGAGGATGGCACGCGGGTCCGCCATGACGGGACTTTTTTCTCATATTTGGTCATGCGGTTGTTTTTTTTGTCGCAGAGGATGAACTGGACCAGGGTCCCCACCTTCTGGTTGTAGATGACGGCGAGGATAAAGAAGTCATCGTTGCCAAGCTGAAAGGCTTCCCATTCCTTGAGGCGCATGTTTATCAGGAAGCGCGGGAGGGGAAAGCCGAAGACCCGGGCCGCGTCGAGGGGATTGACGTTTCTGAAGGGGGCATTGAAGGTGCCGAAATGTATCTTCCCGTTCTCGACAAGGCTTTCCGGGGTGGGAAGAATCTCCCGCCTATAGTAAGATTTACTTTTTGCTGTATTTGGCATGATTTCTCCTGCACGATCGAAAATCTATTATAGGTGATTATGCCGTCCTGATTATGGAAAGTCGAGAATAAAATTTTCCGATAGGCCTTTCCCGCTGCAAAAGATTTATCAGCCTGACACCGCCCCGCTCGTCCGCCTCGTGTAAACATCCTGTTTACTCGGCGGAAACTGCGGCATCCATGCCGCATACTCGCCGGGGCAGTATCAGGCTGATAAAATTAAACAAAAAAGTCATTGACACCGGAACCGTACTGAATATAGTTCACATATTGAATATAATTCAATTTTTACCCCGCTGGAGGCTGATATGACAAAGATGACCCCTTCCGAAGCATTCGTTGAAACACTGGTGGCCGAGGGGATAACCAACACCTTCGGCATCGTCGGCAGCGCCTACATGGACGCCCTTGACCTTTTCCCGACAGCGGGGATACGCTTCATTTCAGTGGCCCACGAACAGGCGGCGGCCCATGCTGCCGACGGGTATGCCCGGGTAACCGGGCGGCCGCAGACCTGCATCGCCCAGAACGGCCCCGGCGCGGCGAACTTCATATCCGCCATCACCGCCGCCTTCTGGGCCCATTCCCCGGTCGTGGCAATCACCCCGGAGACCGGGAGCATGGGCATCGGCACCGGCGGGTTCCAGGAGCTTGACCAGATGCCCTGGTTCGAAAAGTGCACGAAGTACCAGGTGCGGGTCAACAGGCCTGAGCGCATGGCGGAGCTGACGCGGCGCTGCTTTTACATGGCGAAGCTCCTCTCCGGCCCGGCGCAGCTCAACATTCCCCGGGATTTTTTCTACGGCGACATCGATTGCGAGATATACAGGTCCGGCGACGTCAACTACGGCAGCGGCCCGGAAGAGCAGATTAAAAAAGCCGCCGAGCTCCTTGCCCGGGCAAAGAACCCGGTCATCCTCTCCGGCGGCGGCGTGTCCATGGCCGACGCCATCGACGAAGTGAAGGCCCTGGCGGAATTCCTCACCGCGCCGGTGGTGAACACCTATCTCCACAATGACACCTTCCCGGCGGCGCATGAGCTTGCGGTCGGTCCCATCGGCTACTGCGGCTCCAAGGCCGCCATGCGCTGCATAGCGAAGGCAGACGCGGTCCTCGCCCTGGGCACCCGCCTCGGCCCCTTCGGCACCCTGCCCCAGTACGACATCGACTACTGGCCAAAGACCGCGAAGCTCATCCAGGTCGACATCGACGGCACGCAACTGGGCGTATCGAAGAAGATAGACCTGGGCGTCGTCGCGGACGCCAGGGAGTTCGCCCTGCAGCTCCTGAAGGCACTGAAGGCCGTCGACGGGGACCGGAAGAAGGACGCGGCGCGCCTGGCCGACATCGCGAAGGAAAAGGCGGTGTGGAAGGAGGAGCTCGACTCATGGTCCTCCTCGACCAACAAGCTGATGCACCCCCGCCGCTTCATCAAGGAGCTTACCGACGCCATCCCTGACGGGTCGATCGTCGCCACGGACATCGGGAATAATTCATCGATCTGCAACAGTTACCTGAAGTTCACCGGCCCGCGCCAGCACATATCGGCCCTCTCCTGGGGCAACTGCGGCTTCGCCTACGGCGCGGCAATGGGCGCCAAGATCGGCGCGCCGGACACGCCGGTCTTCGCGCTCCAGGGGGACGGCGCCTACGGCATCAGCGGCCTCTCCGAGGTGATGACCGCGGTGCGCGAGGATATCCCCGTCATAGCCGTGGTGTTCAACAACCACGAATGGGGCGCTGAGAAAAAGAACCAGATCGATTTCTTCAAGAGCCGCTTCGTCGGCGCCGACCTCCTCATGAACCCGGACTACGCGCAGCTGGCGAAGGACATGGGCGCGGTGGGCTTCAAGGTCGAGGACTACGCCGACGTGAAGGACGTGGTCCGCGAGGCGGTGAAGTGCGGGAAGGCGGCCGTGATCAACGCCGTCATCGAGGGCGGGGAGAAGGTGCTGGCGGAGCCCTTCCGCCGCGACGCCTTCAAGCCGGCGGTGCGGCACCTGCCCAAGTACCGGCACCTGAGCGCGGTATAGGACCGGACCGGCGCGGCGATGAACGTCCTGGTCATCAACGCGGGCAGCAGCTCGCTGAAGTTCAAGCTCTTTGACGGGGACAGCGGGGACGCGGTAGTGGCCGGCCATTATATCGATATCGGCGAAACGGCGGGTAAAGGCGAAGGAGCGCGGATCATCACCCGCAGCGGCGCCGCTGATAAGACCGCCCTGGCTTTCAGGGACCACCGCTCCGCCATCGGCGACATGCTGGCACTGCTTCGCGGGGAGAACCTCTTCGGCGGCCGGAACGGCGGCGCCGTCATCGGCCACCGCATCGTCCATGGCGGCGAACGGTATGACCGGGCGACGCTGATTACGCCGGAGGTGCTGGACTATCTCAGGGAAATTTCCGTTCTCGCGCCCCTCCACAATCCCGTCGCCCTTGCCTGCGTTGACGAGCTTGCGGCAGCCCTGCCGGACCTGCGGCAATATGCCGTCTTCGACACGGCCTTCCACCGGACCATGTCAGATACGGTCTACCTCTACGGCCTGCCCCTGGAGTTGTACCGGAAATACGGCATCAGGAAATACGGCTTCCACGGGACCAGCCACAAGTATGCGGCGCACCGGGCCGCGGAAATCATGGGCCGCGATATAGCCTCGCTGAGGATCGTCACCTGCCACCTGGGGAACGGTCAGAGCATCTGCGCGGTGAAGCACGGGAAGAGCATCGACACCTCCATGGGGTTCACCCCCCTTGAGGGACTGCCCATGGGGACGCGGAGCGGGTCCTTTGATCCTGAAATAATATTTTTTCTCATGGACCACGGGTATGCCCCCGGCGACATCAGGACCATGATCAACAAGCGCTCCGGCCTCCTTGGCCTCTCGGGCGTCGACAGCCATTATAAAACGATCGAGGAGCGGGCCCGGGCGGGATACGCCGCGTCCAGGCTCGCCAGCGACATCCTGGTCAACAGGATCATCTGTCTCATCGGCGCCTATACCGCTGAAATGGGCGGGATCGACGCCGTTGTCTTTACCGGCGGCATCGGGGAGAATTCGGCGTATCTGCGCAGGGGCGTCCTGGAAGGCCTTGCGCACGCGGGCCTGGTCCTGGACGAGGCAGCCAACAGCGGAAACGCGGAAACGATAACCGCGACGGGCAGCCCCGTAAGGGCCCTGATCATCCCGGCAAACGAGGAACTTCAGATTGCCCGGGAGGTCATGGAGGCGGCAGGGGGCGTGATAGGATAAGAATGCCCTAGGTCGGGACCCTGCGGTACGAATACCACGGTCTTTGAAATTTCATCGGGCAGAAGGAAACCTCGCAGTCACAGAAGGGGTCTCCCGGGAGGGGTTCCGCCGGATCGGCAGCGAGGCTCTTCTTGCGGACCCATTCTGCGGCCTCTTCCTCTGAATCAGCGAAACCGGCGCTGTATTCTATGTCTTTCTTGCAGTGCTTGTAGCCGTATATCAGTTCATACCGTTCCTGCATATGCGGTCTATCTCACTCCGCTTCCAGTAGCTTCCTTTTATTGTCCCTCCGGCCTTTTTGGATTGACAGGAGGGATGATGCCCGATATATTCTCAAATAATGAATATTATTCATATTATGAATATAACTTATTTCAAGCACTTTATTGCGGCATGCCGAAAAAATCGTTTTCCGGCCGGGGAGCAAACCGGAAGGACGTCAGCCCGGAAAACGCTTCGCGGCATCCCGCCGGGAGAAAGGAAATGTTAAGCGATCTGAAAGGCAAAACGGCCCTCATCACCGGTTCAGGAAAAAAAACCGGCATGGGATACGCCATGGCGCGGAAACTGGCGTCCCTGGGCGCCAATGTCATAATCGCGGACCTGGGTGCCGCCTCACTGCCGGGCGGCCAGGTCGCCACGGGCACCTCTGCTGAAATGCAGGAGATAGCCGATTCCCTGAAAGCGGAATTCGGGGTCCTCACCCTTTCGGTCCCGGTCGACGTTTCCAGCGCGGAATCGGTGGCTGCCATGGCTGAAGCGGTGAAGAAGGGCTTTGACCGCCTGGACATCCTCTGCAACAACGCGGGGGCGTCCTTCGGGGTTCCCGCCGCCGTCCACACCTATGACGAGGCGGCGTGGATGAAAACCGTGGACATCAACCTCCACGGCGTCTTCAGGGTGTCAAAGGCGATGGTCCCCCTCATGCTCGGGAAGCCGGCCAGCATCGTGAACAACGCCTCCCGCGCCGGCAAGTTCCCGCCGGTCATGAACGGCGCCTACGCGGTGGCCAAGGCGGGGGTCATCATGCTCACCAAGGTGATGGCGAAGGAGCTGGCCGGGGCCGGCGTGCGGGTGAACGCCATCTGCCCGGGTCAGATCATGACGGACCTGGAGCGGTGGCGCTTCGGCCTTGAGGCGAAGGTGTTCCAGACGACCGTGGAGGAGCGGGAGAAGGAGATGTGCAAGACGATCCCCCTGGGGCGCATCGGAACCCCGGAGGAGGTGGCGAACCTGGTGGCCTTCCTCGCGTCGGACGCGTCGTCCTACATGACCGGCCAGGCGATCAACATCACCGGCGGTCAGCTGATGGAATTGTAATATTTTTTTTAGGAGCGATAACATGGACAAGATGATCGGCGGAAGACTTGCCGCGGAAGCCCTTATAGAACGCGGCGTTAAATACGTTTTTTCCATAAGCGGCGGGCACATCACCCCCATTTATGAATTTCTGGAGAATACCAGCGTCAAGATTTTCTCCACGCGCCACGAACAGGCGGCGGTCTTTATGGCCGAGTCCATGGCGCGGCTGACGCGGCAGCCCGCCGTGGCCATGGTGACGGCAGGGCCGGGTTTCACCAATGCCCTCACCGGAATGGCCGCGGCGCGTCTTTCCAACGCGCCGGTGATACTCATTGCCGGCATCGTGGGACTTGAAATGGTGGAAAAGCTTGACCTGCAGGACATGGTCCAGCTTCCCGTCATCCAGCCGATGGTCAAGAAGGCCCTGGTGTGCCACAACGTGGAGCGGATCCCGGAATTCATCGACATGGCCTTCCGGCACGCCATGGAGGGGCGGCCCGGCCCGGTGTACCTCGAGATACCCGTGGACGTGCTGAACGCGAAGCCGGACATGGCCAAGGTGAAAACATACCGGAGCACTATCGTGTCGAAGGCCGTTGACACTGCGGCCGCGGCGAAGATCGTCGATCTCCTGGAACAGGCGAAAAAACCGCTCATTATCGCCGGGAGCGGCGCCTGGTACGCCGACGCGGGCCCCGAGCTGACGGCCTTTGTCGAAAAGACCGGCATCCCGGCCATGACCATGGCGGCCGGGCGCGGCGTCATCCCCGACACGCACCCCCTCTGCTTTGAGTCCGCCCTTGCGATCAGGCCCGGGGCGGCCCTGGTGGCAAACACGCAGGCGGACCTGGTGCTGTTCCTCGGTTCGCGCTTGACGCTTTTCTATATATTCGGTAATATATTCAACGCGAATGCGAAGTTCATCCAGGTCGACATCGAGGCGGAGGAGATCGGCAGGAACCGCTCCGTGGACCTGGGCGTGGTGAGCGACATCAAGGTCATGCTGGCGGAGCTGGGCCGCATCGTGGAAGAGCGGAAGATAGGGGCGAAGCTCACGAAACAGTTCGGAGAGTGGGTGGAGACCGTCAGGGCAGCGGACGCGGCCGGCAAGGCCCAGGCGAAGCCGATGTGGGAGAAGGAGGGCACACCCATCCATCCCCTGCGGCTGGCGCGGGAGATAAACGATTTTATGGACCGCGACGATGACATTGTCGCGGCCGATGGCGGCGATACTTCCATCTGGATGAACATGACCCGCACCATGCGCAGGCCGGGACATCATCTTGAATCAGGCCTTTTCGGCTGCCTTGCCTACGGCATCCCCGCGGTCAATGCAGCGAAGCTGCTGTACCCCGACAAGCGGGTGCTCCTGGTCATCGGTGACGGCTCGGTGGGATTCAACTTCATGGAATTCCACACCGCCATTCGGAACAATCTCCCCATTGTCGTGGTCGTGGCCAACGACACGCTCTGGGGGATGATCGCCCACAGCCAGCAGATACGCCTCGGCCATGCAATCAAGGACGGCACCGAGCTGGGCATGGTCCATTACGAAAAATTGGTCGAGGACCTGGGCGGCTTCGGCGCCTTCGTCGAGAAGCCGGAGGACATCAGGCCCGCCCTCGAGGCGGCCTTCAAGTCGGGCAAGACAGCGTGCATCAACGTCATGGTGGACCCCACGACGATAAGTCCGGGCAGCGTGGCCCTGGCCAACCTGGGGGCGTACAAGGCGTAATACTCCGGCGGGCGGGGTCACGTGACCCCGCCCGCAAGGGGTGGCTAAACGATAGATGCGTTTTCCATAAATCCCAAAGGAGGAATCACCATGAGCGATCAGAACATGCCTCGTGAATACAAACTCTCCAGGGGGTATACCAACTACATTTTCATCCTGCTGTTCCTCCTCTATTTCTTTGATTATGTCGATCGCATGGTGGTAACGTCCCTCTTCCCCCACATAAAGGAGGAATGGGGCATCTCCGACGCCCAGTGCGGCATGCTGGTGTCAGCGATCTACTGGTCCATAGTCCTGTTCACCATCCCCGCCTCGGTCCTCGTCGACCGGTGGAGCCGCAAGAAGACCATCGGCCTCATGGCGGTCATCTGGAGCATCGCCACCGCCATGTGCGCCCTCACGAAGAATTTCACCCAGCTCTTTGCGGCGCGCTGCGTCATCGGCATCGGCGAGGCCGGGTACGCGCCGGGGGGCACCGCGATGCTCGCCGGCCTCTACCCCGAGGAAAAACGCTCTCGCATGATGGGGATCTGGAACGCCTCCATACCGCTGGGGAGCGCCGTTGGGATAGCCCTGGGGGGCATCATAGCCAAGGAGTTCGGATGGCGCCACGCCTTCGGCCTGGTCGCGCTTCCGGGGCTGATCGTTGCCATCCTCTTTTTCTTCGTCAAGGACTACAAGACCGTGGAGCTGGTCAAGACGGTAAAGGCGGGTGACGAGGGCAAGCCCAAGGTCAGGATGAGCAAAATGGATATTTTCCGGGAGTTCATGCACACGCCGTCGCTGATATTCACCTATTTCGGCTTCGCCGCCATGACCTTCGTGACGACATCGCTCATCACTTGGCTCCCGACCTTCTTCAACCGCGTCCACAACATCCCCATGGACCAGGCGGGGATCAAGGGAGGATCGGTCATGCTCCTTGCCCTGGTCGGCGCGCCCGCCGGCGGCTTTATCGCCGACATGTGGCTCAGGAAGAGGAAGAACGCCCGGCTCATGTTCTCCGTGATAGTCGCGTTGCTCTCCGCGCTCTTCCTGGCCGTGGGGCTTATCTTTTTCACCGGCAATGTCCAGTACGCCTTCATCATGCTCATGGGTCTTGTCGTGGTCGGATTCGTGCCCGCCGCGGCGGCGGTGACCCAGGACGTGGTGCACCCGGGTCTGCGGGCCATATCCTATGCCCTGTGCGTTATCGTCCAGAACATCCTGGGCTCGTCGCTGGGGCCCATCGTGGTCGGCTCCCTGTCCGACAGCTATAATATCCAGACCGCGCTCCTCATCCTTCCCGTCTTCCTGGTCATAGCGGCGGTGCTCTTTTTCCTCGGCTCATTCTTTTATGAGCGGGACCTGAACAAGGTGGAGAAGGTGGTCCTGGAGGCGGAGAGCTGAGGGGTGAGAGGAAAGCCCTCACCCGCGCTCCGCGCACCCTCTCCCATTGAGCGTGGAAGAAAGGAGAGGGTTTGCGTTATAATAAAATTGATCCTGTTCCCCCTCTCCTTTTTTCAATTATTAATGGGAGAGGGGGTCAGGGGGTGAGGGAGAAAAGTTTATTTATGATACAGAACTCGCATTTCAACAACAAGGTCGTGGCCGTGACCGGCGGTGCCAGCGGTATCGGCGCGGCCCTGTGCCGCAGGTTCGGGAAGGCGGGGGCGCGGGTCGCCGTTATTGACTTGGACCGGAAGGGGGCCGACCGCTTGGCCCGGGATCTCACGGCCGCCGGCATGGAGGCGGCCGGATATGCCTGCGACGTGAGCAAACAGAAAGAGTGCGAGGCGGTCATCGGGAAGGTCATCCGGCGCTGGGGCGGGATAGACGTGCTGGCGGTGAACGCCGGGGTCACCCAGCGGAGCCCCTTCGTCGACACCGACCCGGCCGTGTACCGGAAGGTCATGGACATCAATTTCTTCGGCTCCCTCTATTGCGCGAAGGCGGCAATAAAAAGCTTGCTAGATCGGCGGGGGATGATAATCGTAACCTCAAGCCATGCCGGCTACAGCCCCCTGCTCGGAAGGACCGGATACAGCGCCAGCAAGCACGCCCTGCACGGGCTCTTCGAGAGCCTGCGGACGGAGGTGGAGCCCCTGGGCGTCCATGTCATGATGGTCTGCCCCGGTTTCACGAAGACAAATTTGCAAAAGAGGGCCCTCGGCTCGGACGGGAAGGTGACGAAGCACCCGCAGTCGATGGTGGGCGGCCAGGACACCCCGGACCATGTGGCGGAGGCGGTGTTCCGGGGGGCCGTGAAACGCAAGAACATCATCATGCTGACGGCGGTGGGAAAGCTCACCTATTTCCTCCACCGCCTGGCGCCGGCGCTGTACGAAAAGCAGATGGCGAAAAAATTACGTTCTGAAATAGAACGATAACAGAGAGTTGTAACCATGGGATCACAGGAACGCAGGGAACGGGAAAAGGAAGCGAGAAAGGAACATATTCTCAAGGCGGCCAGGACCCTCCTCCTTAAAAAGGGCCTGTACGCGACAACGGTCAACCAGATCGCCAGGCTGTCCGAGCTGAGCGTGGGGACCATCTACCTGTACTATCACAACAAGGAAGACATTTTCGCGGCGCTCCAGGAGGAGGGGCTGACCATGCTGAATGACCTGATAGCGAAGGCCGTGGCCGCGGCGTCCTCCCCGAAGGACAAGATCAGGGCGGTCGCCCTGGGCTATCTCGAGTTCAGTGAAAAGCAGAAGAACTACTACGACATCATCACCTATTTTCTGTCGACCCCCGAGCAGCTCTTCCCCCCGCGCCTGAAGAACAGGGTCGACAGGACCGGCGGAAAGATCCTCGGCTTCTGCATCGAGGCGATCGAGGCGGGGATAAAGTCGGGCGATTTCAGGAAGGTCAACGCGCGGCGCCACACCATCTGGCTCTGGGGCATGCTTCACGGCCTCATCCAGTTCCGGAAAATGGAAAAGACCATACTCCAAAAGGAGAGCTATGGGACGCTGGTCCAGTACGCCCTGGAAAATTACCTGAAGACCCTGGTCGCCGAAAAGTGACCATCTCCCGGATTCACCGTGGCATAGCCCCCTCCCGGTGACAGAATGTGCAATTGGTGCGCTCTTCCCCCCTTGACCCGCCCCGGCTATGGCACCGGTAGCAGATCCCGTGCATCGCGTCACGGTACGCGGGAGCACGCCGGTAATCCTTCATGTCTTTTGTATATCCGTCATGACAGGCGTTGCATGGCCTGGTGTTTTTTTCTGACCGGTCGCCCTGATGGCAGGCGGAGCAGGAACCGCTGTCCGCCATAAGGCTGATGTGGCGGTCATGGTCGAAGAACCCGCTGTCCCGGTCCATGTCGCGGTGACAGCCGGAACAGGTTGACGCCCCCCCGCCGGGCAGGGCGAGGTGATGGCACTGCACGCACCCTTTCTCCCCGGCCCCAGCGCGGGCACCATGGGCGCTGTGGTGGAACGTCACGGTGCCGCCGTTCCCGTTGCCGTCAATGGTCATGTTGTCACGTCCAACCGGTCCCCGTACCGGGGTCTTTGCGGCGAGGGGATTTTCCGCGTCCCTGGAGGCGTACAGCGCTGACAGGATTATAACGACGGCCAGGGTCGCGCCTTTAACCATTTCCCGGCCGGAAAGAAGCGGAAGCCGTCCTTTGCGTGCTGGTGGTTCAGACCCGGGGTTCCGCTCGGCGTCGTGCCGCTCAGGATCATGTCCGATTGGTGCTGTCATTGCCGGTCCGCCTCCGTTTCCCGAGTTTCAGAGAAAGATGACTGAGGCGGCCCACCCCGGAAGTGCCACGCGGTGGCAGTGGCTATTCTCGCCAGGGGAAACAATATCGCGTGGGACAGGCGCGTGAAGGGTATCGCTATCAGTAAAACATTGCCGGCCAGGGCGTGGATGACCATCATCGTCGTCCGTGCCAGGGGGCTCCAGGGCTGGTGCGCCAGGAAACCGCTCGCGAACACCGTCACAACCAGGCCCGTGAGAATATAATGGGAGGGCCCGCTGATAAACCTCCGCCGCCGGTCAGCGGCGCGGTAGGTGACGAGGAATATGCCGGCGAGGATGACCAGGAGAGTCAGGCCGTCGGCTACGCCCCCGGGGAGCGCCGTCCATCCGTACCCGGTGCCGCGCTCCCAGAGCATGACATGCTCCAGGAGAAAGAGCGGCGTGATGATCAGCCCGAGGTGGAACAGGAACGATACCGCGCTGAAGACGGGCCGCGTTCCCGCGATGTGGCCGACAGGTGCGGTCCAGGACAGGGTCGACGCAAGGGCCTCGCCGTATTCAATTTTTTTGTTACCGGCATGCCGGACGATGCTGATGATGTCCGCGGCGGTAAGGATAAGGAGCCTGGCCGAGCCGAGGGCCAGTAACGCCAGGCTGAACCGCGCCGCGGGGCCCGTCAGGAAATCGAGTATATCGTGCATGTCATTCCGTCCGTTTTATCTTTATTGCGCTGAATATCAGGTCGTGCATACCCGCCAGGTTCAGGGGCAACCGGTAATGCGCGATGAGCTCCCTGATCTGCTTCTTGCAGTTTGCGCAGGGGGCGATAACGGTGCCCGCACCCGTTTTCCTGAGCTGCTCCGCCTTCCTCCTGCCCGCTACCTCCATCCGGTACTGCTTCAGCTCTCCCACCGCTACCGTTCCCCCGCCCCCGCCGCAGCAGTAATTGTCAATGCCCGCATGGTCCATCTCCGCGAAATCGCGGATAAAGGAGCGGATGATGGCCCTCGGCTGGTCGACGATCCACCCGGACCGCGCGATGTTGCACGGATCGTGGTACGTGACCCGTTCCGAAATGACGGCGGGATCAAGTTCGATCCGCTTTTCCTCTATCAGCCTCGAAGTCAGTTCCAGCACGTGCTCGACCGGTATGGCCTCACCGCTGTCGTAGGTTGATAGAAAGTCCCGCATGCTCCGGTAGGCATGGCCGCATTCGCCCACCAGTATTTTTCTGCCCTTCAGCCTGCGGACTTCGCGTACCATGCTGCGGAGGATGTCGCCGAGGCGGGCGTCGCTGTAGAAGAGGCCGTAGTTAATGGCGTCAAAGTCGCCTGACGCGATGGTCCAGCTGACACCTGCCTCGTGGAGGACGCAGGCGATCCCCATGAGGGTCTCGGCCTCCATGATGTAATCGCTGACCGGGGCGAAAAAGACGTACTCGGCATCCATCACGTCCACCGGGAAGCGCACGGAAACCCCCTTTATTTCCCTGATCTCTTCCTCGAGGAAGGAGAGGTTGTCGCGGAGGACTTTCAGGGGGAGCCCCGAGGTGTTGCGCGCCGGTCCCTCCAGCTGCTCCCTCGTTGATGCGGAGAGATTTTTCGGGACGATGCCGGTTTCCGAAAGGACGTACCTGCCCAGCCTCACGACCAGGCGGTGGTCGATGCCGAAGGGGCAGTAGCGCGTGCAGCGGCCGCAGGCTGTGCAGTGGTAATACGATTCGGTCATCTCATCGATGTCGCGTTCCGTCCGGGCGATGCCGCCGGTAAGCTTTGTCAGGAGGCGGCCCCGGGGGGTGAAATGCCGGCGGTAGATCCGCAGCAGTATCGAGCTCCGGTAGCAGGGGTTGTCCGCCGGGTCCCCGGAGGCCTCGAAGAGCATGCATTCTGTGGAGCACCGCGAGCAATGAAGGGTGATCCGTGAATACAGGTCCAGGATCGGCCGGTAGCTCGACGCGCGGAGGATGTCTGAAAAAGCCGACAGGAACGCGGCGGCCCGTCCCTCCGCCGGCGGCCGCTCCATGGTAAAGGGATACGGTTTTTTTTCTACGGTCATTCCGAGGCCCTCCGTCGCACCGCTGCCGTGATCTTGAAGAGCAGGGCCAGAATGAAAAGTCCCGTTGCCCACACGCCGAGGGTTATGAGCGATTCAGGCGCCGTGGGCCGGTACTCGACCAGCCGCTCCAACGGGTCGGGATTGAAACCCCCCACCACGAAGCCGAGGCCTTTTTCTATCCATACAGACGCGAACACCGCAATCGATGCGATCAGGAGCCCGGCATCACGGCAGCGGGCCGGCGTGTACAGGAGCGCCAGGGCGATTAATGCCAGCAACATGGAGGTCCACAGGAAGGGCGTGAGAGATGCCGGATCGCTCCATCCCCAGAAGAGGCGCTCCAGTGACGCACGGTGCGACGGTATGCCGCTGTAGAAGGCGGTGAACACTTCTAGGAGGATGAAAAAAATGTGGGCGCTGAAGGCGTAGGTTATGATCAGGCCCAGGGCGCGCTCCGGCTTTTCGCCGGGATCGAAATCAGTGTAACGGCGCGCGACGCGGCAGAGGATGATGAGGAGCGCCGGGCCCGAGGAAAAGGCCGAGGCCAGGAAGCGCGCCGCGGTGATGGCCGAGAGCCACAGGTGTCGGCCGGGGAGACCGGCGTAGAGGAAGGCGGTCACGGTGTGGATGCTGATGGCCCAGGGGATCGAAAGAATGATAAGCGGCTTCACCCAGGACGGCGGCGGCGTGCCCCGGTACTCGGCGGTAAGCACCGTCCACCCGATGACCAGGTTCAGCACCAGGTAGATGAAGAGGACCACGGTGTCCCAGAACATGGGAGACGTCGGCGACGGATAAAGAATGACGTGGAGGATCCTGAAGGGCTGGCCCAGGTCCACGAAGATGAAGAGGAGGCACATGATGACCGACGACACTGCCAGGAATTCCCCCAGGATCGTTATCTTGCCGAAGGCCCGGTAGTCGTGCAGATAGTAGGGAAGCACCACGGTCACAGCCGAGGCCGCCACGCCGACAAAGAAGGTGAACTGGGCGATGTAGAGGCCCCAGGACACGCTCCGCGACATGCCGGTAACGGACAGGCCCTCGGCTGTCTGCCGGAGGTAGAAGAATATACCCGCCGCGATGAGGGCGCCCAGCATGATGAGAAGGAGCCAGTAGCGTCGTGTGCCGTGAAATGCTTTTTCTATCATGGCGTCCTCACAGGAGATAATATACCGATGGATCGGTGCCCAGTTCCGGCTTCCGCCGCAGGGCGATGCGTCCGGCCAGGGCCTTCCTCACCGCGGAGCCGGCCGCGTTCAGGTCACCAAAGGATATCGCTTTTTCTGCGCAGGCGGCAGCGCACAGGGGCTCCAGGCCGCGGTCGACGCGCTCGGCGCAGAACTCGCACTTTTCCACCGTGCCCTTCGTGCGGGTGGGATAGTCCCGGGTGATCGATTTCCTGTCCAGGTGCTTCCGCGGGTCGCTCCAGTTGAAGCTCCGGGAGCCGTAGGGGCACGCCGCCATGCAGTAGCGGCAGCCGATGCAGCGGTGCTGGTCCATCATGACGATGCCGTCCTCCCGCTTCCAGGTGGCGCCGGTGGGGCACACCCGCACGCAGGGAGGATTCCCGCACTGGTTGCACAGGATGGGAGTCTTCGCGCCATGGAGCTCCCCGCCGGAATATTCGTTCAGGACGCCGGGCATTGCGCGATCAATGGTGTCTTTCCATATCCAGATGACGGCCTGTTTCGCGTCAGGAATGGCGGGCACGTTGTGGCCCTTGTGGCAGGCGTCGATGCACTTCGCGCACGATGAGTCTTTCATGCAGGCGCGGACATCGATCGCCATGGCCATGCGTTTGCCGGCCGTGTTGCCGTCGGCCGCCAGCAGGGCGGACCCTGATATGACCTTAAAGGACGCGCCGCCGAAAAGGACGAGGCCGGTGCGCCACGCTTTTTTCAGGAAATCGAGCCGTGTCATTTCCATGGTCCGCGCTCCGATGTTATGATATGGCAGTCAAAGCAGGCGGGCGCTGACGCGAGGGTATCGTGGCAGCGATCGCAGAAATCTTCTTTCTTGTTATGGCATTTGAGGCAGGAGCCGGTCAGGCTCTTTTCGTATTTCTTTCCGCCAATGGCAACGGGCGTACGGTCGCCTTTTCGCACCGCGTCGTCGCGCCACTGGAACAGGAGCGTCATATGGTTCGCCCGCATCTCCGCCGCCGGGAGCACGCATTCCTTTTCACCGACAGGCTTCTCCGGCGACGGCGCCTTCTGCTTCATGCCCCGCAGGGCGCTCCACCAGAAGGGGGCGCCGAGGATGGCTGCGGCGAGGGCCAGGGCGGCGCCTGTTTTCACGATCCTGCTAGCCGCCATGGCCTTCCTCCGCGAGGGGCTCTCCCCTCAGGTTTTTCGTCCGGGGCGTTTCGCCCTTCATGACCAGGGCGTTGCCCAGGAGCTCGTGCGCGCCGCACACGTCCACGCCGGGCACCCAGAAATTCATCAGGGTGGGGAGCGTGGCCTTGTCTATGGCGCAGATGCAGGCGAGCATGTTCACATCATGGCGTTCGCGCACGCGGCGCACGGCCTGGGCGCGGGGGAGGCCGCCGCGGAGGCGCGCCTCCAGGTTCTCGTCCGTGCCGATGCCGGCGCCGCTGCCGCAGCAGAAGGTGTGCTCGCGGATGGTCTCTTCCGGCATTTCATGGAAATTATTGCACGAGGCGCGGATAACGGCGCGGGGCTCGTCCAGGAGGCCCATGGAGCGGGCCGGGTTGCACGAGTCGTGGAAGGTCACGCGGTAGGCGTCGTTACGGGACGGATCCAGGGCGAGCTTCCCGTGCCGCAGCAGGTCCGCGGTAAATTCGCAGATATGGAGCATCTTCGTTGACCGGACGTGGTCGAAGACCGTGCCGGTCACCGGCGACCGCGGCGTTTCCAGGAAGTCCGCCGGGCCGTTCATGGTGTCCATGTACTGGTGGATGACGCGCCACATGTGGCCGCATTCGCCGCCCAGTACCCACTTAACGCCCAGGCGCTTCGCCTCGGCGTAGATCTTGGCGTTCAGCCGCTTCATGAGCTCGTTCGAGTGGAACAGGCCGAAGTTCCCCCCCTCCGAGGCATAGGCGCTGAAGGTGTAGTCGACCCCCGTCTCGTGGAGCAGCATCAGGTAGCCGTAGAAGGTGAAGATGTGCGGGTCGGCGAAGATGTCCGCCGAGGGTATGATGAAGAGAACCTCGGCTCCCTTCCGGTTTATCGTGGGCTCGACGGTTATGCCGGTGAGCTCCCGTATCTCCTCCACGGCGAAGTCGATGTTGTCGCGGAAGGTGTGGGGCTGGAGCCCCAGGTGGTTCCCGGTGCGGAAGCAGTTGGACGCCGGCTCCACGATCCAGTTTATGTTCACGCCGACCAGGTTCAGGAACTCGCGCCCCATCATGGTGACCTCGGCGGTGTCTATCCCGTAGGGGCAGTAGACCGCGCAGCGGCGGCACTCGGTGCACTGGTAGAAGTAGTAAAACCATTCCTTGATTATCTGTTCGGTAAGGCGACGCGCGCCTATGAGCTTCCCGAGTATTCTTCCGGCCAGGGTGAACTCGCCACGGTACACGGAGCGGAGCAGTTCGGCGCGCATCACCGGCATGTTCCGCGGGTCGCCGGTGCCCAGGAAGAAATGGCACTTGTCGGCGCAGGCGCCGCATCGCGCGCAGGTTTCCATAAAGAGGCGGAAGGAGCGGCTCCGCTTCAGTCTCTCCCGCATCCCCTCCAGGATTATCTTTTTCCAGTCAGGCGGGAGCTTCCAGTCCCCGTCGTGGGGCTGCCACTCCCGCGGGTTGGGGAGGCCCAGGTATTCCATGTGCTTCGGCGACGCGGCGTGGCTGTAGGAGCCCCTGCGCATCGGCGCGGGCATCTCCTTCCAGTCGGTCCGGGGCATCGCCTCCGGCGCAGCCAGGTCCTCGGGGCGGTACTTTTCAGCCATTGCCGTCGCCCTCCAGGTCATAGCCGGCTTTCACCAGGCGCTCGCGGAATTCCTCTTCCCATTCCCTGTAGGTGTGCACCGGGACGTCCGGGTTCCACGGGTTGATATGGCGCCTCCGCCTGCTGTCGGCGGCCGTGTTCCGCGTCGGCGAAAGGAACATTCCCGCCATGTGGGATATCTTGCCCGCAGGGATGGCCGCGGCCAGGATGGAGACGAGCGTTATGTGCACGTAGAACGAGGGCGGCGCGCCGTCCGGCAGCGCGGGTTTCAGGGCGAGCAGTCCCAGAACGTACTGTTTCACGGCCAGCAGGTCGACGCGGCTGAAATGCCGGAGCCAGATGCCCGAGAGGGCCACGGCCCCGATCAGGGCCAGGAAAAAATAATCCTGGAACAGGGAGATATAGGCCGTTTTCCGGTCGGCTATCCGACGCATGATAAGGAAGAGAAGGGCGCATAGTATGATGATATCAGTGAGCAGGAGCGGCGGGGTGCCGATATGGAAGATGCCGTCCGCGCGCTGGAGCAGTTCCGCCCAGGCCGGGACCGGCTCGATGGCCAGGCGCAGGTGCCTGAGCACGATGATGAGCATGGTCCAGTGAAATGCCATGGAGCCGAGCCAGAGCCACGTCGACGGCCCGTACACGATGGCGTTCCTGGACCGCCGGGCTTTGCTGTTGCGGAAAAGGGACCTGAATAGGGCGGCCTCGATGATCACGCGGAGCGCCGCGGTCCAGGGGCGCTGGGGATTGTCGAGGGGGTCGGGCCTCACGCCGGGAATCGATTTCTGCTGGCCGCAGGTGACGGCAATATTGAAGGGGACCGGCGTCATGGTCCACCGGGCGACGCGGAAGGCCATGCCCGCGACCAGGGCGGTGAGCCCCGCGTAGGGGAGGGCGATGCCGATGAGGCTTTTCATGCCGAGCGCGGCGCACGTCCAGGCCGCGGCAGCGGCAATGACGACTGCCGCAATGGCGCCGGCGATTCTCATCGGGGCGCCTCCCGTCTCCTTTCTTTTTTCAGGTTACGGATTTCGGTGCGGCGCTTTTCCCGCAGCATCAGGTCCGGCAGGAGCGCCCGGGTTTCATGATACAGTTCCGCCGCGATATCGATCCATACATCCAGTGAAGCTTCGATGAGACGTGCCGCGTCGGCCCGGGCGCCGCCGGCGAGGGCATGCTCGCGCACGATCGACTTTAGCAGGCGGAGAATGGCGGAGGCTTCCTCCGGCGAATCGGTCTCAAGGGCCTGAAGCTTCATCCAGGTGACCATCGCCTCCTTCATCCTGTCTCTCCCGCAGCCCGTGATGAGGCCCTCGATGATGCGGTCGACGGTTTCGTTGATGATAAAACCGCGGACATTGCTGAAGGGGTCCGCTTCGCCGGGCGCGGGGGAAGCGGCCGCTCCCGGAACGGATGCGGTCAGCTGTTCGCGCCAGGGCCCCGCCGCTTCGGCGCAGATCTCCCTGGCCAGGGCGACCGTCTCACCATTTTTATTCATCATGATGATATAGGTGTGCCCGCACCCCCGCCCCCTGTCAATTAAAAAATGAATGGTATTCATTTTTTAATTGACATTCAGTAAATGGACCGTAAGGTATCGGCCAGATATTATAATTTAAGGAGGGGCCCCATGTCAGACACTCCCCTGCTGGACAAACTAGAGGAAGGGCGATGGCCCAGCTTCGTCAAGGAGATCAAACGGGCCGCGGCGAAGAACCCGGCGGCCCGGGACCTGCTCGGCATCGTCGAGCTGTCCTACAAGGACAAGATAACGCACTGGAAGCATGGCGGCATCGTCGGCGTCGTGGGATACGGCGGCGGCGTCATCGGCCGCTACTCGGACGTGGTCGGGAAGTTTCCCGCGGCGGAGCAGTTCCACACGATGCGGGTCAACCATCCGGCGGGATGGTTCTACGACACGAAGACGCTGCGCAAGGTCTGCGGCATATGGGAAAAGCACGGCAGCGGCATAACGAACTTCCACGGCTCAACCGGGGACATCATCCTCCTGGGGACAAAGACCGAAAGCGTCCAGCCCTGCTTCAACGATCTTTCCGAGGCGGGGTTCGACCTGGGCGGCTCGGGCTCGTCCCTGCGCACGCCCACGGCCTGCGTCGGGCCGGCGCGGTGCGAGTGGTCCTGCTTCGACACCCTGGACCTGATCCACGACCTGACCATGACCTTCCAGGACGAGCTGCACCGGCCGCGGTGGCCCTACAAGTTCAAGATCAAGGCCTCCGGCTGCCCCAACGACTGCGTCGCCGCCATCGCCCGGTCCGATTTCACCATCATCGGCACCTGGAAGGGGAGCATCCGGATCAACAACGACGAAATCAAAAAATATGTGGAAAAGGGCGTCGACATGAAGGCGGACATCGTTGACCGCTGTCCCGGGAGCGCCCTCTCCTTCGATGAAAAAACGGCGACCCTTTCGGTGCGGCCCGATGAATGCGTGCGGTGCATGCACTGCATCAACAAGCTCACGAAGGCGGTCAGGCCCGGCGCCGAAAAGGGCGCCGCGATCCTCATTGGCGGCAAGGCCCCGATACTGCGCGGCGCCTTCCTCTCGTGGGTGCTGGTGCCCTTCATGGAAATGAAGCCCCCCTACCGGGAGATCAAGGACCTGCTGGCGAAAATGTGGGACTGGTGGGACGAGAACGGCAGGAACCGCGAGCGGATCGCGGAGGCCATCTCCCGCATCGGTCTCAAGGAGTTCCTGAAGGCGATGGGCATGAAACCCCTGCCGCAGATGGTGAAGCATCCGCGCTCGAACCCCTTCGTATTCTATAATCGATAATAATCCAGGAGGATAACGTCATGGCTCGAACAGATATAGGCCCCCCCGATTTCCGCACCATGCTGCCGGAGGCGATCAGGAACAACTACGGGAAATGGCTCTACCACGAAATACTGAAGCCGGGGGTGATGCGCCACGTCGCCGAGGGGGGCGGGGAGCTCTACACCGTGCGGGTGGGGTCGCCCCGCCTGGTGAGCATCGATTTCGTCCGCGACGTCTGCGACATGGCGGACAGGTTCTGCGACGGCTATCTGCGGTTCACCAGCCGGGCCAACGTGGAGCTCATGACGCCGAAGAAGGAGAACGTCGACGGCATCATCGCGGCGGCGAAGGCCCTGGGCCTCCCGGTGGGGGGCATCGGCGACTGCATATCCAACATCGTCCATACCCAGGGGTGGATTCACTGCCACAGCGCCGCCACTGACGCGTCGGGCCTCGTGAAGTCCATCATGGACGAGCTGTACGACTACTTCACCGAGTTCAAGCTCACCTCGAAGCTGCGAATCGCCGTGGCCTGCTGCATCAACATGTGCGGCGCGGTCCACTGCTCGGACCTGGCCGTGGTGGGCGTCCACACCAAGCCGCCCAAGGTCGACAACGAGCGGCTGGGCAAGATCTGCGAGGTGCCGTCCACAATCCGGTCGTGTCCCACAGGCGCCATCAGGAAGAACCCCGACGGCGACGGTCTCGTCGTGAACCGCGAGCGCTGCATGTACTGCGGCAACTGCTACACCGTGTGCCCGGCCATGCCCCTGGCGGACCCTGACGGTGACGGCCTGGCGATCTTCGTCGGCGGCAAGGTCTCCAACGCGCGCAAGGCCCCGATGTTCTCGCGCCTGGCGGTGCCCTTCCTGCCCAACAACCCGCCGCGATGGCCCGAGGTGACGGCGGCCCTGAAGAATATCGTCGAGGTGTACGTGAAGCATTCGCGCAAGTACGAGCGCCTGGGCGAGTGGATCGAGCGGATCGGGTGGGAGCGGTTCTTCACCCTGACCGGCATCGAGTTCACCGAGGACCACGTGGACGACTTTACCACCGCCACGGAGACCTACCGGTCGTCGATGCAGTACCGCTGGTGACGCGGTCTCAGGATAATTCTGCGAGAATACGGCAGGAACCAGGGAACACTCACCGAATCGTTGATGGCATCCTCTTCCGCGCCATGGACACGAGGGCTTCCGGCCATGAGACGCCGCGGCCCAGGGCGTGGGTGTGGCAGAAGGTGCCGAAGGCGTTGTTCCGGATTATGCCGTCGCGGCCTTCCACGAGGCCGGTGCCGCGCTCCAGGGATAGCACGGTTTCCACCGGGGCGGTCGCTCCGGTAAGCCGCGAATATCTGAATTCATGGCCGCGCGCCGGCGCCCCTGCCGGGTAATAGGGATTGGCGCGGTCTGCGGTGAAGGATGTGTAGCCGTGGCCCTGGGGCCTTTCCGTTACGCCGAAGCGGAGCGGGAACACCCCCGCCATCCGGTATTCCATGCCGCTCACCTCCAGCGATTCCGACAGGTATACCAGGCCGCCGCACTCGGCATACACCGGGAGTCCCCTGGCGACGCCATTGCGTATGGAGTCCATCAGGGAACGGTTCGCGGCCAGTTTCGCGGCATGGGTCTCCGGGAAACCGCCGCCGATATAGAGCCCCTCCACGGCGGGAAGCTGCTGGTCGCGCAGGGAATCTACCTCGATTATCCTGGCGCCGTGCCGGCGCAGGGCCTCGATGTTTTCCGGGTAGTAGAAGCTGAAGGCGCTGTCGCGGATGATGCCGATGGCCGGGCCTGTCGCTTCGTCGCCTTCCGACGCCGCCCAGGGCTGCTCCTTTACGTCAATCGTGAATGAAGGATACTCGTGCTGTTCCATGATGCCGAGAACGCGGCTGATGTCAACCGATGCCTCCACCTCGTCCGCTATCAGCCCCACAACCTGGCCGGGCGCGGGATGCTCATGCACCGGCAGGAGTCCCAGGTGCCTCTCCTTCAGGTCAAGGCCCGGAATGCGGGGAATGGCCCCCAGGACCGGTATCCCGCAGTAGCGCTCGATGGCGCCGGCCGCGATGGAGCGGTGGCGCTCTCCCGCGACGCGGTTGAGGATGACGCCCCGCAGGGCCAGGCCGGGGTCGAAGGCCTGGCAGCCGCGGACCAGGGCCGCCACGGTGCGGCTCGCCTTGGTGCAGTCCACCACCAGGATCACCGGAAGCCCAAGGAGCTTTGCCAGTTCCGCTATGCTGTGGGTGCCCTCGGCGTCAATGCCGTCAAAGATACCGCGGTTCCCCTCGACGAGGGCAACCTGGCAGTAGCTGTTGCGCGTCAGGTACGACTGCATGATGGTTTCAGGGTCGAGGAGATAGGTGTCGAGATTATGACAGTCGCGGCCTGCGGCAAGGGAGAGCCAGGCGGGATCTATGTAATCAGGGCCTTTCTTGAAGGGGGCGACGGATATATCCCGCCGCTCCAGGGCGGCTATGAGGCCCAGGGTCGCCAGGGTCTTGCCGCTGCCGCCCCTGAGACCGGCGATGGCGATTCCCAGCCGTGAAAGCGATGGTTTGCCGCTGGTCATGGCGACGAGGGGCCTGGCGGCACGCTATACGCAGCCGGTCGGTTTGGGCAGTCCCGCCCACTTGCATGCCGAGTTTGCGGGCCCCTGCGGAAAGAGATCATAGATCTGCTTCAGCTGGACTCCCGTTTCCTTGGTGAGCTTCCGCACCATGGGGGCGATACCGTTGTCCCGGTAGTACGTACGCAGGTAGTTTATTACCTTCCAGTGATCGTCGGTGAGGCTTGTGATCCCTTCCTTCTCGGCCAGGGCGGCGGCGATCGCTTCCGTCCATTTTTCCGGCTGCTGGAGGAATCCGTCCTCGTCAACTTCGTACATCACGCCATTGAGTTCGATTTGGGGCATAGTAGTTTCCTTGTACCGGTATTGATAGCAGCCCTGCTGCATTAATAATGTTGTTGCCGCCCCTGTAATGAATGTCAATTAAAAAATGAACGGCATTCATTATTTTGTGCGTCATTGTGACGGTCCGGGCAGACGGAGAAAAATCCTTGACTTCGGTCCGCCTGGGCCGTTTTTACAGGAAATGCCGGGCGGGTATCCCCGGGAAAACATTAATCCGGCTCACATGACAGTAATATATGAAGAAAGAGATCTGCACCGGCACGCTGACCAGGGATGGCGGCGCAACCTTCATCGTTGATTCCCGCGGGAAAAGACATTTCAAGGATGAAACGATCTGGGAAGGGTACACGGCGCACTGGCTGGGGACGAAGGTCAATGCCAGGCACCTGCCGCAGATAGATTACCGTACCGGCCGGAACATCCTCATCCTGTGGCCGTACCGCGGGCCGTCAAGGGATCCCTATGTCGAACTCTACTACAATGAGCGGCTGGTGAAATACCCCCTTTCCTTCGTCGGGCACCTGGCGGTGAACGTCAGCGGGGCCATATTCAATTTTTCCCACCTCATCAATGAAAACGAGATCATATCCGAGGAGGAATACTTCTACCGTCCGGCCCTCGGCGAGTTTGCCCCCGATCCGGTAACGGGGCGCTTTAATGTCGAAAACCCGGAAAGGCCCTACTATGACAAGTTCGGCAGGAGTTTCATGCGGACGATCCACGTTTTACGCATCACCGGCATCGACACGGTCCGCCTCAGGGGCTACTTTGAAGCCATGCTGCGGGAAATCCTGGACCGGCCCGATCCCCGCCACCCGGAAAAATACCGCGATTTCAACATCATCACCAGGAGCTGCGTCACCTTTATACGGGACGGATTGCGCCGGTACGGATTCACGAATCTCAGGGGGGTCTTTCCGAGGGATTTCTTCATCAACGCGTCATATCATTTCCTGAAGATGCGCGGCCGCGACGGAATCGGCGCCGCTGTCCGCCTCATGCCCCAGCTCATGGTGCCCGAGGCTCCCCGGAGCAGGCTTACCCTTATCGCCAATCCCGTCAACTGGTTCCTTGCGCGCGGGCTTCCTGACTGGAGATAGTGAAATTATTCTCTTGACTTTGGTGAAAACGAATCTGATATATATTACAATCTTAATCCCCCCTGTCCCCCGGAGGGGGCATGCGGGAAACACTTCATCAAAGAGATTAAAGCAGTTTCCTGAAAACTTCCTCTTTGGATTTTTTTCAGAACGGCGATACATTCATGTATTGCCTGGCAGTTGGCTGTTTTTCTGAAAACTGCTACCAGTGTATTATAATTGAAAAGGATGTGCCTATCCTTTTTTATAATGATTCATGCCCCCTCCGGGGGAGAGGGGGCGTTAAAGGTGAGTGATTGGCGGCGTTAAGAAAACAACCTTTGGTCAAGCGGCTGCTCCATGTTCTATTTCCGCAGAACAGGGAAATAAGCGAGCTTGGCACCGTCCGCGAAGTTTACTTCGGCCTGAGGAGCAGGTTCCTGGGCCTCCTGACACTGGTGATGACCGTCGTCATCACCGTCCTTGCCCTCATCATGTTTTTCAACAACCGCCGTCTCGTGGAAGAAGAGAAGAACGCGAAGGCCCGGTCCCTCACCCACATCCTTTCCGGCCCGGCGGAGTTCTACCTGGACAAGAACATAAAGACAACGCCTGACGAGCTTCAGACAAAGTACCAGATCATCCAGCGCGAATCGCAGAATTTTTTAACTTATAATAACGATATCGTGAAGATACTGCTCACCGATGAATTCGGCAGGACCAGGTACAGCACCAGCCCCTGGGACTACCGGCGCCGAAAGGCGCCGCCCTACATCACAGAGGGTCTCCGGCGGAAAGAGGAAAAGCTGCTCTCCTATGATTATACGGAAACCGTCAGGGACGCGAAAAAGAAAAAACCGCGCGAAGTGAACTACCGCGCCATCACCTACCCCATCGTGCTCCAGAAGGGGGACACCGTTGCGATACTGAAAGACTTCGGACGCCTGTATCAGGAGTACCGCGGGGCCGCCCGGTGGAGGAAAAACCAGATCTATCTCTACCTGTGGAACAGGTACCGGGAGATCCTCGGAAAGGACTTTGATCCCGCAGTCGCAAAAAAGGAAAGGGGGGACAAACCTTCGGTGGCGAAACCGCATGATGTGGATTTTCTTTTTCATGCCCTCTTCAGCCACTGCATGACCTTCAGGAACAGGCAGGTGCTTCCCCGCGAGCGTTGGCTCTGGAACGACCGCTGGCTCTACGCGCTGAAAGAGGAAAAGCTCAGGGCCTACCGGGACGATGCTTCGTCGAAGGCCAAGGAAATCGACGACCTCATCCACTCAAGGCTCACCGCCCTGTCGGACCGGGTCGAGGAAAGCAGGAGGCTCGGCGTCCTGGCCATCGTGTTCAACCTGGACGTTTTCAGGAAGGTCTCGGCCGAGAACGTCATGCTGATCGTGAAGATCGCCCTCGTCATGATCGTCGTCAGCTGCATCGCGGTGCTGGTCGTGCTCAACTACAGCATCAGGAACCTGAAAAAGCTCGAACGCTGGGCCATAGACGTCAGCAAGGGCAACCTCGACGAGAAGATCGAGATCGCCTCGAATGACGAGATCGGCAGGCTCGGCGACATCACCAATTACATGATCGACGAGATCAAGGTGAAATACCATCTTGAAAAGTTCGTGTCGCAGTCGGCGAAGAGCATGATCGCCGGCAAAAAATCCGCAAACGGGGGGCCCGACCTCGGCGTTACCGGGAGGAAAAACCTGGCCTTTATATTCTCCGACGTGCGCGGCTTCACGTCCTTTTCCGAGAAGAACGATCCCGAGACCGTCATCGAGGTGCTGAACTTCTACCTCGAGCTCCAGTCGAATATCGTTAAAAGCAATAAGGGCGACATCGACGATTTTGTCGGAGACCAGATCATGGCCCATTTTTCCGGGGAGACCAGGGCCGACAGGGCCATCGACACGGCGATAAAAATAATGAGGAGCGTGGCCCGGGTCAACGAGGAGCGGAGCCGGAGCGGCCTGCCGGTCTTCGAAGTGGGGATCGGGGCCCACGGGGGCGATGTGGTCGTGGGAAACATAGGCTCCAAGTTCCGCATGGATTTCGCCTGTGTCGGCGACGCGGTGAACCTGACGTCGCGGCTTTGTTCCGCGGCAGGCCCGGGGGAGATATTCGTGTCACGGGACCTCTTCAGCCAGGCAAAGAGAAAGTACGATTCGATCGACAGGCCCCCCCTCGAAGTCAAGGGAAAGGAGAAAAAGGTGAAGATCGTGATGATACACTACAGGCACGATTTGTGATTGAAGTTTATCCTGACATTGCTTAGTATTGATTAATCACATAACGCGAAAGGAGTGACGCTATGGCCGAGGCTAAACTGGTTGCTGATCTGGACAAGAAGCTGATGGAGGAGGGGATCATCGATCCACGGTACATGGAGGATTATAAAAAGGTGCATTCCATGCTCAACACGCACGTGAGGAAGACCGGGAAGATACTCTCGGAGGAGACCTTCGACAGGGGCGACCAGAAGCTCCGGAAATGGCTCATGGTCCTCTTTCGCCAGGGGGCTCCCCAGGAAAAGCTTTCCAGCTACCTGCGGTGCGGCCTCGCCCACCTCTGCTTTGACTTCATTGAATCGTCGTACCATGCCATATCGGCGGACGACCTCGTCGCCAGGGCGATACAGTCGTTCAAGATGAGGAATTTCCATAAGACTTACTTCAGGGTGGCGCCGACGGAGATCAAGGCGTCATCGGGCAAAAAGAAAAAAGCCGCGAAGAAGAAGGTCAAGAAATCAACGCCGCGCAGGAAGGCGGCCAAAAAGAAAGCCGTGAAAAAGAAGCCGGCAGCAAAGAAAACCGTCAAGAAGAAGAGCGTGAAACGGACGGTGAAAAAGAAAGCCGTGAATAAAAGGAAAGCCCGGGTTAAACCGAAAGGAAAGAAAAAAGGCAAATCCAAAAAAACCAAAAAAGGCATTTTCGCCCGGCTCTTCGGGTAGATCTCCCGATCGATGGAGGGATGAAGACAGGACGCCGGTCCCAGGGGACCGGCGTTTATCTTTTCCACCGGTCGGTGTTGTAGACCATCTTCATCTGTATGAGGATGTCGTCCATTTTATCGGGGCTGAGGGGCGGCAGGACCATCATCCTGACAAAGGGATCATATCGTTTTACCTGGAGCAGCGCTTCTTTCTGCTGGGCGGTCAGGGTTTCATTGAAGGCGATAAGCTTTGCGTTGGTGCTGATATACTCCTCGGCAAGCTTGCCCGGCGTCTCCACACGGTAGATGTCCTTGTTGGGTATGAAGTCGGGAGATATCTCGAATTTCTTGTCGAACTTGTGCGACAGCATTGATCCCACGAGGTCGATCTTCTTGCGGTACCCGTCTTTTTCGTCAACATAATCCTCGGACCTGACGTTGCCGAAAATGATGATGCCGATTTCCGAATCGCGGAGGAAGAATTTTTGGCCGCTGACTATGTGGATCTTGATGCTCTTCCATTTCTGGAAATCCAGCTTGTCGCCGTGCCTGAGGGCGATTTCCTGTTGGGCCGCCTTCGCCTCGCTGCGGTATACGTCGCCGACGATGTAGAGAAACCGTTTTCGCTTCGACTGGGCGTTCACCTGCTCCAGGTCCGCCAGTATCCGTTCCAGGGTGACGGAATCGACCCACCGGGCCGGCCTGCGGTATTCCACCGGGTACTCGCGTATGAGGTATTCGTACAGGGTGACATTGTACTGCACCTCCAGCTCCTTGACGCCGGTTTTCATGAGCTGGTTTAGATCAATAAGAAGAACCTCGCTCCCGGCCCGGTGCTTTTTGCCGTCGATAACCGTGTCGTTCTGGTAGTAACAGTTGAATTCGTCGGTGTACTTGTTTATGAGGTACTGGAGTTTTCTTATTTCTACAATCATAATCGTAGCAGTTCCGCATTGAGGCCGTTATGGCGGCGCTTTTATAATGGGGCCGAATAAACGACTGTTAACAATAGTGATAAAAAAAGCAAATGTTTTTTATCCGCCGTCCCGCGCTCATCCCCGGCATATCTTTTTAACATGTTCAATGGCGGAACGCGCGGCAACGGCTCCTTCACCGACGGCAACGCTTATCTGCAAAAAGCCCCCCGTGCAATCCCCCGCGGCGAAGATGCCCGGGACGTTGGTCTTCTGCGTTTCGTCAACCTGGATGAAATTCCCGCTTGTGAATATTCCGAGGGAGCGCGCGAAATCGACCGACGAGGCGTCTCCTATGGCTATGAAGAGCCCGTCGGTTTCACGCTCCTCGCCGGTTGCGAGGGATACATGGGTGAGCCGTCCGTCGCCCTTAAGCATGACGATGGGGCTGTCGATGAAGGGTATGCCGGCGCGGGCGATGCGGTCCATGAACTCGGGGTTAATGGCGACCGGCTTGCCCATCGTGCAGATGGATACCGTCGGCGAGTAATGCAGCAGCTCAACCGCCTGGTTGGCGGCGTAGTTCCCTTCGCCGACCACCATGATCCTCCTGTTGCGGAAAAAATACCCGTCGCAGCTCACGCAGTAGGATACGCCGCGGCCTTCATAATCGTCCAGGTTCCTGATCGCCGGGCGCCGGCGTTCCACGCCTGTCGCGAGAATTACGGCGCAGGCCGTTATTTCCCGCCGGTCGGTCCTGACGACGAAGGTTTCCCGGTCGCCGGGATGGATGCCGAGGGCCCTTTCCTCCGCTAATGATGCGCCGAACTTCCTGGCCTGGGCCTCGCCACGGGCGATAAGTTCTTTCCCGGTTATCGTTTCCGGGAAGCCGAAATAATTGTCGATGCCGTAGTCGCCGGCGACCTTCGGATCCGATCCGAGGACAAGGGTCGACAGCCCGGCCCGCGCTGAATAGATTGCGGCTGAGAGCCCCGCCGGACCCCGGCCGATGATGGCGCATTCTGTTCTTTCCATGATGAAGGTCGTTTCCCCCGTGTGATTGACGGCGGCTATTTCTTCATGATCCTGAATTCCGTGCGCCGGTTCAGTTCATCAAAACCCTTGCCGACCTGGTTGACCACCGGCTGGGTTTTCCCCGCCCCTGAAATGGAAAACCGTTTCGCATCGAGTCCCTTTGCCGCAAGGTAATTCTTCACGGCTTCCGCCCGCTTCAGGCTCAGCTGGTTGTTGTAATCGTCGGTGCCGTGCAGGTCGGTGTGGCCGATGATCTCAATCCTGGTGTCGCCGTGCTCCTTCAGAAACTGCGACAGGGCGTCAAGGTAGGGATACGATTCTTTCCGTATCACCGCCTCGTCGAAGTCAAAATGGATGGCCCGCGTTTCGAAGTTCGCCTCCTTCGTGAACACGAAGGAAGAATAAAGTTCGAACTGGCCGAGCCCGCCGCCGCGGTCGGAGCATATATAGTACCGCTGGTCGGCCCGGGACAGGAATATTTCGTTTTCCTTGCTGTTGACCTTCTCGCCCAGGTTCTGCGGCGTGCCGAATTTCCCGCTCCGGTATGATACAAAATAGATGTCAAACATCCCGATGCTGTCGGGCCTGTTGGAGGCGAAGAAGAACCCCTTCAGGTCTTCCGCCGGGATCAGTGCCAGGTCCTGGTAGCCGGTGTTGAAAGGGGCGGGAAGCGGTTTCGGGTTCACGAAGCCGCCGTCGCGGAACTCGGCCTGCACCAGGGCGGTCCTGTTCATGTCGCCGAAGAGCCACGTGCAGTAGTAGAGCGTCTTTCCGTCGCTGCTGAGGCTCGGCGTTTTTTCATGATACTGCGTGTTCACGTTCCCGGGAAGAGGCTCCGGGGCAGTCCATTCTCCGTTCACCCGTTTTGACCAGTACAGGTCGAAGGAGACCCTGATCTGGTTGCGATCATCTTTGGGCATTTCGATGCTGCCGTCCCTGTCCGAAGAGAAGAGGAGGATGGTACCGTCGGCAGAAAGGAACGGCGTTTCATCGTTGTAGGGCGAATTGATCTTCGTCATGGGTTCAGGTTGGCTCCATGTGCCGTTTTTCAAATAGGTAATATAAAGATCCTGGTACTTTCCGTGCCTGTTGGAGTTGTATATCATGTAACTTCCGTCGGGGCTGATCGCCGGGGCAAAGTCATTTTTAGCGCTGTTCACCGGCGAGCCGATGTTTTTCGGCGGTTCGTATGAGGAAAAGGTCTGCGCTGCGAGGCGGATGCCCGGTGATAGTGCCAGTATGAGGAAAGTTGCGGAAAGAAATCGTATTGTAGGCGACATATATAGTTCCCCCTATTCTATAGTAACGGAATCTGTGTTGTAATCTTGAGAAAAAAAATCCCGGTGAGTAAAAACAGTCTGTGTCGGAGGCGGTGCCTGAAGAAATTGTTCTGCTTTGCAGCAGCCTGCTTTACGATTATGGTGTCAGAGTAAATTATTTTTACTATAATATTTGCAAACTGCCTGCGGTTTAAATTGTTTATTTTATATACAAAAATATATTTTATGTCATAAAAAATTATGAATATCTTTGCGTAACGTATTTATAAAAACCCATCCGGACGGGATTTTATTATTGACGTTTGACATTTTTAATACTATGTTAGTAGTGTGAGGCTTTCATAATGTTAATACATATAATACTAACAGCTCTTCATAAAACCTGGTGCTGTATAACTAATCTGTTATGTGAAAAACATGGTGCCGTAAAACCGGTTCCCATTGCCGTAAAATCTGGGAGCGATCACCGGAGAAAGAGGTGATAGTGCTTTTATGGAAGATCAATCAATGAAAATGTTTGAGTACGAAAAGAAAAATGATGTAATAATCCTCCACCTTGATGGGGATTTGAATTCCTGCCGGATCATGAGTTTTGAAGGGATCCTGAAGGAAATAATGGATAATAACCCGATAACGATAGCGGTTGATTGCAGCAAGCTGTATATTCTCGACCCCACGACCGTATCACAGATGGCGAAATACATGAAAAAAGCCATGCGCAATAATGTTGAGCTGGTATTCTTCAATGTAAACCCGGAAGTCCAGCTGACCTTTGAATTGATGCAGCTGGACCGGTTCTTTTCCCTCATGTCACAGGAAACATTCGAGCAGAATTATTTCAATAAAGCGATGATCAATTAACCCGCCTCCGGAATGGCGCGAATCAATAGGCGTGCCGCAGATGTTTTTTTATGAGAATATAGCCTGATCCCTTTTCAAGGATGTCCGCGTTTTTATAGCTCACTATAATTTTTTTTGTATTGAACGCCGACAATTGCTTTGTCAGCAGCATCACCAGTGACGCTATAACGGTGGCGTCGATAGTGCAGTGGTCGTTCAGATTGATGATGATCTCATCGTTCTTGTGGAACCGCTTTCCCCCCATGCCGTTGGTTATGCATTCACCGAGTATTCTGGCGACGTCGGCCTGGTTCCTGTATTCCCACCTGCCAAGAACATAAAACTCGCCGGGCACGAGGGACCCGAGAGAAGGTTTGTCCATGAGAGATGCCTTGGCGCCGTCAATGTATGCAAGGGAATCGTCAATCCGGTAAACAACATGGGCCACGGGGGGATTGTCGTTCTCCGCTTTCTTCTCCTCTTTGGGCATTTTCGGCGTTTCTTTCACGGCTTCCGGAAGGGGACGTTCGGGCCCGGCCGCAGCATCCTTTTTACCTGTCAGGGCGATGATGGCTTTTTCAAAGGTGTTTTCGAAGGCGCTGTCCGGCAGGGCTATTATCCTGAATATCCTGTTGAATTCGGCGGGGTCTTTGCCGATGCCGCAGATAAGGTTGTTGATCTCCTCGTTATCTGATTTCAAAATATCGAGCATCGCAACAGGGTTTTTCTGGAAATTCAGCGCCTCGTTGAAATCCGTGTTGTCGGTCAGGAGTATGAAGTTCACCTTCGACTTATCCAGCTCGTTTTTTTTCATCATGATGACCAGCGAGATGAAAAAGGTGCGGAGCAGTTTTCTGTTGTCGGAGTCGTTGATTGATGAGGCCCCCAGGTTAAGCCGGTAGTCCAGGATTATCAGGAAGGGCGGGCCCCAGTCATGGACCATCCGCGAAAAGGATTTCCTGATGAAGATGGTGTTGCCTGTGTCCTTCAGTGATTTCCTGATGACGGCGGTTGAATACAGGGAATCATATTCCGTTATGATGGTGATGCCGTGTTTGCCCAGCACCGACCTGGCATGGGAGGCATGGGCCGTGCGATCGGTGATTAAAACGGCGGTTTTTTTGGAAGTGGCGATGTCCATGTTCGTCGTTCATCCGCGGTGCGTTGCCGCGGATAATGCCCCATCATGATTGTGTGTCCGTGCCGGCGCGCTGCCAGGTGGTTAGACTATATCCTTTCTGCCCCGCCCCTGTCAATAGCTTTATCATCAAAGGGTCTTTTTGATTGATGATGCCTGGTGATGTGATAAAACGGGGGCCCTGCATTGCCTGCAGGGCCCCCGGGGAAATATCATGACGACCGGCTGAGCGGCATCGGCCGCTACCGGCCGCGGGTTCAGTCGTTGTAAAAGGTCATCTCGGTGTAATTCTTTCCTTTCGCCGGCTTGCCGTTGATGACGCCGTCGACCGAGCAGAGGCCTTCCCAGTAGCTGGGGGTCTTAACGTGGTGAATGCTCTGGGCGTCAAAGAGCGCTTTTACGGTAAGATTTGCCTTCAGGTCCTTTACCGATATGGACCAGTCCATGGGGTAAGTGGCCTTGCCGGCGTCATCGCGCCATTTGCGCGCCGCTGTTATCGTTGCGCTGGTTCCGTATCTGACCGCTCCGTCGGGGGCCCGGTAGGTCCATTCCACCCGGTGCGGTTTGTCTTTCTTGTCCCTGATGTTGAAGATCATCAGGGCGGATCCGTCGTCAAGGCGCATGGAGAACCAGTCCCAGTGCATGCCCGGGATCGTGAAGTTGCCCCACTGGTGATCCATCCATGTCCTGCCGGAGACAACCTTGTGCTCCTTGCCGCTGTAGGCAATGGTCCCCTCGGTCGCGAGGTCGGTGAAGGAGTAGTAGGCCGATTCCCTGTCGTCCCCCATGAGGATGCCGCCGTCCTCGCCGTGGAGAAGGACGCCCTGTTTTGACTTGAGCTTCAGGTTGAGCTTGATGCCGTTGCTGTCGGCGGTGATCGTGAAGCCGTCAGGGTTGTTGACCAAATAGGTGAAATTGCCTATGTTCACATCAGGTTTCGAGGAATCGGTTTTAACCGAGTAGAGGGGGGCGATGAATTCTCCCAGGTAATGCTTCTTCGCGTCCGGGTCGCTGACCGCCACGTGCCCCACGTAGGCGTAGTCCATCAGGTACCAGCGCACATGACCCATCTGGAAGATGGTCATTTCGTATCCCAGTTCCTTGCCGGTGTCGGTTTTGATGACGCCGGTGAAATAGAGCCACTCCGATTTGACAAAATGAAGGCCGTGGTCCTTTGGGAATCTGAAAGGCTTTGTAACCTCGTCATAGTTGGTCCTCATCGAGCTTGCAATAAAGAAGGCAACGATCAGGCTCAGAACTATCGCCGCCCCGACAAACATCTTCTTGTTCATGGTGTCACCTTGTAGAATATCATGATTCGAAACCGCAGGATCATGCATTGGCCCTCAGGCTCTTCCGGCAGCGGATGATCCGTTGCATGATTCATGCCTTTTGCAAGGTTATTTTCAGTCCCCGCAGAGTCAACAAATAAAAATAAGGTCTCCCAATAAATGAAAAATACTCACCCTGCCCGTTGGCCCGCGGTCAGCCATCCGCGATTTTTTCGGTATGGGCCTTGACAAAACCGGCGGCTGTTTGTAAATTAGTTTTGTACAAAACTAATTTACGTGATGCCGGATGGAGCGGAGGGGGCCGCGATGAAGGTCAGCCAGAACAATTTTTTATACACGCTAACCAGGATCCGCATGCGGCTTTTCGCCTATCTCGAAGCGGAACTGGCGGAACACGGCATAACCGATATTTCTCCTTCCTGCGGCCATATCATGTTCGTCCTGGACCAGAAGGGCCCCCTGACTCTCCAGGAACTGGCCCGGCACGCGGAAAAGGACAAGTCCACGGTCTCGTCGGTGATCAAGAGGCTCGAGGCCGGCGGCTATGTCGCGAAGGTCAGGGGAAAGGATGATGGCCGCTTCGTAAGAATAAAGCTCACCGCCAGGGCGAAAAAGATCAAACCCGCCATATGGGAAATATCGAACACCATGAATGACCGGTTGTTCAGCGGATTGAGCAGGGAAGAAAAAAACAGCCTCTTTGAGCTGATCGGCAGAGTGTGTGATAATGCGGACGGAGGGATGGGCCAGCAATGATCGAAACAGGAACCTTTGAAGAAGTAACGCAGATAAAAATGAGCAGGGAGATCGACGGCAGGGCGGTTTACTGGGTGGCGGCTTACCTCGTCGACGGGCTCCTGATAGATACCGGGTGCAGCTATACCTCGAAAGAGCTTGTGGCGTTCCTGAAAGGGAAGGATGTCAGGCAGGCGGTCAACACCCATTTCCACGAGGACCATGTCGGCGGCAACCGCGAGATCATGGAGGCGCTGGGGATCGAGTTCTACGCCCATCCGGAATCGGTGCCCCTCATCGCCGAACGGCCGCGTCTCTATCCCTACCAGGAAATGGTGTGGGGCTATCCGGAGCCGTCATCGGTCAGGCCGGTTCCGGACCTTGTCAGGACTGACAGGTACGCATTCAGGATTATTGAAACGCCGGGCCACAGCGCCGGCCATATCGCCCTTGCGGAGCTGTCGAAGGGCTGGTTCTTCACCGGTGACCTCTATGCCCGGGAAAAGCCCAAGTTCATAAGGCCGGAAGAGCGCATCGGGAAGATCATGGCCTCCATGCGGATGATCATGGACGCCGCCGGGGAGAGACTCGTCCTGTTCACGTCCGTTGGCAAGATCGTGGAGGACGGCCGCGCGGCGCTCTCCAACTGCCTGGCGTATCTTACCGGACTTGCCGCGACGGCGAAAGAACTGGCGGGGAAGGGCCTCTCGGACCGGGAGATCATGGGCAGGATGTTTGGCGGAGAGCATAATTTTGCGCAGATCACCAACGGCCAGTACACGTCGCTGAACCTGGTGCGCTCGCTCCTGGAAGTGGACGGGAAATAAGAGGGTCCTTCCGGAGGTCACCCGGTTTTTTGTCATTCCATCCTTTTTATCTGCTTGAAAAAATAGCAACGGTGAAGAATCCTTTGAACCGGCAATCATTGAAGCAACCGTGATGGGGTTATTACTATGATATCTGACTTGCTGAAGGGATACGATCCCGTTGTCATGGCCCTGGCCGCCACGCTCTTTACCTGGGGGGTGACGGCCCTTGGCGCGGCCATGGTCTTTTTCTTCAGGGAAATCAAAAGGCGCGTGCTGGACGCGATGCTCGGATTTGCCGCTGGCGTCATGATCGCCGCCAGTTTCTGGTCGCTGTTGAGCCCGGCGATCGAAATGGCAGAGAGTGACGGCGTGCCGGCGTGGCTTCCCGCCGTTATAGGCTTCCTGGCGGGCGGAGCCTTCCTGCTGCTGGTCGACAGGATCATGCCGCACCTGCACATGGGCCTTCCCCTGGACGAGGCGGAAGGGGTGAAGACCTCCCTCCGCCGGAGCATCCTCCTGGTCCTGGCCATCACGATCCATAACATACCGGAGGGGCTCGCCGTGGGCGTGGCCTTCGGCGCCATCGCCGCGAACCTCCCTTCAGCGTCAATCGCCGGGGCGGTCGCCCTTGCTCTCGGCATCGGGCTTCAGAATTTTCCGGAAGGCGCCGCGGTGTCGATACCGCTCCGCCGGGAAGGCCTGTCGAGGCTGAAGTGCTTTTGGTACGGCCAGCTGTCGGGGGTGGTGGAGCCGTTGGCGGGCCTGTGCGGCGCCCTCCTGGTGACGGCCGCGAAGCCGGTCCTTCCCTACGCCCTCTCCTTCGCCGCCGGTGCCATGATCTACGTCGTGGTGGAGGAGCTGATCCCGGAGTCGCAGCAGGACAAGAACACGGACCTGTCCACCATCGGAGCCATGCTCGGCTTCGCCGTCATGATGTTTCTGGATGTTGCCCTGGGCTGACGCAACCTGCGGATGGATACCATGCCATGATCGAATATTACACAACCCGGGTGAACCGGTGCCGGCCGGGCCATGGGGCCTCCTGCGCTTTCTGCTGCGGCAGCCACAATTATACCGTGACGCCCGGGGAAATTGAGGATCTATTCGGTGAACGCGGCCGCGAGGGCCTGAAGAGGGCGCGGCTGCACCAGGATGTGTCGTGCTCCGAGAAACTGTTCCCTGACGCGATCCAGTGCTCCCACGTGGGCATGGATCCCTCGGAGCCGGGCCTGGTATGCTGCCTCCTCTACGGAGAGGTCGACCGGGGAGAGGATGTCGAATCGTTCTTCAACGGCACGTGCAAAAACTTCTACTGCCCGGCATGGGACGATCTGACCGACCGGCAGGTGCTCTTCGCCGCGCGCCTCATGGGCGACTGGTATTTCTACAGTCTGTTGATCAATGACATCGAGGCCGTCCACGACCTGTGCGCGTCCTATGACCGGCCCGAGGACGTCCCGCCCGATGAGCTCGGTGAGCTGAAGCAGAGGCTGACGGAACGGCTGATGGACGAGGACGGGAAATAGTGTTACGCCTTGTCTCTCGGCTGATACACGCCGGTGTACCTGATCATGCCGGGACGGCGTGTGAGGGGCATCTCAAACCTGCCGATAGTGCTTTTCGTCCGGTTGTCCCGGCTCTCTGGTGTCCCTGTTTTTTCTGCGGGAGCATTCTTACTTGTGTCACCGCTTGCCCGCTTCCCTGATTTTCCAGCAGCCGTTTTCTTCCTTGCGGCATGCCTTGTATCATGCCTCGCAGGCGCCGCTGATTTTCCAGCGTCGGCATTACTCCTTCTATTATGCCTTGAGTCATGCCTCGCCGTTGTCCCTGATTTTCCGGCCGCTGCAATCTTCCCGGTATCCTGCCTCGCCGGAGATGCCGCCTCGTTCAACGGATACTGATGACCTGCGACCACCGGTATCTTGCGGGAGATCAGCTTCTGGATGTCCGCAAGGAACTCCTTCTCCTCCTGATCGCAGAATGACAGGGCGATGCCGCTCAGTCCCGCCCTGCCGGTCCTTCCGATCCGGTGAACGTAGGTCTCGGGGATGTTGGGAAGCTCGAAGTTGATGACGTGGGACAGTTCTTCAATGTCCAGGCCCCGCGCCGCTATGTCGGTAGCGACGAGGACCCTGGTCTGCCCGTTCTTGAAGTTGGTCAGGGCCCGCTGCCGCGCTCCCTGGGACTTGTTGCCGTGGATCGCCTCGGCCTTAATCCCTGCCCTTACCAGGCTTTCGGCCACCTTGTTGGCGCCGTGCTTGGTGCGGGTGAACACCAGGGCCGATTCGATTGAATCGTCCCTTAAAAGGTGAATGAGGAGCGGCTGCTTGTCCTTCTTGCCGACGAAATAGACCGATTGATCGATGGCTTCAACGGGGGACGATACCGGCGTCACCGCGACCCTGACCGGGTTTACCAGTATGGTGTCCGCCAGCTTGGAAATCTCCGGCGGCATGGTCGCGGAAAAGAACAGCGACTGCCTCCTGGCGGGGAGCTTGGCTATGACCTTTTTCACGTCATGGATGAAGCCCATGTCCAGCATCCGGTCCGCTTCGTCAAGGACGAACTGCTCGATGTGGCTGAGGCTGACAACATTCTGGTTCATGAGGTCAAGGAGCCTGCCGGGCGTCGCGACCAGGATGTGCACGCCCGCCCGCAGGGCGTCTGTCTGAGACTTCTGCGACACGCCGCCGAATATGACGGTATGCCGGAGGCCCGTGTGCCTTCCGTAGTTGGCGATACTTTCGCCGATCTGGATGGCCAGTTCCCTGGTAGGGGTAAGTATCAGTGTCTTGATGGTCCGCGGCCCCTGTGTCCGGTTCATGTCGCCGTGCAGGATCTGCAGCAGGGGGATGGCGAAGGCCGCGGTTTTGCCCGTTCCGGTCTGGGCGCATCCGAGCAGGTCCTTCCTGCCCAGGATGACGGGGATGGCCTGTTGCTGTATCGGCGTCGGCGCCGTGTATCCCTCGGTTTGCAATGCTTTCAGAATGGGCGCAATGAGATGTAAGTCTTCGAATGTCATGTTGTAATTTTCTCCTTTGATAAAAGCCGGCTGAAACGATATGGGGGTTGAGACAGCGGGATAATATGCAGTTTTCGGACATGGTGTATATTCATATCCTTTTGTCAATGATAATATATTCAGTTCATGATTCCTGGGTGCAAGAAGGGCTGAAAAAGTATAGACAGGGCGATAACAATATGGTATCGGGTTACCTCGTTGATCATATCTGGAAGCGCCGCCGGAATATAAACAGAGCAGCGACCGGCCGCACCCGCAACCGATAACTATTCACACAAAAAACAGGAGGGTTTCCATGGCTAACATCAAATGCGTGCATTGCGGAAAAGAGGTCTTCGAGTGGGCGCCTGAGTGTCCCTACTGCAAAAAGCCGATCGCCAACCCGGACGCGCCGACCAGGCTGTCCCCGGAGCCGAAGACGTGGAAGAAAACCTCATACCGGAAGAAGAGCCCCGGCGGCCTGATCGCGGCCGTTGCGGCGGCGGTCATCATCGCCGCGGCAGTCGTCTATTTCGTCATGTACGTCAGGGGATGACATCATCGGCCGGTTTGCCGGCGAAAGTCGGGTGGTAGAATTAACACTCTCGCAGGGACTTGAGACAAGAGGTGTCAGGCGGGACGTATTCTGCGGCCGCCGTTTTTTCTTGACTTAATGCCCCGAAGTGGCTATATTAGACGATAGCGGCGCGGATTTTTCATTGGAGCAGGGGTCAACCATTGAGTTATGGCATGATGAACCTTCGCGACAAACCACTGCGGACCAAGATGCTGTTCGGCGTCGCGATCGTCATCATGATAATCTGCATCGGAACCGCCGTCAATTTCTTCATCATCAAGTCCGTGCTGGTCCGGTCGAAGGACCGGAACCTCGGGAACGTCTTCCGGTACTATGTCGCACAGATCAATACCACAACAGGGGATATGATCGCCAACGGCGTATCGGTCGCCCTCACGGGGGAGCTGCTCTACCGGCTGAACGCTCAGTACGGGACGGCCGTTCCCGACGATGTTGTCGTCAGCTTCCTCGTCAACAAGGTCCGGAAGATGCCCGCCATCATCGGCAGCGGCCTCTGGTACGAGCCCTATCTCTTCGGGGGTAAAAGGTTTTTCGGCCCCTACGCCTACTGGGACCGGAACGCGGTGAGGATCACGTGGGAATACAACACGCCGGCCTACAATTATCCCGAGCGGGAGTGGTATACGATTGCCATACCCCGCGGCTGGGACCGGGCGCGGCGGCGGGAACAGCAGGTTTACGTTACCAGGCCCTACAGCGACACGCTTGGCGGTTCCCCCGCGACGTTCATCACCATGTCGACACCCATGTACAGCATGGAGGGACGGATAATCGGCGTCAGCACGACCGACTGGACCATCGAGACCATCCAGGGACATCTGGCGTTTATTAAAGATTTTTCCTATACGCCGGGTTCGTTCGTCATGCTGGTCAGCGGAGTGGACGGGAGGGTCATCTTTCACACGAACAAGCGGCGCATCATGACCGACATCGCGTCGACGCCCATCGGGCGTAAGCTTGATATCGGGAAGGTGGCCGGTGACAGGACCAGCGTTATGCGCGACGTGGAACTGGACGGGGAACGCTATGATGTGCTGGCGCGGCGCACCGACGCCGGCTTTCTGCTGCTTTTGGCCGTTCCTCCGGCCGAATTATACGCTGACGTTAAGCGCACCCTGGTCGCTTTCGCCGTGCTGAGTGTCCTGCTCATCATGCTGGCCGGTATCATTTTTGTGAGGTTTCTCGATGTCGGCATCCTCAGGCGCATCCTCAGCCTGAACGACCGCATATCGCAGATAGACAAGGGGGAATACGCGGGGGAGCTGGCAGCCGGCGAGAGGGATGAGCTTGCCCGCATTGCCGATAATATCAACCACATGTCGAAGACCATCCTGAACCGGGAACAGCAGCTCATCGGGCTCCAGCGGTACCTGTCGAACATCATCGAGTCGATGCCCCTGGTCCTGATTTCACTTGAGCTTTCCGGGACGGTAAACCGCTGGAATTCCGCCGCGGCCAGGCATACCGGCATCTCCGCGGCGGACGCCATCGGCGAGATACTCTGGGAACTCGAGCCGCAGTTCGTTAGATTCCGCCCGAGCTTCGAGACGACGATCCAGACGGGGATGTCGACGTTTCTGCCCCGCGAAACGATTATTTTCACGGAGAAGAAGTATTACAACGTTTCCATGTTCCCCCTGGCCGAGACCGATACGCCCTGCGGCGTTATCATGCTCGACGATATCACCGATATCGAGCAGAAGGACGAGGAGCTCAGGCAGATGCAGAAGATGGAGATCATCGGGACCCTCGCCGGCGGCCTGGCCCACGATTTCAACAACGTCCTCTCGGGCATCCTGGGGACGGCCTCCCTGATGAAATACCGCATGATGGAGAAGACCCTTCCGCAAAAGGACGAAGTGACGGCCGCCCTGGCCATGATCGAGGATTCGGCCCAGCGCGCCGCGGGCATCGTGAACCAGCTCATGGTGCTGTCCCGCAAGCACGAGCTTGTCACGCTCCCGGTCGACCTGAACGAGACGATTGCCCGCGTGGCCAAGATCTGCGCCAACACCTTCGATAAATCGGTGGAGATCCGCACCATGCCCCACGATGGCCCGGCCATCACCAGCGCGGACCCCGTGCAGATGGACCAGGTCGTCCTTAATCTGTGCGTCAATGCCTCCCATGCCATGACCATCATGCGGCCGCCCGGGGAGAAGGCGGGGGGCGTCCTCACCCTGTCGATCGATTCGATACGGACCGACCGGCATTTCACCAGGCAGCAGCCCGAGGCCCTTCCGGACACCACCTACTGGGTCCTCTCCGTGCGCGATACCGGCGTCGGCATAGAGCAGAAGCTGATATCCAAGATCTTTGAGCCTTTTTTCACCACAAAGCAGGACCGGGCGGGCACCGGCCTGGGCCTTTCCATGGCCTATTCCATCGTCAAGGAGCATGGAGGCTTCATGAATGTCTATTCCGAGCCGGGCATAGGCAGTACCTTCAATGTCTATCTGCCCAGTTCCTCGGATACACAGCTGCCTTCGACCGCGGAAGACCGGTCGAAATACTACCAGGGGAGCGGGCTCATCCTGGTCGTCGAGGACGAGCCGGCCATACGCAGCACCGTCGGCGCCATGCTCAGGAAGTGCGGCTACTCCGTGGTCCTGGCGGAAGACGGGGAGCAGGGGCGTCTCCTGTTCAAGGAGCGGCACGGCGAGATCACTGCGGTGCTCCTGGACATGGTCATGCCCCGCCTTTCCGGAAGGGACGCCTTCCTTGCCATGAAGGAGATCGATCCTGACGCGCGGATCCTCCTTACCTCGGGCTTCAAGAAGGACGAGCGGGTCGACGAGGTGATCGCCCGGGGCGTTGCCGGGTTTATCCAGAAACCCTATACCATGGAACATCTGCTGAAGGCCCTCTGGGACGTGATCCAAAATCCATAGCATCGATCGGCGGTAATTGTGTTGTCCGCGCGGTTTTATAACAATAACCGCCTCCTTCCCTCCATGGGAGTGATAGTTATCGGCAGAATGTTGCTCTGACCGCCCATCTTCGCCGTGGCGGATTACGGCATCGCGGGCGATGTAAGGGAAGCCGTGCCGGTTCTGATGAAACCGCCCGGCTTGCACCCGGCCCTTCATTTTCCGGGGTTTTCCGGGAATTTCAATTCATCCGGGATGAGGTCCAGGAGGGACCTTATGCCTGGCCTCATGTGTTCATGGCCGGAATTTTCTCCTTCAATGCCATACCGGTGGAGGCGGCGCAGGAGCCGCACCAGCTCGATCTTATCCTGCGTTGTCGCCGGTTGGGGAACCATCCAGAGGGTGCGCCAGGTCCGCACGGCCCTGGTGCCGTCAAGGTAACCCAGGACCGCAGCGGTAAATTTTTCCGGCTCGTCTTCCGGCGAGGCCCGGTCCTTCCTGCCGAAGCCGATCATGGCGCAGGCATCCTCGTAGCAGTCATGGAAATCCGACCGCAGTTTACGGCCGATGCCCGACTGAAACTGACTGGAGACCTTCAGGAAGGGGTGTTGTTCATAGATGTCTTCCCTGGGAATCGGATTGAGGCCTTTTCTCAGGTTTCTTATTTTCGCGTATTCCAGGAAGTTGTCCGGCGTGATGCTTATCCCGGACCTGGCGCATTCCCACAGTTCCCTGCCGGCCGAATCATTTAATCCAAGGGGGCCCGGGCCCTCCTCCGATCCGGTCTCCAGGGTGCCGGTATCCGGGGACCCGGTTATCGATTCAATCTCGATATCGCGGGTTGATTGCAGCCGGGATTTCTTTTTTATTACATGATAATTGATTAATGAAATTGAAAATACCAGCGATAACAGGAATATATGGATGGCTAAGGAGACGATGTATGGATTGAGCTCCCCTAACCGGCTGGCGTATGATTTTTCCATTGGTTGTTACTATTAATTGATTTCAGCGGGATGCTATTGTTACCGGTAATAACATTTTATTTTTCATCCTGCCGCATGCTCTGCCGGAGCCTGAAAAAATTGCAGGGCTGGTTTGTTCTGCGCGAAATAGTGATATACAATTACCCGCAGGCTGGTAACTTTTGACCCGGGAGGAAAATGAAATGAGACAAAAACGGAAAATATCCCTGCCGGTGTTCATGTTCCTGGCGGGTTTCATGCTTTTTGCAGCGGGAATTTCAGGCTGTTCCGGATGCTCCGGGTGCTCAAAGGACGGGAAAAGTTTGAAGGACATGATATCCGGCAAATCGGAAGGCACCCTGACGGTCACGGTCTACGCCTATTGCCCCTGCGCCCGGTGCAATACAAAAAAATGGAAAGGCCGGGTTTCTTCCGGGCAGACGATGGGGAAGCTCCTGGCACGGGGGAAGGGCATCTGCGCCGCAGACCCGTCGGTGATCCCCATGGGATCGATCGTGACCTACAACGGCAAGGAGTACGTCGTCGACGACACGGGCAGCGGCATCAAGGGCAACACAATCAATATACTGCTCGAATCGCATAAAGACGTATATGATTTCGGCGTAAAAAAGGACCAGACCATAACGTTTAAAAAATAGACCGGGAGTCATAAAAGCCCCGGGATGCTCGGTCAGGGTCTTTTCCTGCCGTGTGCTCTGGCCTCGGTGCCTCCCGTGCGGTCCGTGAACCCGTGAATCCCGATGGGCCCGTGGCGGGCTTTATACTGCCGGTATTGACGGATTATTCATGGCTGATTCAAACAGATAGTATAATAATTCCATCCTGTTTTTTATGCCCATCTTGTTGTATATGCTGGTGATGTGTGTTTCAACCGTTGTCTCTTTTATAGCCAGTATAAAGGCGATTTCTCTATTGGATTTTCCCACGGCAATGTGGCGGATCACCTCTATCTCGCGGCCGGTGATGCCGAAATGCGTCTTCAGGTAGTCCAGGTTCCGCACCCGGGACGCGATGACCAGGTAGCCGGTAACATCGCCATAGGCATCTATCAGTTTTTTAACATGAACATTTACCGGAAGCTTTTCCCCGGTGTCCCGCTTGATGATGTTTGCCTGCATTTTGAAGCTGATCCCGGTCCCGTCTGACAGGCTCGACAGTTTTTCAGTAAACACATGCTTTTCTGAGATAATTTCAGCCATGGTGACGCCTTCAGTGGCCCTGATATGGACCAGGTCATGGAACCTTTTATTTGCAAAGATGATGGCATACGATTGATCCAGGAGGATGACGCTTTCTTCAATGTTCTCGGATATATCGTTCCCTATGAATTCCGGTGTCGCGACGATGAACCGGTATCGTTTTATGGTGAACAGCAGCACGGCTATCCATTGTACAAGCCAGAAGGGCATGATGTTCAAGTAATTGCGGAAACCCAGAAAATAATCGGCAAACCATGAGGATGTTATGAAGACAAACGCGCTCACGCCCAGTGTCCAGGCCTGCCTTTTGATTTTCCTGGTTTTGTTTTTTGCATAATATACAATAAACAGGCCGATGGTTAAAAGGTTGTAGATGCTGAAAAGGATCTCCGCGAATATATACCAGAAACCGAAGGGGAAGTCATTTGCAACTGCGTTGTCCGCCATGCTTTTATATGCGATGATCGATACCGGGCCCCATGCCGCGATGGAAATCAGGGTTTCTGTTTTTTTATTTTTACTGAACCCAGTGTACCTGATGATAAACATGAAAAGAAAAACGAAAAAAATCATACCGGCAAATATCAGTCTCTGACAGTACTCCCTTATGCCGGCGTCGGCGGAAAGGTAGTACATGACATAGCAGGCGCTCCACAGCGATGAGAAAACGCACAGGTAGAGAAGCGGCCTGATCCTCCTGTCCTTTCTGGCGGGCGATATGATGTACAGGGCAAAGTATATGTGCGAGATACAGGTTATACCGGCCACTACAGCCAGAGAGCTGTCTATCGATATCGCGTCCAAGTCATGTCCTCTTCTTTGCAGGAATATGTCACTTTGTACGATACGGTCTATTCAACGGGATAAATAAAAAAATTCAATAAATAATTTTTTTTTCGGCATCCCGGGGTTTTCCATGATGTCATGGGCGGGCAATCAGCATATCCTTGATAACAAAATATGTACATTTGATATTGTTATGTTGCTGATGGCCCCGGGTTCGTTACTGATCACATAATAAAGGAGAAGGGACGGACCCGATGTATCAATACCGGTGGTCATGCATGCAGGGAGGGATTATGGAGAAAAAATTGAAGTCCGGCGTTATGATGATTCTGTGCGGTGTGCTGCTGGTGTCAGCCTGCAAGAAAGAAAACGGAAATGGATTGTTGCAGTCCCTTCTGCTGGTTGACTGGTCCGGCAAAAAGATAACCGTGTTCAGTCTGCCGGTCCTTTCCATTAATGGGGTGATACATGAGGTGGACCACACGATATCAATAACGGTGCCACATGAAACCGATGTCACGGCCCTTGCACCGGCCATCACCTACACCGGATCAAGGATAAGTCCGGCATCGGGTACGGTGCAAAACTTCCAGTTTCCCGTGGCCTACACGGTGACCGCCCTGGATCAATCGACGCAAATCTATACTGTTACCGTGGTCAAGGGCGCATCGGTGACGACGGACGCCATTGTGGGAAATATCGATTATACAAAGTATTTAGCCGGTGTGTACGCCCGGGGCGGGGGCAACGTGACCAGCGAGGGAGATTCCGCGGTGACCGGACGTGGGTTGTGCTGGAACACAGCAGGCAGTCCGACAATAGGCGATTCATATACGGCTGACGGTTCCGGGGGCGCCGGGGCCTTCACCAATATCGGCATGATTCCGCTCTATATGAATACAATTTACCATGTAAGGGCCTATGCCACCAATACCCAGGGGACCGTGTATGGAAACGAGATAACCTTCAATTCCGGGTGGACCTATGGAACAGACCGTGCCGGCGGCTATGTGTTCTACAATGACGGGGAGGGAGGGGGACTGGTGTCGGCAAAAGTCAATGCTACGAGCAGGTCCTGGAGCAATATCACCGCCACTGCCGTGGGAACAACCGGCTTCGACGTCGGCACGGGCCCGTCGAATACCGCGTCGATTATGGCACAGCCCGGCCACACCGGGAGCGCCGCCCTGGTCTGCTCCGATTATAGCGACGGCATCTACAGCGACTGGTTCCTGCCGTCCATGGATGAGCTGAATCTCATGTACAGCCATCTCAAGCAGAACGGGTACGGCGGGTTCCTGGACTGTCATTATTGGAGTTCAACGGAGCAAGACGCCACCCAGGCATGGTGGCGGAGCTTTGGCACAGATGGAATGAATTATTCCGATAAGAGCATGAATAGGTGTATCCGCGCGGTGCGGGCCTTTTAGGGGCTGTCCTGAAGGCGGGAGCGGATCCGCGCGGTGTTGCCGCGCAGGGGTGTTTCCGACGTATGAGATCCGCCCGCCTGGATTCACTCCGGGTAAACCCTTGTGCCTTGTTTTTCAGCAAACTGCTAAGCGTTCTCTCCGGACCGTTCAAGGTCCTTCCCGGCCGCCTCGTACACGGGCCTCCCTGTCAGCCCCGGCTGCCAGGCAACCATTGAATGATCGTGCCGCTCATGAATCCTGCCGTTTCACATCTCCGATGCCATAACCACGGGAGGCTTTATCGTGGGAAAAGCGCGGTATCAACCAGGCTGCCAGGGGGATGGGGTGAATAGAGTAATGAAATACTGGAATATGCCCGTGGCCCAGGCCGTGAGCGAGGTCATGAAATTATCCGCAGTCCAGACGGTAAGCAGGCAGATATGCGTCCCTCTCTGCATGCTGGTGGCACTGCCGGTAATGGCCGGCGACGAATGGACGCAGGAGCGCTCGGACGGCGATATCAGGGTCTTTTCGAAACGCACGGAGGGATCCCCTCTGAAGGAGTTCAGGGGGGAATGCGAGGTGCCGGCTTCGCTGGAGGCCATCAGGTCACTGATGCAGGACCATGACAGTTATCAGAAGTGGTTTGCCATGACGCGCCGTATCACCCTCGCGCGCAAGGCCTCTATCACAAGCTTCACGGTCAACTACGTCGTGCCCTCCCCCTGGCCGGCGGCGGACCGGGAAACCGAGGTTGCCGTAAGCGTCCGGATCGATGAGGCAGCGGGGAAGGGCGTTGTCCTTCTCGATGCCCTCCGGAGCGGCGGGCGTACCGGAAAGAACGGTCTCGTCAGGATCAACGACATGCGCGCGAAGTTTGTCTTCACCAGGGTGGACGGTAACCGCACCGGCGTGGTCCTCTACATGAGGGTCGACCCGAGGATCGATATGCCTGCAGCCATGCAGAATGATGTTTTACGGAATTATCCCCTTGATACGCTGAAAGGTCTGAAAAATATGGCCGCAGTGCACTAGCCGGTGCGTTTATGCTGTCAAGAGAATTATGGGGAACAAAAAGCGGGGTGTCGTGACCCCGCTTTTTGTTTTGCCCGAGGCTTAACGCGGGCTTTCCCGCCGGATTGCATCGACCCGCGCTCCAGCATGGATTTATTTCAAAACTCGAAGGAGCTCCCGACGGAGGCGTTGGCGGATTCGTTTTTGAATTCTGCAGCGAACCTGCCGGCCATTTTCAGGCCCGTGCAGTGCGAAACTGCGATTTTTTTCACGCGGTAGCTCTTCAGCGTTTCCATGGCCCTGGCAACATAGTCTTCTGGGGCGTTTTCCAGGTGCGTGCCCCCTATGACCGCGTGGAATTCCCGGTGCCCCGTTTTTTCCGAGAGATCATTCAATATCTCCACGATGCCCGCATGGGCGCAGCCGAGGAGGACCACCGGGCCCGATTCGGTGTTTATCAGCAGCGAAAGATCGTCCGTGAAGGGGTCATCGACAATGGCGCCGTTGACCTTTTGCTTCAGGCGGACGTCCCATGTCTTCCAGTCCGCCGGTCTCTTGACATCGGAGAGGGCCGATATGGAATCGCTGATTTTTGTAAATCCCCTGATAAAATTGAACTCCGCCCCGGCTTTCTCGTACTCCTCTTTTGATGCGCGCATCCCTATGGGCATTTCAATCGTGTTCTGCGGAAGAGGTATGACGGCCTTTTTTTCGATGAACGCGTCAGGATGCATGTATACCGGGGTCTTTTCCTTTTTATTCTGCAGAACGGTGAGCAATCCGCCGGTATGGTCAAAATGCCCGTGGCTCAGGATGATCCTTTTTATCCCGTCGAATTGCTTCCCCATTCTCTGCATGTTGTTCACGATTCCGAACCCCTGGCCGGTATCAAACAGGGTGGCGTCTTCAGCTTCGATAAGACAGGAAAAGCCATGTTCCCCGATGAGGGGCGGGGCAGGAACAATGACGCTGTTTTCGCATAAGACCGTTATTTTTGTTTTCATGAAGGATCCTCAATGATGGTGCTGGTAATGGTTTAAGGCTCGTCCCCTGACGGGAAAACCCGGATATTCCGGCGCCGGGTCTTTTGTCAAAACCGTCACGCCAGTCGTGGTAATGCATTACGATTTATTCCTTGACAATTAGTGGGCATATGCTCAAAAAGTCAATAACAAAGCAAAAACTATGTCACGATCAAAATGCTGCAGACAGGTGGGCTGCGTGCCCGATAAAAATTACTTCAAGCCGAGGGGTATCCCCGCTTCACAGCTCGAGGAGGTCGTGCTGAGCCTCGATGAATTTGAGGCCATACGGCTCGCCGATCTTGAGGGACTGTACCAGGAGGAAGGGGCACGGAAGATGAACATCTCCCGCCAGACCTTCGGCAGGATCATCGATTCTGCCCATAAGAAGATCGCCGATGTCCTGGTGAACGGCAAGGCCCTTAAGATCGAAGGGGGCGAAGTCACCGTGCGCGAAGGCGCTGCCGGCGAAGGACAGTCCTGAAGCAAGTGCCGTATGGCACGGGATAACGTCGCTGCTGAACAATATAGGCTCGGTATTGACAGAGGCTGTTTTTTAATTAAAAAAATAATTGACATTTAATATAATACAAATAAGATCGCTTATATCTTATTTATATTGTCCTATGATTGAATTATCAAGAAAAGGCGACTATGCCATTCGCGGAATGCTCTATCTGGCCCGCCAGGAGGAAGGTGCCGTTTCATTGATCAAGGATATTGCCAAGGCTGTGAAGGTGCCGCAGTCTTTTCTTGCAAAGATTTTCCAGGACTTTAATAAAATCGGACTGGTCAAATCGACCCGCGGCGCCGGGGGCGGGTTTTCTTTGGGTAAACCGGCAAAGGATATCAGTCTGTTTGATATTGTAACCGCAATTGAAGGTCCAATAAAACCTAATCGATGCATTATGGACGAAGATGATTGCAGCTTTAAAAAGACCTGTTCGGTCCATCCTGTATGGTTAAAAATGAGAGATAATATAGAAGCACAATTAAAAGGAGTAACATTAAAAGATCTTATCTGATTTATTTTGTAATTAAATAAGATAAAAAAGATCTTATTTATCTAAATATACCATTTCAATTTTTTTATAGGAGGAAACAGATGGATGAATTGACGCTGAGCAGGCTGCAATTTGCAATCACCAGCATGTTCCATTTCTTATTTGTTCCGCTTACGCTGGGGCTATCCATACTTGTGGCCTGGATGGAAACAAAGTATGTCAGGACCGGTGATGAAACCTGGCTCAGAATGGCAAAATTCTGGGGCAAGCTTTTTCTCATCAACTTTGCCCTGGGCGTGGTTACCGGCATAACCATGGAGTTCCAGTTCGGGATGAACTGGGCGGAGTATTCGAAATATGTCGGCGACATCTTCGGGGCCCCCCTGGCAATCGAGGCGACCCTTGCGTTTTTCATGGAATCGGTTTTCATCGGCGTGTGGGTCTTTGGCTGGAACAAAGTATCAAAGAAATTTCACGCGGTTTCAATATGGCTGGTCGCCGTGGCAACAAATCTCTCCGCATTGTGGATCCTCCTGGCCAACGGCTGGATGCAGAACCCGGTCGGCTCGAAGGTGATGGATATCACGGGCAATGTTCTGTTGACGCAGCGGGCCGAGCTGACGAGCTTCACCGCGGTGGTCACCAATCCCTATGGCTGGCTGAAGTTCGGCCACACCCTCGTTTCAGGGTACGTGCTGGCCGCTTTTTTCGTAATGGGCGTTTCCGCGTGGCACCTGGTGAAAAAAAAGAACATCGAGTTTTTCACCCGGTCGTTTAAAACAGCCGCGGTCTTCGGCCTTGTCGCCGCCCTGCTGGTCGCCGTCATCGGGGATTCCCATACTGTCATGGTGGCGAAAACGCAGCCGTCAAAATTTGCCGCCATGGAATCGGTATGGGAGACAGGAAAAGGCGTGGGGATGAGCCTGATCACCATCCCGGACGAGGAAGAAGAGCGAAACGCTGTCGAGCTTATCACAATACCGAAGCTGACGAGCCTCCTGGCCTTTCATGATTCCGATTCGCAGATTACCGGCTTGAAAGACATAGCAAAAGAGCTCAGGCCGCCCGTTGCACTGACCTTCTACAGCTTCAGGATTATGGTCGCCTTAGGCCTGCTTATGATCATCTCTTCGCTGGCGGCCGTCATGCTTTCGAGAAAAACTGGCAGCGGGATGCCGCGGGCATTTCTCCTGTTGATGGTCTGCATGATCCCGGTCCCCTATGTGGCCGGTCAGCTCGGCTGGATCGTGGCTGAAGTGGGCCGCCAGCCGTGGATCGTGTACGGCATGCTGAAAACATCCGATGCCGTGTCCCGGTCGATCGATACGGCGCAGGTGATTGCCTCCCTCGCCGGTTTTACCTTCCTCTATGGCGGGCTGGGAATCGTCGACGTGTATCTTCTTGTCAAGAATGCCCGGAAGGACCCTGACGGGGAAGTTTCCGGATTCATCAAACACCCGGTAAAGGAGAAATAATATGGAACTGCAGATAACCTGGTTTGTCCTGTGGGCCGTCCTGTGGGCCGTGTATTTCATGCTCGACGGTTTTGTCCTCGGTACGGGGATGCTCTATTTCTTTCTCGGTAAAAACGAGAAGGAGCGCCTGGTGCTGCTCAATTCGATCGGTCCCGTGTGGAACGGGAACGAGGTATGGCTCCTGACCGCGGGAGGCGCCACCTTTGCCGCCTTCCCCACGACGTACGCCCTGATGTTCAGTTACCTGTACACGGCGCTGCTGCTGCTGCTTTTTTCCCTGATTATCCGCGGCGTTTCCATCGAGTTCCATGGAAAAGGCGAGGGAAACAGGTGGCGGGGCGCGTGGAATAACGGTATTCTCCTCGGGAGTTTCCTGCCGGCGCTTCTCTTCGGGGTGGCTTTCGGGAACATATTCCAGGGCCTGCCCATGGACGCGGCGGGATATCACGGTTCGCTGCTGGGCCTTCTGAATCCCTATGGTCTTCTAACCGGTATCGTATTTGTCGTGCTCTTCCTGGTTCATGGAGCCCTGTATATTTCATTGAAGTCGACCGGTGTTATCGCGGACCGGGCGTTAAAGGCGGTGAATACAATATGGTATATTGAACTTGGCGGTGCGGTTGCCTTTCTTCTGTATACTTATTTCGCGACGAAACTGTATGATAATTTTTTTGCGCAGCCGCTGCTGCTTGCCGTCCCGCTTGTCGCGGTAGCTGCCCTTCTGGGGATTAAGTTCTTTGCCGTCAAAGAGGCGATGTTCAAGGCGTTTCTATAGTCCTGCGTGACGATACTGTTCGTCGTTTTCACGGGGGTCATCGGCCTGTATCCGAATCTTATTCCCTCAAGCATCGACACGAACTATAGCCTGACTATATTCAATACATCGTCCAGCCAGGCGACCCTGATGGTTATGACGGTAGCTGCCCTAATATTTGTCCCTAACGTCATAGCCTATAAAATCTGGGTGTACCGGTTGTTCAGTGCCCGGATTTCAACAGATTCAGCCATGAATGAACCGTTAGACTATTAAAAACTCCTGAGTGTCGCACATGGTCCTGCCGGGGGAGCCTCCCGAAGGGAGACTCCCCCGGTTCATGGTCCTGCTGTGGCCGGGTCCTTCCCATGCATGTCAGAAGCAGGTGCAGGTTATCAATACTAATCTCATTTGCTAATGACTTGACAGGTGTTAAAAGAAATGGGATAACCGTTTTTATTGCAGGGGGGGGTAATCTGCTCGATCGGTGAATTCAATCAAGAGGTTACCTATGCTTGTTATTCGGTTGTTTCGATGCGCATTGCCGGCAGCCATTATAATGGCTGCAGTCCCGGTGCTGCTCCATGCCGGGAACATCAGCGTGGATGATTCATTAAAAAAAATAAACCTCTGTCCCCATGTCGAATATCTCGAGGATCCTGCCGCCGGCCTGACGGTGGAGGATGTCCGGGGCGGAGACAGGGCGAGGGACTGGAAGTCCTCCTCGAAGGAATCCCTGGGGTTCGGCTTTACAAAATCGGTCTACTGGGCGCGCTTTACTCTCGACAATACAGCTGCCCATGACCTCAATGTTCTGGTGCAGCATGAGTATCCCCTCCTGGACCTGGTGGAGATGTGGGTGTTTTCATCGGGGAAGCCGGCCGGCCATTATCTTGCCGGAGACACCATGCCCTTCTCAAAACGGCCCATCGACGACCGCACTATCGTGTTCCCACTGAAGATCAATGCGCGAAGCTCCGCCGATGTGTACCTGCGCCACAAGTCAGAGAGCGCCATGAACATTGTCCTCAGCCTCTGGTCTCCCGGTGAATTCCTGAGCGCGTCGCGTGCCGACGAGAGGATTCTCATGCTTTACTACGGCATCATGCTGATCATGATCGTCTACAACCTGGTGGTGTTTTTTTCCACGCTACGGCGCGAATACCTGTTTTACGTCCTGTTCATCCTCAATTTCCTCCTCTTTGTCATGACCCAGAACGGCTCGGCTTTCCAGTTCCTGTGGCCGTCATTCCCGTGGTTCGCTAATTTCTGCATCCCCCTGATTTTGTGCCTGGTCCTTGCTTTCGCCATCCTGTTCACCATAGATTTTCTCGATCTGCGTACCTTTGACCGGACCAGCTACATAATCCTCGTCGTCAGCGCCGCTGTCTCCGGCGTCATATTCATCGCGTCTATGTTCGTCAGCTATCACTGGAGCATGATGATGTCGGCCGGGTTTGCCCTGGTGATTGTATGCGAGGCCATATTGGTCGGCATCCGCGTCAATATCAAGGGAAACCGGAACGCCCGTCTTTATCTGCTGGCCTGGTCCTTTTTCCTGGCCGGATGCTTTGTCTACATCCTGAAGAGCATGGGAGTCTTCCCGTCCGGCCTCTTCACCAAGTGGTCCCTCCAGGGCGGCTCCGCGGCGCTGATCGTGCTCCTCTCCCTTGCCCTGGCTGACCGTCTCCGGACCCTTAACCGGGAGCTGAATGCGACCAAGGAAAACCTGGAAAACCGGACGTCGTTCCTCGAGGGGATCATGGCCACATCCCGCGAGATAGCGGCGGAACTCTCCCAGATCGGCGTTGACCAGGACCGGATAGGGCGCCGCTTCTCCGACATGTCGCAGGAGCAGGCCGCCATGAGCGAGCAGATGGCCTCCGCCTTCGAGGAGCTGACGGCGTCCGTCGATTCGATAAAAGAGGCCGGCGCGCGCCAGGTTGACGAGAGGGCGAAGGTCTCCGCCATGGTACGGGACCTCCGCTCCACGCAGGAGACGGTCATCGCCATGAGCCGCGACGCGCTGGAGAGCATATCGGGGATAACACGTTCGACCGGTGAGACGGGGGGCAACATGGACCGGATGTCCAGGATCATCGGCGTTATCGGCGAGGGGGGGCAGGCGGTGCGGAATTTCATGTCGGTCATCAACGACATCACGGACAAGATCAACCTCCTGTCGCTTAACGCCTCCATCGAGGCTGCCCGGGCCGGTGAGGCGGGACGGGGCTTTGCCGTGGTGGCCGACGAGATCGGCAAGCTTGCCACCGCAACCGTCGACAACTCAAAGGAGATATCGGGGCAGATAGCCAAGATCATCAGCGATATCAGCAGCAGCATGACCATCATGGACGATACCCGCAAATCCATCGAGCATATCTTTACTGGCATCGACGCGATCAGCGGAAAGGTCAATGCCGTGGCGAGGGAGATGGAGAGCCTGGGGAATGTCATTGCCCTTATTGTGAACCAGTCGAAGCTCCTTGATGAACTGACCGGGATGATCGCAGCGTCGACGGGCGAGCACAAGAGGTCGATGGATGAAAATGTGAATATGGTCACCAGGATCGCGGAAATGGCGTCGTCTATATCTTCGTCAACATCGGAGATTGTTAAAATATCCGGTCAGATGCTGAAGCGGGCGGGGGATCTGGACGCAATCATCCGGAGCAATATCGGGGACAAGGCGGCATGGGGTTAGTGATACAGGCAGGTCGCCGACAGGAACAATTATATTTTATAGATAAACTTCATACCCCTGGGCAATGGCGTGACACAGCATATCATTATGCCTTGATTCCAGGATGCGAAGGCAGTCATCGACCATGGCGTCAACCTCGCCGTCGGACCGGTCCTGGTTCAGGTGGAACAGCCCCATGTGTTTGACCCCGGCGTCAATGGCCAGATCAATAACTTCCCGGGCGCAGCTGTGGCCCCAGCTGAAGCGGTTTCGATGGTATTCATCATGGGTGAATTCCGCGTCATGCACCAGGAGGTCGGCCCCGCGGGAAAATTCCACATACTCCCGGTAGTCCATGCCGCCCGGATGCCGGAAGACCAGTTCTCTGCTTCCCGGTTCGGTAAAACCGATTTCATTATCGGTCAGGTAAACAAAGGTTTTATCGTCTTCAATAAATTTATAACCGATGGCATAGTTTGGATGGTTAAGATTGATGGGAACTATTTTTATTGAATCAATGAGTATGAATTCCTGGCACGTGCCGGCAAAATGCATGGAGCTTTTCAGCTCGCTGAACTTTACGGGAAAGTAGGGCGGCTCCATGACGTCTGATATGATTTTCTTGATGGCTGTCTGCGAATCCGAGCACCCTGCTATGACAACGCGGGTGTCCGGTTCGTACAGGGGTTTGAAAAAGGGAAACCCTATGATGTGGTCCCAGTGGGCATGGGTAAAGATGATGTGGATCCTCTTTTTATTTTCCGCGATGAGCCGGTTCCCCAGCTCCCTGACGCCGGTTCCCGTATCGATTATAATAACTTCATTGTTTTTTGTCCTGATTTCGACACAGGGCGTGTCTCCGCCGTACTTGGCGAATTGAGGACCGGAAACGGGAATTGAACCGCGGGAGCCCCAGAATTTTACATACATGGCATCAATCCTGCTGTCCTGATGGCGTATGCCTGATGAATTCGAATAACAGCCATTAATACCAGTATAATACATTAATCGGCACTAAACATCACATGGCGCTTTTTTTGTAAAAATAATTTTATCACGTTCATGTTGGAGGAAGAGTTCACGTTTTTATGAAGAAGGGAACGGCCGTGCAAAATCCGGATATGTTCATGATGCGGCATGCTGTAGCGGCCGTGAGTGGATATATAATCCCGCGTTTTTGGCGCGCAATCACCGCCATGTCACCGACACGGCCCCGGCCGGACACGATTCCACGCACTTCATGCAGCGCGTGCACAGGTCGAGCCAGAGGGCGGTGACGCGCCACTTCTTCGGGTCATAGGGGTTTTCCTCGACGGCGCCGATGGTCTGGTGAAGCAGGAAGACCGCGGGGCCGCATTTCCTGAGGCAGGCGCAGCAGTCCCGGGGGTCAACGCCCACGCCGTCTCCGCACTTTTTATAATCGATTGTTATCTTCGTTTTTCCCTTTATCTTTGCATTCATGTGTTTACCTGTCATTTTGTTGTCCCCCTCACCCCGCTCTGCGCGCCCTCTCCCATGTATCTCGGAAATAAGGAGAGGGCCCCGTGAGAATTGTTTTTAATCTGAGACTCCCCCCTCTCCTTTCGTTATACATTAATGGGAGAGGGGCCGGGGGTGAGGGGTGTTGGGGCCACACATCTAGTAATCCTTCTCGTGGCCGGCAACCTCATCGCGCGGCGTGAGGTGAATGGCGTTCTGCCTGCACGCGTGCCTGCAGAGGCCGCACCCGAAGCACTTGTCCATATCGATGGTGATTTTTTTTCTGGTCTTATCAAGCTCGATGGCCCCGAACTGGCAGAATTTGACGCAGGCGCCGCAGCCGTTGCAGTCCTCCTCGTGGTGGTGGACGATGTACTCGGCCTTGAAGATTGACTTGATGCCGTAATCGAGGCGGGGCCGCAGTCCCGCGCACTCCGGGTTCGCGCAGGAACAGAGATTGTTTATGTAGGGATAGGGCCCGAACCAGATGGTGCCGATGTATCCCTTCCGGTTGTGCTCCCTGAAGCGCTCCACCGCCTGCTTCCGGGTGAGGAAATACTTGTCCTTCTCCGGGATGAAGCGCGGCAGCTTGTCGACGATCTCGGACATGACGCCGAAGTTGATGCAGCAGGCCTCCTTTTCCCCGCGGGACATGTAGCGGCACATGCAGTTCTTCTCGATGATCGGCTCCGCGGCGCAGTTTTCGAGTATCGCGATGGCGTCCTCCAGGGGGATCACCTGGCCGATGTGTCCCTCCGGCTTGAAGGGGTTCGTCGGCGGATTGGTGCTGTGGAGCAGGCTCTCGGCCGTATGCCTGATGATCTTGCCGATCAGGGGGATCCGCAGCTTGTATCCCATACCCACGGCATTGAAGCCGTGGACCTTGCGCACGGACATCTGCTCGAAATTCTTGTACTGCTCCATGAGGAAATCGCGCAGGTTGTACTTCTCCACGATTTCGTTGGAATAATGCTCGGCGTTCAGGTACCACTTGCCGCCGGCGCCGTGCTTCATGCAGAGATCACACATGTTTGAACTCCTTCATATCTCGAGCCCCCCGGCCCCCCGGATGGGGCTTGCCGAATATCGAACTATACGTCCCCCCTCCGGGGGGATTTAGGGGGGCTTATCTAGCCTCCATCTTCTTTCTGGCCGTGGCCGCCATGCGCTTCACCACCGGGATGCGTATGGCCGGGATGTTGGCCACGAAGCCGGCCAGCCGCTCCATGAAGGTTGAGAACATGAGATACCGCGGCTTCATCGCCAGTGCGACCAGGTCCCTTGCCACGTCGTTGCCGTTCCGGGCGCCGGAGAAGTACCGCGCGAGGAAGCCCTTGCCTTTGTTCATGACCAGGTCCATGGGTATGGGCCCGTAGGCGGATTCCGCCACCGCGCCGGTCTCGGTGTACCCGGGGAAGTATTCGCTCACGATGATCCCCGCGTCGGCCCATTCCCCCTGGATGGTCCGCGTCCAGGCGGAGAAGGCCCCCTTGGAACAGGCGTAAGGCGTGTAAAAGGGGACGCCGATCATGAACCCGGGCGTGCCGACGTTGATGATGTGGCCGCCTCCCTGCTTCTTCATGTGGATATAGGCCTGCTGCGAGGCTGCCACCGGTCCGAGGAGGTTCACGGTGAAGGCGCGGAGAAGGTCCTCCCGCCTGATACGGTCGGAGCTCTCGACAATGCTCGTGGCCGCGTTGTTTATCAATATATCTATCCTTCCGAAATGCTGAACAGTCCTGTCCACCATGTCCCGGGCCTGTTTCTCGTCGGCCAGGTCGGTTTTGAGTACAAGGGGCTCCCTCAGATGTGATGCGAGCTCGTCAAGGAGCTCCTTGCGCCGCGCGGCTATGGCGACGCGGGCGCCGCCCCGGTTGAATTCAACGGCCGCTTCCTTTCCTATGCCGGTGGAGGCCCCGGTGATCAGAACGACTTTTCCTTCCAGTTTCATGGGCGCCTCTTCGTTGTCTTTCTTGATTCCGGGGATTTCTTCACCGCCCGTGCCGCGGCGTGGGCCCCGGCGTTTCTCCCGGAAAAGACGCAGTCAGCCAGGGAGAACCCGCTCACATAGGACCGGGAGCAAATGCCGGCGGCGCTTCTCCCGGCCGCGTAGAGTCCCGGGATGACAGAACCGTCGGCCCTGACCGCCTGGGAGGTGAGCCCCTTCACCTTCAGTCCGCCCATGGTGAGGCAGGTGCTCGGGAACTTCATGGTCTCGATGCGGCAGTCGATGGCGTAGAAAGGCGGCTTCACGATCTTCCGGAGATAATCTGCCGGTTTCCGGAATTCCTTATCCGCTCCCGCGTCGCACTGGGTGTTGTATGATTCCACGGTGCGCACCAGCGCTTCCGCCGGCATGCCGCATTTTTTCGCGAGGCCTGCGATGGTGTTCGCCTTTTCCCGGTTCAGGTGAAGGTTCACGAAGGTGGTGAGCTTGCGGTAGACGATGTGGTTCTGCTCGCCCTTCAGGATGCTGATAAGGGAATTGCCGAGCCGCTCCTCGCGCCTGGTCTGCAGGCGGCCGTCACGGTGCATCACGGAATCGATGACGAGATACGCGCGGCGCTGCGGCTGCTGCGTCACCGCGCGGCTGATGCTCGCGCCGTAGAGGCTTTCGTCGCAGAAGCGCTTCCCTTCCATGTTGACAAGCACTCCCGACACAAAGGCGACCGGCGGATAGAGGAAGCGTGAGGCCGCGCACACGTCCACGGAGCTCAGGACGCCGCCGGCGCCCATGCCGAGGTCCATGCCGCTCCCGTCGTCGCCGGCCGTGCCCAGGGGGAGACAGCCGCTGTAGGCAGGGGCGTATTCATTGAATTTCTTCCTGTTATATACAAATCCGCCGGAGGAAATGATCACGCCCCCCTTTGCCCGGATTCGTACCGTTTTGCCGAATTTCTTTTCCACGATTGAGAGGAGCCTCCTGCCCTTGCTGCTTACAAAGCCGAGGTTGAAGAGCAGGGCGTGGATAGCCCGGACCGGAAGCGAACGGCTCAGCATCCTGACCTCGATGCCGACCACGGCGCCGCTCTCGTCGGTGATGAGCTCTTCCGACCGGCACCGCCAGCGCACGGTGACGCCGCGGTCCAGGGCCGCCCTGTGCAGGGTCGAATAGAGAAAACCGCCGGACATCCCCTTGCCCATGGGCACGTGACCCCGTGGGACGTGGGAGTCGCTGCCTTCATACTGTTTTTCGTTTCCGGAAAAATAGAGGCCGAAGCCGCCCGGGGGCTGGTTGGTCTTGCCGGGAAAATAGGTTTCCGGGATCACGAGGCCGAGGCTTTCAAGCCATTCGATATTTCCGGCGCTCTTTGCGCAGAAGGCCTTCATGGCCGCCGGATCGATCTCGTCGTCGCAGCAGGCGGCCGGATTGCTTTCCATCTCGCGCATCATGTAGCGGTACATTTTTTCAGGCGTGTCCCTGAAGCCCGCGGCCTTCTGGTGCCTGGTGCCGCCGCCGGAGTATATCACCCCACCGCTCATTTTCGTGGCTCCGCCGCCGGTGAACCGGTCGATGGCGAGGACCCGGGCCCCGTTGTCCGAGGCTTCGATGGCGGCGCAGGCACCGGCCCCGCCGAAACCGACAACGACCACGTCGAATTCCTCGTCCCACTGTTGTATTGTGCTGGAAGGTTCTTTTACGTTCATGATGACGTGCTCCTCTCCGGCGACCATCGCGCTGTTTTGCATCAGCGTCTGATCGTATGAATGGCTATCGCCGGTCAGCGGGGGTTCCGTACCCCGGCCGGCGCTTAGTTGACATTGACATGCTTTTTATAAAACTCGATGCATTCCTTCATTCCCTTTTCCCTGCCGGTGACAGGCTTGAATCCAAGGTGGCGGCGCGCCTTGTCCTGCCGGAAGGTGAATTTCGCCGTGAGGTTGTGGACCTCGAGCCTGGTCATGAAGGGACGGGGCCCGCCGATGAAGTGGAGGCATTCCGCGAGAAATCCGAGGAAATACATCGGCAGGGCCGGGATGGACCGCGCCGGCATACGGTACCCGAGCCCTTCGATGAGGGGGCGCAGCCATTCCATCAGGTTCATCGGCTCGTCGTCGACGATGAAATAGGCCTGGCCGCCCACGACCTCCGGCTTCCTGATGAGGCCTTCGGCGGTGAGGATCTCCGCCAGGACCAGGTTGTCCACATGGGTGTTGTCTATGATGGCGTCTGCCGGTCCGATCGTGGCGACGAGCTTCCCCTTCACCAGCTGTTCTATGAACTTGGAGAACATGTAGCAGTCGTCGGACGAGCCCCAAACCCCGCCGGGGCGGAGCGACGCCGTGCGCAGGCCGCCCGCGCCGTCCGCGGCGAGAACGATCTTTTCGGCCGCGGTTTTCGTTTCGCCGTACAGGTCGAGATAGCGCTTCGCGTAGGGTTTGGATTCGTCGCCGGCGATGACCGGCCTGGTGTCGAAGCAGACGCAGTGGGAGCTGGTGTACACCAGGGCCTTCACGCCGGTCTCCCGGCAGGCCCTGACAATGTTTTCCGTGCCGTCAACGTTGATGCCGTACACCTCGCGGCGCACGGAGGGGCGGCTGATGCCGAGGAAATTCATGACCGCGGCGCAGTGGAAGACCGTCGCGCATCCTTCGGCGGCCGCGCGGACCGCCTGGTAGTCCCTGATATCGCCGGTGAAGTATTTCACCCCGGGAATGGGATTCGCATCGGGCCGGATGTCAAGGGAGTGTACGGTGCAGCCCCGGTCAAGGAGCGCTCGCGCGAGGGCGCGTCCCACAAATCCCGATCCCCCCGTCACGAGGCAGGCGGGTCCGAAAACAGGTTTTAATTTGGCCATGTATTTTTTTCCGGGGTCTAAGGGGCGGAGCCCCTTAAGAAGCCCCGCAGGGCTCCCCTGCTCCTATTGAGTTGAGGGCGAAGCCCTCTTTATGTTTAATCACTTGATCGAAGAGTATTTTTTTTGTTATATTTTTGTCAAACTGTTTTTTGCGGACTGTATACTCGCGGAAATGTTGCGCCGGAATGTTTCTCCACGGCCGGCGGGTATCGTACATTACGGGTTATAATGCCGTCAGCCCTGAAACAGAAAAAGCGCTGGACAGAGGCCGAAAAATATAGTTCCTGTTGTTCATTGACGGGTCTAATGGCCGGCATGGCCAATCCGGGTCTTTTTTGCAGAGGTGATGGTATGGGCGGCGCAGGAGCGTATAAAGGTGTTTACCCTGTTGTACCGACTCCGTTGAAACCTGATGAAAGCCTTGACCGTGATGGCCTGCGGCATCTCGTCGATTATTACGTGACCGAGGGCTGCCACGGTCTCCTTGTCCTCGGCAGCGGGGGGGAGTCCCCCTACTTTTCCATAGATGAAAAATTCAGTATCGTTAAAACCGTAGCCCAAAAGGTAAAAAAAAGGATACCGGTCGTTGTCGGCTGCGCCTTTTTCAGTCTCGCCGATATCCTGGCTTTTATTAAAAGAGTCGACGCGATTCCCTTCGATGCGTACCTGGTGGCGCTTCCCGCCTATTATCCATTGCGGTACGACGATGTATATGCCTTCTATTCCCGCGTCACCGGGGCGACCGGGAAACATGTCATGTATTATCATTTCCCCCAGATAACCGGTCTGTTCTTCAGGGCTGATGAATTGCAAAAACTGTATCATATCGACGGCATTGTCGGGGCCAAGGAGAGCTCCCTGTGCGTGGCTGAAATGAAACGGGACATACAGAACACCTCCGATCGTGAATTCTCGCTGTTCAGCGGGACCAGCCAGCTTCTCCTGTCGAATCTGCAGGCGGGCGGTTCCGGGGTCATGTGTTCTATCCCCTCGGTGGCCCCCCGGGCCGTCGTTGAATGCTATGCCAGCTGGACATCCGGCGATCATGGAAAGGCGCGGCGCGTGGAAGATGATATTTACCGGCACATCGGGCTCATGAACAATTTTAACATCCCGGCGGAAATCCAGAAATATGGGTTCAAGGTGATAAGCCGGCTGCCGTTTCCCGTCATGATCGGGAGGAATTCCCGGCAGGCGGTTTTTAAAGAAACCCTTCGGCAGCTGGGGCATCCCATCACGCCGGTCGTAAGAAGCCCCCTTCCGCAGATTACCGACGCTGACCGGAAGCATATTGCGGCATTGATAGAACGGTCCGATCTTTTGAAAAGGATATAGGAAAAGCGCGATCAACATTATGATGGCACAGCATGTAGTTTCCGACATTGTTTCGGCGGGGGGCAGCAATGAAAAAACTCGTCACCGGCTCAACCGGCTTCATGGGCTCGTCAATCGTGAGGGAACTCCTCAAGGACGGCGAGGAGGTAAAGGTCCTTATCAGGAAAACCAGCGATACGCGGAATATCGACGGCCTTGACGTGGAGATCGCCTATGGCGACATCCGCGACGGCGACTCCATGCGAAAGGCCCTCGGGGGCTGCGACACCCTCTATTACACGGCGGCCTTCTTCGCGCACTGGGTGCCTGACAGGAAATTGCCCTACGAGGTCAACGTCGAAGGGACGAAGACGTCGATGAAGGCCGCCCTCGACGCCGGGGTGCAGAAGGTGGTGTACACGAGCACCAACAACACCATGGGCGCCCACGGCCCCGTGCCGGTGGACGAAAGCGCCGAATTCAATCACTGGAAAACCGGGGACCACTACTCCATCTCCAAGTACCTGGCCGAAGTTGAGGCGCGAAAGTTCGTCCCCCTGGGGCTGCCCATCGTGATAGTCAATCCCACCCTGGTTATCGGCGTGCGCGACATCAAGCCGACTCCCTCGGGGCAGATGATCATCGACATTGCCACGGGGCAGATGCCCGGCTATATCGAGGGGGGAACGAACATCATCGACGTGGAGGATGTCGCCCGGGGCCATATCCTTGCTGCTAAGAAAGGCAGGGTCGGCGAGCGCTACCTCTTCGGGAACCAGAACATGACGGTTACTGAATACTTCAGGCTGATTGCGGAGGTCGCCGGGGTAAAACCGCCGCGAATAAAGATACCGTATCACGCTGCAGTCGCCCTCGGGTACCTGTTCGAACTGGGCGCTTTTATCACGAAAAAGCCCCCGGTGGTCACGGCGTCGGAGATCCGGATCGGCAAAAAGCAGGAATGGTATGACTGTTCAAAGGCGGTGAAGGAGCTGGGGCTGCCCCAGACGCCGGTGCGATCAGCGATTGAGAAGGCGCTTAACTGGTTCACCGAGAACGGATATATAAAGAAGAAATAAGATGAATGATAAGGATGGCCTCATGAAAAAAGCAGCATGTCTTGTTGTCATCTCTCTTTCTGTGATATTTGTTAAATGCGATAATGATGTTGTAAAAGTTCCTGTAAAACAGCTCGGGAATTACACCCTGCGGCAGGACCTGGCGCTCCATGAGAGAATCGCCCCGGCGCCCAAGGTTGTGATGGATTTCTGGATGGAGACGGACGGCCGGAAGGATTATACCGTATATATGCCGGACGGCAGGGAGATGTCGGACATCAGGAGGAGCCTGGAAAACCTGCCGCCCCTCCATAAGAAGGTGTTGAAACAGCGCCTCATCGGCATTTATTTTATCAATAACTTTATGGGAAGCGGAGGGGCTGACTGGGTCGCTGACGGTAAAAAGAATCTCTTTTTCTACCTGGTAATAAATCCGGGGATATTGAAGATGAAAGACCTGTCGGAAATGCTGACCTGGCGGGAGCGCTCATGCTTCATCGGTCAAAATGATGTGAAGATTTCTGTCAATTGCGGCAGCGGCGTGAACCAGTTGACCTATATAATGCTCCATGAGGGCGCCCATATTGTTGATTATGCCTGCAGGGTCACGCCCTATGTTGAACAGGAAGTAAGAAGATTTTATACCGATCCCAGGGAGGAGACTGATTTTGTCAGGGGAATATGGAAATCAATCCATGAGCCCCTCAAGGACTTTTCTTTCAGAAAGGACCTGACTTTTTACGGCTTCAACAAAGGGCCCCGGATAAAGGCTTCAGACGCGCCGGAGGTTTACCGCGGACTGGCAACAAGCCCTTTTGTGTCTCTTTATGGAAGCCAGAGCTGGGCGGAAGACCTGGCGGATTTTGTTACCTTCTATCATGTGACGCAGAAAATGAAGCTTCCCTATGTCATATCTGTCGCAGTAAAAGGGAAGGAACTGGTGCATTACAGGCCCATGGATAACCCTGAAGTGAAAAAGCGTTTCCGGCTGATGGACCGGTTTTATGGGGATTAATAATGCCTTTATGGCAATGGGATCTTATCACCCATCTGAAGACGATTTTGAATTGCCCCGCAGGTTTTTCTGCAGGCACAAAGAGGTTGTCAAAGAACTTGTGAAGGGGACATTATCCTCGACCCGGTATTCAGCGATGGGAACCGGGTATGTTAAGCCGCCGGATCGCCTTTAAAATCAACTTGACTCATCACTCTTCCCTTCATAAACTTTTCCTGTATGCAGGCCGGCACCCTTCGAAAAACAATTAAACGCCATGGAGGCAACCTATGCCGATGACTCCTCCCGCCATAATGGCCCTGGGATCAAAATTCCAGGAGTCGAGAATATTTCTGACTGCCGCCGAGCTGGATGTTTTTACTTTTCTGGCGAAAAAACCGATGTCCGCCCGTGAGATCGCGGATGTATTGCAAGTCACCGTGCGGGGAATCACCATGGTGCTTGATGCTGTGGTGAGCATGGGCCTGCTCGAAAAAAAAGAGGGAAAGTACCATTGCCCGGCAGAAACATCGTCTTTATTGTCAAAGGAATCGCCGGCTTCAATAATGCCCATGGTCATGCTCGCTTCAGGGGGATGGAAAAGGTGGTCGAATTTGACGGATATCGTGCGCCATGGAAAAGGCGGCACCGGACCTAAGGCCCTGGACATCGGCGAAAGCGAGCGGGAGGCGTTTATCGGCGCCATGCATGTTATCGCCTCCCGGATGGCCCCCGGGGTGGTGGCGGCAGTACGACCGGGCAATGTCGGGAAACTGCTCGACATCGGCGGCGGTCCGGGGTCATACGCGCAGGCATTTCTCGATGCCGCACCGGGCATGACCGCCACCATATTTGACCTCCCCCCGGTAATCAATATTGCCCGGCGGCGTCTTGAAGCTGCCGGGCTGCTCGGCCGAGTCAATCTGGTTGCCGGTGATTTTTACAAAGATGAACTTCCGGCTGGACATGACCTGGCGCTGCTCTCTGCCATTATCCATCAAAATAGCCCGGAGCAGAATATGGAACTGTATCGAAAGATCTTCCGGGCCCTTCTCCCGGGGGGGCGGCTGGTGATCCGTGACAATATCATGAATGCTGATCATACGCATCCTCTCAGCGGGGCCTTGTTTGCGGTGAATATGCTTGTGGTGACAGAAGGAGGCGGCACCTATTCATTTGATGAAATCAGATCATCACTCGAATCAGCCGGATTTATTAAGGTCAACCTGATACAGCCCGATGAGCAGATGAATGGACTGGTGGAGGGATTCAAGCCTTGATGGCGCGTCCCTCCCCTCCTGGGGGGAATCAGGATCCCATGATAAAAACATGAGGCGGGGTCCTGCAACCCCGCCTCTTCCGCGTTTTATGATGCAGGTGAGACGGGACCTAAACTACTGGACACTTCTGTATCTTTGCTGAAGTTCACGGTCTGGTATGGAACAGGAGTGTAATCTTCCTGTCTTCCAGTTCATAAAACGTATTACCTATTCCTGCCTTTGCCCTGGCCGGCCCCGCGCCCCTTGCCTTTACAGAATTCCTCCAGTGTCAGGAATCCGTCTTTGTTGGCGTCCCGGTGTTTGAAAATTTCATCCGCATTGCCTCCGGGGTGCTTGACGGCCTTGAATTCCTGCATACTGACTTTCCCGTCTTTATCTGTATCCATGGCTTTAAAGTTTTCCTGACATCTCAGATATGGTCTTTCATTCTTCTGGGCAAAGACAGCATTCGAACTGATGAACATCACCGCTGATAAGAGAATTATAAGAGACGTTTTAAGCTTGTTCATAAATCTTGCTCCTTTTTTTAATACAAATCTTTGATTTGTTGATCCTTTAAACTATGGGTGTAAGACCCCGGATTTATGGAATGGTTCCAAAAATTTATTTTTTCCCCGGATAAATCCTGAAGACTGGTCCGGCCGGCGGACGAGGGAGACACTATGGGTAATTGCAGCCGGGAGTTCATATTGATGTTAAATTGAGGATATTCCCCCCTGTTCATTTAATCATGAGGAGGCGCGGCGGATTGCGCAGGGGGACATAGAGCGTGCCGTCCGGGCCGAGGGCCAGGTTGCCATGGACATAACCTGCCAGTGTGTAGCTGAACAGAAGGCTTCCATCGCTGTTTAGCCCCAGGAGCGTTCCTGTTTCGCCTTCTGCAAAGGGAAAGGGTTCGTTCGCTATATAAACCCCATCATAAGCATCAATTAAGGGTGAGGAATAAAATCCCTTGGGAATTGTGCCCGCCGGCGGATATTGCCACAGCAGTGCGGCATGGTCATCCAGGTCCTTGAGTGCATAGACAACGCCATAGCGCTGGGCCGGATCGGTAAGATGGCGGTTCTGGGTGGCGACGATGATGGTACCGTCCGAACGGAGCGCGGGGCTGGCCGCGATGGTGTTCTCGGGCAGATCGTATTCCCAGCGCTTCACTCCCTCCGCCGTGAGTGAGAAGAGCTTTGCCCCGCCCGCATAGTTATAGTCGCTCGCCCCGATATAGATGACGCCGGAGGGGGATATGACCGGCGACGCCCAGAGGGAATAGTCCAGCGGGGGATCCCCTTCCGCGGGAAAGACCCAGCGGCGCTTTCCGTCAGGACCGATGGCGAAGACCCGTCCCTCTGTCGGTACATAGTGGTCACCTGACAGCTCCGTGTGCATGAGGCCCATGATGCAGGAGCCGTCGGATCCCAGGACCGGTGACCCCCATCCCACCATGGGCTGACCGCCGGAGGCCGGATCGTTCCGTGGATTGAATACCCACCGCCGCCAGCCGATCCGCGCGTCCAGGGCGTAGAGCTTCGAGTACCAGGGTGTGGCCGTTGTTTTAAAGTAATCAATCGACGGGCAGGCGATGGCGACCGCATCGGCGACCGGGCCGGGCCCGTACACGTCGGCAAAGTGGCTGAGGAAGTAGAGGGTATTGCCGGGTCCCGGGAGGGGCGAGGGGATCATCTGCTCGTTGTCGTCCGTGGGCGCGGCCGGATTAAAGGGATCATCCGAGGCAGTGTCCCAGAGCAGGCGGCCGCCGGCGCTCACGCGGTACATGTGTCCGTCGTCCTTCCCGAACACGATGCTGCCGTCGTCGAGGAGAAGGGGGGCGCACTCAATGGCCGTGGCCATGACGCTTCCGCGCCGGGAATCGAAGGGGAAACCAGCCAGTGTCGCGCCGGAGAAATCGATCCCAAGGAGCAGGCCGGAGGCGCCCTCTGTCGGATCGGCCAGGGCGTCGCACAATGCCGTAATATTCCCGGAGCGGATCGATCCGATGTACGCGTTGGATCCGGCATCCAGCGCCGGGGACCCGAAGATGCCGTAGCAGCAGAGGTCGGCTTCATTCGCAGATGACACGCTCGCGGGACCGTTGTAGGGGGAGCGGTCGGTATGGGAGGGATCGTGCTGCCACATCGGCCAGGGGGCGTCTTCAGCAAGGCGGACGTCGTCAATGAACAAGGGCAGGTATGGCAGCCAGTTTTCTCTACCCTTGCTGCAGCCGCTGCAACCGGTTAGGAAGGCGAATAACAAAAAGCCGGTTATAATCAACAATGATTTCCAACGGATTACTTTTTTATATCTCAAAAAAAATATTGGCATAATATTCCTGTGGCAATCCCGATGAATAGTTCAACCACCAAATTGTTTTTCTTGCCCGGCCGCATAAAACAATAGCAATTGATAATGCATTTAGAAGAATCATTTGTCAATGGTAATATTGGTCGAAGAAGATAAGGGAAGATGACACAGTTCATAATCCCCGGAATGATAAACAGAGGCGGGGTCGCTTAACCCCGCCTCTGTGTGTGCCATTCCGGAGGCAATATGGAACTTAAACTAGTGGAAACTTCGTTACCTTATGTAATAATCTGGTATAGAATGTTGTCTTGATGAAAAGTGAGCAAAAGATACAATCAATCCGAGTGCATAATCCTTTGTAATTTATGTACAACGATTTGCAATCATTTATGAAGTGTTTCTATATATTAGTTTTGATATTTGAATAGTAATTTGGCGTTCATATATTTTTCATCATCGTCGCTTTGAATTGCGTAGTCTTCACAACGTGTCGGTTGATTCCAATAAAAATGAAATTGGCGGATATTTTATTGCTGTATTCACTTGACGTTTGTACTGTAATTTATTAATATTAAGAATCATTATTAATATGAAAACCGTGCGTCGCAGGAGCAGACAGCGGGAAAGGATTTATGAATTCATACGATCCCGTATGGATCATCCGACCGCGCATCTTGTTTACGAAGCCCTGAAAAGGGAAATGCCCTCCCTCAGCCTCGGCAACGTGTACCGCAACATCACAATACTTGTCGAGGAGGGACGCATAACCCGCAGGGATTTCGGCGACGGGATTGAGCATTATGACGCAATACCGGGATTGCATTATCATTTTATTTGCGATACGTGTAAAACTGTTACCGATTTCCCCATGCCGCTTCAGGATTTGATAACCAAAAAAGCCCGTGAATTGACAAGACATTGTATATCGGGCCATACCATACAGTTTTTCGGTACCTGCGATAAGTGTAGAAAAAGAAAAAAAAGGTAATACAGCAAGACCGGATTGTCTGAATGTTTCTTCCTGTTTTTTTTATAATGAAGATCGGTAAATTAATTTTAAGGAGGACTATTATGAGTGATACAAAGAAAGATATCAAAACCACCTCAAGCCGCGGCACGTCGAACCGTGACTGGTGGCCGAACCAGCTGAGACTCGAAATATTGCGCCAGCATTCCGCCAAGTCCAATCCGATGGATCCCGGCTTCAATTACGCGGAGGAATTCAGAAAGCTTGACCTGAAAGCGCTGAAAAAGGACCTTGTCAAACTCATGACCGACTCGCAGGAATGGTGGCCCGCTGACTGGGGCCATTACGGCGGTCTCATGATACGGATGGCCTGGCACAGCGCCGGTACCTACCGCATGGGCGACGGACGCGGGGGAGCGGGCCGCGGAAACCAGCGCTTCGCGCCCCTCAACAGCTGGCCGGATAACGTCAACCTGGACAAGGCGCGGCGACTCCTCTGGCCCGTTAAGAAGAAATACGGGAACAAGATATCCTGGGCCGACCTCATGATCCTGGCCGGCAACGTTGCCCTGGAATCGATGGGCTTCAAGACCTTCGGCTTTGCCGGCGGCCGCGAGGACATATGGGAGCCAGAGGAAGACGTGTACTGGGGCTCGGAAGATGAATGGCTGGCCACGAGCGATAAGCCCGGGGGCCGGTACAGCGGCGACCGCGACCTGGAAAACCCTCTCGCCGCGGTGCAGATGGGCCTTATCTACGTGAACCCGGAAGGACCGGACGGCAACCCCGATCCGGTCGCCTCCGGCCGTGACGTCCGGGAGACCTTCGCGCGAATGGCCATGAACGATGAAGAGACCGTCGCTCTCGTCGCCGGCGGACATACTTTCGGCAAGGCCCACGGCGCGGGAGACCCGAAGCATGTGGGTCCGGAACCGGAAGGCGCTCCGATCGAGGAACAGGGCCTGGGCTGGAAGAGCAGTTACAAGAGCGGTAAGGGCGGCGATACCATTTCGAGCGGCATTGAAGGCGCCTGGAAGCCGAACCCGACCAGATGGGACATGGGATATTTGAAAGTGCTGTTCAAATACGACTGGGAGCTGGTCAAGAGCCCGGCGGGCGCCCATCAGTGGCTGGCCAAGAACGTTGACGACGAGGACATGGTCGTCGATGCCCATGACCCGTCAAAAAAACTCCGGCCCATGATGACCACCGCCGACCTATCCCTGAAGTTCGACCCCGCGTACGAAAAAATCGCGCGCCGCTTTCTGGAGAACCCGGACGAATTCGCCGACGCCTTCGCCCGGGCCTGGTTCAAGCTGACCCACCGTGACATGGGCCCGCGCTCGCGCTATCTCGGGCCGGAGGTCCCGGCGGAAGAGCTTATCTGGCAGGACCCGATCCCGGCGGTCAATCACAAGCTGGTCGATGAAAAGGACATCGCTTCTCTCAAGGCAACTATCCTGGCGTCCGGCCTGTCGGTATCGGAGCTGATTTCGACCGCCTGGGCGTCGGCGTCCACCTTCCGAGGATCCGATAAGCGCGGCGGCGCCAACGGTGCCCGCATCCGCCTGGCCCCGCAGAAGGATTGGGAAGTCAACCAGCCGACCCAACTGGCGAAGGTGCTCAAGGCCCTTGAGAAAATCCAGGCTGACTTTAACAAGGCGCAGTCGGGCGGGAAAAAGGTGTCCCTCGCGGACCTGATCGTCCTCGGCGGGTGCGCGGGCGTGGAGAAGGCCGCGAAGAACGCCGGTCACGAGGTGACGGTCCCCTTCGCGCCGGGACGCATGGACGCCTCTGAGGAACAGACTGATGCGGCCTCATTTGCAGTACTCGAGCCGAAAGCCGACGGTTTCCGCAATTATCAGAAGACCAGATACGCCGTATCGGCCGAAGAGCTCCTGGTTGACAGGGCGCAGCTCCTGACGCTCACCGCGCCGGAGATGACGGTGCTCGTAGGCGGCATGCGGGTCCTGAACACAAACGTCGGAGGGACCAGGCACGGCGTCTTCACGAAACGCCCGGAAGCGCTCACCAATGACTTCTTCGTGAACCTCCTCGACATGGGCACGGAGTGGAGGCCGGCCGCGGAGGACGGCGTATACGAAGGCCGCGACCGGAAGACGGGCGAGCTCAAGTGGACCGGAACCCGCGTGGACCTGATCTTCGGTTCGAACTCCCAGCTCAGGGCCCTGGCGGAAGTCTATGCCTGCGATGATTCACAGAAGAAGTTTGTGCATGATTTTACCGCCGCGTGGAACAAGGTGATGAACCTTGACCGCTTCGACCTTGCCTGATCACGGCATAAGGCTGTCCGATTGATCCGGTCGGGGAGGCGCGGTGTCGTCTGACAGCGGATCTAAGACGGCCGCCTGTCAGGGGCGTTGAACGGAATGAAAGAATAATGCCTGACGAAAAGATGGAAGAAGCAAGATGTAAGGCGGGGGCGTGAAATCCCCGCTTTTTTTATTCTTCGGGCGGGACGGGAATTCAACTGCCGGACAGTGATTCGTTTGATGTCATGATCTGGCGCAGGAAAGCGGCTTGAAAAATCCAAGATTATACTATTTTGCAGGTTTTTCATCCCATTCAAGAGGTTTTATCTATATAAATCTTCTATAATCCTTGCCTGATCCACTCCCGGTTATTTTATTGTTTACGTTATATGATCGTCGGGTCTAATAATCCCTATGATTATATAATGAATATTGCATGAAAAGATGAGGTTGTATCGCCATGTCGAATGAATTGTTCGCAATAATGGTCATAATCTTCATGATACTTCTCAATGGCCTGTTCTCCATGTCTGAAATGGCGGTGGTATCGTCACGGAAGCAGAGGTTAAAAACCAAAGCTGATGAGGGACACGCCTCGTTCAGGGCCGTGCTGGGCCTTGTTGAATCGCCCACCGCGTTTCTGTCAACGATCCAGATCGGGATAACGCTGATCGGCATTCTGGCCGGCGCGTACGGCGAAGAGACAATCGCCGAGAGCCTCAAGCTGTATTTCCATTCGGTGCCGGTGATAGCGGATTACAGCAATGCCCTCAGTACCGGTATCGTCGTCATTATAATTACGTTCATTACCATACTGTTCGGAGAACTCATTCCCAAGCGGGTGGCATTGAGCAGCCCTGAGCGGATTGCCGCCCTTGTTGTGTATCCCATGAAAATACTCTCCATCGTTTTCATGCCCCTGGTCCGTCTTTTTACCGTGATTACCAACCTGGTGATGAAAATCATCGGGGCGAAAAAAGCCGGTAAAGAGGAGCCGCCTGTTACAGAGGAAGAGATTAAGCTGCTCATCAAGGAAGGGGAAGCCTTCGGCCTTATAAAAAAACAGCAGGTTGAAATGGTCGAGGGAGTCATCGATCTTCATGAAAACAGGATCGCTTCAATTATGAGTCCGAGGCCGGACATTAAATATATCGAGATAACGGAAACGGCAAAAAAGATCAAGGACAGGATTATTGAGCTCGGGGATTATCCGTACCTTCCGGTATGCAGGAACGGCCTCGACCATATCGTCGGGGTGATAAAAACGAGGGACGTGTTAAGGAAGATCATCAGGGGTGAATACAAATCCCTGACGCGGCATATTGAAAAGCCCGTGTACGCGCCTGAAAGCATAAGCCCTCTCAAGGTGCTTGAGCTCTTTAAGGCGAATAAGTCCCATGTGGCTTTCGTTATCGATGAATACGGCGGCGTGACCGGCCTGGTAACGCTCCATGACGTTATCGAGGAAATAGTGGGCGAGGTGCCCGAGGTTTCCGAAGAGCAGAACCCGAAAATCACCCGGCGCAGAGACGGCAGTCATCTCGTTGATGGAATGATTTCAGTGGATGATTTCATGGGGCACTTCAAGGTGGATATCGCCGGAGAGGGGACTTACAATACCCTGGCCGGATTTATCATGGAGCGGATCGGCAGGATTCCCAAAACTGGGGAAACCCTAAAACATGGGGATTCCTTATTCGAGATTGTCGATATGGACGGCAACAGGATCGACAAGGTATTGGTGAAGAAGGTCAGGTAGCCGCCGTAGTCTTGGAGTAGTCTTGAGTATTATCGGTCATTACGTCCTGTTTTACGGCATTACTTTTTTTCCCTGAATTATTCAGGTTCATAAATATCTCTGCAGTGTGGATATGAAAAGGCGGGGCCACTCAACTCCGCCTTTTTTGCGTTCTGGCATGCAGGCAATTAGGGACGATTTTCAAACCCGGTGATTGATGGTATCGTGCTTGAAATAATGATCTGGGTTGCAGGAAGTAAATTAAACTTGTAAAAAATAATGCTCTAAAAATTAATTTTATGGTGCAATTAGTTTCAATTTTGAGTGTTTTGCAATAATATCAAAATCCCGGTCCCTGTGGAGCAGCGGCAGACCGTTCTTGATCGCCGCATACGCTATCAGGCAATCCATGCTTTTCCTGATCGTGATCCCTTTTTTCTTGAGGGAGCGGTACAGGTCAGATGCTCCGATGGCGTCCGACACGGGATCTTCCATGACAAAATTATACGACAGGAGAATATCCTTCACCTCGGCATGGTCGTGGTCTGACCGGAACCCCTGCAGGATTTCCATGAGTATTATTGAATGCAAGAATATGGTTTTGCCGGATTCTATGGAGCCAGCAAGATATTCACTTTGTTTGTTTTGTACTCCATTGAAAAAATCTATCCATACTGATGTATCAACGATCAATCGATTTACCTCATGGCCCTCATTTGATCCAAATCGCCTTCCCACCTGGCCTTGCCGCGAAAACGCAGGATGCTTTTTTGCTTGCTCAAGCGCACCAGCTCACTCAGGGCCACATGCACCACTTCCTTCTTCGATTTCAGCTTTGTTGCCGCCATGGCGTCATGCATAAGCTTGTCATCTATGTCGATGTTGGTTCTCATAACAATCTCCTTATACACAAAAATAATAATATTTATACACATTGTCAAATGCTTTTTTCAATATTAATGATGGACATTAAAGCTATGTTTTTCCGAATCGAAGGATTGTAGTTCGAAAGATTAATTGAGGGATCAGGGACGATTTTCGAACTCTTTAATTGATGAGATTTTGCTGGAATTTATGATATGGGAGGTTGAAAACTCAGTTTAGATTAATAATACAATCATAGATTAAAAAAATATTTGACTAATATGCACAAAATGTGCATATTGATGCATATGAGAACAACAATAAATATTGACGAATCATTAATCAAGAAGGCTTCAGCCCTCACCGGGATAGAGGAAAAAACCACTCTTGTCCGCCTTGGCCTCGAAGCCCTTGTCAAGAGAGAGAACAGCAGGCGTCTTGCGAAGCTTGGCGGGACAGAGAAGTCATTGACTCCGGTGCCGAGAAGAAGGAATAAATTCTAACTCTATGGTTCTCGTTGATACATCAGTATGGATAGAACACTTCAGAAAGGGCCTTCCCCGGTTGGCAGAACTGCTGAACAATTCCGATGTGGCAATTCATCCTTATATAATCGGGGAACTTGCATGCGGGACTCTCAATAATCGTGAAGAGATTCTGGATCTGTTGCAAACACTTGATTCGATACCTGAAATAAGCCTCCAGGAATTATTACGTTTTATTGAGATGAAAAAACTCCAGGGAAAGGGAATCGGATTCGTAGACATCAATCTTCTCGCCTCATCGTTGCTATCGGATTGCATGTTATGGACCAATGATAGAAAGTTGCATTTCATAGCGCAAAAGATGGGTATAGCACATCAAGTATAAATACAAAAGGTTAGAGGGTAAATAATAAAGGCGAGGTCGTGCAACCCCGCCTTTTTCGCGTTCTAGCATGCAGGTGAGACGGGACTTAAACTATTGGACATTTCTCTGCTGAATGCCATAATTTGGTATAGGAAGGCGGCATGATGCTCAAAAAACACTTTTCATTACTCGTTCAATTCATCGAAGAGCTCCTGCGTTTTTTTCTTTGTATGATTGAGTACTTTTTTACCTTTTTCCGTTATGGTGTAATATTTCCTGATCTTCCCGTTTACCTTGACCTGTTCCGAAAGCAGGTACCCGTTCTTTTCAAGGCGGTGAAACACTGGGTAGATGGTGCCGAAGGACATGTCGTACCCGTGCCGGTTCAGCTCTTCATGGAATTCCTTCCCGTAAATTTTTTCCTTTGAAGCGTGGTGGAGTATATGGATTTTAATGAATCCCAGCAGGAATTCACGCGCCAGCTCGTTTGCCGATTCATTTTTATTCATTCAATCACCTCTAGTCATGCTATCCCGCGAACCGCCAGAGAACGATGGTGACGGCGAATATTCCTCCATACAGCAGGGGAATCGAGTAGGCAAACCGCGCCGTTTTACCGGCATGAATGAATGCTTCATTTAGGTTCCGTATTATTCGCATCGACACATGAATCCCGACGGCAATGAAAATTACCATCAGCGCTGTCACTACATACGCGGTCCACTCGGGCATTGTTGCAAGAACAATTTGTTTATTTACTATGTCATTTGCCATTTCCATGCCGGTAGGGTCGGCGGCCGCATATTGGAAATAAGGAATCCGCGACGACATTTTGAGGATTGATTTGCACAGGTGGGCTGCCGCCATGATGGGAATGAAAGCGACCGCGTAATTGCGCAGGTATTCCCCGGCACTGATTCCGCTTCCCGACAGCCTGAGCATGATAAAAGGAATCGTCCATATGACAAAAGGGTATCCAAGAAAAACAACGAATCCGTCAATCAAACCTGTCGAAAGAGCGCCCTTTGCCCCGACAGCGGCTTTTACGATTCCCGGCAGCATGCTTATAACGGCGTTTGACGCGTTCCATTCGGAAAGTATCTCGCTGATGACAAATCCCGACACCACGAACAGGAACGCGGCTTCCGCGTATGAGAGCGCCTTGTGGTTGAAAATGTCCCGCGCGAACCCGATATATGAGAATCCGGGATTCGGCCGTTCCTTGACTCCCGTGCTGTTATAGGTTCCGCAGGCCTTCAGGCACCCGGCGCAGAGAATGCAGTTCGTGTTGTCGTCCAGCCTCCCCGGGTACAGGTCCACGCCGCAGCTTTTTGTCGCCGTATTGTACAGGTAATCCTGGCGGATGCACGATTTGTCTTTACATGTTGAACATATGTCTTTGTTTTTTACCCGCCATCCTATGATGGAGAGGCGGGAATACAGTCCCAGCAGGTGCCCCACCGGACAGACATACCGGCAGAAGGTGTTTTTTTCGAAAAGGAGCCCGGTTACGACCGAAACGCCTGCGATAGAAAGGAGATATACCGCCATCATGGCAGGGTCGCGGTGGATCTTCAGCACCTGGATGCCGACGAAGAGAATGATGATGTAGAAGACCGTAATGGGCCAACCGGACAGCATCCATGCGGGCCGCTTCAGCTTCAGCCCAATTTTCGAGGAAAGGGATGTGACCATCTCCACCGGGCATGCGAAGCACCATATACGGCCGAGAAAGACCGCGCCCACGACGATCAGCGGCCACCAGTAAGACCACACGAACAGATTGGCGATGTTCGTGTTCCTCAGCTCTTTTAATAGAGCGGCGTCATTTGAATGTGCCTGGATGCCGTAATAAACCAGCAGTATGAAGATGGCCGCTGATGCGATCTTCAATATATTCGGCACTATCGTTATTCTCAAGGCTTTATTGATGAGTGTAATCATGTATTACCTCTGTTCTGTTCATAATAATGAAATTATCATTTCTCCGTCAGCGCTGGTCAGGGCAATTACGATCAGGTTTTTCGATGTAGCCCGGAGAATGACCGTTATCCGGGTCAAGACCAGTCCCTTGCATCGTAAGGTGGGAGCATGTCATGGCTATGGCCGAGGGCAGGGAAAAGCCGACCAACACTGTGAACACTTCAATCAGTGAGTGCTTTTTCATGGATTCCTCCGGCCCCGGCAGTCATATGTGTTGATTGTATGGCATATGTCTTAGCTTCCATTACCGCAATTTTTCCCACTATTCGTTCGATAGCCCGGTCGAACAAAGGATTTATCAAAGCATTGAGCGCCCTGAATGGCGCGGATCGTTCCTTCAGCGCCGTTTTCATGAATCGAAGACATCCCCTGCATTGAGCGTTTCGCACCGGGTATTGTGTTGGGTCAATTCCATACAGTGTGCCCATGATTGACATGCCCAGCCGGAGGGGTTCGCGAATAATCCTGAATAATCGTGATTTTTCATAGGCTCTTTTCACGAGTAAAATGGTGCAGTTGTTGCAGGTTGAATATGTTTCGTTGTTTTTCATTATTGGCATTATAGTATCATAAAGCGATATCGTATAATGATATCAATATACGAAAATTATAGAGTGTCGTCAATAGGATTGAAAAAAATTTGTGTGGATCTCGAGCGAGGAATCTAATTTATAAAGGCGGGGTCCTTCAACCCCGCCTTTCCGGTGTCTGCAGGTGAGATGGGACTTAAACTATTGGACACTTCTTTGCTGAATGTCATAATTTGGTATGGGAAGGCGGCCTGACCACACAAGAAAAATATGTTTTACATTTTTTATCATACATGTATATTTAGCCTTAATTTGAATAAGGGTAAAATAGAATATGAAATCAATAAAATTTTCAACGAAAACAAAGGATGGTATTATTATCATCCCTAAAAAGTATCAAGGTAAAATAACTAATCCTGTTGAAGTTACATTACACTATAAAGATATTACTGCGAAGTCTAATGTAAGAAGAATCACTAAAAAGAATGAAATCGATTCTTTTTTTAATAACTTCCGGATCGATTTAAGCGGATTCAAGTTCAATAGAGATGAAGCCAATCAAAGATAAGATATTTCTCGACTCCAATGTAATAATCTATTCCTTTGGCGCTGAGTACGGTAAGAAGATTATTGCTAATGATCTTATGAAGGAAAACCCCGCTATTTCTGTCCAGGTCCTCAATGAGATATCGAATGTCTTGTATAAGAAACTGAATATCAAGATCAGTGAAATTAAAAGAGCTATCGAATTCCTTTCAAGAATTTGCGTTGTAAAAAATATCACTTCCAAGACAATACAATTGGCATTGGATATTGTCGATCAATATGGATTTTCATATTATGACAGCCTGATTATCAGCAGTGCATTGGAAAACAAATGTACTATACTCTATTCAGAGGATATGAGCGACGGACAGGTTATTGACAAGAAACTGAGAGTTGTTAACCCATTCAAGGAAAAATAAGTATTCAATATTTCAAGGCTTCATAAGGCAAATAAAAGGCGGGGCCATTCAACCCCGCCTTTTTTGTGTTCTATGCTGCAGGTGACGAGGGGGCTTAAACTATTGGACAATTCTTTTAATATTCAGTAAGGTGCTCTGTCTTTATTATTAGTTCATGGGGCATACCGGGCAGAAAAATGTAATGGTGGTTTTCAACCGGGTTTTTTTTGACCATTTTGCCGCGCGCATATGGCGCAGTTGCGCCACGAATATCAACATTTCGTCAAACTGGATACGGAAATCATCGTGGTGGGACCGGAAAAGGCCGAAGCGTTCCGGGATTACTGGACGAAGGAAGATCTGCCATTTATCGGTTTACCCGATCCCGAACATAAGGTTTTGAAATTGTACGGCCAGGAGGTCAAGCTTTTTAAGCTGGGGAGATTACCGGCACAAATGCTGATTAATAAATCCGGGAACGTTCGAGTTGTGCATTACGGTCATTCAATGTCTGATATTCCTTCGAATGAGGAGATCATACTATTTACTGAAACTACTTTCATGGCTTTACATGGTGAAAAACCTGAGGCAGTTGCCGGACAGCATATGGGATCGTGGTCTCATTACTCCTGCCGATATGTAATCCTGCTATCACGCTAATTCAGGAAAAAATATACTTTTATTGTTTCGTGATGTTTGCTTTTTCGGAAAACCGGTAGTATATTAAAACTAAACATCGCTGTATATCATTGGTTATGTGAACCCTTCTCAATTTTAATTTTTTCCGTTTTCACTACCGTACTATTATTTCTGGAGGCTCCACATGAATTATATCACGGTATTGTTTATTGGATTTGCGGCCCTTGGCTGCTTCATTCTGTTTTCATTTCATGTGAGAAAAAAGCCGATTCCTGGAAGGTTGATCCCGATTCACGGAGCCGGAGCTCTTGCCGCATTTGCACTGCTGCAAATTGCGGTTTTCAGATAGACCTTTGTTAAACAAACGGGTGGCCGCTTAGCTGGTTATCCCGGGAACAATAAACAGGTGATATGAAAAACGTAAGAACTGACCTATCCATTGTCCTTTCGGGTGAGGCCGGACAGGGCATACAGACCCTTGAGCGTCTTTTGATGAAGATGTTCAAACTCTCCGGAAGGCATGTTTTTTCTTTCAGCGAATTCATGTCCCGGATCCGGGGAGGAAATAATTCAACAGAAATAAGAGTGTCGCCAGAAAGAGCGGATTCATTCCTTGGCCGGATAGATGTGTTTGTTCCTTTTAGCCCCGGGTCCATGGCCCGCTTTCATGAACGGATCACCGGCGACACGGTCATAATCAGTGACCCGGCATTCCTCGAGGAGCGGTACCGGGGGAGCGGATACACGGTCATCGAAATTCCTTTTTTGGAAATAGCGAAAGAAATCGGGGGTAAGACATTTCTCAACCTTGTTGTCATGGGCCTCTTTGCCGGCCTGTTCGGGATTAACGAAGACGGTGTGCAAGGTCAGGTCGGGATCCAGTTTTTCCGGGTTGCTGACGATGTGATTGATAAAAACATCGAGGCCCTCAAGAAGGGGTTTGAAGCGGGGAGAGAAATTGCGCTATCAGGGAATATCGAAATCCCTCCGGCAGCCTCTCATGATGTTTCGGGTGAACTGCTGATCAACGGCGCTGAAATAATAACACTGGGAGGAATCGCGGGAGGGTGCAATTTCGTTTCATCATACCCGATGTCTCCTTCTACCGACGTTCTCGTTAATTTTGCTAAATTTGCGGAAGAATTCAACATCGTGGTCGAGCAGGCCGAAGATGAAATATGCGCGGTAAACATGGCCATTGCGTCATGGTATGCCGGCGGCCGCGCGATGGTGACCACCTCCGGAGGCGGTTTTGCCCTCATGACGGAAGGATTGAGCCTCGCGGGGGCGTTAGAGTCCCCGCTGGTGATCCATGTAGGCCAGAGACCCGGGCCGGCTACCGGTATGCCGACAAGGACTGAGCAGGGGGATCTCCTGTTCGCCCTTTTTTCCGGACACGGTGAATTCCCGCGGATCATATACGCACCGGGCAATTATTCGCAGGGATTTGATCTAACCCGGAAAGCCTTCCATATGGCGGATAAATACCAGGTGCCGGTCATACTGCTTACCGATCAATATTTCCTTGATTCCAATGGCACGGTTCCGGGCGTGAATGTCGACAACTCGATGAGTACGAATATCATCACAGAAACGGACAGCGGCAACCGGAGATACAAAGTGACCGAAAGCGGCATCTCGCCGAGGGGAATACCCGGATATGGCACCGGCATTGTGTGTCTCGACAGCGATGAACATGACGAGGGCGGATATATAACGGAAGATTTCGCGGTCCGCGTCGCCCAGGTGAACAAGCGTATGGGAAAGCTTCAATCCATGGGTGCCGACAACATGCCGCCCGACCTGTACGGCCCGGATGACTACCGGTGCCTTGTCGTATCCTGGGGCTCAACCCTGAACGGCATCCTCGAGGCAATAAAAGTATCTGGAAGAAGCGACATTGCGCTCCTCCATTATTCACAGGTCTACCCGCTGCATGAAAATACGAAAAGGTACCTGGAACGTGGACGGTTTACCGCGATTGTGGAAAACAATTATTCGTCCCAATTCGGAGCCCTTATCCGCATGCATACGGGATTTGAATTCAACAGGAAGATATTGAAGTATAACGGAATGCCGTTCAGCGTCGAAGAACTCGCCGAGGAATTTAAGAAATTCGCGTAAGGGGATGATGATGAGCTCAGTATTCGATTTTGATCGACCGCCCGACATGGCATGGTGCCCGGGATGCGGCAATTACGACATCATAAAGTCGGTTAAGAGCGCATTTGACGATCTGAACATCCCGCGGGAACGGATTGTGATGGTGTCAGGGATCGGCCAGGCAGCAAAGATGCCTTAATACATAAACGTGAGTTTTTTCAACGGGCTCCACGGGAGGTCGCTTCCCGCGGCAACGGCTATAAAGGCAACCAACCCGGGATTGACGGTTGTCGTTGAAAGCGGCGACGGCTGCACCTACGGTGAAGGCGGAAACCATTTCCTGGCGGCGTTGAGAAGGAACCCGGACATCACGAACCTGGTCCATGACAACATGGTCTACGGCCTGACAAAGGGGCAGGCATCACCCACCAGCAGGAGGGGCTTCACGACACCGGTACAGACTACCGGGGTTTTCCTCGATCCCTTCAATCCGGTGGCAATTGCTGTGGCGATGAACGCCTCGTTCGTGGCGCGGGCATTTTCGGGCGATATTGAAAAAACAAAAGAAATTATAAAAAAAGCGATAATGCACAAAGGGTACTCCCTCGTCGACATACTGCATCCGTGCGTCACTTTTTAACAAGACAAACAACTTCAGCTGGTACAGGAGCAATACGTATTATCTTGACGACGCCTATGATCCTTCAAACAGGGACGAGGCTCTGAAAAAATCGATCGAGATGGAGAAGCTTCCCCTGGGGGTCATCTATATCAACAGTGGCAATAAGACATTTGAGGAAAACCTTGCCCCGTATAAAAAGAGCGATGCCCCCCTGTATTTGAGAAAACTCGATATCAAAAAACTAATGGGTATACTTGATGCAAAAATTAAATAACCCCGCCTTGTCGGGAACCATGAGGAGAAAGAAATGAAAAAGAAAGAAATACTCTATCGGTGCGCCCTGTGCAACAGGACCGCCGAATTTACAGAAGGCAAAGTCGCCCCTATTTGCTGCGAGGAAAAAATGATTCCCGAACCTCTCCCGCAATGCACTTCGACAGCTCACCCCGAAATGGTGCGTAACACTGATGATGATGAACCGTGCGATGACGGCAGGGGCAAGGAGTCCTGAGAAGCATTATGGAGCAGACTGAAATCCTTATAATCGGCCAGGGGCCGGCGGGCCTGTCGGCGGCCATATACACGGCGCGCGCCGGGATTGCTACGCTCCTCATTGGCATGGAACCTAAAGTCGCCGGAAATTACCGTATAGATAACTATTTCGGCTTCCCCGAGGTGATTACCGGTAAGGAACTCATGGAGCGGGGGATGCGCCAGGCGGAAAAATTCGGCGTGTCCATAATGCGCGAGCGGGCGCTGTCCATGCATTATAAAGACAATGCCGGCATTAATGTTAAAACGGACAAGAGGGAGATCAATTCATGCGCGGTTATCCTTGCGACCGGAATAGAAAGAAAAAAGCCAGTGCTCAAGAACTTGTCAGAATATGAAGGACGAGGCGTGTCATATTGCGTGAGCTGTGACGGTTATTTTTTCAAGGATAAGCGGATCATGGTCATCGGAGAGGGTAATTATGCGGCGAACCAGGCGCTTGAATTGCTTGAGTATTCACATGCCGTACGGATCTGTACCCTGGGGGAAAAACCCGCCATGAATGCCGATTTCATGAAACAGCTTGCTGCCGCATCAATACCCGTCATGGAACAGAAGTTATCAATGCTTAAAGGCAGAAAAAATATCTCGCATGTCGTATTTGACTCAGGAGAGGAACTCCCTGTTGATGGGATATTTGTGGCCGTCGGCGAGGCATCATCCGTCGATTTCGCGAAGAGTCTCGGAATCATCGCTGATGGAAATTTCATCCAGGTCGACCACGAGCAAAAAACAAATGTGCCGGGGATATTCGCCGCCGGTGACTGCACCGGGAACTTCCTGCAGATAAGCGTCGCGGTGGGAGAAGGCGCGCGCGCCGCAAAATCGGCGATTGACTATGTCAAAAAAATATGCCGTGAATAGCCGCGGGACCACGGTCGGCGCAGGTGCCGTTACCGGCAGGAGATGGTTGGTTGGAGATACGAGCGAGCGCGGTAGCGTTTGCGGTATTATCGTATTAATATTCATTAATACAACGGAGGGAAAGTGCCATGCTGAACTTTACTCTAACACCGGAACAACTGGATATCCAGAAACGCGCGCGGGAGTTCGCCTTAAAAGAAGTGCTGCCAGTTGCCGCCTATTATGACGAGGCGAACGAGGTGCCGATTGACTTGCTCAAAAAGGCCCACCGAGCCGGCGTCATGAGCGGAGACATACCAGAGAAGTACGGCGGCATCGGTTTCGGGAGCATAGAGAGCGCGATTGTAACCGAGGAATTGGCGGCGGCCTGTTCCGGCCTGGCAACATCTATTTTCGTCAATTCATTGGGGTTCGAGCCGATCATACTTTCAGATAAAGAGGAGATCAGGAAAAGATACCTGTCTATTTTAGCCCGGGAACCGAAATTCATAAGTTTCGCCACTTCGGAACCTGGCATGGGGTCTGACGTGGCCGGCATGCGGTGCCGGGCCGAGAAAAACGGGGATGATTACATCCTTAACGGGACCAAGTACTGGATAACCAACGGAGGTATCGCCGATTACATGACGGTATTCGCCACCGTTGATCCGAAGCTACAGCATGAAGGCATCTGCGCGTTTGTCGTTGAACGCGGATGGGATGGCGTGTCTGTCGGCAGGCATATACCCAAGCTGGGCCAGCGGGCATCGAACACCACGGCCCTGAATTTCAAAAACGTGCGGGTCCCCGCTGAGAACGTACTGGCCGAACCAGGCAAGGGGTTCGTGCTGGCAATGAAGACCTTCGCGCGCACGCGGCCGATGATCGGCGCCTTCGCCGTAGGTGCGGCACGATCGGCCATGGAATATGCGATCGACTACGTTAAAAAACGCCAGGCATTCGGAACCAGGCTCCAGAATTTTGAAGCGATCCAGTTCAAGATAGCGGAAATGTACCAGAGGGTCGAAACCTCGCGCCTTTTGGTATGGAGGGCGGCATGGGACATCGATAACGGTTTTGATCCAACCATCAACGCTTCCATGGCTAAATTTTATACCACCGAGGCCGCCTTTGAGATAGCAAACCAGGCCGTTCAGGTCGCGGGTGGATACGGGTATACGAAGATGTTCCCGTTTGAAAAATTACTCAGGGACATACGGCTGCTCATGATCTACGAGGGGACCAGCGAGGTCCAGCGAACCATCGTGGCGGGCTACGCGTTGCATAATTACAAACCTGTCATGCCGCCTCTTGAAGACCTGCCGCTCCTCCGGAGCGAAGCGGATGGAACGGATTTCGAGGTGGAGATGAAAAATAAGACCGCATGGAGGTGCCGGATCTGCGGCCATATCCATTACGGCGATAATCCGCCGGATGAATGTCCGTACTGTTTTTTCCCCGCCACGGCGTTTAAAAAGATATGGCCGGCACAGTGAATGATCTCAATGCGCTGTAGCGCTGGTGCCGCCATCTTGCGGAAAGAGGGATTTTCCTGGGTCGCCCACCTGTTCCGGGCCGTCGCGTCCTCCGAGAGCGTCCACTGCGTGGAGAAGAAGTTCGTCGAGTGCCATGTCTCCGCGGTATGGGGTTATGTTCATGAGAAAGAGCCGTCCTGTTCCTGTGCCGTTTGCGGCGCGTCGAAAGAGAAAATTTTCAAGTTGAATGATCCCGTGTTTTTTCAAAGGGCACTGAATGGGCCCGTGCGATAGCAATGCGTTCATATCATAAATATTAAACGTAAAGAATGATGATTAAATTAAAGAGAATATATGAAGAATTCTCAAGCGATGATGGCTACCGTATTCTGGTTGATCGTTTGTGGCCACGGGGCGTTTCAAAAGATAAGGCGCATCTTGATTTGTGGTTAAAAGACGTTGCGCCTTCCACCCAATTGCGAAAGTGGTTCGGCCACGATCCTGTAAAATGGGCGGAATTTCAAAAAAAATATATCGCAGAGCTAAAGACGAATCCGGCAATTAAAACATTAAAGGACATTTTCAAAAAGGAGAAGAACATCACCCTGCTTTACGGTGCTCGTGATACCGAGCATAATGAGGCCCGTGTAATTAAAAGTTATTTGCATGACTAAGTATCTTTTCTAAATCATTATGGAGGGCATATCTGTATGAGACCACAACTCCTTGCAGTGCTTCTATTTCTTCTCGTCATGTGCTTCGGCGTGCTTATCTTCGGGGGCTATCTTATTAATCGCGACAAACCGCCGATCCCGAAGGTGGTAATGTCGGACACCGGAACCGTTCTCTTTACCGGCGCGGATATTGACGCCGGGCAGAACTATTATTTCAGCAGGGGCGGTCAGCATATCGGGAGCATATGGGGTCACGGTTCGTATCTGGCCCCTGACTGGTCCGCTGATTATCTTCACCGGCTCGGCCTCTATACGGCAGCCCGCCGTCTGGGGCTCGATCCCGAAAAGGCAAAGGCCTTCACCCAGAAGGACTTTGATTCGCTGGGAGGTGCTAAAAAGGCGGAGCTCGGCGTTGTCGTCACAGAGGAGATAAGGAAAAACCGGTACGACCCGTCGAAAGGCGAGCTTGTCTATACGAATCATCAAGCCGAAGCCTTCGTCTACCTGGCCCATTACTATTCGGAGCTGTTTCAGAAGGGGAATGACCGGATGGGCCTCCAGCCGGGTATTGCCAGAAACGAAAAGGACGGCTTTCTGATCGCCAGCTTCTTTTCCTGGCTCGCCTGGGCTGCCGGCACGGAACGACCCGGTTCTGCCGTGACCTATACCACCAACTGGCCCTATGATCCTCTTGTCGGGAACCATCCGACTCCTGACATGATCATCTGGTCGATTGTAAGCGTGGTGATCCTTATCCTCGTCCTCGGCCTGGTGCTTTTCCTTTACAACCGCTATATCAGGGAAGACGATTACTCGGCAACACTCGTGCCGTTGCAGGAACCGGCGCCGAGCGCAAGCCAGAAAGCGACGATCGCTTATTTCATTGTTGCCGCGCTTTTATTCCTGGCCCAGATAAGCGTCGGATCGCTGACGGCGCATTACACGGTAGAGGGGACCAGCTTCTTCGGTCTGCCCATAGCGAAACTGCTTCCCTATGCCGTGCTCAGGACCTGGCACCTGCAGCTGGCGATATTCTGGATCGCGACCTGCTTTCTTGCCGCCGGGCTTTTTATCGCTCCCTTTGTCGGCAAAGAGCCGAAACACCAGGGGAAGCTTGTCATTATTCTGTTCGCGGCAGTCGTGGTGGTCGTTCTGGGCACCCTGTCCGGCACCTGGCTCTCAATACAGGGATTCTTTGGCGGAGAGGGATATTATTTAGGGCACCAGGGGTATGAATATATCGAGCTCGGCAGGGTGTGGCAGTTGCTTCTCATCGCGGGAATGCTGATATGGCTTGTCCTGGTCCTCAGGGCGATTCTTCCCGCCCTGAAGAATGAGAAAGACAAAGGCGGTCTTACGCATCTTCTTCTCTACAGTTCTATAGCGATACCGCTGTTTTACATGGCGGGACTCATGTACGGCAAGGGAAGCCATCTTTCGGACGCCGAGTACTGGCGCTGGTGGGTGGTGCATCTCTGGGTTGAGGGATTCTTCGAGGTATTCGCGACGGTGGTGTTTGCCTTCCTGCTGACGAGAATAGGCGCGGTGAGCGAAAAGCTGGCGCATACGACTGTGTACCTTGTCGTTACCCTGTACCTGGGGAGCGGCATCGTGGGCACGTTTCATCATGTGTATTGGGCGGGAACGCCGGCCCCCATCATGGCCCTCGGCGGCGTTTTCTCCGCTCTGGAAGTGGTGCCGCTCACGCTGCTCGGCTTTGAAGTGGCGAGGAACATGCGTGTGATAGAAACGGCAGGGCCGCGATATGAATATCGCTGGCCGCTCTATTTCTTCATCGCCGTGGCCTTCTGGAACCTTGTCGGGGCGGGCGTATTCGGGTTCCTGATAAATCCGCCGATTGTCCTGTATTACATCCAGGGCATCAACACGACTCCCATCCATGCCCACACCGCGCTCTTTGGCGTGTATGGTCTTTTGGCCATAGCGCTCATGCTTTTCTCAGTGCGGCATATTTTCAGGAAAGACGCATGGTCAGATTCTCTTCTCAAATGGTGTTTCTGGGGCCTGAACGGCGGCATATTCCTGATGACTGTTATAAGTCTGATACCCTCGGGATTTTATCAGTTCTACCATGCCGTGAACAAAGGCATGTGGTATGCGCGGAGCCCTGAAATCGCGAGCGGGGATTTCATCCGAACGGTTTCATGGCTCAGGATGGGACCGGACATCATTTTCGTATTGGGCGCTATCTGTCTTCTCGTCTTTCTGGCACGTGGGATCTGGCGTTCATTTATTAAAAAATGAGATTATTAAAAAGGCGGGGTTGTTCAACCCCGCCTTTTTCGCGTTCTGGCATGCAGGTGAGATGGGACTTAAACTGCTGGACAGTTCATTGATGAATGTCATAATTTGGTACAAAGATACAAGGTATTATAGTACTGATAAACATTGAAATTTTGTTTACAGGTAACTCTTTGAATGTATTATTTGTATAAAAGTGTATAAGTTTACTGAAAAATTGGCTAATAGCATGACAATTAAATATGCAAATCCTGAAAATAAAGTATTCAGTGGTATTATTGTATCTGGCGTTGATCGGAAAAAAATATTGAAAAGTCTTTCCAGTAAAAAGATGGGGCAAAAGTCATTAGCGGTATTTTCTAATACCTTGAAAATTGCCAAAAAACTTTCATCTCGGGAAACACAGAGGTAAAAAATGCAGCCTAAAAAATTAGAAAATATTTATAGAGAAATATCAAAACTTAATAATAAAGAAAAAAAGATAATCCTTTCAAAGCTGGTCACTGAAATCAACCTGTCTTCTTCACAAGGGGAAAAATACAGCATAACCGGTATCCGTGGCTTGGGAAAGGAAATATGGAACGGAATCGATGCGCAGAAGTATGTTAATAATGAGCGTGCCGCATGGGATTAAAAGGTGTCTTGAAAAACCATAAAAGGTTGATGGTAGATACTGCGCCGATTATCTATCTTATCGAAGAATCTGATATTTATTTAAAAGTAATCGAAGACATATTTGGCCATGGAAAGAAAGAAGGCAATCATATATTTTCTTCGGTTATTACACTTTCAGAGGTATTGACCCAACCATTAAAGAATAAGAGAATGGACTTGGTTGAAAGATATAAAGATTTCTTGTTGTCCTCGGATGATTTTACAATTTATTCAATCGATCCACTTATAGCTGAAAAGTCTTCCATATTGCGGGCTAAATATGAAATAAAAACTCCTGATGCCCTCCAACTGGCCGTTGGGATAGAAAATGATGCTACTTTATTCGTTACAAATGATAATGGTTTGAAAAAAATCAAAGAGATTGATGTATTGGTATTAAAGGATCATATTTAAAACAAGAGTGCCATTGAATTTATGTGAAAATTAAAGGCGAGGTTTTCAACCCCGCCTTTCCAGTGTCTGCAGGTGACGAGGGGACATAAACTATTGGACACTTCTTTGCTGAATGTCATGATTTGGTGCAGGAAGGCTGTCTGTTGAACTGCAATTTAGTTTGAAAATAATTCTGCCGAGGTATCCTTTCTCGGTTTTTTATCTTGTTTCATGAATTTTAAAATTTTGAGATTATCCTCAACGTCAATTTCGTATCCCATCTCTCTGTAAGCCGTTAATCTTTTCTTAAACATGGAAATCATAAGCCCTGAGTTAATATCCAGATAGTCATAGATCAAGGCATTTGTTTTTCCGGATATCTGCCGATGAAGCCTTCCGGCATATTGAACTACTCTTCCTTTAAAGGAAAAGGGCATTGCGATTATCAAGGTGTCAAGTTCTGGGAGGTCAAAGCCTTCCCCAATAAGCGATCCGGTTGATAATATATATGGTCGCTGTGAATCATTCAATGCCAATTGTATATCCTCAAGTGCTTTCTTTCGTGCTTTTTTGCCCATATCACCACTCATGATAAATTCTGTTATAGGTAGTTCAGACGCCTGCTTCTTAATTTCTTCAGACAACAGATTGAGATGCTCTTTCCGTTCAGATAGTATCAAAGGGAATCTATTATCCGTGAGAACCTTTATTACATCCTGAGCAATTAAACTGAGTCGTTCAGGATCGGTTATAAGTTTATCCCATACCTCATGGATTGGTGGCTGAGGACCCGATTCGAGTGGCATTGTAAATTTTGTTTCTCTGATTATGACCTTTTTAGTTATTGTTGTTTCACCAACTGCAATCATAGAGTGACGGATTGGACCGCATTGCATATGGATTATTGCCTGGAGCCCATCCTTCCGGTATGGGGTGGCAGTCAAGCCGAGAAAATATCGAGCCGGGAACTCATTGAGTACTGATTCAAACGAAACGGCAGGTATATGATGACATTCATCTATAATAACCTGTTCATATTCATTGCAGTATTCCAATGGATTCTCCATCCTTGCAAGAGTTTGGAGCGTGGCTATATCAATCACCCCCTTGCCTTTCTTTTTGTTCCCGCCAATAATGCCAATTGCTTTCGCGGGCATATTCAAAAATCTCATTATTTGGGATTTCCATTGATCCATTAACTGTTTCCGGTGAACAAGAATAAGTGTGGGTGACTTCCTCCTTGCGATAACAGCACAAGCCATAACTGTTTTACCAATGCCAGGCGGCGCGACAAGGATACCAAAATCATGAGTGAGTAATTCTGAAACGGCTTTTTCCTGTTCAGAGGTCAATTCGCCATTAAATGAAACATCTATATCGTTTAAAGTTAGTCTATTATCTTTAATAATAGCCTTAGCTCCGGCAGATTTAGAGAGATTCAGACAGGTTTCAAGAGTTCCCCTTGGAAGAATTAAGTCGCTCTTTCTAATTCCCGCGCAACAAATATAGCGTGGCGTGTTCCAGGTTGAAAAACGTAATCGTTGTAATTCAAAAAACTTTGGATTTGCAAATGTTGCTGTTCGTTTGAAAGCGTTGATGATTTTGGATGGAAGGAAGTCAATATTTATTGATAATTGCGCGCCAAGATTAAAATCAATTCTACCATTAAAGGTTCCCGGTTCAAGATGTATGGATACATTTTCTACCACTGTTTCGGCATTCTTGATTTCCTCATCATTGGTTAATAATTCGATTTGTAATGTGCCGCCAGTTTTAACTGTTGTTAGGATAGTATTTAAATCATTTAAAGAAAGCCTCTTGCGTTCGGAAAGATATTTCCATTGATCGGGATATTGATTGAAGGAATCATCAACGAAAACGGTTTTACCGTTTTCACGAGCATCTTTCTGCAAAGGTAAGGCAATAAGATTGCCGAATCCTCCTTTTGGAATTGTATCCTGATTGGGAAAGAATCGATCATAGCTTTCAAGACTCATGGTATATCTATCTCTTGAAGCTAAAGCCATAATAACTGTTCCTAATTGACGCGCTGATCTTGCCGATAATGGTTCTGAAAAAAATATCCAGGCATGAGCGCCGTTTCCGGATTTTGATATTTCTATGGCGACATCAACACCCAATTGACTGGCTGCGTTTTTATACGCGATAATATCTTCCTTCCATGTGGTTTTATCAAAATCAGCGGCGAGAAAAACACAGGTATCATCTGTCCGAATCGCGTATGTTCCAATGATTATTTTACCTTCAAGATGAGATCTCGCGACTTGATCGGTAAAAATATCAAAATTTCTATTATGGCAATCAGAGCATTTTATCCTTGGTTTATCGCATTTTCCTCTTATCCATTCATTTTTACATACTGGGGAAAATCCCTGGGTATTTTTATTCTTATTCTCCCATAATTTTGGGTATACATCCTCTCTACAACGGAATAGTTTAATAAATAAGTCGGTTTTCTCTTCAGGTGTTGTGGGCGGCGTTTCAAAAACTGGTTTGCCCATTATTTCATAATGAGTAACTTTTTCATTAGAGGCATGAATATAGTTTAGTTCTTTTAATAACCGCTCTTTTTCTTCTTGCAATTCTGATAAGCGGTTCTCGATTTCCTGGATTCTTGTTTGATTATTCAAAACAAACCTCACATTATTGAGATATGAGTCTTTTTGATTAAAAAGCAAGAGAAAATTATTATTGAATTATAACGCCTAATTTTGTTGTACCAACATCATTTCAATAAAAGGCTCAACAGACAGTATATAAAAAGAAAAGGTGAGATCACCCACCTCTTCTTTTGGTTTTATTATCTGTTTTAATAAATCTGACAACATGAATTATTGCTCTTGCAACTTTTCAACAATTGTCCTTTCAACTCGTTTTATCTTCCCATCATGAATAATAAGTCGTATATCAATTTCTGAATAGGGGAGAAGGGTTGCTTTCTCTTTAAGCCATGTAATTGTTTCAATCATAAGATCTCTACGCGGCCCTCGATTGAACACTGGTTTAGCAGATGGTTTTTCATCTTCTTTTTCTATCTCTTTTTCTTTGGGAATTTCAATGTTGAAATTCTTTACAATTTGATTTTTATCAAACCTTACTGACCGGCCAATTCGTATACATGGTATTTCACCTTCCAAGACATCGTGGCGTAATTTGGATTCGGATACCTGTAGAAAAAGTGTCAGGTCCGCGAATGTCCATAATGTGTTGGGATTTGTTGTTGGGGTTTGCATTGTAATGCCTCCGTTTAAATTTATTTATTGAAGGCATATTGATAAAAAATATTCAGAATGATAGAAGATATTTGAATGTATCGAAATTATATTGACAGATGGTAAAAGATGTATAACAGACAGTATAACACATTCATATAAACAGTAACTATATATATTTATCAATTTAAATGAGGGAGGGTTAAAGCTATGCGTATCGCTTCATTTAATGTAGAAAATCTATTTTCTCGTGTATGCGTAATGAATATGAATAGCTGGGCTGATGGGAAAGATATTCTTGCCCAATATTATGAACTCAATACTTTATTACAAAATGAAACATATACTGAATCCATTAAAAGGGAAATTCTTAAATCAATTCAAAATCTTGGTCTGAAGAAGAGTGATGATTCAAAATATGTAATTTTGAGACAAAACCATGGTCGCTTACTCAAAAGGCCAAAAACAGGTCCTATTGAAATCGTGGCTAATGGACGCGCTGATTGGGTTGGCTGGCTTGAGCTAAAGAAAGAAGCTGTCAATGACATAGCGGTTCAAATGGCGGCAAGGGTTATTAAGGATGTTAATGCCGATATTCTTGCAGTTATTGAGGCGGAGGATAGAATAGCGTTGTGCCATTTCAACGATCAATTATTGAAACCAATCAATGCTGAATATGATAAAATCATGTTGATTGATGGAAATGATGAACGAGGTATTGATGTTGGCATTTTAATGAAATCCAACTGACAAATTGAATCAATCGTTAGTCATGTTGATGACTCTAATAATGGCTCTCATATATTCAGTCGTGATTGTCCTGAATATCTTGTGGAATGTAATGGGAATAAAGTATTGTTGATGATAAATCACTTGAAGAGTAAAGGATATGGTTCTCAAGCGGATTCAGACGCAAAACGAAAATTACAAGCAAAGAGAATCAAGGAAATATATGATATGCGAATTTCACAAGGGATAGATCATATAGCAATTGTTGGAGATTTTAATGATACTCCTGATAGAGATCCTCTTTCCCCATTACTTGAGTCATCTCTTAAGGATATATTTGATCATCCAAAATTTCAGAGTGATGGCCGGCCAGGCACTTATGGGAACGGAGCAAAATCGAATAAAATTGATTATATTCTTCTCTCTCCAGCGTTATACCAGAAGGTTACTCTCGGGGGTGTATGGCGTAAGGGAGTTTGGGGAGGTGCCAATGGAACATTATTTCCTCATTATAATGAAATTACAAAGCCGGAGCATTCTGCCTCGGATCATGCCGCAATCTGGGCTGATATTGATCTATAAAATGTGTTGGCTTAGATTTTTATGCCAAAAGTCATCGTATTGATAAAGATTTTTATCGTTTCATTTGAATTGGGACATAAATCTTGGAAAAATTGTTTTACATTTTGTTATATATAGGAAAAATGACTAAATATGAATAAATTGTGCAATATTTCATAACACGATTGCTTTTATGTTGACTAAAACCATATATGGCTTTTCTGGATAGTATTAGAATTTATGGGAAAAGATAATATTAGATATAAAAACGCTCCTCTTGTAGAGGCGGTATTTGAAGTTCGTTTTCCAGGTGAGCCGGTGGTAGAAAACCGGAGGGATATTTTTTTTGAAAAAATCAGAGACGAGTATCCCAATATCCATGTTCCACCTATTCAACCTGGTAGTTTCCCGGCTCTTGAGGCGTATCAATATCACAATAGTGACAGCAGCATTATTGTGATGACCGCCCTTAATCGGTTTAGTGTCTCCACCAAGAGATATTCAGGTTTTAGTTCTTTTAAAAATGTAATTCTTGGCTTGTCGAAAGAATTCGATAATTGTTATAAGCTGAAAAAAGTCAATAGAATCGGACTTCGTTATATCAATATTATCCCTTTCATACGGGAAGACGATATTGTGCCGATGAATAAATTTTTTAATTTAAGCTTTAATTTGCCATCGTCAATGAGCAAGGAATATAGTAATTTAAATTTGGTATTAACCAGTAAACTTGAAGCGGGGTTGATTACGATAAAAATCGCGTCAATGCTTTCTGATAATAGAAAAGACGAAGCGTTATTGCTTGACTTTGATTTCGCGAAAGAACATGAATTACGTTTTTCTGACATTGAGAAGCATTTAGAAGAAGGCCACTTGGTGACAAAAAAGATATTTGAAGAGTTGATAACCGATGAATATAGAGAATATATCAAAGGTGATGTGGTATGAGCGCGGCATATGCAATAGCTGAAAACGATGTATGGTCAGAACGTCAGAACTACGTCCCGAGAAGCTATTCGGGCGCTGCTCCCTCGTTTACCGCGGATGATATTCAATCAGATCGATTGGTCTCCGATGTTTTTAGAAGAAAAATCTCAATACCTCTGTGGAATGTAAAAGCGGAGCAGGTTTCATATAAAACCAGAAAACCCATTCAGGTGAATATCTTTGAAGATGATGGGTTGTATTTTGCTGAAAACGAGACCTTGAATGTATGTGGGTACGGCGAAACCAAGGAAAAGGCGATTTTTGATTTGAGCCTTCATATCATTTATTATTATAATTATTACAATGGGATAAACGAAGCGGATTTGATGGATGAGGGAATCCGGCTCAAAAATTTATACCGGGATTTGTTGATTCGGGAATAGCATGTCCATTAAAAAACGGATTATTGAAAAAGCCCTTAGAGAGAAGGGCTTTTGTGTTGAAGAGACTCATCACAGATACTTTCATCATACGGTTGATGGAAAGAAGTCAGGTGTTTCCACTTATATGTCTCACGGCAGTGACGATGATATTGGGGATAATCTTATAAATATGATGAAAAGACAGTTAAGACTTCAGACGACAAAACAGGCCCGCGATTTATTTCAATGTCCCATGTCGGGGGAAGAATATATCGAGTTGTTGCGCAAGCAGGGTGTGATCCGATAAGTTGAGTAATGCCCCATAAACCATTTTATCGGAAGTAAAATATTTATATTTATTGGTCAACTACTGATATGACCGTCTTTCCAGAAACTACCTCGATTGGGGAAGAGTTATTGACCTGATAAAATATGAGAGGTTGCAAATTCATTTCTACGAGCAGGCGGTAATTCTTCATGAAGGGTCAACCGCTGAAGAATTTCTCATGGGTAATTTTGGGGCCATGATGGCGAATTACTGGTCCAATAAAATATCCCAATCGGTAAAAAGGGCCTGCAAGAATAAAGCCGAGAAGAAAGGAGTAGCCCTTAAGGCTCCTTTTGGGTATAAGTGGGATGATACGATCAAGAATTTTATATTTCATCCTGTTGAAGCGCCAATCATAAAGGAGATGTTCGACCTTTATGATAGCCAACAGTATTCCATGGTGGAAGTGGCTCGAATCCTAAATGCCAAAGGATATAAAACCCAGAAGGGATATAAGTTTAATGCCCAGACAATAACCCGAATTTTACGGAATGAATTCTATGCGGGGATTTATAAGTTCAAAGGAGTGCCCTATAAAGGATCACATCCAACCTTTGTTTCTGAAGAACGACTTGCTGATCGGATAAAATTCATAGAGGACAACTTCAAGGGACATCGGAAACAATCAACCGACTTTTTATTATCCAAGTTCGTAAAATGTTCCATCTGCGGCAAAATGTACACAGGTTATAAAATCAAAAACAGCTACATCTACTATGACCATAAATGCGCCGCTAATAATAACCAGAAAGGACGGATCAGGGAAACAGAGTTAATGGGCTTGATAGATAAAGAAGTAGAGCAGGTGGTTTATTTCGGTCAGTTCGATGATTACCTGAAACGGGTGTTCAGCAATTCAATAGGTTCACGGATTCAGAACACCAAGAAGCGGAAGAAAGATATAAATAGAGCAATAGCACAGAATGAAACCAAGAAAGGACGGCTTCTTGACCTGTATGGGGACGGTCAGATAAATAAAGAAGATCTATACAAAAAGATCAATGAGGTAAATATTGATATAAGCAGGTTAAAAGACGAGCTGGAGATACTGGATGATGACCTGGGTAAGTATGAATATAAGGTCATTGAGGTCATCGATTATTTACGGTATTTCTCGGATACGTATGCCAAGGACACCAATGAAGGCCGGATCGAGCTTTTACGAACAATGGCATCGGGCATCTATTTTGATGGAATGCTTAAGGTAAGAATCGACTGGATCAAGCCCTTTTCCTTCCTGCTTGACCCGAAAGTCATGGCACAGGTCAACAATCTGCCTGAAAATAACAAGAGGCGGGATTTCCCGCCTCTTGAAAAGTTTAAGTCCCGTTCTGCAGGTGACGAGGGAATCGAACCCCCAACCTGCGGTTTTGGAGACCGCTGCTCTGCCTAGTTGAGCTAGTCACCTAAATGGTGATAGTATGAAAAATTTTCCCCGCCTGTTCGTCAAGTATTTTTGCACAAAAAGCTTCATTTCGGGTGCCACCAGTGAATTTACCGGAAAAACGGCGATGGTTCATCAATTTAAAGGATATTTTCCGCTTGATTTATAATAAATAACCACTATGGTTTACCCGCTGATTTCGTTGGATCGAAGTCCCCTGTCCGCGCACTATTTATCATGGGTATGGTACGTGTCCCTATGAAACAATTCATGGCCATTTTTTTATTATCCACGGCAGTGCTGTCATCCTGCGCATCGGAGCAGGGTAAACCGGGCGGGAAAAAGCCCGATGAGATAATTACGGACACGTCTGTCATTACCGGCACCGTCATTGCCGTTGATTATAATAGCCGCATGGTGACCATCAAGGACAGGGCCGGCACCTATGCCACCTTGAGGGTGGACTGTGAAGTGCAGAATCTCTCCGGCATACATAAGGGAAGCCAGGTCATTGCCACATATATTGAATCGATAGGGATCCGCGTCGTTGCTCCGGGCGGAGCCAATCCCGACACCAAGGATAAAAGTGATCTCACTGTTGAAGTCGGTCTCAAGGGAGGCAGGCCCTACCGGGTGACCGCCCGGGTGGTGGAGCTCACGGCCGTAGTGGACTCGATCAATCACCGGAGGAGACATGTTTCGGTACGGGGCACCAAGGGCACCATCCTGTCCTTTAGGGTCGGGAAAACCATCGAAGGTTTTGAAAACGTGAAAAAGGGCGATGAGGTGGTTATCTATTATACCGAGCCTGTCGCCATACTTATCGAGAGAGTTAAACAGGAAAAGTGATCTTCTCCGGGCAGCCTCCACAAAGATACCTTGCACCTCCAGCTCCAGTCATTCGTGTTGCTTTTCTTGTAAAAAAAATGAACAAACCGGCATAATCTGTTGTCGAATAATTGCGCGATGGCCATATCCGATCGAGGTTGGATTTGACATTATTACAAAATTATAGTAATTTTATCACAGTATGAGCACCGGGAGCATTGTCGAATGAGTAGATTTTTGTATATAGCTTTTTTCGTCGTTTTTCTCCTTGTTTCCTGCGAACAGCAATCACTGGAAGAAAATGACTCGCTGTTGACGTTCCTCGGCTTCGGCATCGACGACACCGAGGCGCCGGTGGTAACGCAATTTACCGGCCCTGCTACGACCACTTCAAGCACCGTACCGGTCAGCATTACCGCGACGGATAATATCCATATCTCCAGGTGGATGATCACCGAATCCGCTACCCCTCCGGCACCAACCGCTCCCGGCTGGCTGCTTCTGCAGCCGTCATCCTATACCATTACTTCCGGATACGGGACCTATGAGCTCTACCTCTGGGCGCGCGACGGCGCCGGCAACGTGAGCGCCCTGAGCGCCGATACCCATTTCACCGTCGATTACACTGGCACGGCCGATGGGACGCCTCCGGTTGTGACCTATTTCGCCAATACCGGCACGGACCCGACAAACTCCTCCCTGATACCCGTTGATATCACGGCAACTGATGATGTCGGGGTGACCGGTTATATCATAACAGAGACCGCCGTTACGCCGGACCTGGCGGATCCGGGCTGGAGCGGGGTGCAGCCGGCATCGTATGCCATCTCCACCGGCTATGGCACCTACGAGCTCTATGTGTGGGCCCGGGACCTGGCGGGCAATGTGAGCCTGGTAAACGCAAGCTCGCATTTCTCGATCACCTATGCGGACCTGTCTTCTCCGACCGTTACCGTAGACCAGGCCGGAGGACAGCCGGACCTGACCAATACGCTGCCGATTGAATTCACCGTGGTGTTCAGCAAGGCGATAGATCCGGCGACCTTTGATGCGGGGGATATCTCCCAGACCGGGACTGCCGGTGCCGTTACCTGGAGCCTGGCCACCTCGGATAATATTACCTGGACCCTGCAGGCCCAGACCGTGGCCGGGAATGGTACGGTGATTCCTTCCCTGCCGGCCAGCACGGTGCAGGATTCCTTCGGGAACGGCAACACGGCATCTACGTCAACGGACAACATCGTGACCTATGACATGCAGCTGCCGGTGGTAACGTCCTTCTCCGGCGCCGCATCAACCACTCTGAACAACATAGCGGTGGCCTTCAGCACCAATGATAATATAGGCGTCACCGCCTGGATGATCACCGAGTCTTCAGCGGCGCCCCTGGCAACTGATTCCGGCTGGCTGGGTGTCCCGCCGTCTTCATATACCTTTTCAGGGGGTCCGGGATCCTATACGCTGTACCTGTGGGTCAAGGACGGCGCGGGAAACGTAAGCGTGATGAACGCGGCTTCACATTTCACCGTCACCTATCTGGCCGCATCACCTTCGCCGGTCCTGCAGACCGGACAGGCAGATTGTTATGACGAAAGTGGTGCCGCCATATCCTGCGGGAGCACAGGCCAGGACGGTGAACTGCAGAAAGGGCTTCCCTGGAATCCGGCAACAAGGTATAACATCGGCATCCAGACATTTACAGACAACCTGACCGGTCTTGTCTGGGTGTTGGATGCATCAGATTCAGGAATGGTGACCTGGGACAATGCCTTTACCTATATTGATAATCTGAATATGAGCGCCTACGGTACCCGTACTGACTGGCGGCTTCCTAATATAGCGGAATTAATGAGTTTGATGAATTTCGGGAACAGTAATGTTTCCATCTGGTTTTCCAGCCTTGGCATTACAGTCCCATCTGCTTACTACTGGTCTTCGACTACATATAGTCTGTCACCAGCTGATGCATGGGTTGCCGCTGTCACCATCGGGATCAAGGGAACCATGGGAAAGTCAAATACTAATTACGCCTGGGCAGTTGCTGGCACATCCACGGTGCTTCCGCGGACAGGCCAGACTTTATGTTATAACTCGAGCGGGGGCGCCATTGCCTGTGGTGGAACCGGCCAGGATGGTGAACTGCTCATGGGGGTGGCATGGCCTTCGCCCCGGTTTACCAATAACGGCGACGGTACGATAACCGATAACCTTAGCGGTTTAATGTGGGCACGGGACGCCAACGCAATGGCATCGCTGTATCCTTCCTTTGATACAGACGGTACTTCCGGAGATGGAATGGTTACATGGCAGCATGCACTGAATTACGTGGCTATGCTGAACGGCGTGTCCTATTGCGGCTATAGCGACTGGAGGCTACCGAATCAAAATGAATTGATGAGCCTGGAGAACCAGGGTTATGGCCTTACCTGGTTCAACGATTCAGGATTTGTTAATGCGGACACGTTGACGCAGGTCTTCTGGTCATCAACAACCTATCTTGTTTCCACCACATACGCATTTGTTGTCAATGATGTGTACGGTTCAAACGGAAACCAGATGAAGTCAGGCGTTAACTATTACTTTGTATGGCCGGTCCGCGACGGGATATAATGCCTCAGTTAATAAGAAAAGCACGAAGGCGGGGCTGGAATGCCTCGCCTTTTTTATATGCGGTACTTGAAACGGCCCGGAATTGAATTTAATAATACTCGTTGATCCCGGAATCCTCGAAGAGATACTTCTGGTTGTCCTCGCCGTGTTCGTCCAGTTCGCACGGGTAGTCCCCGTCAAAGCAGGCGGTGCAGAAGCGCATCTCCGGCTCGTTCAGCGCCGTGAGAAGGGTGTCCACGGTCAGGTACCGGATCGAGTCGACGCGGAGGTACTTGCGTATCTCCTCGATGCTGTGCGTCGCCGCGATGAGCTCCTTGTGGGTGGGGATGTCGATGCCGTAGAAGCAGGGAAACTGCGTGGGCGGCGCCGATATGCGCACGTGGATCTCCGTGGCGCCGGCGTTGCGGAACATCTTGATGATCTTCCGCATGGTGGTCCCCCGCATGATGGAATCGTCCACCACGATGATCTTCTTTCCCGCCACGGCTTCCTTCACCACGTTGTACTTGATCTTGGCGCCGAAGTCCCGTATTTTCTGCGACGGCTCGATGAAGGTCCGGCCGATGTAATGGCTCCGGATGAGGCCCAGCTCGTAGGGTATGCCTGCCTCGCGGGAATAGCCGACGGCGGCGCACACCGACGAGTCGGGGATGGGGACCACCACGTCGGCCTCCACCGGGGACTGCTGCGCCAGCATCCGCCCCAGCCGTATCCGCATGTCGTAGACCGACCTGCCGAAGATGGTGCTGTCGGGCCGCGAGAAGTAGATGTATTCGAACACGCAGAGGGACTGGTCCCGCTTTTCGAAGGGCCGGAACGACCTTATGCCGCTGTCGGATATTTCAACGATTTCCCCCGGCTCAACCTCGCGCTCGTATTTCGCGTCGATGATGTCAAAGGCGCAGGTCTCTGAGGCCACCACGCGGGCCGGGCCGAGCTTTCCCAGCACCAGGGGCCGGAACCCGTAGGGATCGCGCACCGCGTACATTTTATCCCGGTTCATGACCAGGAGGGAGTAGGCGCCGCGCACCTGCTTCAAGGCGAAGATCAGGGCCTCCAGGAAATCGTCGATGCCCGACTTCGCCATGAGGTGCACGATGACCTCCGAGTCGATGGTGGTCTGGAAGATGTGGCCCTTCCGCTCCAGCTCGTAGCGCAGGGCGCCGGCGTTGGTCAGGTTGCCGTTGTGGGCGAGGACGATAGGACCCAGGATCGACTCGGACCGGAACGGCTGGGCGTTCCGGAGGAAGGACGACCCGGTGGTGGAATAGCGGTTATGGCCGATGGCCATGCCACCCTGGAGGTGCTCGAGGTGCTCGGCCGTGAAGATGTCGACCACCTTGCCCATTCCCGCGTAGCGGTAGATGTGGTTCCCGTCCGATGACGCTATGCCGGAGGACTCCTGCCCGCGGTGCTGGAGGGCGTAAAGCCCGAGATAGGTGAGGTTGGCCGCCCTCTCGTTGCCGAAAATTCCGAATATTCCGCATTCATCTTTCGGTTTGCCGTCATGCGGCCAATTGCAGCGTGGCTTTCTGGTCATAGGGCGCTCTGGAGTTTCCGCTTACCAGATATCTGAAAAAGCGGTTTATGTAAAGTATTTTTAACGAACACGTTCATGTCAGGCATTGCTTGACGGTGCATCGATCATCATGATAATTAAGGATTTGATCGGGACCTTGGCGAAACACTTCAACCATGGCATATCCCCTTGCCATCCATGCTATAATATAATCAAATCCGGGGTAAATTGCAGGCTATATTCCAATTTATCGCGATGTCAGGGTATGGAAATAATATCTTGACACACAATATTTTTTTACTGCTTACTATCTAAATGTTACATGTTCGTAATAATCCAACCCGATCCGCCATAGTCATGGCGCTTTGTTTAGTATTGCTAAATGTTTCCTGCGGCCCATCCGCTGTCTTTGAGCCGGTGGCGGGCTTCAGCGACAGGACCAACCGCGAGATCGAACGCTTCCTGAAAAAGACCGCCACGGAAAAAGGACGCAAGATCGCTGTCTTCGACGGCGACGGTACCGTCATTGGCCAGGCGCCCCATTACCTTGCCGATGAATGCCTCTACCGGGCGGCCCTCGACAACCCGGGGAAAAAGCCTGATATTGTCAGGAGGATGCGGCCCCTCTCCAATGTATCGGTCGAATACGTGCAGCTCCGGGTGCTCTTCTTCGAGGGCGACACGGTGCGCTCCGTGGAGGACCTCGGCGATGAATGCTTCAATAGGTATTATAAGGATAAAATCTTCGCGCCGATGCGGGACCTGATCGCATTGCTCAGGAAGAACGGCTTCGAGGTGTGGATTGTGTCAGCGAGCCCCGAGGCCATGTACCGGCCTTTCCTGTCCCGGGCCTTCGGGATCCCGGAGACCAATGTCATCGGCGTGAAGTCCGTCGTGCGCGGCGGCAGGATCACCGGGACCATCGTGCCGCCGGTGCCACAGGACGGGGGGAAAATGGAGGCGGTGGAAACTTTCATTCAGGAATCGCCCCTTTTCGCCGCGGGGAACAGCCGCGGCGACCGGGAGATGATCGAATCGAGCCGGGGCATCCGGATGATCATCAATCCCGACGAGCATGTGGAGAAGGGCGAGACGGAGAGCATCGCCGCGTACGCCCGCCGCAGCGGCTGGCTCGTGGAGCGGATACCGGACGTTCCGCCGGCGGGCTTCCCGGCGGTCTCGTCGAAGAAGTTCGGCATCAGGATCAATAAAACCAACCGGTAAGGAGGGAGTTCCATGTTCAGGGCAGTGGCGCGATTTTTCAGGCCGGCGCCCCACCGGGAGCGCCTTCCGGCCGACGCGGTGAAAAAACTCTATCCGCGCTACCGGTGGAGCATCCTGGAGTCGACCTTCATCGGATACGCCGTATTCTACGTGGTGCGGAACAACCTCTCCGTCGTCGCCCGGGAGATGGGGACGGCCCTCCGCTACGACCACGCCATGATCGGCGACATCCTCTCGGTCACCGCCATCTCCTACGGCCTCGGCAAATTTCTCATGGGCGCGGTGTCGGACCGGTGCAACCCGCAGCGCTTCATGCCCTTCGGCCTTATCCTTACCGCGCTTATTAATTTTATTTTCGGCGGCGTGGAAAGCTATCCCCTCCACGTCGCCCTCTGGGGGCTGAACGGCTTCGTCCAGGGCATGGGGTGGCCGCCCTGCGGAAGAAGCCTCGGGCACTGGTTCAGCGTGAGGGAGCGGGGCGCCATCTTCTCGATCTGGAATATCGCCCACAACGTCGGGGGCGGGGTCGCCGGGGTCATTGCCGCCTGGGCGGCCGGGCAGTGGGGATGGAGCGGCGCCTTCATCGTGCCGGGGATCATGGCCTGCGCTGGCGCGGTTTACCTCTTCTGGCGCCTCCGTGACACGCCCCAGTCAGTGGGGCTGCCCCCGGTCGAGGAATATAAAAACGACTATCCCGCCGAGATGAAGGATGACCACGAGCGGGAGCTTTCGACGCGGGAGCTTTTCGTCGACCATGTCCTGAACAACCGGCGCCTCTGGCTCTTCGCCTTCGCCAATCTCTTTGTCTACATTGTCCGCTACAGCATGCTCGACTGGGGCCCCACTTACCTGAAGGAGGTCAAGCAATCCACCCTGGCGGGGGGCGGCCTCGGCGTCTTCGTCCTCGAGTTTGCAGGGATACCCAGCACGATCCTCATGGGGTGGCTCTCGGACCGGGCCGGCGGGCGCCGCGGCATGGTGAGCCTCCTGTGCATGGTCCCCATCCTCTTCGCCTTCGTCGGCCTCCACCTGAACCCGCCGGGCCGCCTCTGGCTCGACATGGTCTTCCTCGGCGTCATCGGCTTCTTCGTGTACCCGCCGGTGATGCTCCTGGGGGTAGCAGCCTTGGACATATCATCGAAGAAGGCCGTGGGCATCGCCGCCGGTTTCGTGGGGCTCTTCGGGTACGCGGGACGGACCATCCAGGCCAAGGGCCTCGGCTTGCTCGCCGGAGACCCGGCTTACGGCTGGGACGCGGTGCTCCAGGCCATGTACGCGGCCACGGTCGTCGCCATCGCCCTCCTCGCCTTCACGTGGAAGATACGGCCGCGTGGGTGATGACCATGGTCGGAGAAGATGTCTTCATCGGTGAGGGTCCTTGGACACCGTTCCGCTGCCCGCGTCACGCGGTTTCCTGTGGAACAGGACGGGGATGAGGATTTGCACCGGGATCGCGATGTCCCCGATGAAGAGAAACCCCCTGCGTTGTATTCAGGATAATTCCCGCGGAACATCATTTCCCTTATTATTTTGGGGTTTCTTTCAGACCGCAAGGACCGCGAGAAGGGTAAAAATCAGAAGAATGAAAAAGAGCTTTTTCATGGGGCCGCTCCATGTTGTTTCCTTGGTAACTCACGTTCTTGAAGGAAAGGTTGAAGTCGCCCCATGTTTCACATGGGAAATCTGACTATTATAGTTGTTCCCCTGTCAACAACTGTTTCCATCGTCCCCCTGATCTGGTCGACCAGGTTGCTGATGAGTATGGAGCCGAGGGTTGCCCCGTTCCCTTTCCCGCCGTTTTCAGCGGCAGGCATGCCGATCCCGTCGTCCTTCACCTCGAGAAGAACCATGACCCCGTCGCGGAGGATCCTCAGGGAGACCGTGCCCTGTTCCCGGCCGACGAAGGCGTGGCGGAACGCGTTTGAAACGAGCTCGTTGACGAGGAGACCCAGGGGGACCGCCGTTTCCAGCCGTATGGCGACGCCGTCGTCAATTTCATAAACCATCCCGATCATGCCTCTCCGGGCGCCCTTCACGTTCTGAAAGGTCTGGGAGGCTATGCTGCGGATGAATCCTCCGGCGGGAATGCTCGTATAGCTCCTGGACTGGTAGACGGTTTCATGGACCGCCGCCATCGAAAAGATGCGGTTTTCCGTCAGCTGCAGCACCTGCTCCAGCTTCTCGTCCAGGGGCTGATGACGGCGCTGGAGGCTGATCAGGCTGATGACCAGCTGCAAATTGTTCTTCACGCGGTGATGGATCTCCTTCAGCAGTTCGTTCCGCTCCTCCAGCATCGCGCCGAGGTCCCGCTCGTTGGCGGCGCGGCGTTCGATGTCCCCGTGGAGGCGGATCGAATCCAGGAAGATGATGAAAAGCAGCGGCACGAGTATGTCAAAGAAGTCCTCGTAGTAGTCGAAGAGCGCGGTAACGCCGAGATGTTCCAGGACGTTCGAGCAGTTGATGAACATGAGCGAGAAGACCATGAGGGAGAGGAGTATGCCCGTGTCGACCGGCAGATGCCCTCCCTTGATTCTTGCGATCACCACGCCCAGGGACGCGGCAAAGAGGATGAAGGTCAGCGCGTTGATGACGACGATGATCTGTTCCATCAGGACGGTTTCCGCCTGTACCGGATTATGCCCGCAAGGACAAAGACGCCGGACGCCAGGTATGCCGTGTGCTCCAGCAGGTTGAAGACGTCATGGAGAAAGAAGCCCTCCGCGACGGTGAAAAAATTGCTCGCCAGGACGCAGCAATAAGCGGCCAGGAGAAAGGTGAAGCGGGGGACGAACCTTTTTCTCAGGAAAAAGACCAGTATCACGAGGCCGATGCATCCGAAAGCCAGGGCCATTATCTCGTTCATCTCGTACATGACGTTTCCTCCCGTGGCGGAGCTCCGGATGCGATTCACCGGGCTCATTGCCGGTAAGGGGGAGCCCGGCGCCGGGCGGCGCTTTACGCCAGCTCTATGACCGGCGGCATGTAGTCGCCGGGCGGCGTGAAGCCCATGAGAAGGAGGAGCGTCGCGGCGACGTTGGCGAGGCCCGGATCGTTCACCACCTCCGACATGCGGTATTCCTTTTTATAATTCGGATCGTAGATGATGAAGGGCACCGGGTTGAGGGTGTGGGACGTCTTGTTCTTCGGAAGGCCCGTTTTCCTGTCCCGCTCGATCTCGCCGTTTTTCTTGTTGATCTCGAACATTTCGTCCAGGTTCCCGTGATCGGCGGTGAGCACGGCGATGCCGCCGGAGCGGTCAACCGCTTCGAGGATGCGGCGCACGCACAGGTCGACTGTTTCCGCCGCGATCACGGCGGCATTGAGGTCCCCCGTGTGCCCCACCATGTCGCCGTTGGCCAGGTTGAGGCGGATGAACTGGTGCTCCCCCTTGTCGATGGCGGCGATGACCGCATCGGTGATCTCGGCTGCCTTCATCCAGGGGCGCTGGTTGAACTCGACCCTGTCGGACGGGATCTCCACGTAGGTTTCCGTCTTTTCGTCGAACTTGCCGCTGCGGTTGCCGTTCCAGAAATAGGTCACGTGGCCGAACTTCTGCGTTTCTGATATGGCGTACTGCCTGATGCCCGAGTGGACCAGGTACTCGCTCATGGTCCGGTCGATAGCCGGCGGCATCACCAGGTAGTTCTTCGGTATCTTCAGGTCGCCGTCGTATTCCATCATGCCGGCGTACGCCACGTCGGGACGACGGCCGCGGTCGAACTTGCTGAAATCGTCATCGTCGAAGGCGCGGGAGATCTCGATGGCGCGGTCCCCGCGGAAGTTGAAGTAGACGACGGAATCTCCGTCGGTGATCCTGCCCACCGGTTCTTTGTCCTCAACGACGGTGAAGGAGGGCAGGTACTGGTCGGTGACGCTGGGGTTTTCCTTGCGGAACGTCTCGATGGCCTCCCGCGCGGAAGTGAAGGGCCGCGCCGTGCCGTGGACATGGGCCTCCCACCCGCGCCTGACGATGTTCCAGTCAGCCTCGTACCGGTCCATGGTGGTGACCATCCTGCCGCCTCCCGAGGCGATGCGGTAGTCGAGGCCCCTGTCCCGGTGGCCCGCCAGGTGCTTCTCCAGGGCATCGACGTACTGGAGCGCCGATGTCTCCGGCACGTCCCTGCCGTCGAGGAGAATGTGGACCCGCAGTTTTTTTATGCCCGAGGCGGCGCAGGCGTCTATCATTCTGAAAAGGTGGTCGATGTGGGAATGGACGTTCCCGTCTGAGAGGAGCCCGATGAAGTGGATGGCGGCCCCTTCTTTTATGGGCCTGGCCGTCAGCTTCTTCCAGATGTCCGTGGTGAATATCGCGCCTGTTTCAATGGCGCGGGACACCAGCTTGGCCCCCTGGTCGAAGATGCGCCCGGCCCCAAGGGCGTTATGGCCCACTTCGCTGTTGCCCATGTCGTCGTCGCTGGGAAGGCCCACGGCGGTGCCGTGCGCCTTGAGGGTGGTGTAGGGGCAGTCGCGCATGAGCCGGTCCAGGACCGGCGTCCGGGCCAGGTAGAAGGCGTTGCCCTCGTTTTCCCTGCCGATCCCCACCCCGTCCATGATAATAAGGGTAAGGGGACCTTTCCGCCTGATCCTGTCGTTCCGGGCAAGTGGTTCCATGGGGCGCTCCTCTATTCCAGCAGGAATTTTTCCAGGCCTGAAAGCTCCAGGACCCTGAGCACCGTCTCGTTCGGATTGACCAGGTGCATGGTCCTGCCTTTTTCGGCAAGAGAGTTCTTTATGCGGATCAGGGTGGCGATTGAAACGGAATCGATCTTCCGCACGTAGGACAGGTCAATGATGGCGTCCCGGGTGTCGTTCTTAATGAACTGGGCCATTTCATCGGCCAGGGACGTGACATTCTGGGATACCAGCTCGTCCATGATCAGGAAGGTAATTTCGTATTCACTCTCTTTTCGTTCTATGTTCATGGTCCGGATGTTTTTCTGTATTAGTGACCGGACGTCCCCGGTCCCGTGTTCATAATTGCAGCAGGGGACGATATTGTCAATTAAATACTGCCGCCGGTCTGCCGGGACGGCATTTATTTCTGGTCAAGAGTGGTTTTTATCTCCTCCGACCGCTCCCTGAGCCGGGATGATAGTGACTGGAGGCCGCGGAGGCTCTCGGAGACGACGCCCCCCAGCCGGTTCATATTGGTGAACCAGTCCTGTATTTCCCGTATGAATTCGGTCTGCCGGTCGGCAAGGTCGAAGACGCCCTTCGCGGCCTTCTCGACCTCGACGAAGGACTCGTGCAGGACCCTGGTCTCGCTTGATTCGTTCAGGGTCTTGTCATTCAGGGTCTTCATGAAGGTCGAGTTCTCCTTCACGAAGGATATGATCTGTCCCAGGTTCTGCGCCAGGGTGCCGATCATGACGGCCGAGTTCTCTATGGTGCTGACGGTGTCCTTGATGATGGTCGCTATCTCCTTCGATGAATCGATGCTCATGGTCGCCAGCTTCGAAATCTCGTCGGCTACCACGGCGAAGCCCCTGCCGTGCTCCCCGGCGCGGGCCGATTCGATGGCGGCGTTCAGCGAGAGGAGATTGGTCTTGTCCGCTATCTCGCTGATGGTCCTGGATATTTCTTCTATCTTCTTGGAATTGTCCTTCATGGCGGTGATCGCGGTGATGGTCCGGCTGATATGCTGCTCGTTAGCGTCGGCAAGGCGGAGCGCGTTCTCCGCCTTGGTCCTCTGCGAGGAGCTGTCGGCGTTTATCGTGTCCATGAGCGACGAAATGGCCTTGATCCGGGTGGAGTTTTCCTCCACGGTCTTGTACTGGAAGCTGGCCTTGCTCCGGATGTCCTCGATGCTCGCGGTGAAGTCCCTGGTGATCTTCTCGACCTGGCCCATGAGCTGGCCGTGGTCGGCCAGGACGCCGTCGATGCTGCCGGACGATTCCGACAGCCTGTTGCTTCCGTCGAGGAGGTCCTTCGCCGTCTGGTCGATGGTGGCAAGCATGCTCTTGAGCTCGTAATAGTTCGCCCTGGCGTTCGTTTCCGCCTCGGCCAGCTGCCGCATGTTGCCGGTGGTGAATTCGGCCATCTTCGACATGAAAAACGAGAAGGCGCCGAGGAAAATTATCTTCGGTATCTCGGTTCCCAGGCGCAGCGTGTCCCTGTCGAATGCCTTGGAAACGTCCTGGGTCACGTACATACCTCCCTGGGTGACCGCGAGGACCAGAAGCGTCACGTAGGTGATGATAGCCAGCACGCCGGCGTAATAGTTCAGCCGTTTGCTGTAGCGCAGCGCCACCAGGATGAAGAACAGGAAGTATACCAGGAATGACGCCTGTTCCTTGATCGTCATGCCGAAGCCGACGCGTTCATCGAAATGCATGACGTACTTGAGGACGGCGACGAGGATGAATTCGATCGTCACCGACACGTAAATAAGCGGCACGGATACAATTTTTCTGGCTATGAAGACCTGGTTGACTATGGCGAGGATGACATAGGCGAGGCTGGTGGCGAGAACGCCCCCCCATGTCGGGACGGAGGAGCCCTGGAAATATGACGTTACGGCGGTGGACACGAACATGAGGGTGAACACGAAGCGTGTCTTGTTGATCAATGATTCTGTCTGCAGAGAACTCATGGCATCTCCCTGGTTCAGGAATATTTGTGATATTAATTCAGCCGTCGGCTTCATCTATCTTTGTCAGCGTTTCCCTGAGCTCTTCCACGCTCTTCCTTGTCTCAGGTGAGAGGCTCACGGGATTTCCGGCACCCCCTGCAGCTATAATGTCTTCCAGGATGGCCCGGTCAAGGCGCGCGCAGCGGTCGCGGTATTCTCTGAAGAGGTCAACGGCCCCGCGGGCAACGGTTTTCTTTTTCCTTTTGATGAGAGATGACAGTGCAGTGCCGGTCTTTCTGGCCGACGCAGGGAAGAGGCGGGATATGACCGCCGCAATGATAAGGGGACACAGGACGATCAGGTTCGACCTGACCATCGTGCCCAGATAATCTGACAGCGGTGTGTTGAAGCTCACCTTCCATGCCGCCCAGATGACATCAGCCGTGATCAGCGATGAAAGGAACGACGCCTTTCCCCTGGGCACGCCCATGGCGGAGAACCCTATTGAGAAGAGGAGAACCGCTATGAAGAGAAGTATGGCGCCGAAGCCGATCGTTTGAGAAATGAAGGTGACGCCTGATAGAAAGGAGTTTATTCCCTGGATTACGTCCGACAGCTCCTTCAATGATCCGGCGAAGCCGGTCAAATCGGCAAGGGCGGCCAGGCGTGAATTCGAGGAAACTGGACATTGACCAAGAACCGGTAAGACGGCCGCTAAGAGTACTGTCGGTAGTATATCTACGCGGTGCCGTCCTGTCATACCGGATATCTCAGGCCCTTCGTTTTATGTGGAGGTCGATCTGGTTCCCCTTCTTGTTCCAGGAGATCCTGCAGAACTGGTTGATAATATATATCCCGCGGCCCCGGTTGCTCAGGATGTCCCTGTTGTTGAGCTGGGCCTCGATCACGCTGGTATCGAATCCCTTGCCCTGGTCCGTTATCAGGATGTGGATTTCATCATCCTCCGCCAGGACGGTGACATTGATTGTCTTGCGGGGATCCCACTTGTTGCCATGTTCCATGGCATTGGTGATGGCTTCATCAAGGGAAAGGTAGAGTTCCTCCGGGGTTATGGCCATGCGGACGGGGCTTTTAACGATTTTATGGCACAATGAATCGATTATTTCCTTTCTTTTGGTCTGATCCGAGGGAAATGATTCGTTCAATATATATTTTTTTTCATGCTGCGCCATATATCATTACACTACATGGACATATCCCGTGTGAAAGATTACGTTTTTCGCTTTAAAAAAAAGAACTGAAGGTTAAGACAAATTCTGTAATAATTAGACATATTTATATTGTTTATGTCGGGATGGGGAGATTTGAACTCCCGACTTCTTCGTCCCGAACGAAGCGCGCTAACCGGGCTGCGCTACATCCCGTCAGTCAAAAATGACTATTAGCCATTCTATGTACAGCATAATTATATTTGCAATAAAAATTTTTTAAATATTCGAGGAACATATTATAATTGTTATAAAGATACGATTTATTTGAAATATGACCACGAGTTATCCGGCGCCTGGAAAGGGGCCCATGGTATGATTGTATATTCAGTTATTAGCCATAGAGCTTATAATGTTACATATTTAGGCAAATGTTGATATAAGGTCAGACAGCATCACTTTGGTTAAATGTCCAGTTTATAAAAAAATACTTGCAGGGTGGGATGCGTTTTTGTACAGTTCGACCCGCGCTTTATAAGGCTTGCCCGTTGTTCTCAAACGGCATAATCCGGTAACATCGGCACTCTTTGTTGATCTAAGAGGTGAAAAATGGATATTGACTATCATACCGTGGGCACCGTGCTTGTAGTGGATGTGCCGGAAGGAACGGGGCGGCTTGCGTATATCGATATTGAAGAGTTTATCCAGGGCATTCTTGAAGCCACGAAGCCTCCGGTAACAACGATCGCTTTTGATCTTTCGCGGCAGGAATTCCTCAACAGCGCCGGGCTGGGGGAACTGGTTAAGGTTAAGGACCGGCTGCTCGACCGCAGCATCGAACTGGCCCTGATCAATTGCGCTCCCCGGGTGGCTTCACTGATAACCGTGGCCGGCGTGGACCGCTTTTTTACCGTGGTCCGCAGTGAAGATGAACTTTTACAGAGGTAGGATATGGATAAGACCCAGGTTGTGCGATCACTCTATATCAAGAATTCAATGCTGGATACCGAGGTTAACGTCTTCGCCGAGAAGGCGAGCGCTGTTTTTTTCAGAAACATTGAATTCGACAGCGAGAGCCTCAAAACCCTGCAGGAATACCATGGCAAGGGCCGCGTCGTGTATGCCTCATATCAGAGCGCCAACACTCCCCTCATGATCCTGGTGAACCTGCTGAAACGGCACGGGTTCCGCACGCCCGTGCTGGCCCTGGACTTCACCCCGAACCTTCTGCAGATGACGGTCAATTTTTTCAACTTGGCATCGGTATATTTCAACAGGTTTACCGGCAAAAAGAAAATCGAAAGGATCTCCGACTTTGATTATATCCTGGGCCAGCTGCGCGGCGACAGGGCCATCATCATCTCCCTCCTGTCGCGGAAGCTGTTCATCAGGCGTTATATCGAAATAAAGGCGGACACCCTCCAGTATCTCGTGGAGGCGCAGAAGCTCATCGACGAGCCGATCTACGTGTTCCCCCAGATCATGTTCTGGAACCGGAACCCGGAGCGGACAAGGGCCCTCATAACGTCCCGCGCGACCGGTGACCGCGGCTTTTTCTCGGGCCTCTTCACCGTCATGAAGAGCGGCACCCCCGCCTTCATGCGCATCCCTTCTCCCATTAATCTGAAGGAGGAGATCGCCCAGTCTCCCGCCGACGATCCCCGGCAGATAGCCCGGAAGATACGGAACAAGCTCCTGGAGACGTACAATAACGAGAAGCGGACCGTGCTGGGCCCCACCATCAAGTCGCAGCAGGAGATGATGGAAAAGGTCCTCTATCACAAGAACGTCCTGGACGAGATCAGGACGCTTAAAGAGACCGAGCACCAGTCCGAGAACAAGCTGCGGAAGAAGGCGTACAAATATTTCCGAGAGATCGCGGCCGATTTTTCAATCATCAACATCAAGTGGTTTAACCGGGCCGTCCAGTACATGTTCACCAAGATCTTCGACGGGATCTATTTCAACATCGACGACCTGAAGCTCGTGCGCGAGGCTGCCCAGAAGGCCCCCCTCATCCTGGTGCCGAGCCACAAGAGCCATATCGATTACCTTCTCATCTCCAGCATCTTTTATGAGAACAAGATTATCCCGCCCCACATCGTGGCGGGGCAGAACCTTTCCTTTTTTCCCATGGGCCCCATCTTCAGGCATTCGGGCGCCTTCTTCATGCGCCGCTCCTTCCGGGGGCTGAAGCTCTATCCCACGGTCTTCAAGCAGTACATCAAGACCCTCATCAACGAAGGGTACCCGATAGAATTCTTCATCGAGGGGACCCGCACCAGGACCGGCAAGCTTTCGACGCCTAAGATGGGTATCCTGAGCTACCTCATCGATGCCGTCGACGAGGGATACAACAGCGACATGATCTTTGTCCCCATTACCATCACCTACGACCGCATCCTCGAGGAGTCGTCGTACCACATGGAGCTGAAAGGAAAGGAGAAAGAGACGGAAACGACCTCCGCCTTCGTCAAGAGCCGGAAGCTCCTGAAACGCAAGTACGGCAAGGTGTACCTTTCCTTCAACCAGCCTTTCAGCTACAAGGAATACCGCGACAGCCTGAAGGAAGGCGAGGACCTCGCCGATTCCCTGGGGCACTTCATAACACGGCGGATCAACGAGATCGTGATGGCCACGCCCTTCTCGGTCACGTCGGCGGCGATGCTCCAGTCGTCGGCCCACGGCTTCACCCGGGAGATGCTGAAAAAGAGGATCACGCTGCTCCTCGATTATTGCGCCTATGCCGGGGTCAGGATGAGCGACCACCTGGCCGCTGCGGCCAACTACGACGAGATCATCGATTACGTCCTCGAATCATATCTCCAGGACAACATCGTGGGCGAGCCGACCGCCGGCGTGGGCAAGGGGTCCCGCGAGGTCCTGGAGGGGCTCTATACCCTCAACGAGAACGAGCGGGCGAGGATTAATTTCTACAAGAACAACACGATCCACTTTTTTCTGCCCGTTATCTTCATCTCCCTGACGCTCCTCTGCCTTGCCGAGAACGATGAAATGGATGAGTCGAAACTCTCCGAGGCATTTTGCGATCTCACGGACCTCCTCAGCCTGGGATTCATCTATTCCGAGAGCTTCCTGGATACGGCCGCCACGCTGCAGAAGGGGCTTGAATACCTTGAGAAGCGTTCGGCCGTCTCCCGCGGCGGCGGCAGGGTGAAGATACAGCCCGATAAGCGCGATGAACTGGTCCTCTTCGCTAAGGCCGTGCAGGACTTCCTGGAGTCATACCTTATCGTATGCGACACCATCCTCCAGATAAAGAAGAAGATGAGCCGCAAGGAGATCATCTTTGAAATAAGGAAAAACGGCATCAAGCTCTTCCACCTGGGGGAGGTGAAGCTCACGGAATCGCTCTCCATGCCCAACTACGAAAACGCGATCGCGCGCCTTGACAGGGAGGACGTGTTTGAGAAGATCCCCACCGGGAAGAAGCAGGTGGACATGCTGGTGAAAAACGAGACCCGGGCCGGGGAGATGAAGGGAAGGATCGAGCGCTACCTCAGGCCGCTCCAGAAGGCGTAAACGATCCTGGCGTAATCCCGTTGCAATAAAACGAAGGCGCGGTCCCGGGACCGCGCCTTCGTTTTTTAAAGAAGTCTCCTCCCCCTTGATGGGGGAGGCTGGGTGGGGGTGAAAAGAACCACCCTCCCCTGTCCCCTCCCATCGAGGGAGGGGAATTCTTTTATATCCTACCATTTTACCTTTTTTCTTCCCTTCTTGATCTTCTTCCGGTCAAGGGGCGTTCCCTCCCACGCGTGCTCGAGAACCAGCAGGGCGTCGTCATAGGTGAGCTCCTCGGGGTTGTACACCAGCGTGCCGTCCCCAATGGTGGTCTTCGCGATGGCTGGCAGCGCCGACTTGGGCACCTGCTGGGCGCCGTTGCGGTCGAGGATCTCCTTCAGGAAGCGCGGGTGCCTTCCGCCGGTGGCGTCGTGAAGGTCCTGGTTTAGCTTGCGCACCAGCTCGATGACGCGCTCCGGGCGCTCCTTCTTCGGCGTCGAGTTGTATACCTCGGGGCCCGCCAGGGGGAAGAGGATCTCCCCGATGATGTCGGCGCACTTGTGCAGGTTGTATTCCATGCCGTAGGGGAGGAAGATGGCCATGCAGTTCCCGTGGGGAACGCGGCACACCCCGCCGACGGAGTGGCCCAGGCCGTGGACCATGCCGCAGGTCGAATTGGAGAAGGCCGCCCCCGCCATGGTGGCCGCGTTGGCCATGGCCAGGCGCGCCTTCATGTCTCCCGGGTTCTTGACCGCGTGGAGAAGGTTCTCGCTGATCCCCTTGATGGCGACGTAGGCGTGGGAATCGCTGACCGGGTTCTTGCCGAGGCAGAAATAGGCCTCGCAGGCGTGGGTCAGGGCGTCCATCCCGGTCAGGGCCGTCAGGAACGGCGGCAGATTCTTGGTCATGCGCGGGTCCAGGATCCCGATATCGGGCAGAAGGAAATAGGACGCGAAGAGCATCTTGATGTTCTTGTCATGGTTGGCGATGACCGCGGCGTTGGTCATCTCCGACCCGGTGCCCGACGTGGTGGGAATGATAATGAACGGGTTGAGCTTCTGCTTGATGTTGTGGGCCCCGGCGAAGGCCAGGAGATTATTGCCGCCCAGGGACACAAGGATGTTCACGCCCTTCGCGGTGTCGATGGCCGACCCGCCGCCGACGGCTATGAGCGAATCGCATCCCTTTTTGCGGTATATGTCGGCCGCATCGTTGACGATCTTGTACTCGGAATCGACGGGAACGTTATCGTATATAACGCTGATTTTGACCCTGGCGCCCATGGCTTTTTTCACGATGTCGATGAGCCCGGCGGCGACGACACCCTTGTCGGTAATTATCATCGGCTTCTTGACGTGCATGGAGTCGAGCATGGCCGGTATCTGTTCCAGGGCCCTGTTCCCCGATATGGTCTTAACGCGGCAGCAGTATTCATAGTAGCTTGGCAGTATCATGGTGTTTCCCCTTATCGTGTAGTAGTGTAGTTCATGGTTGTTGTCATGACCCGGTTAAAACGTGAAGGCCCGGACATAGATGATGATCCGCCCGATCCATTTGCGCAGGGGGGACATCTCGGACCATTTGGGATACCGTTTGACGGCCAGTTTCGTGATGATCTTCGGCAGCAAATAGACTTCGACGATATTGAGCACCCGTACCACGGCGAGTCCCTGGACCAGGTCGCCGTCCACCGTGAAGCGGTCGTGTGCGAAGGCCGTGGTGGTCGACTCCTGGAAGGTGAAGACCCGCATCGCCGCGGCCATGCTCTTGATGTTCATGGTGAGGGTTATTTTCTTGCCCTGGGGATTCCATCCCATGTACTTGACCTTGCCGTTCTTGTCCTTCCCGACCACCATGTGGGGGCCGAAGGGAAGGATGCTCATGCACATCATGAAGTCGGCCGGAAACTCGGCGAATTCCTTTTTGACCTCCCTGTCGACCCGCGACGCCGCCTGTATGGCGCGTCCCACGATCCACAGCATTATGGCCACGTAGATTTTGCTTATGAAATCCTTGCCTGACTTTATCTCAGGATAGTTGTTTATGTTCATGGTCTGCTCCTTTTCAGTGTGTGATGGATTAAAACGCCCTGCCTTCCCAGGCGTGCTCGAGCACCGTCTTGCAGTCGGCTTCCGAATAGCGCTTCCCGCTCCGGGCCGACGCCGCCTTCGCGATGTCGCCCAGCTTGTACTTCGGGACCTTCAGTTCCTTCATGGTCTCCGGCATCATTCCCTTCAGGCCGGCAAGGAGCGCCAGGACCCGTTCGACGCCGGCCTTGCTCCGGTTGTTTGCCGGTGTTGCCGCGTATTCATCGTAGCCCGCCAGGGCGAGGAACAGCTCGTCCCGTATCTTCATTTTCTTGTGCATCATATGGGCCATTTTGTACGGGAGTAGTATCCTCATGAATTTCCCTGCGGAAATGTCGGTGGCCCGGGCCAGTTCCACGGACAGCAGGTGCACCATGCCGGCCGGCGCGTTGGAAAAGGCGATTGCCGCCAGGGCGTAGGCGTTGTGCAGGGCCAGGCTCGTTTCAGCATGGCCGGGTTTTTTCAGCCCCTTTGCCATGTGGAGGCCGAGGTACCGGAGGGCGGAATGGGCGTAGGCCTCGATCATGGGGCTGTGGACGTCCGTGACGGCCGCGCCGACGGCGTGGGCAAGGGCGATGACGGACGCTTCGGCCACGCAGTCCCTGCTCTTGGCCGGGGTCATGCGCGGGTCTATGATGGCCAGGTCCGGATAGAGGAAATTCGACGTAAGGGACCGGTTGTCGACGGTGACGGTGTTCGTGAATTCCATGCCGGACGAGCAGCAGGCCGGCACCACGATGAGCGGCTTCAGGTGTCGTTTCAGCGGGGTCCCGCCAAAATACTTGAAGAGGTCATCGGTCTTTTCCGCGACCAGGATGTTAACCGCCTTGGCAACGTCCACCTCCGGGCCGTTTCCCACGGCAATGATCGAATCGCACCCGCGCTCCTTGTACAGGAACGCCGCGTCCCGGGCAAGGCCGATGCCGGCGTAGTCTCGAACTTCATTGAAAATCCCCCCCAGCGTTACCGCCGAGTCCTTGAAGGCGCCGATGAACTTCTTTATTAGGCCGCTTTCGGACAGCGCCCTGCTGGTGACCACCAGGGGTTTCTGGGCGTCATAGCCCCTCAGTTCGAAGGGGATGTGCTCCATGGCCTTTTTGCCGGATATTATTTTAGCCTGATTAAGGAATTCATAATAATCTGGTATCTGCATAATCGCTCCTCGCTAATGTTTTTTGTGCAGGCCCGCCGGTGGATATAACCCGTCGGGCCGTGGCGACAGTCGTTATTGTATTGCTATGTTGAGACGCTTCAGGGTCCGCTTCTTCGGGATGCCGTTGGAGTCAAATCCCCTCAGGCGGTAATATTTCTTCAGCATTTTATCCAGCGGGACCGTGTGCTCCTTCTGGTCGCACTTGCGTCCCTCGGTGAGGAAGCGCCGGGGCAGGGTGTCGTCCTTCCGGGATATGCCCTCCCTGGTGTTCATGTACCGCTCCAGGACGTGGACCCGCTCTCCCGCCTTTATGAATTTCAGCATGCCCAGGTAGGGGATGTAGGTCTTGCCCAGCACCGCGTGCCAGAGCTCGGGCCAGAGGCTCACGTCCATCAGGTTCAGCGCGACCAGCGAAAGGTTCTGGTTCAGCTGCTTGATCAGCGGCACCGGCGTCAGCTTGATGAGTGGCGGCTCGAGGAATACGGCGTATGCGGTAAAGAGGCAGATGTGGAGCGAGTTCATCGCCGCCAGCACGTTTTCCATGAACTTGACCATGAAGGGCTTCCACCGGGTCGAGTAGGGACTGGCCATGCCCAGGTAGGCCTCGAGGGAGAAGAGGACCGACGACAGGTGGCAGGCGCCCCGGTTTGCCGTGGCATAGGAGAGGCCGTGGCCCACGCATCCCCGCGGATCGTAAGCGGCCATCTCCATGCCCTTGACATGGATGGCGAAGTCCTCGCCGCCGTATTTTTTAGACGCCGCCCTGGAGCCTTCCGCCAGGTCGTTGCCGATCCCCTTGCGGTAGGCGATGTCCCTGATCATTTCCGACACGCCGGCCGGCGATCCGAATTTCAGGTTCGTCTTGATGAGGCCCTTTTCGGTCGCCTCCATCGCCCAGGCCAGGGTGCCGCCGGTGGAGATGGTGTCCAGGCCGTACTTGGAACAGAGCTCGTTCCATTCGACGATCTGCACCGGGTCGAAGATCTCCAGGTTGGACCCCATGAGTCCGATGGTTTCATATTCGGGTATATGGCGGTCTTTGCCGTTGATCGTGCCGCGGTGGCCGCAGAGGATGGCGCAGGGCTTGCAGGTGTCGAACTTGGTATGGAACCGCTCGGCCATGGTTTCGCCGGAGATCTTGTGGGCTTCGCCATGGGAACCTCCGGTGAAATTGCGCACCGGGAGGATACCCGACGCGTTGGAGAGGTTCACGTTGGCGTTTGTGCCGTAGGAGCGGTAGGAGCCTGACGTGATGGGGTTCTTGTTGATGAACTTGAAGAACTGCTTGTTGACCTTGGAGAACTTCTTCTTGTTCGCGGGAACGATCTTGAACTCGCCGCCCTTGGCGACGATCCCCTTCAGGTTCTTCGATCCCATCACGGCGCCGATGCCGCCCCTTCCCAGAAAGCGGTGGCCCGAGGCCACGTTTGCGTATTTGACAAGGTTTTCGCCGGCGGGGCCGATGACGATGGCGCCGGAGCCCTCCTTAAGAAGCGCCGTCTGGGCCGCATCGGTGTCCTTTCCCCAGATGCCCTTGGCCGGCCTGAATTGCGCCCCCTTGGAATCGATGTAGAGGTACGTGGGGGCTGCGCATTTCCCCTTTACGATGATGGCGTCCCAGCCTGAGGTCTTCACGGCCATGCCGAAGGGACCGCCGCAGGTGCCGGTGACCATGGCGCCGGTAAGGGGCGATTTGGTGATGGCCTCAAAGCGCCCTGAACAGGGTGCTCCGGTGCCCATGAGAATACCCATGGTGAAGGCGATCATGTTGTCGGGTCCCAGGGGATCAAGGCCCGGTTCCATCCGGTCATAAAGGAGCTTGAGGCCCAGTCCTTTGCCGCCGAGATAGAGGTCCCGGTCCTTTTTATTTACTTCTGCTACCTGGAATTTCTTCGCGGTTAGGTCGATTTCCAGTATCCGATTATTGGTGCCGATAACTTCCTGCATGTTTCTTCTCCTGATATGATGTTTATAGTACTGCAGATACGAAATTTTTCATATCTGTTTGAGGAGCTATAATCAATTAGAAAGAAATGCAGCAGTGAAACCGGGTAGAATCAGCCGCCTCCGGATGGCTTGAGGCAGCTCACTTCGTCACCGTCCTTCAGCTTGGACCAGGTGCTGATGCGTTCACCGCTGCGGAAATATGCATAACTGGAAAATTCGGTAAGGCCGGCGTGCTTCAAAGCCCATTTAAGACGTTTCCCCGAGGGAATGCTTAAGGACATCCCTTCGGTCGGATTGTAGTTTTCGAGTTTGAGTTCCTTGTCGATACCGGAGAAGAATTTTATCCGGACGGTAATCATCTGTGCCATGAAGCGTAACTCCGTAATGTCTAGTGTGAACGCTGTTTAAATAATTTCAAGAATAAAATTTTTAACGAAAGTAAAAATTAAAAAAATATAGCGGCGGAATTGAGAATACGGCGTCACTATGGCGACAGTGTCCGTATACAATATTCCAAATCTTAAGACGAGCTATGACTGGTCCAGGAAGAATAAGGTTCTATTTTGACTTTTTGATATAATCCCGGAGTTTTTTCTGAAGCTCATCGCGACGCTTCTGGAGCTCGGTCCCCTTGTATACGTCCCTGATTTTTATAGGCCTGTCGAAGCGGGCAATCTCCTCGAACTTGAGGCTCGCGTACTTGGCCTCTTTTATTTCATCGAGGGAAGGGAGGATAATGGCATAGAGGGAGTAAGGGGTGTGGATCAGTGAGTGTCCCCGTCCCAGGTACGCCTCGGAGAAGCCGCCGTCGATGTTGATCGACCGTCCGTCGGGGGAGGCGATCTTTTCACCTTTCAGTATGTCCACCGGCGTGTGGCCGTACACGATCCGCTCCGCCCCGAACTCCTCCATGATAAGGTCCATGAATTCTTTCTTCTTTAAGTTCTCACCCCAGTGGAGGGTCTTTTCCTTGTGGGTCGCCTTGTCCTTGAAGAAGTAGCGCTCGAAGGTCTTCATGGCGTGCTTGCCGAAGAAAGGCGACTTCGGTCCGCACCAGAGGTAGAACATGACCGCCAGCTCGAAGGGGTCCTGCTCCTTGCCCTCGAGGTAGCAGCGGCCCACGTTTTTCACCATCGTCTCAATGTGCTTCAATAGTTCGCGCCCCTTTTTGCCGAAGAGCTTGTCGAACTTGCCCTCCTCGGTGCTGGGTATGAGGGCATGAATGTTCAGGATATAGTTGTTGATATGGTACAGCTTCCCGTCCTCGAAGAGGTACTTCATGAGGTCCCTGATCTTGGGGCTCGATGTGAACTGCCGGACGAGGTCGTTGATCACGTCCTCCTCCTCCTGCGTGAGCTCCAGCGGATTGTCAAGGTTCAGGGTCGGGAAATCGGTGTCGGTAAGTCCCTCGATTTCCTTTTTCTTCAGCATCTCCGCGAATTTTTCCAGGTTCAGCCTCGACTCCATCTGGAGCTCCGGGAATTGCTTGATGGTCTTCTCTTCCAGCTTGAACTGTATCATGGCCAGGGTCTTTTCCATCTTTCGGGAGATTTCCATCTTCGCCTTGAAGAGGCCGGTGATCGCGCCGGGATAGAGCTTCTCCGCGAAGGCCTTCAGCTTGTCCAGGTTGATCCCCAGGCGCTCGAGGAAGGCCAGGTTGTCGTAGCGAACGCTGATGCGGAGCGCCTCGGCGATAAGGGACTTGTTGCCGGCCGCGGCTCCCATCCAGAGGATGTCGTGGTTGCCCCAGACGAACTGGACGTAGGGCCGTATCGACGGGCTCATGAGGATGCGGAGGATCTTGTCCGGCTCGTCGCCGCGGTCAAACACGTCGCCCAGAACCACCAGCTGGCCCAGGATGACCTGCTTCACGATCTTTGCCAGGGCGGTGATGACCTTGTCGGCGATGAACTCGTTTTCGTACACCAGGTTGGGGACATGAAAGCCCAGGATAAGGTTTTCGATGACGGTCTTCAGGTCCATGTTGATGTCGGACCTGATCAGGTCGAAATCGGTAATGTCTTCGACCTTGTACCGGATTATTTTCACCAGTGCCGAAATGACGTCCTGCCGCTCCATGGAGTACTCGTCGACGTCGCCCCGGGGCAGGTACCGCTCGCTCTGGATGACCTTGTCGAGGTAATCGAGCTTTTCATTGGAAAAGTGTTTCGAAAGGGCCTCCTGCGCCGTCCTCCAGATAAGGCCAAAGCGCCCCTTCAGAATCGTGGTAAAACGCTCCCCCGCGCCGTGGGTGTCGCTGATCCACATGGTGGTGTTGATGTTGCGCTCGAGCTCGGACTCGATCTGGGTCAGTTCCCGGATGGTATCGTGGATTTCGGTGAGGCTCAGTTTGGAGGCCATGGTGTTCTCCCTGCATGTCGGATTTGCGCGGGTGCGGGACGTCATACGCCGCATGACCCCATGGTTTATCAGATTTCCCGGTGTGTCAATTTTTTTTCTCCGGTTCGTCCTTAAAGACCTTGGGCCGGTAGGCATTGCCGGGGAAATTGACCCGCACTCCTTTTATATTCAGCTTCGTCCCGTCATACGTTGCGACATAATACTGGGTGTAGCTCCAGTGCCAGTCCTCGTAATTGTAGCCGTAGCATCCCGCGGCGGTATAGCGGATGCCGTCCCTGTCGTACTCATAGGTGTTTTTCAGATTGCCGGATATGACTGCCTTGACCGGGTACTGCACGAAGAGCTTGTGCAGCTCGTCACCGTCCTTGTGGCGGATGCCGCTCTGCGGCGATGAGAGGACCGGGTAATGGGTGAAGACGAAAATGGCAGCGGCATACCGGTTCGTTTCCAGGTCGCGCTTCAGCCATTTCATCTGGTCGCGGTCGATGCGGTGGTCCCGGGAAAGTACATGGAGCAGTATGAAATGGATATTGCCGTAGTTGAAGGAATAGTAGAGACGCTCGCCGGTGTACTGCGTGAAGAGGTCCAGGGAGTTGTTGTACAGGTCCTTCTCGCCCGCGAGGATATGGATGATGGGCCGGAGCACCTTCTTCTGCTCCAGGAATGTCTCGTACTGGCGGTCTATATCCTTGCGCGTTACGCCCATCCATTCGTTGCCGCCCTGGATGATGTTGCCGGTGTGTATGACCATCACCGGGTTTTCCTGGTTGATGGTCTGGTACACGAACTCGAGCTTCTCGGCATGGCCGGTGAAGGGTGACGCGGGGCTCGTGTTTCCCATTACCACGAACTTTATCTCGTGGCCCGGTTTCTGCTGCGGTGCCGCGCAACCCGCGGCGATGAGAAGGGCCGCCAGGAGAGCGGCGAATGTGCGTGTCGTGCGATATGGCTCCATGGGATTCTTCCTCGATGACCGGCCCCTTCCGTGAACGGTGAACGGGCCCGGCGGTTTCCTGCAACAGTGAAATAGAAATCTAGGGGGCGCATGCCGTCAATTACATTATTATCTAGCATTTGCGGTCCCGGGGGAGAAACCGGTTTATGTCATGTGAACGCGTCACCCCGCATTCATGGCCGCAGGAGGATCGTCTGTGCCGGCCGGTTTCCGCGTGCAATAAAAATATCATCGGGCCAGAATTTTGTTTGTTAAATTTATTCGGGGGTATATAAATTGTAACTTTCATGGCAGAGGATGTTTCAAATAGATGTTTTAAGGATTCAGGGGGACAAAAATCGGTATTGCATCAGCCGGCTTCATATGCGGCGTTTTTTGCCATGATGGCGACCCGCGGTATGCTGCAGTCACGTATCTGCCAGGCTCCGCGATAGTATAAGCGATATGTATATCAAGAGGTAAAATTCCATGAAATCAGGAAGTGTGCTGGCTTCCCTGTTCATCATGCTGGCCATGGCCCTTACCGGCTGTGTCACGACCGTTTACCGGCCGGCCACCGGCGTCATAGGGACAGAGGAGGCGGCTGTTGAAAAGCTTGGCGACGATATCCGTTCGATCAAGCTGATATTGAAGGACAAAAAAATCGGCATATTTTATTTTACGACCCTGGACTGGCAGATAATAGACGCCGGAAAGCGGATATCGGGCAAGCTGATCGATTACCTGACTTCAAAACGCGACCTTGCCATCGTTCCGCGGGCCGAGGCGGACGCGAAAATGAAGAGCCAGGCGATTGAGCAGGCCAGGATTTTCGACATTGACGCCATGCGCATCACGAGGAGAGATCTCCCGGTTGACGTCATAGTAATCGGGACCCTGATGCAGGACATGGGTACGGTCAGGATTGAATTGAAGGCCATCGATGTGGCGACGGGCCGCCTGATGCTCGTCAGCAGTGTGCGCATGCCGGCCTCCGGCGAGTTCAGCGCCCGGGAGAAGCCCGAGCTGACGGCGCTGTACAAGAAATCGCCGGATAAGATCATGGACATCAACAGAACCTATTTTCTGCTCCAGTGGATGAAGGAAAAACAACCGCTGGTGTTTCTCCTTGCCGTGGTCGGCGACAGCGAGATGAAGGCTCTGCGCACGGCCAACCCGGTCCTTACGGAAAAACTGGACAGGCGCAGGGGGCGTTACCAGCAGGAGCGGCCCGATGTCATGAAGAAGATCATGTCCCTCCAGGATGGCCTCTCGCTGATGGAGCGGTATGACCAGCAGCGCTTCGGGGAGATCATGAAATTGAAAAAGGAACTTCTCGGAAGGATGAAATAGGGCCGGGCGCTTCCGCCGGTCCGGAGGTCACTGCATGACGATAATTCTGGCGGTACACAAGAACGACGAAACCGTTATCGCCGCGGATACGCGGATCTCTTTCGGAAGCGAGATAATCCCCGGGGACAACCTGCACGTGGAAAAAATCATCAGGGCGGGCTCGTCCTTCATCGGTTCATCCGGTTGGGGACTCTACGACAACATCATGACCGATTACGTCGGCCGCCGGGAGGAGATCAGTCTCGATGACGTCTCCTCCATTTTTAACTTTTTTCTCGACTTCTGGCAGGAGCTGCACAAGCGCTATCCCTTCGTGAACGACCAGAGCGGCGGCAAGGAGTCTCCCTTCGGCGACCTTGACGCGAAGTTCCTGATCGCCAACCCGAGCGGCATCTTCCATGTGGGAAACAACCTGAGCGTGAGGAAGTTTGACAAGTATTACGCCATCGGCTCGGGCTCAAGCTACAGCCTGGGGGCCCTGGACGCGCTGTACGACCGGGAACCGGATGCGGAAACGATCGCCCGGCGGGCGGTGCTCACCGCCATGAAATTCGACCGGGCCTGCGGCGGAGAAGTTGATCTGCGGAAAGTGGAACGGCGTATTTCCTGACCCGCCTGTCCCGGTATGCAGAACGTCACAGGTGTTTCAGCACAATTGTTACGAACTCGGCTATCTTTGTCACCTGGGGAAAAATAAGATGCATCACTATTCCGAAAACAGCCGCCACGGCAAGTACGATGGCGAACTGCTTCCACGTGGCCTTGAACACGCTGCCGATCCATTCGGGATCCATCATTGATTTCGACTTCCTCGTGAGGGACACGGCGAGCACGGAATCAAAGGCCACTTCCGAAAGTATCGACGGCGCGTGGTAAATAAGGTACGCTCCCGTGCCGAACACCGCTATCAGCAGGGATGCCAGCACGATGAGCACGATGATGACGCCGATGCCCTCATCAAGGTCAAGGTCAAAGGAGCCTGGGCCGCCGCCCGATGAGGAACCGCCGGATGCGAGGGACGTCGGACCCCCATCCCCGTATGACCCGGAAGCCCCTGCCCCGGAAAATGTTCCTCCCCCGCCGCTGAAGGTGCCGTCCGTCGCCGGTGACCCTCCGCCCCCGGAGACCTCGGAGGGCGACAGCGAGGAGAGGTCGGGCAGGGAAGATCCCGATGCTTTCGTCTGGACCGCGACGGAGCCCACGATTATCCGGAGCCAGAACTTGATCGCGATAAAAAACACGCCGTATGCGAAGAGGACGGTGAGGGGATAGCGCAGCGCCGGGTTTCCCAGGCCCGCCATGAGGAACAGCTTGGAGGCCGTGGCCCCCGCCAGCGCCGTGGCCATGAGTATCAGCGTCATGTGGAGGCGCAGCGAAAAGCGTCTGGTCAGCTTTGATATGAATGCGTTCCGGTTCAGCATGGGTTCAGTGGCAGTACGGCTGTTTATTGTGTCCTACTGCGTTATTGAGTCTATATCAGCAAGGTCCTTGTTTCTTCCTATGGCCCGCTTGTTCTTGATCAAGCATTCTTTGCCAAGATAGTAAACCGTTAGATCCCCGAAACTTCCTTCTACTTTACCGTCCCAGATCTCGTCAGTGGCGAGTCCGGTGAGCTTTGTTTGAAGATCTATCCGTACAGGCGGATATCCGAGTTGTATTGTCTGTCCGGAGAGGATGTCTTCCTCGGTGATCTTCAATGAACTGAATCCAAAGTTTTGCAGCGCAGTTAGCAGGGCATGTGCATTATCGGCATCCGGTTTGATCCATACATCCAGATCACCGGTGAATCTGGGTGCTCCATGACGGGCAAGGGCGTATGCTCCGACAATGAGGAAGTTAACGTTGCTGTCCTGGAGGGATTTAATAAAATCACGAAAGTCTGGATGAATATTCATTTTGTTTTCCGAATGATGATTACCCGCTGCAGCCGCGGGATTTCCTTGTATCCCTGCAGGGCGTAGAACTGCTCCCGAAGAGTTTCCATCGCTGATATTCGTTCCCCCGGGGACATCGATAGCCAGTATGCCAGGTCCTCGCGGTGTTCATTTTTACTGTCAATCATCCGGATCGGATAATGAGATCTGTCTTTCATGATTAAATAATGCCTATGAAGATAAGGATTTGTCAAGCACTTAGATAGGCTCAGTCAGTTCCGGTAACTCTGCAACGGCGCCGGTATCCTGCCGCCCCGGCCAATGAAGGTCGATGATCCGAAGCGGCTCACCGGCAATACCGGGGCCCTGCCGAGGAGCCCGCCGAATTCCACGAAGTCACCCGCCTTTTTCCCGAAGACGGGAATGATCCGCACCGCCGTGGTCTTGTTGTTCGCGACGCCGATGGCCGCCTCGTCGGCGATGATGGCCGCGATGGTGTCGGCATCGGTGTCCCCCGGCACGGCGATCATGTCAAGGCCCACGGAGCAGACCGCGGTCATGGCCTCGAGCTTCTCGATGGAGAGGGCGCCCTGTTCGGCCGCCTCGATCATGCCCAGGTCTTCGCTCACCGGAATGAAGGCTCCGGAGAGCCCTCCCACAAAGGAGGACGCCATGAGACCGCCCTTCTTGACCGCATCGTTCAGGAGCATCAGGGCCGCCGTCGACCCCGGCGCTCCGCAGCGCTCCAGCCCCATTTCTTCGAGTATGTAGGCGACGCTGTCGCCAACGAAGGGCGTCGGCGCCAGCGACACGTCCACGATGCCGAAGGGGATACCCAGGCGCCGGGCCGCCTCGCGGGCCACCAGCTGGCCAACGCGGGTGATCTTGAAAGACGTCCTCTTGATGGTCTCGGCCACGGTCTCCAGGTCGCTCCCCTTTATCTTCTCAAGGGAGCCCTTGATGACGCCGGGGCCGCTGATGCCCACGTTGATGACCGCCTCGGCCTCGCCGATGCCGTGGAAGGCGCCGGCCATGAAGGGATTGTCGTCCGGGGCGTTGGCGAAGACCACGAGCTTGGCGCAGCCAACGCTCCCGCGGTCCTTCGTGGCGGCGGCGATCTCTTTTATGATCGATCCCATGATCCTGATGCCGTCCATGTTGATGCCGGACCGGGACGTGGCCACGTTGACCGACGAGCAGACGCGCTCGGTTTCTGACAGGGCACGGGGGATCGCGTTCATAAGCTTCCGGTCCCCGGGGGTCATACCCTTGTGGACAAGGGCGGAAAAGCCGCCGATGAAATTCACGTCAGCGTCCCGGGCCGCTTCCTCCAGCGCCCGGGCGAAGGGGAAGTAGTCGTCGGTGCTGGAGCTTTCGGCCACGATGGACATCGGGGTCACCGAGATGCGCTTGTTGATGATGGGCACGCCGTAGCTCTCCTCGATCTCGTCGCCCACGGCGGCGAGCCTCCCGGCAAGGCGGCCGATCTTGTCGCGGATCTTGGCGCATGATTTCTTCACGCTCTCGTCAGCGCAGTCCCGGAGCGATATCCCCATGGTGATGGTGCGGATGTCCAGCTTTTCCTCCTGGATCATTTTCAGGGTTTCAATGACTTCATGCTGGTTCATGGCTACACCCGGTGCATTGAGTTGAAGAGCTCTTCGTTGTATATGTTGATGACCAGGCCCATGGCGCTCCCTATTTCCGCCAGCTGGACCTTGAGCTCCTTCAGCGAAACTGAGCTCCCGGCCAGGTCAACGGACATCATCATGGTGAAGTTGTCATGCATGATGGTCTGGCTGATGTCAAGGATGTTGACGCCGCATTGAGCGAGCCTGGCGCTCACTGCCGCTATGATGCCGACCCGGTCCTTCCCGACGACGGTGATGATTGCTTTCATGTTTGATTCCAGTATGGGTGTTTTTGTTCCGAATGGGATACTTTTTGTTGCGGGATTTGGATTTTTCAAGCGATTTATTATTCTGTGAGCCTTCCCGGAACAGAGTTGTACCATGGGGAGGATTTAACTGCCGATAACTATCGGTTCCACGGTTACTATGACCCAGGGCATAGCGGTAACTATCGGTATTTCACTTTTATAGCACTGTTTCGCGTCCAATAATTTGACAACCGTCCAGCCGGATTTTATCTTGACTTTTATAATTGGTTGGTAAATTAATATAACATTCGTAAAAAAATATAAGGATGGAGGGGTGATGAGAATGACCAAGTTAATTGTATCTATTTTCACTATCTGCCTTAGCTTATTAATAATTTTACCTCTAAATGCAGCAACAACCGATGGTCTATATAATGCTGTGACAGACGACGGAATCAATCTTAAAGTGAGACGATACAGGCCGTCCCCGAGCGCTCAATTCAATGACAAAGGAATGCCGGTCCTTCTTTTCCCTGGAATCATCGCTAACATGAACCAGTTTATCATGCAGACACCGGTGGGCCGTGAATCCAGCTACAAGGATATGAAGCTGCCGGAGCCCCTGGCTGAATGGGCCAAGGGAGACCCCTATATCGCCCAAGACCCCATGCTCTACTACAGCATTGCCCATTATCTCTGGAGTCAGGGGTATGATCCCTGGATTGCCAATTATCGCGGCGTCGGCCGGGGAGATTGCAAGAGCCAGAAGGGTTCGGTGTACACGAATCTTGATGTATGGGCCGCCCTGGATGTTCCCGCCTGTGTCAGGCTCGTGCGGTCCGTAACAGGTAAGGCCCTGGTGCTCGGGGGGCACAGCACCGGCGGCAGGGTTACCCATAACTTCATGCAGGGCATCACCATCGATGCCGGTGAGATGGGCGGCGATTATATCCCCCATGTAAAGGCTGATCCGGAAATCGCGAAGCAAAGAAATCGTTATGTCAAAGGCCTTCTGCTCCTTGATCCGGGCGGCATACCGCCCCTGCCCAAGATCATAGACTACTATGCGATCTGGAAGCTCACGGGGTACCCGGTGTACCTTGATTTTGACGGACTTATGACAAACATCGTCAATCCCCTTATGGGAAACTCACTGCTGGTCGGAAATGCAATGGAATCCATATTCGGTATGATTGATTACCTGCATCTGGTCTACGCGTCATATCCGGGCTGGCTCTATGCAAAGGAACTGGACCTTTTCGGCTTTCTCGATATACTTGTCCCTGAAAACACGGACGCCCATGTGATTGATTATTTCGGGCGCTACTGCTGCGCCAGCACCTATCTGCGGGCCCTCACGGAGTTCGGCGACAATTCCCTTCATAACGTCATGCGGGAAGACTGGAGGAACGGGGAGGAGAACAAGGACCTGGTCGAGGGTCCCACGCCTGACCGCGGCAATGACGGTTATTACTATTATGACGATGCGGCAAACGTGGCGAGGATCACCTCTCCGGCCTTTTCACTTTTCTCGGACCGGGGAGCCCTGGTGGACGCCCGGGAAATCATCAGGGATGTCTACAATAAAAAGACTCCTCATAGCCTGGATGAATGGCACCAGATTCCCAACACCGCCCATCTCGACATCGTCTGCGGTTATGCGACATCTTACACCGCCTATCCCCTCATCGGCAAATGGCTGGCTGCGCTCAGCGCCTGGGAATCGGAAAATGCTGCAACTAATACAGTCGAGGATGATCCCATCGACAACAATGGCGCTGATGCTGACAATGGGGCGGATTCGGGAAAGAATAACAACTTTTCTCTGCTGTCGAACCTGGCCGCTTCCGGGGCAGGATGCGGGTCCGCCGCCAATGCCTCCATGACGGGAAGGGCGGCTTCGCCCTCTTCATGCCTGGATTTGGTCATCATGGCAGCGCTGCTCTTCGGGATCATACAGCTGGGGCGCCGGAGGCGTTCGCGGCAGTAGACGGAGACTAGAAAATATTCCGGCAAAACGATGACACGGTGGAATGATCGCCGTGTCCTTTTATTTCCGCACAAGTTTTCCCTTTATCACGGCCATGATCTTCGCAGGGGCGAGCCTGACGGCCAGGCGCTTTAAATCCGCCGCCGGCTTCCGGTATCCATCTGTTTCAAACATGTCGATGGCGGCGGCCGGGCAGGCCCTCACGCAGAGGCCGCAGCCGACGCAGCGGGACGGATCGTAGCGGTGCCGCTTTCCCTCCATGGTGTGGGCCCTGAGGTTGCATGGCGCCAGGCACCTCCCGCAGTCGGTGCACCGATCCTCGTTCACTACCGCGCGGAACTTGGGTGTGGTGACGATGAGGCCCGGGTCGACGCCGATGATCTGCCCCAGCATGTGGCAGCAGCATTCGCAGCAGGTGCAGATCTGGTTCGCGCTCCCGGCCGCGACATTGCCGGCGAAAAAGGTAAGGTTCTTGCTGATGCGGTCCTTCACGATGGAGCGCATGGAGTCGCGGTCAACCGCTCTCGCGCCGCCGCGGTCAATATACAATGTCGCGATATTTCCGAAGGCAAAACACCCGTCGAGGCGGTCGGCGCGTTTGCATTCCTGTCCCTCCAGGTGGCGGGCGTGGCGGCACTGGCAATTGTTGAGCACCGCCATAAGGTCATGGGACCGGATCATCTGCTCGACCCGGTCCGGGTCAACGGCCGTGCCGGCGGGACCCTGCTCCAGGTTCAGGGGAACGGTCCGCACGACCCGCGTCGGGTGCTCCAGGTATTTCCTGACGTAGCCGGTTTCGTATAGCCGGTTGGCGATGCGGGCGAACTCCCGGTGCCACGGCGTATCAAGGTTGTCCATGAGCACGTTCTCAAACATCCCGGGCAGGATGGGGAGATGGGCGTAGCCTTTGCCGCGGCCCCGGATCACGCCACGGGAAACCATGGCGTCAAGAAGAGGCTTGATGTCAGCCGGTTCCTTCCCTACCGTGCGGGCGACCTTTTCGAGGGTATGGGTCTTGTAGAAAATGGGAAGATGCGCCGCAAGTTCCGCCTCCTCAATGGTGAAGCAGTGGACGAGGAGCTCGAGCAGCAGCGATTCGCCTTCGTCGGGGCCGATCATGGCCTCGAGGCTGTATTTCTTCGCGAGGTTCCGGTATGCGGCATTGTTGTAGTTCATGGTAACCTTCTTGTTTATGGATGCAGTCCCGATGTGGGTGCGCATCTTTATATATGTGTTATTGCGTGTCTCCATGCGCCGGCATGCTGCACGCATAAACAGGGTGGGAGACTGTCCGGTTTTGTCAATACATATACAGATAACTGAGCGGGAAAGATGAAGCTGGTGTGTCATTGCGAGCGCAGCGAAGCAATCTTGTCATTGTGATAGAATGCGATTTTGCTCGTATTTCATTATTGGAATCAACTGCTGGGTCGCTTCGTCGTTTTACTCCTCGCGATGACAAGATGCAATAATTTATTCATTCGTGGCCCTTTAGGGCGAGGAGTGATTTTTTAACTTGAAAAACTTCAATCGTCCTGATATTCGTGTAAAGATAAACGCTGCATGGTATAAAGGAGATCCAGATGAAAAGAACCGTGTCTGTATTGATGGCTGTCCTGGCGTCGGCGCTACTGTTCCCCGTTCTATCCCGGGGAGAGGACGCCCCGAAATACAAGGGGCGGGGGGAGGCCCTTATCGTGAACAATGACCTGCCGAAGGCCAAGAGCGACGCCCTTACGGAAGCCTTCAAGAACACGCTGCAGAAGGCCGTTGGTGTGTACATAAAGGCCAAGTCGAAGGTGGAAAATTTCGAACTGACCTATAATAAAATCCTGAGCGAATCGGAAGGGTTCGTGAAGAATTACAAGATCCTGAAGGAGAAGACCGAGGACGGCGTCTATTCCGTCGAGATCGAGGCCGAAGTGTCGAGCGAAAAGCTTGATGACGCCTTCAGCCAGCGCCTCTCGAAGTTCGTCGAGAAGAACCTCTTCAGCACCTTCACCATTATCGCCTCCGCCATGACCAGCGGCAACCGGTTCTATAATCTCACGAACACCATCATGATCATGATCAACGATCCCACCATCGATATCGATTCCATACAGATGAAGCTCCCCCGGAAGGGATGGATAAAGCCCCGCATCACCAAGTCGGGCCTCGCGAACCTGATCATGATGGGCGAGACCATTGACCCCAGGAACATGGCGTCCTCGCAATACATCGACGACATCGTCTACTTCCTCGAGCACCGCGCCGCGCCGGTGGAGATAAAATTCAAGAACCCCGGCAACGGTAAAGAGGAGATACGGTCCCTCACCCTGGAAAAGCTGACCATGACCGCCTCCCTGGGGGGCGGCACCTCGATAAGCATCCTGAACAAGGAGATCAGGGACGTGACCGACCGCGAGCTGGCCGATTCGGCGGCTGCCCTCAAAAAGGCCAACGTCCTCCTCGAGTACGAGAAAAAACTGATCGGCATGAGCGGCACCATGGTGCTGACCCTGGGCACCTACCGGGACGGCGCGAACAATTATATTGAGCTCAGCATGTCCTTTTCGATACCGTCGACGGGCATCGATATCAGCAGCATCGACGCGAAAAGCATCGAGCTGCGGATGCCGGTGACGGGCTGGACGAAGCCTGAAGTCAGGGAGAGCGAGTACAGCATTGACGTGGCCCTGAACGTGTCCGGCAAGGACCCGCGTAAGATGAAACAGCTTGCCGATATCGCCTACCAGATGGGCAAAGACGCCTTTGAACTGGAGGTAAGATACTGGGACAAGAAGAAAAACACCACCGAGAAGAAACTGGCGGTGTTTTCCTTCATGTCGATCGGCATCAGCGAAGAGGGAAACAGGATCTTCGACGTGCAGGGAAAGGCCTTTGACAGGATCGAGCCGGCGCAGCGGAAGGCGATCGGATCTTATTTAAAGAAAATTTCAAAGTAACCCGGAAGGTCCCGGGTTTCAAGTCGTCGAATAAATAACAATCAGGATAATGAAATGGAAACAATCATCGGCAAACATTGGCATCACGTTGACCATGCGGAGGCGGCGGTTCTCCTTGGAACCGATACGAGCCGCGGCCTTGACGTGCATGAGCACAAGCGGCGGCTTGAACATTTCGGTCCCAACGTCCTTACTCCGAAAAAGGGAAAGGGGCCCCTGGTGCGCTTCCTCCTGCAGTTCCACCAGCCCCTGGTCTACATCCTCATTGCCGCCGGCATTGTCACCGGTGTGCTGGGAGAATGGATCGACTCAAGCGTCATCTTCGGCGTGGTCCTGGTCAATGCCATTATCGGCTTTTTGCAGGAAGCTAAGGCGGTTTCAGCCATTGAGGCCCTGGCGGGAGCGGTCAGGACAGAGGCGACGGTCTTGCGCGGGGGCACCCGCCGCCGCGTGGACGCTTCTGACGTGGTACCCGGTGATATCATTTTTCTTCAGTCCGGGGACAAAGTGCCGGCGGACATGCGCCTCTTTTCCGTCAGGGAATTCCGGACCGATGAGTCCGCTCTTACCGGCGAGTCGCTCCCGGTGGAAAAAATATCGGGGACCCTGCCGAAGGACACGACCCTGGCGGACCGGCGCAACATGGCCTACGCCTCTTCACTCGTAACCTACGGTCAGGCCGAGGGGATGGTAACGGCCACCGGCGACCGCACAGAGGTGGGCGCCATATCGGGACTCATCGCCGCTGCCCCTGACCTGCAGACGCCGCTGACAAAAAAAATGTCGCGCTTCAGCAGGGTGCTCCTGTACCTGATCCTGGTTCTGGCCGCCGCGACCTTCGGCGTCGGCGTGTGGCGCGGTGAACCGGCCATCGACATGTTCATGTCCGCCGTGGCCCTTGCCGTCGGCGCCATTCCCGAGGGATTGCCCGCGGCGCTTACCATCACCCTTGCCATCGGCGTTTCCCGCATGGCGCGCCGCCGTGCCGTGATACGGCGCCTTCCCGCGGTGGAGACCCTGGGAAGCACGACTGTGATCTGTTCCGACAAGACCGGAACCCTTACCCAGAACCAGATGACGGTGCAGGCCATATCCGCCGGTGGTTCGTTGTACGAAGTGACCGGCACCGGCTATGTTCCCGAAGGTTCGATACTTCGCGGCGGCAGTCCCGCGGATCCCGCCCAAGAAGCTGCCCTCAGGGAATGCCTTGTCGCCGGCCTCCTGTGCAACGACAGCGACCTGAGAAATACTGATGGCGCATGGGCCGTCCACGGCGATCCGACGGAGATCGCCCTTATCACGTCAGCTGTCAAGGGGGGCGTTAATGCCGATACCCTGAAGGCGTCCATGCCCCGGAAAGATGTCATGCCCTTTGAATCGCAAAACCAGTTCATGGCAAGCCTTCATGAAGCCGGCGGCGGCGCCCTGGTCTATGTCAAGGGGGCCATCGAGGTGGTCCTCGGTTTCTGCGAAAACGCGTTGGACGGTAACGGTTCGGAGAAGCCCCTCGACGCCGGCGCGGTGACGGCGGAGGCCGAACTGATGGCGGAGCGGGGCCTCAGGGTCATAGCCTTCGCGAAGAAAATGCTGAACGGCAGCGGAAGTCTTTCGAAGGCAAGTCTGACGGGTATGACATTCCTCGGACTTCAGGGCATGATAGACCCGCCGCGACCGGAGGCACTCGACGCAGTGAGGGCGTGCCAGCGGGCCGGTATCGCGGTGAAGATGATTACCGGCGACCACCTGAGCACGGCGCGCTCAATCGCCGCACGCCTGGGGATCGTTGCCGGAGAGACCAATAACGCGGCGCCGGCCGGGGCCATGGCCGGCGCTGAGATCGAGGGCCTGAGCGATGAGGCCCTGTCTGGCCGAATCGAGGACACGGCAGTGTTCGCCCGCGTCACCCCGGAACAGAAGCTGCGCCTGGTGGACGCGCTTCAGGACAGGGGGCACGTGGTCGCCATGACCGGGGACGGAGTGAACGACGCGCCGGCCCTGAAAACGGCCGACATCGGCATCGCCATGGGCATCGCCGGCACCGAGGTCGCCCGCGAGGCCGCGGACATGCTCCTCACGGACGACAATTTTGCCACCATCGAAGCGGCGGTCGAGGAGGGCCGCGGCGTCTTTGATAATTTAACGAAGTTCATAGTATGGACCATTCCCACGAACCTCGGCGAGGGCCTGGTGATCCTTGCCGCGGTCTTCGCCGGCGTCGCCATGCCGATCCTGCCGGTGCAGATACTCTGGATCAACATGACCACCGCCGTCCTGCTCGGCCTCATGCTTGCCTTTGAGCCGAAAGAGCCGGGGCTGATGACGCGGCTGCCCCGGGACCCGGCGGCGCCGATCATTACCGGCGCCCTGATTTTCCGGATCGCGCTGGTCGGCTCGCTCCTGCTGGGGGGCGCCTTCGGCCTGTTTAAGCTTGAAATGCTCGCAACGGGGAACCTCGCAGCCGCCCGGACCGCTGCGGTGAATGTCTTCGTCATGGGTGAGCTGTTCTATCTTTTCAACTGCCGGTCCCTTACTGAGTCGGCATTCAGGATCGGGTTTTTCTCTAACCCGCTTCTCTTCGCCGGTGTCGCCGCCATGACGCTCCTCCAGCTCGGGTTCACCTATGTCCCCGCGATGAATTCCCTTTTTCACAGCGCGCCGATCGGGCTTGAGCACTGGGGAAGCATCCTGATATGCGCTTTTGCAATATACACGGCCGTGGGATTGGAAAAGATGATCTACGGAGTGGTGCGGCGCCGGAACAATAAAAAAGCCGGGTGATGATTTCTTCGCCCGGCTTTTTTCAAGGAAGCGTATGTTTCTTATGGAACGCGTTTTACCGATTTATCGGCTATCATGTTTTTTAGCTCTTGAAGAAGTATTTTTTCGTGCTTGTCGATGTGGCCATCATCATGGGCAAGATGTATTATTTCCTCATACTCGGCGTTTGTTATCTGATGGTCTTCGATGGCCTTTTTTATTACCTGTTCCAGTGTTTTTCCGCTTTTTGTCAGCATATAATCACCTCGGTGTTAAGAATCATTAATTATTCATTGATGCCAGTACAGAATGGGACTGTTAGTACAAAGAAATGTTACCCGGTGCCGTCTGTCAAAAAGAATTCTTTTCAGGGCACGGTTTTTTTTGTGGGAAAACATGATTGAAAGGAACCTGCCGGTTGAATACCGACTACTGACGCCAATCCTTTAATACAGGGAAATAATAACAGCGCTGACATAAAAAACTCCCGGAATAATCGGGAGTTTTTTTAATGTCAGTCCATGATACTGCGGTGATGACTTCAGATATGATTACCACGCTCCCGTTGCCAGGTATTCGTTGATGGCCTGCGCCGCCTTGCGGCCCTGGCCCATGGCCAGGATGACCGTGGCCGCGCCGAGGACGATGTCGCCGCCGGCGAAGACGCCCTTCTTGCTCGTCTTCAGGGTGTCTTCTTCGGCTATGATGTTGCCCCACTTGGTGACCTTGATGTCCGGCGAGGTGTGCGGGATGAGCGGATTGGATGCGTTGCCTATTGCCACGATGCAGGTGTCCACGGGAATGGTGAATTCGCTCCCCTTGACCGGCACCGGCCGGCGCCGCCCGGAATCATCGGGCTCGCCCAGCTCCATGCGGAGGCATTCCACGCCGGAGACCCAGCCCTTCTCGTCGCCGATGAAGCGCACCGGGTTCTGCAGGTAGTTCATCTGCACGCCTTCCTCTTCGGCGTGATGTATTTCTTCTTTCCGCGCCGGCATCTCGTCGCGGGAGCGGCGGTAAACCAGGTACACGTTCTGCGCGCCCAGGCGCAGGGCGGTGCGCGCCGCGTCCATGGCGACGTTGCCGCCGCCGAAGACCGCTACGTTTTTCGACCGCGCGATGGGCGTGGCCGTATTCGGAAACGAGTAGGCCTGCATCAGGTTGGCCCTGGTCAGGTACTCGTTGGCGGAGTAAACGCCGTTCAGGTTCTCACCGGGGATGTTCAGGAACACCGGGAGCCCGGCGCCGGTTCCCACGAACACGGCGTCATAGCCGTTTTCCATGAGCTCGTCAATGGTGTATATCTTGCCGATGACCATGTTGGTGCGCAGCTCGACGCCCATGCGCACCAGGTTGTCCACCTCGCGGCCCACGATCTTCTTGGGAAGGCGGAACTCGGGGATCCCGTAGGCCAGCACACCGCCCGGCTTGTGCAGGGCCTCGAAGATGGTAACGGAATGGCCTGCGCGGCGGCAGTCGGCCGCCACGGTGATCCCCGCCGGGCCGCACCCGATGATGGCGACCTTCTTGCCGGTCTCGGCCTTTATCTCCGGCGTCCCGGCGGCGTTCTGCGCCATCTCCCAGTCCGCAACGAATCGCTCGAGCTTGCCGATCTGGACGGCCTTGTCCACGGACTTGTGGCTCTTGCCCACGGTGCACGGCTTCTGGCACTGCTCCTCCTGCGGGCACACGCGGCCGCACACGGCGGGGAGGACGTTGGTCACCTTGATGGCGTTCACTGCCTCGCGGAACTTGCGCTCGGCGATGAATTGTATGAATACAGGGATGTTGACTTCAACGGGGCACCCCTTGACGCAGGGGGCGTTCTTGCACTGGAGGCAGCGCTCCGCCTCGGCGACGGCCATCTCCTCGGTGAACCCGTAGGGCACCTCGTTCACGTTGTGGATCCGTTCTTTTGGATCCTGCTCCGGCATTTTCTGCGGCGGTATGGCCAGCCGCTCCTTGTTGGTGAGTTGTTTCTTTTCCATAGTGTCGATTCCTTGTGAGACAGGCGCGGTTCATGAACCGCGCTTATCAGGGTCGATCCCTTATGTATGTATGTCAGGCGCGGTCACGTGACCGCGCTTTCATTATCTACCGGTCCAGCCCTATCTTGCACGCGTGATCCAGGGATTCCTTCTCTAAATCGCGGTACATGCCCAGCCGCTGGATCATCTCGTCGAAGTTCACCAGGTGGCCGTCGAACTCCGGGCCGTCGACGCAGACGAATTTCGATTCTTTTCCCACGGTGACGCGGCAGCCGCCGCACATCCCGGTCCCGTCGATCATGATGGTGTTGAGGCTCACCTGCGTGGGGATGTTGTACTTCTTCGTGAGAAGGCTCACGAACTTCATCATGACGGGGGGGCCGATGGCGATGACCATGTCGAGCTTCCTCCCCTCGTCGATGAGCTTCTGGATGGCGTCGGTCACCAGGCCCTTGATGCCGTAGGAGCCGTCATCGGTGGTGATGATCACCTCGTCGCTGGCGGCCCGCATCCTGTCTTCCATTATGACAAGTTCTTTCGAGCGGCCGCCCAGTATGGAAATGACGGTGTTCCCCGCGGCCTTCATTGCCTGGGCGATCGGGTGCGCCGGCGCGATGCCGATGCCGCCGCCCACCATGACCACGGTCCCGTGCTTCTCGATTTGGGTGGGCCGTCCCAGGGGGCCGGCCAGGTCGATGATGGAATCGCCGGGATTCTTTTGGGAGAGTGATTGCGTGGTGGCGCCCACGACCTGCACGACCAGCTCGATCCACCCGGCAGCCGGGTCCGCGTCGGCAATGGTCAACGGTATACGTTCCCCCGATTCGTTGACGCGCAGAATGATGAATTGCCCCGCTTTGCGTTTTTTAGCTATCTCCGGCGCTTCCACTTTCATGCGGAAGACCTGGGGCGAGAGAAATTCCTTTTCCAGTATTGTATTCATGGGATTTGTTTATAAATGAAGAAATATACTGTCAAGGACAAATATTTAGTAATACTAATATTTCATGTTACAGGCAGGTAACATTTTTATCATACATGGCTGATTCCACCGTCCCCCGTTATCAGATATGCTCTAATGTTCTGTAAAGACGCATTGATTGCATGTCATTGCGATCGCAGCGAAGCAATCCGTTTGTCATACAATAAGATGTAATGAATTCAGGATCCGGCTGCGGTATCCTTTTCAAGATTGCTTCGTCGCTTCACCCCTCGCAATGACAAAAACGTTAAGGTATACGCCGTGCCCCGGTGGAAAGGGGGCTGAAAAGTGCAGTAATTGACAGTTGACGGTTTTTTTCCGGTTACCATAATCATTGAAACCGTGATACCGCATAACCCTGCTTTTTGTTATTATGTTTTAATCCCTATCCGTGATTGTCCGTCAGATATAAAATGTGTTTATTAATGATGTAACGAGAGATGATTATGATACTGTTTATGACAACGATAGCAGTTATTAAAAAGGAAACGGTTGAATTGATTAAACGCTTTGGCGCAATTGTTCATTTCGAAGGCCCCAGGGCGGTTGTTGTTAAAGTTGAAAAGACCCGGGCTGGGGGATGACGGACGCCTCTTTCCCCCCTATGTGAATGGAGTCCCCCAGCCCGTATCGGTCTTATGCCCAGCGGCATAAGCCGCATATAAGTTAGAGCGATATTATTAAACATAGAAAAGTATGTATCGTTATCGAATAGGAGCCGGCGGCGAAGAGCATAACTGACATCCTTCCTTAATAGGTTCTGCATGTGTGATCGGTCCGCCCCAGGCCGCGCCTCCAAACGGCAGGGAGCGGACCATTTTTTATGCGGGACAACCTTTGAAAATCCCACGATCCCCTATGGGGGCGTGTTTACCATCAAGGCGCGGTCCCTGGACAGCGCCTTTTTTTATCCACTCCGCTGAAAAGTTTATATCTTGACGTAATCCTTCCCTGCCAAATACTAGCCACAATGATATTTTTGTTTAGATCAGGAGTGCCCGGCTGATGGGAAGGATTCTGGATCGTTATAAAATTGTAATTGTCACCATGCTGGTTCTGATGTGCCTTTCCTTCATTATTATTTTCTACGGCATACTCCAGACCGGTACCGTCTTCTCCCACTTTTTCTACATCCCGATCATCATTGCCTCCCTCTGGTGGGGCAGGAGGGGGATATTTGTTGCGGTCATCCTCTCCGTGTCGCTTATTGCGGCCCACCTTATCCTGAAGCCTGAACTGTCAACGGTCGACGATTATATCAGGGCCCTGGTGTTTATCGTCATATCCGTGGTGGTGGCCATTTTAAGCGAGCGCATCACCAGGGCCCGTGAGCGCATGAGGCACTTCAACCTGGTGCTCCGGTCGATCCGCGACATCAACCATCTCATCACCAAGGAGAAGGACCTCTACCGCCTCCTCAAGGGGATCTGCGACAACCTTATCAAGAACCGCAGCTATAACTACGCCTGGATAGCCCTGGTCGACGAGAATTCCCGCCTCCTCTGGGCGGCCGAAGCGGGCCTGGCGGAAAAGTTCCATCCCATGGCGGACATGCTCATCAACGGCACCATGCCCCTCTGCGCCCACCGCGCGGTCTATCAGCGGGGCGTCATCGTCATCAGGGATCCGTCCATCGACTGCGCCGGGTGCCCCCTATCGTCGCTTTACGCCGACCAGGGGAAGATGACCATCCGCATCAACCCTGACGGCCGGCTCCGGGGCATCCTTTCGGTTTCGATACCGGAAGACCTGATCACGGACCGGGACGAGCAGGTCCTCTTCGAGGAGATCGCCGACGACATCGAATACGCCCTGAGCGGCATCGAGCTCCGGGGTGAGCACGAGGTCACCCTGGAGGAATTGCAGGAGAGCGAGGAGCGCTTCCGCTCCATCATCGAGAACGCCCCCTTTGGGTATTACCGCGTAGACCTGCGCGGGCTTTTCGAGTACATCAACACGGAATGGGAGCGGATGTTCGGCCTCTCCCGCGACGACGTCATCGGCAGGCACTTTTCGATAACCCAGTCAGGGGAGGGAAGAAGGCAGACCGAGGACCAGATCGGGAGGGTGCTGGCCGGGGAAACGGTCCGGGGCGAGTTCGGCATGCGCCGCAAGGACGGCATGATGGTTTACCAGACCTACTACAGCCAGCCGCTGTATCACCGCGGCGAGATCGTCGGGGCGGAGGGGTTCCTCAATGACATTACCGAGCGGAAGAGCGCCGAGATGGCGCTCCGGAGGAGCCGGCGCCTCCTGTCGCAGATCGTCGAGGGGAGCCCCATCCCCACCTTCGTCATCGACGAGGAGCACCGCATCACCCACTGGAACAGGGCCTGCGAGATCCTCACCGGATTCTCCTCCGACGACATGATCGGCACGCGGCGGCAGTGGGAGCCCTTCTACCGCGTGGAGCGCCCGACCCTGGCGGACATCATCATCAGCGCGGTCCTGGCGCCGCAGGCGGTCAGGCAGTATGAGGGCGAGTACCGCAAGTCCCCTGTGCTGGAGGAAGCGGCCGAGGGCGAACGCTTTTTCGCGGCCCTGGGCTCGCGGGGCAAATGGCTCTCCTTCACGGCCGCCCTCCTGCGCGACGCGGAGGGGAACATCAGCGGCGCCATCGAGACCCTCCAGGACGTCACCGAGCGCAAGAGGGCCGAGGACGAGAAGATCAGGGCCTACACGGAACTCGAGCAGATCTTCAATTCAACGCCGGTGGGGATGCGCGTCATCGACCGGAATTATTCCATCCTCCACCTGAACCGGCGCTTCATGGAGATGTTCGACCTGGATTCGCGGCATTTCGCCCGGAGCGGCCAGGCGGACTGGGACCGGGAGATCATCCAGGCCGACCGGGTGCTCATGAAGCGGATACTGGCCGGCGAGCGGTATGTCGAGTACGAGCTGCGGACCGCCGTAAACGAGGACGAGGCCGTGTTCATCGTCCACGCCTCGCCCTATTTCTCCAAGGACGGGAACGTCATCGGCGTTATCGAAAACTTCACCAATATAACCGAGATGCGCAGCCTTCAGAACGGCATCATGCGCATCGCCGAGATCGAGCGCCAGCGCATCGGCCAGGACCTCCATGACGGACTGGGGCAGAACCTCACGGCGGTAACCTTCCTCATCGAGGCCCTCAAGGAGAAGACCGCGGAGCGTTTCAAGGTCGGCATACCGGACATCGAGAACATAGAGTCAATGATCCGGGACGCCATCGTGCAGACGCGGAGCCTGTCGCGGATGCTGAGCCCCGTCGAGATGGAAAAGAACGGCCTCAGGTCGGCCCTGGACGAAATGGCCTCATCGACCGAGAAGATATTCCACGTGTCATGCAAGATCTACCAGGACGGGAACTTTTATGTCAGCGACAACCAGGCGGCGACCCACCTCTTTTACATCGCCCGCGAGGCGGTCACCAATTCCATCAAGCACGGCAAGGCGTCGAGCATCCACATCCACCTGGTCGCCAACAGCGAGTTCCTCAGGATCGTGATCCAGGACGACGGCGAGGGCGCCCAGGAGAAGAAAAACACCGGCCTCGGGCTGCGCATCATGCGGTACCGGGCGGGCATCATCGGCGCCGAGTTCCAGGCGGGGAACCGCGAGGGCGGCGGCTTCGAGGTGCGCGTCCAGATGAAGCAGTAGCCCCGGGGCCTTCCTTTCCCCGCGCCGCGGCAAAAAAATGATTGATTCTGTCCCGGCGATGGTTTATTCGTCAATACGCACAGAGCCGGCGGCGGTACATCCGCCCGGATGACCGTTACCGGCCGGGACGCGACGTACGGGCAAGGGGGAAGGCCATGGTCCTGGGCGATCTATTGACGAAACACGCGAAGGAAAATCCCGCCGCTGAGGCAATTGTCTTCAGGGAAGTCAGGCTGAACTACGGCACCTACAACCGCGAGACCGACCGCATAGCCGCGGGCCTTCTGAAATTGGGGGTCGCCAAGGGGGACCGGATAGGGATATATCTCTCCAGCAGGCCGGAGTTCCTCTTTATCTACCTCGCAGCGGCAAAGATCGGCGCCATCGCGGTGCCCGTGAGCTGGCGCTTCACCCCCCCGGAGATCAAGTTCGTCATCAACGACGCGGGCATATCGCTCCTCTGCATCATGCAGGGTTTTTCGGGGATGGATTTCATCAGGAACCTCGAACAGATACGGCAGGAGGTCCCCTGCCTGAAGCATGTCGTGCTCCTTGACGGCGGTCCCGCGGGGAACAACATGGTTCCCTACGTGCACCTCCTGCGGGAGCCTGATAATTCCCTCAGGAAGGCCGCCGCCGCGGTCACTCCCGACGATACGGTCCTTCTCCTCTACACGTCGGGGACCACGGGCGTTCCCAAGGCGGCGATGCTCACCCACGGCAACCTGATAGCCTACGCCCGGGGGATGCTCTCCTCGTCGGGGGCGGAACCGGGCGACTCCCTGCTTCTCAACGTGCCCATGAACCACGTGGGGGGCGCGGTCATGGCCATGATGTGCTGTCTCTTTCTCGGTAACAAGCTCGTCCTCATGGACGCCTTCGTGCCGGAGGAGACGCTGAAGGTGATCGAGCGGGAAAAGATCGCCATCATCGGCCAGGTCCCGGCGCAGTACGCCATCGAGCTCCTCAACCCGAATGTTGGAAAATATAACCTTGGTTCGGTGAAAATAGCCCTGGTATCGGGGCAGTCGTGCCCTGCGGACCTTATCGCGAAGATCCGGGAACGCATGGGGGTGCTGCCGCGCAACGCCTACGGTCTCACCGAGTCAAGCGGCGCCATTACCTTCACCCGGCCCGAGGACGGCGAGGACCGGGTCCGCAACTCCGTGGGCAGACCGATGGAGGGGACGACCATCGCCGTCATGGACGAGAAGAACACGATCCTGCCGCCCAACAGCATCGGCGAGATAGCGGTGGCGGGCGCCACGGTCATGAAGGGCTACTGGAACCGGCCGGATGAGAATAAAAAGGCCTTTGACGACAAGGGCTACTTCCACACCGGCGACATGGGGATGATCGACGACGGCGGGTTCCTGGTCCTCAGCGGCAGGAAAAAGGAGATGTACATCCGCGGCGGCGAGAACGTGTATCCGCCCGAGGTGGAGGAGGCCATCGCCCGCCATCCCAACGTGATGATGTCCGCCGTGGTGGGACGGCCCGACCCGGTCATGGGCGAGGTGGGGCGCGCTTATATCATACCCAAGCCTGGCACGGCCATCACCCCGGACGAGATCAAGGCCTTTCTTTCCGACAAGCTCGCCAGGTACAAGATACCGGAAGACATTATCTTCCGGAACAACCTGCCGCTGACGCCCATCGGGAAGGTGAAAAAGCTCGACCTGTACGAGGAAATAAGCAGGGAATTCAGGATGAAGTAGCGTCATGTGAATAAAGGGAATATACTTGAAGGCGGGATCCAGTAAACCCGCCATTCATATAGTGTGATCTTCGGGTGCTTTGACACGGCGCGGTTTTTCATCCGCGCCCGGTTGTGTATCAAACGGCCGGGGCAGCCGTTGCGCCCCCCGCCCTGGTGGCGTTCTTGCCGATGATTAAGGCGGTCTGTCCGGATTGCCATGGTTTTGCCCCTGACATGTTTCATTTTATAAAATGACACCCCTGCCGGTAGCTATAATCAAGGAATAAAAATAGCAAAAACTTGGGATTGACTTGACGGAAGCCCGATAGTATTATACCCATGAAGATATGTAATGCATATTTTCGGTCAGGGTCACAGGAAATCGCCCGGGAATTATGCTTATCGGGCGGTTTATTCATTGCAGCAACAGACAGTTTCAGACAATGACACAGTATCGAACATGTCAGAAAAAGCGATTGAACATAAAAAAATCCTGATAGTTGACGATCATCCGCTGCTCCGTCAGGGTATCAAGCAGGTCATCGAGCTGGAAGAGGACCTGAAGGTCACCGGCGAAGCATCGAGCGCCAACGAGGCCATCGACATGATCAACCGCGACAAGCCGGACATCGCCATCGTGGACATAACCCTGGCGGGGAACGTGAGCGGCATCGAGCTGGTCAAGTCGATCAACGAGCGTTTCCCCGACATCAAGGCCCTGGTCCTCACCATGCACGACGAGTCCCTTTATGCCGAGCGGGCCATCCGGGCCGGCGCCCGGGGCTATATCATGAAAGAGGTTGCCTCGAAAAACATTATCAACGCCATCCGGACCATCCTCAATGACGAGCTCTATTTGAGCGAAAACATATCGAAAAAGATTATCGACAAGCTGGTCCGCGGTTCGGCGGATACCATCGGCATTTCCGTTGAGAACCTGAGCAACCGGGAATTCGAAATATTCCAGCTTATCGGCAACGGCTTCAGCACCAAGGAAATGGCGAAAAAGCTGAATCTCAGCATTTACACAGTCGAAAGCCATAAAAAGAACATCAAAGAGAAGCTGAAACTCAAGAATTCTTCCGACCTCTCCAAGTATGCCATACAGTGGGTAATCATGCAGAACAAATAGCTGCGTCCCCCGGTGGGGCCCTGTCGTATCAATTCTTGCATGTGTAAAACCGAATAATCAATAATAGCGCCTTTGTTCAGGGCAAAACCTGCGTTTCTTATCCATTCATGGGGGAAAGTATTCACTCAGGAAGTATTTTATCAATTAATCCGGGACCCGGGTAAAAAATAGTGGAAAAATAAAAAACGGATATAGAATTATCCCTGCTTGGGCACCTCTATCTCCACCGGGCTAGATTCTCCAGGAGGCAACCATATAGAACACGCCACCCTCCAGAAAATATCATAACGCGACAGCCTATCACCAAATTTTGTTATATGGAATTAGCAATTATCGGGAGTTGACCGACAGCCAGGAAATATGATACGTTGTATGTGAACCTGAAAAAGCTAGTGTGAATTCTCCGCTGCAGAAATCAGTCCCGGCGGTTAACGTTAAAGAAACGGACACGGCAGCTCGCTCGGGTGCATTATTAGCAAGCATTGACAATGAGTTGAGTGGACTGCGGATAAAATACTTTTAGGATTAGGAGCTTTTCGTATGAATTATAAATCCGGTATTTGCACATTTTGTGGTACGGGATGCGGTCATCTCCTGGATGTCAGGGGTGATAAGGTGTACGGCGTCTTCCCGATGCAGAACCACCCGGTCAGCAAGGGTCGGCTTTGTGTTCGGGGATGGAATGTGCATGAGCTTTTAAACACACCTGAAAAAATCACAACCCCGCTCATCAGAAAGGACGGCAAACTGGTTGAGGCGTCCTATGATGAAGCGGTTTCTTGCCTGGTGGAAAAACTGAAGAAGGTTTCCCCGGATGAGATCGGGTTCCTTGCCTCGCCCCGCTCCTCCAACGAGGACAATTTCCTCCTCATGAAGCTGGCGCGGGCCGTTTTCAACACCAACAATATCAGCCTTGACTCGGATCCCGGACACCGGATCAGCCTTGACGTGACCCACGGCGGCACCGGGATGGCGGGAATGCTCGGGTCCCTCGAGGAAATATCCAAGGCGGACTTCATGCTCATCGTGGGCATCGATATCACCAAGCAGAACCCGATCATCGGCAGCGAGATACATTTTGCCGCCAGGAAAGGGGCCCGCGTGGTCACCATCGATACCCGGAACACGCAGATCGCCAAGCTGTCCAACGGCTTCCTCCAGATCCAGCCCGGCGCTTACAAGATAGCCATAGCCTACATGGCGAAGGTGCTCGTTGACGAGAACCTCGCCGATGTCGATTTCATAAAAAAATACACCGAAGGATACGATTCCTTCGTCAAGGTTCTTTCCTCCCTGAAGGAGAGCGAAGTCGCCGAGAAGACGGGCGTTGACATCGAGATGCTGAAGACCGCCGCCCGCGACCTGGCGCTGTCCAGATCAGCCATGGTGTTCTTCTCTTCCGGCATCTCCGGCTTCGACAGGGAAACCGTCAGCTATATCTTCAACCTCTACGTGATGGCGGGAAAGATCGGCAAGGAAGGATGCGGCGTCAACCCCATTACCGGAATCAACAACCTGCAGGGAAGCTACGACATGGGCATCGCCCCCGACCTTCTCACCGGGTTCCAGTCCCTGTCCGACGGCACCGTGGCGAGCAAGTTCGGCAAGGAGTGGGGCGTGAACCTGAACGCGAAGGCGGGCAAGGCGCCCAACGAGCTGATGGGCAAACTGAAGGCCCTCGTCACCGTTGACCATGATGAGACCATCATCCGCAACGTGAACGAAGTGAGCAAAATGGATTTCGTCGCCTATATCGGCTCCTACCAGAACAATTGCATGAATTACGCCCACGTGGTGCTCCCCATTGCGACCTACGTTGAGACCGACGGCACCTTTACCAATACCGAGCGCCGCGTTCAGCTGGCGAAGAAGAAGATCGAGCCCGCGAAGAACATCCTGGCCGGCTGGCAGCTCCTTTCGAAGATCGCTGAAAAGGCCGGCGCCAAGTGGAGCTACGGATCGGCGGCGGACGTCATGAAGGAGATCGCCAAGCTCACGCCGAGCTACGCCGAGATCTCCCACGACAAGCTTGCCGTGGGCGGTATCAAGACCGGCGGCGTCAACCGCTTTGACGTCGAAAAGGCCGGGAGAAAGATCGCCTTTGCCGCCGCGGACGCGAACTTCGCGGTTCCCCTGGCGAGCGAGGAATACCCGATCCTCCTTCTCATCGGCGAGTCCCAGCACTACTGGCACCAGAACAATCTCATGAAAAAGACCCATATCCCCCTGCGTGAGTACAACGCGACGCTGCTCCTTTATCCGCAGGGCTATGTCGCCATTTCTCCGCAAAAGGCCAAGGAGCTGAACGTCCGCGACCGGTTCCCGGTCAAGATCGTATCGCCCTACGGCTCGATGGAGACGCTGGCGCAGGTGACCGACAAGGTGAAGCCGAACACGGCCTATGTGGCCTACTTTGTCGATGAAATGGTCACCAAGTTCTTCATGGAACACAAGGATGTCCTGAAGAGAGGCGAAGACACAACAATCCCAGTAAGAATTGTGAAGGTATAACCATGTATTTGATAAACAAAAGCCAAGTATCGGATATTGCCAAGGAACTGCAGAAGGAATACCAGGTCTACGGCCCGGTAATGGAGAAGGAAACGAAACAGTGCATGTTCGTCAAGGTAGATGACATTGCCGAGCTTGACCTGAACGCCCCCATACCCGCCCTGCCGCCAAAGCACACGCTGTTCCCTCAGTTCGAGCGGATCATGTCGTACCAGTATGACAAGAAAAACCAGAAGGTCGACATCAAGCCGGACTTCGACGTCTCGAAAAAGGCCCTCTTCGGCCTCAGGTCCTGCGACCTCACCGGCGTGCTCTGCATGGACCGCTTCTTTCTGGGCCAGGAGTTCGTCGATGACGTGTACAAGAACCACCGGAAGAACATGTTCATCGTGACCAACACCTGCAACGTGCCCTTCAAGCAGTGCTTCTGCGTTTGTACCGACAGCGGCCCCAGCGCCCAGGAAGGCTACGACCTCAACCTGACCGATCTCGGCGACCAGTACCTGGTCGAGGCCGGCAGCGACAAGGGCAAGGCCCTGGCAGAGAAGCTCGGGCTCAAGAAGTCTGACGATTCCCACAAAAAGGCGAAAGCAGACGTTATTGATAAATCAATCGATAAATTCGATTCCATAGCAAAGGACAACAAGGCCTGGATATCGCGGGTGGTGAACCGGGTAACGACCGGTCTCATCGACGAAAAGGTCTGGGAATACATCGGCAACCAGTGTCTGGAATGCGGCGCCTGCTCCTTCGTGTGTCCCAGCTGCACCTGCTTCAATATCGTCGACCCGGTGACGGGCCCCGAAACGGCCGACCGGATGCGCACCTGGGATTCCTGTTCCTACGAGGGCTATTCCCGTATGGCGGGCGGCCACAACCCGCGGCACCCGGTGGAAGACCGCCGGAGCAAGCGGTTCTTCTGCAAGCTGTCGTATTCGCAATCAAAGAAATATCTTCGTCCCGGCTGCGTCGGCTGCGGGCGGTGTCAGTGGGTATGCCCGGGCGATATCGGCCTGCCCAACGTTGTCACGTATATCAGACGAGACATTCAAAAGTAGGTGGGTGACATGAGCGAAATAAACAACATAACAATACCTGAAATAGCAACGATCACCGAAATCAAGGATGAGATCATTGAAGTAAAGACCTTCTATCTTTCTTTCGATGGAAGACAGGGTGGGCAGCCTCCGAAGTTCACGTCGGGCCAGTTCGTCATGTGCACGGTCTTCGGTGCCGGTGAATTCGCGGTATCGCTTCCCCCCAGCCCCGAGAACGACAGGTTCCACCTGACGGTGCGCCGGGTCGGCAAGGTTACCAACGCCCTGCACTCGCTGAAGGTCGGCGATAAAGTCGGGATCCGCGGCCCCTTCGGCAACGGGTTCCCCTTCGAGGAGATCCAGGGCAAGAACGTCATCTACGTGGCGGGCGGCATCGGGTTCATTCCGCTGCGTTCGTCCATCATGCGGGTCATGCAGAATAAAGACAAATTCGGCCGCGTCCTTATCTTCCTGGGCGCCAGGACGCCGCAGGAGCATATGTACGCGTATAACATCAAGGAATGGAAAAACACCCCGGGTTTCGAGATGAACCTTACCATCGATAATCCGGTCCCCGGCTGGGACGGCGATACGGGATTCGTTCACACGCTGCTGAAGAAAAAGAATATTCCCGTCGAGAACACGGTGGCTTTCGTGTGCGGTCCCCCGATGATGTTCAACGCCGTTATCAAGGAGCTCATCGACCTCGGCATCAAGGAGGAGAACATCATCTCCACCCTCGAGCGGCACATGAAGTGCGGCATCGGCAAGTGCCAGCACTGCGCCGTCGGCCGTACCCTGGTGTGCACCGACGGACCGGTGTACAACTACCGGCAGCTCAAGACCCTGGGAGAGCAGTTCTAATGGAATTCCTTCCCGTCATAGAGCGGCTGGCCCGCGGGAAAACCTGCTTCGTCGGCATGGGGAACCCCCTCATGGGCGACGACGCGGCCGGCGTGTACGTCGTTGACGGGATCAGGGACCTGATCGATTCACCCACGGTCTCGGTCTTGAATGTCGAGGACGTGATAGAAAACTATGTGTACAAAATAGCCGACAGCGACTGCGACAACGTGGTCGTCATCGACGCGATGCAGTCCGGCGCGGAAAAAGGCTCCGTCTATTTCGGCCGGCTGCAAGAGTTTGAAGAGACGTTCAACAATAATTATTCGACCCACAAGCTTTCCCTGTTCCTGTCCGGGAAGGTGCTGGAGCAATATAACAAGAAGACCTGGTTCCTCGGCATTGAAGTCGGGGATGTCGATTACGGCACGGGTCTTTCCGAGGACGTTAAGAAAAGCGCTGATATAATCCGCGATCTATTACTATCGTATATTAACTGCGATCAAAAGGAGCTCGTTTATGAACATTGATCTCTATTCTAGCTTGCAAATAGCAATGGCAATTCTGCTCGGCGCAGCCGTTATCGTGCCGCTATTGTCGGGCAAACGGAAGCTGGCGGGCTGGCTGAATTTCATACTGGTCACCGTAGCCGCTGTTGTGCTCTTGAATATTAGTTTTGTCTCCATATTCCAGGGAGGGGCCTCGACGCAGAAGGTGCTGGGCATATACATGCTCATAGACGGCTTCTCCGGGTTCTTCATCGGCATCATTTCATTCCTGGCCATCATGAGTTCCTTCTATTCGATCCAGTACATGGAACACTATGCCGACTACAAGCTCTGGAGCTACTACCTCTGCTTCCCCCTCTTCATCCTGGGGATGATCGGTATCGTGACCGTCGACGACCTGTCCACCGGCTTCACCATAGCCTGGCAGATCATGACCATCGCCTCCTATTTCCTGATCAGGTTTGAATACAAGGAAGCGGGCAATATCCGGAACGCCAACAAGTACCTCATCCTGATGGAGCTGGCGTGGGCCCTGATCCTGGGCGGAACCTTCTTTATAAGCGGTTTCTCCTGGGGCGATTCGCTTCACTCCCTGGTCGAGAAGCTGGGAGCCACCACGGGCGCGTCCATCTTTATCGTCTACGGCCTGATCCTCATAGGGTTCGGCTTCAAGGCCGGTATGTTCCCCTTCGGACAACTCTGGCTGCCCGATGCGCACTCCATCGCGCCGTCCCCGATCAGCGCCCTGCTTTCCGGCGTCATGATCAAGACCGGCGTCTACGGCATCATCCGGACCTTCTTCTGGATGGTCCCCAAGGAAGGCTTTGACGGAATGATCTGGGGCATCATCATAGCGAGCTTCGGCGCCGTTACCCTCTTCGTGGGAACGACCCAGGCGCTGAAACAGCACGACGCGAAACGACTCCACGCGTACCACTCCATCGGACAGATGGGATATATCATACTCGGCATCGGCTCCGCCCTGGTCATGCTCAACAGCGCGAGCCAGTTCGTGAAACTCCTGTCGGTGCTGGCCATCATAGGCGCCATGTACCACACCCTGAACCACACCGTGTTCAAGGGTCTCCTCTTCCTTTCCACCGGCAGCGTTCTTTACGCCACCGGCACCAAGGACCTGAACAAGCTGGGCGGCCTTATCAAGATCATGCCGGTGACCGCGCTGGTGGCAGGCATAGCGTCCCTCTCCATCGCCGGTATGCCTTCCTTCAGCGGCTTCGCCAGCAAGTGGACGATCATCTCCTCCGATATCCTGGCGGGGAACCAGTCCCTGATGCTGGCCATCTTCGGGATCATCGCCCTCTTTACGAGCGCCGTAACCCTGGCGTCATACGTGAAATTCTTCGGCATGACCTTCACCTCCTCCGGCGTCGAATGGAACGTGAAGAAAGAGATCAAGGAAGTACCCTGGACGATGCTGCTTCCGAAGGTCATTCTGGCGATTCTCTGCCTGGTGCAGGGCCTGCTCCCCATCCTCTATTTCGAGACATTCATAGGAATATTCAAGAATTCAGCAGGATCAACCCTGCAGGCCGTTTTCGGTGACGTCAGCCTCGACAATTACATTGTCAATTCAGTCATGGGCGTGTCGGTGACCGTCCCCGGCCTTGAAGGCGCGGTTTCCTCTGTGGCCGTTCCGCTGGTTGTGCTGATTATCCTGGCGGCGGCTTACCTCTTCGCGTGGCTCCTCAGGAAATCGGGCGGGGCGGAGGAGAAGGAAGTCCCCACCTGGCTGTGCGGATATCAGGATCTCAATAATAATAACAGGTACGTGGCCCACAATATGTACTCCGCCTTCAAGAAGGCGGTCAAGTGGACCGGGGGCAACGTTAAAAAATAAGGCACATTATTTACAAGAGGTAAATCATGCTTACAATTGATGATGTAAAAAAACAGTTAAAAGATAAATACCAGGCCGCGATCAAGAACTTCGAACATCCCTACAGCACGCGTCTGTTCGTGGATATAGACAAGAGCAAGGTCCGGGAAATATCCAACGAGATAATCAAGATGGGCGGCCGCTACCTGGTGAGCGTCGGATACGACAACATCGCCCGGGACAACACCCTGGGACTAATCCACAACTTCAGCATGGACCGCGACGACCTGTTCGTGTGCCTCCGCACCGCGGCTCCGGTCGATAACCCCGAGTTCGATTCTATCACCCCCGACATTCCCAACGCCGGCTGGTCCGAGCGGGAATACATGGACCTGCTGGGGATGAAATTCAAGGGACATCCCAAGCCGAAGCGGCTGATCCTCGCCGACGACTGGCCCGAGGGCGTGTATCCCCTCCGGAAGGAGGTCCCCTATAACCTGATGCCCCCTTCGGCGGAAAACGTCGCCTACCAGCTTGACGAGGCGCCCGAGGGCTGCACCACCATACCGGTGGGTCCGTTCCACCCGACCCTGCACGAGCCGGCCCACTTCGCGGTCTTCGTCGACGGCGAGACCATCAAGGGCTGCGACTACCGGGGCTTCATGGTGCACCGGGGCCTGGAAAAGCTCTGCCAGACCCAGGTGACCTATAATGAGATACCCTTCATCGCAGAGCGGATCTGCGGCATCTGCGGCTCCGTGCACGCTGCTTCCTATTCCCAGTCGGTTGAGCTTGCCGCGGGCATAAAGATCTCCCGCCGGGCTGAATTCATCCGCACCATCATGCTGGAGATCGAGAGGATCCATTCCCACCTTCTCTGGTTGGGTATCGCGGGACACCTGATCGGCTTCGACACGGTTTTCATGCAGGCGTGGCGGGTCCGCGAGGCCCTCATGTGGTACGGCGAAAAGCTCACGGGTAACCGGAAGACCTACGGGATGATCGTGGCCGGCGGGGTCCGCCGGGACATCACCCCGGAACTCGCTGACGAGCTCCTGAGCGTCATAAAGACGATTGAAAAAGAACTCATTACCATACACAAGGCCATTGTCGGCGACGGTTCCATACACCGCCGCACCAAGGGCGTCGGATGCATCACCACCGAAGAGACCAAGCTCTGGAGTCTGGTCGGTCCGGTGGCCCGGGCCCGCGGCGTCGACATAGACGTCCGCCGCGATCACCCCTATGCCGCCTACGACGAAATGCAGTTTGACGTCCCGGTCGTGGATTCCTGCGACGTGTGGGGCACCGTGGTGGTCCGGATCCTCGAGACCTTCGAGGCGATCAAGATCATCCGCCAGGCCCTGGACAAGATGCCGGCCGGCCCGATCATGACCGAGTTCTCAGAGGAAATCGAGCCGCTGCGGCACGCTATTTCCGCCGTCGAGGCGCCCCGGGGCGAGGTCGTTCACTACCTGATCACCGGCGAGGAGAACAGGCCGGAACGGTGGCGCGTCCGCGCTCCGACGTATCCGAACCTGCAGGGCGTCCCGGCGATGCTCCTCAACGACCAGTTTGCGGACCTGCCGATCATCATCGGCAGCATTGACCCCTGCTTCTCCTGCACTGACAGGGTCGTGAAAGTTGACATCAGGACCGGTGAGAAGAGCCGTCTCACCAAGATGGACCTGGAAAAGATATCTCGGGCTAAAAAATTCGCGGGAAGGTGAGAACATGGACATTCTGTACATCGCGGTTAATATATTAGTATTTTTACTGCTGGCCCCGTTCTTTGACGGCGTGGTGCGGCGGATTACGGCACGGGTGGTGCAGTCGCGGCAGGGTCCCCCCCTGATGCAGACCTACTACGA
>DAONAJ010000002.1:0-185975 GCA_035400945.1 Spirochaetota bacterium
CCGGCTCCCTGGAGGGAATCCCGGCGGCGGCGCGTCTCGGCAGGGACCGTGCCTGGGAAGCCGTCAACGAGCCGAAGCCGGGCACCATGCTCACGGTATTCGATGCCCTGTCGGACGTGCTCGGTGAACGGTCCGTTGCCGTATCGGAAGACTACACCGCCGCAGTCATTGAACGGCTGGAACAGGCGGTGCGGTCCACCCCGGAGCTGCTGCCGAAGCTGAAGGAAGCCGGCGTGGTAGATTCCGGCGCCCTGGGTATGTTCATTTTCTTCGAGGGATTCTTCAGGTCCCTCTCCGGCGACACGGAACACTTCCGCCCCATCATGGCCGTTTTCGGCAGCCAGCTCAGCGTCTCGCCGTCTTTTACCGCGGACCGCGAGGAGGGCTTCTGCGTGGACATCACCCTTGATGCCGGAAACGGCGGCGCCGAGGCGCTGCGGAAGCTGACGGACCTGGGGGAAAGCGTGGTGGTCATTCCCGAAGACCGGTATGTCAAGGTCCATCTCCATACCGGCGACAGGGACGGCGTGAAGAAACAGTTTGAGTCCATGGGCGCCATCATCCGGTGGACCGACGAAAATCTGGGAGAGCAGGTAAGGGAATTCGGCAGGACGGGGCATGGACGGGCAATCCATATCATGACCGATGCCGCCGGGTCGGTGACCCGTGAGGACGCCCGCCGCCTGGGTCTCACCCTCCTGGACAGCTACGTCACCGTGGGAGACATCGCAGCACCGGAAACCTGCGTGAACCCCGAAGACGTGTACGCCGCCATGCGCGGCGGCGCCCGGGCCGTGACATCGCAGGCTTCCGAATTCGAACGCCATGAGCTGTACCGCAGCGTCACCGGCATGCACCCCCGGGTCCTTTACCTCTGCGTGGGCTCGGCCTTCACCGGCAATTACAGCGTGGCCATGGCCTGGAAAAAGAGGCATGATCATGAAGACCGCCTGACCGTTATTGACACCGGCGCCGCATCGGGAAGGCTCGGGGCAATAGCCCTCGCCGTCGGCCGTTATGCCTCAGAATCCGGCGACGCAGGGGCCGTGGTGGATTTCGCCCGCAGGTCCATCGAACTCTGCCAGGAATACATTTTTATAGACAATCTCAAGTATCTCGCCGCCGGAGGGCGGATATCCAAGAGCAAAGCCTTCTTCGGCAACATGCTCAACATGAAGCCGGTGGTGACGCCCACGGCGGAAGGCGTGATCAGGGCCGGCACGGCCAAAAACCTCCGGGACCAGGTCGATTTCGCCCTGGAAAAAATATGCATAGGCGCGCCTCCCGGTTCCCGGCCCCTGGTGATGGTACAGTATACCGACAACCGCGCCATGGTCGAAAGCGCCATAATGCCGGAATTGAGAAAGCGCTATCCGGAGGCAGCGATTGTGCTCCAGCCCCTGTCCCTGACCACCGGCGTCCACACGGGCCCGGGCACCTGGTCAATTGCTTTTATACCGGAGATGTAGATGATCCCCCGTCCCCCTGAGGGGGCACAAGGAATAATGCCGGGCCGGGGACCAATAAAAATCTGACTGACATTTTACTTTCAGGATTTTACCATATGAACAAAGGACGTTTCGCCGTAATCATACCGGTGTACAACCATGAACAGCGCGTTGCGGACGTGGTCCGCAACGCCCTCAAACTGGGCTTCCCGCTCTTTGTCATCGACGACGGCTCCACCGACCGGACCCATGAAAAGATCAAAGACATGGCGGTTGACATCATCCGCCATGAAAAAAACAGGGGAAAGGGGGCCGCCCTCAAGAGCGGCTTCGCAGCGGCAGCGGGAAAGGCTGACTGGGCCATAACGATAGACGCCGACGGCCAGCACGACCCGGACAACGCCCTGAATCTCATACGGGCCATCCCCGACGATGCCCTGCAGAAAAAAACAAGGCCCATCATTATCGGCATGCGTGAGAACATGGTGGGGGACGACGTTCCCTGGACCAGCCGTTTCGGAAGGAAATTTTCAAATTTCTGGGTATGGTCCTCGGGAGGGCCCCGGGTGAAGGATTCCCAGAGCGGCTTTCGCATATATCCCCTGCCCCAGAGCGCGAAGATGAAGGTGAAGGCTAACCGGTTCCAGTTCGAGGTCGAAATCCTGGCCAAGGCCGGCTGGAACGGGTTCCCCGTCATTGAGGCGCCGGTCAGCGTGAGCTATACGCCGGGAACGCCGCGCATATCCCACTTCAGGCCCTTCGTTGATTTCTGGAGGAATTCAGGCACTTTCATGCGGCTGATATTCCAGCGGATCCTGATCCCGCGGTTTATTCGAAGAAAGATGTCGTATTCGGAATGAAAGCGCGGCCTCCAGACCGCGACTGCACTGATCATGATAAAGCTTTTCTATAAATTCATCACGTACTTTTCCCGTCTCCTCGGGCCCTGGTTTTTCATGGTCTTTTCCCGTTTCGTCTCCACCGGGTACTTCATCCTTTTCCCGAAGCGGGTCGGTATCGGCATGCGTTTCTACGGCGTCCTCTTTCCCGGGAGCAGCAGGATCTATCATCTCTGGTGCACCTGGCGCCAGTTCCACAGTTTTACCGACGTCTTCCTCGACCGTTTCCTCCTGCAGATGAAAGGAGACATGTCATACACCTCCGAGGGGTGGGAGCTTATCGAAGAAGCGGTGAACAAAAAAACCGGCGGCATCATCGTCATGTCACACATGGGGAACTGGGACGTGGCGGCCCACCTGTTGCGGAAGAAGGGCCTGCGGCTCCTTCTGTACATGGGGTCCCGGGAGAAGGAGCAGATCGAGAAAATGCAGAAGGAGAGCCTTTCGGAGCAGGGGCTGAAAATCGTCGCCGTGGAACAGGACGGCGGGTCTCCCTTCGACATCCTGGAGGGGCTGAATTTTCTGAAGGAGGGCGGCCTGGTCACCCTCACCGGGGACCGGCTCTGGTCCGCGGCCCAGCGGACCGTCACCGTGGACTTCCTGGGTCACCGCGTGTCCCTGCCGGAAGCCCCCCACAGCATTGCGCTCATCTCCGGCGTGCCCCTTTACATTTTCTTCGCCTTCCGCACCGGCAGGGGAAGGTACCACATGTCCCTTTCAGGACCAATTACCGTGAATGCCGTGTCCCGCGCCGACAGGCACAGGGCGATCCGGGAATCGGCGCAGCGCTACGCGGACATCCTCGCGGCAAAGGCCCGGGAATACCCCCGCCAGTGGTACCACTTCGAGAAGTTTCTCGGACCGAAATGCGGTTGACCTGCACCCATCCATCTACGCTGGCTCTCTTCCCTATTGCCGGAATAATCCCTGAAATTTTAAACTGCAGCGCCCATTAATGAATTGACTTTGAAAAATAATCAGCGCATAGTAAATAAATTATTACTCGATATGTATACTTGAAGCTTTTTCTTGAAGGAAGGCTATGAGTTTGGCAGACAGGCTTCTCCGCAACTATGAAAACTCGAGTTTCATCATTAAATACAAAGCGCGATTTCTCCTGTACCTCAGCCTGTCAAGCATATTGATCATTCCGGTTGTCATATCATATTCCATCTTTCTTCAATCCCGCGCCCCCGAGCTCAATTACAGCATCAACTGGTTCATGTTCCTTCCGGTAATCGCCGGCTATGGCATACTGGTAGGGTCAACGGTTCTTCTCCTGCGGGGATATTTTTTCGCATCAGCACATATTTCCATTTCCATTCTTTTCGCGATAATCTGGATCGCGATGTTCCTTGATCAATCAGTCATGGTCACTCGGCTTGATACGATCGTCATGATAACAGCCGTCCTCTCCGCTATGCCGATCTTTATAACCAGGAAAAAGCTCCTGGTATTCATGTATGCCGGAATCAATCTGTGCATCCTGTATATATTCATGTTTTATTTCCGGGAAAATCTTCCCGGCATAACATTCGGCGATTACCTTGCCGACAACACTGTAGCCTTTCTGTTCACCGCCATAGTGTCCTATAATATACTTTCCATCAATAACCGGGCCCTGGGGCAGGCTGAGCAGAGCAACCTGGCTCTCATAAAATCCAACGAAGAGCTCCAGGCGGCCTCGGAGGAGCTGGCGGCCGCCAACGAAGAGCTCCAGGCGGCCTCGGAGGAGCTGGCGGCCGCCAACGAGGAGTTCGAGGCTCAGAACGAGGAGCTGATGCGATCCGAGGAGGCCCTGCGTTTTTCCGAGGCCGAGCTTCTTACGATTTTCAACAGCGCCCACGACGCCATGATCATTTTCGATCTTGATGGGAACATACTCGACGTCAACGACCGCATGCTGGAGATGTATGACGTTGACCGCGCCCGGGCCCTGCGGCTGAAGGTCCATGACCTCTCGGCCCCGGTTGACGACAGCACGGTCATAAGCGCGGGCATACGGCAGATTGCCAGCGGAGAGAGATTCCTCTACGAGTGGAAGGCAAAAAGACAGCGGGACCTGACGGTCTTTGACGTTGAAGCCGGGGTGCGGCGCATGAGGCGCCGCGGCAGGGACGTTATCCTGGCGGTGGTCAGGGACATTTCCGACAGGAAAAAGGCCGATGAAGCCCTCAGGGAATCATTGAACGAGAAGATCGTCCTCATCAAGGAGATCCACCACCGGGTCAAGAACAACATGCAGGTCATATCGAGCCTTCTGAACATGCAGGCGGACAACCTGGAGGAGCCCCGGGCCAACCAGGCCCTCAGGGACGCCATCGGGCGGATCCATTCCATGGCCAGCATCCATGAACGGATTTACAGCACGGAAAGCTTCTCCCGCGTTGATATGGCCGCCTATATCGACGAGCTTTCGCGGGACCTGGTCAAGCTCCATTCCGGAAGCAAAAGCCAGGTTCAGATCAACCATTCAGCAAAGCCCGTTTTCATGGAAATCAACAGGGCAATCCCCTGCGGTCTTCTCATTAACGAGATACTTACCAATTCCATCAAGCACGGCTGCGGCGAATCAGAGTCATGCACTATTGACCTGAACATCGAAGAGACCGACGGCTGGATCACCCTGGTCATTGCGGACAACGGCCCCGGGATTGAGCCGGAACTTTACACCTCCAAGCAAAAGACATCGATGGGAATGCAGATCATCGAGGCCCTGGCCAGGCAGATCAACGCGGACCTGACCCTTGAAGTGGACCACGGCACGCGGTTCACCCTGCGCATGCCTGCCGAAGGAACGGCCCCGGCGTAGGATCAGAGCGCCAGGGCCAGGAACCCCGTTATGACAAGGACGACCATGACGATGCCGACAATGACATGGGCTACCCCGGTGAAGATCCATACCAGCAACGCTGAACTCCATTCCGTATTGTAGACCGATTTCAGGATCCCCAGGGTCACAATGATGCCCAGGAGCCACCCCGCCAGGGAACCTATGCCGAAGAAAGCCGTTGCCGCGCCGGTGAGGGCCCAGACCGCAACACTGGAGAGAAGGGCCGCGTAAAAGGCCTTGCCGAAGGTGGCGTTGGGGACGCCGGCGAATTTCGAGCCTATCCATATGAAGATCGCCGAAAGGGCCGTGGCGACAAAGATGCATAGTGCGATTATTACCAGTAATGTCAACCCTATCAGCTTCATATTTTCCTCCCTGGAACGCTCAGTGATGCTGTAATGCCGCCGTCGACCGGGACGGCCTGACCCTGCAGCTATTTCGCTTCCATCATAACGATACATACATCGTCATTGATTGTTTGCGTACCGCAGAACTCGAACAATCCCTGTATAATTGACTGCACAAGTTCAGATATCGGCCGGTCCCGGTGTTTCATTATGATATCGTTCATTAATGTATGTTCGAATTCCTCATGCCGGGAATTCCTGGCCTCCATGAGGCCATCGGTGTAAAGAAGGATCCTGTCACCCTTGTTGAGCTCCACCGTGCCCTCGGCAAAGGTCACTCCTTTCCTCACGCCGAGGAGAACGCCATCGGAACGGAGTTCCTCCACCGAGCCATCAGCCCGCAGCAGGTAGGGGTAGGGGTGACCACCGCGGGCGTAGCTGAACTTTCCGGTTCCAGTATCATAGATCCCGTAAAAAGCGGTTATGAATTTATTCTTCGTGAGTCCGATCATTGTATCATTGATGCACGCCATGAATTCGCTGCAGGAGTACTTTTCCTGCCCGGCCGTATGCACCAGTGTCTTCACCATGCTGCTAATGAGGGCGGCGGCGACCCCATGTCCCGATACGTCGCTGATGAACACGCCTATGCGGTTCGCCTCGCCAAACCTTATGAAATCATAAAAATCTCCCCCCAGTTCCGCCAGGGGAATGAAGGATGAATAAAACTCGGCCCCATCCACGACAGGCGGCTCCTGCGGTATCAGGTTAATCTGAATTGACCTGGCCAGACGCAGGTCATTGAAGATCTGATTGTTCTTTTTCTCGATTGAGCGGTAATTCTCCTCAAGCTCCCGTGTCTGCGCCTCGATTATCGCTGCCTGACGGAACCGGTTGTGGCGCATCCTGTTCTGGCTTACGGCTAGGGCAATGCAGATACCCGATACCACGTAGGGCATCGCCATAAATACGGCCCGGGGAGCGGCAATATCAACATTGAGCAGTATATGTATGGCAAGAAGAACCAGCGGAACAGATAGCAACAGCACCAGGACCATGACCTTTCCGCGATAGCCCAGGAATACCAGAAAGATAACGATGACGAGCCATAAAACGGCCGCGTCGTAATACTCCGACCCGGCGGTTATCACAATCAGGCCGTTAATCATGAGAAGGGAGCTGAGCAGAAGAAGCATATAGGCGGCCTGCACCAGCATATGGTTTTTAACCAGGGCAGATTTAACCAGGACCAGAAAAATTACCGCGAACAGGAAAGGGGGCAGTCTGAAAAGAATAAAAAGGCGGGGTATCGAGAAGACAAAAAAGTCCATCAAACCGAAAATCGGGATCAATAGCAACACTATGATGGCCCCGATCCGTCCGAGATGAATCATGCGCGAAAAGACATACTCTCCGAATCGACGGTCCAAATCTTTATATGAAGGTACATGCATAAAGAGATATTTATTTATCCGGTACCATGGCGCCGGGATTACTCATCAGAATCCGAGGGATTTGATGTATAATATATATAATCATGTTCTTCTCAACAAGCGATAAATAACATTAATATGTTCTAACTTGCGAGATTTTGGCACGCATTTTTATCAAGAATTAACAAATTTGAGGGATAAAATCCCGTCTAAAATTAGTTGACAATACAGGCTTATCTTCACTTATGGAGATGAAAAGCTCTATAATTATGCAAAAAATTCCGGAGGGCCTTTCAAGCAGCACTGATCCTCGATTTATTGGATCATATTCTAAAAAAAATCAAGGTAACAAACCATACAGGATGCGTTTAATTGTTCGTATCCTGCAATAAACTTCCTTAAGGATACAGTCTTCTTAATCTTAATAAGGAAGTATAATTAGAGTTCCGGTATCAGTAAAGGATACCTTTATATATACCACATAATTCTTTACGGAGGTTACACTTTGAAAGTTTTTAAACGAATACTGCTTTCAGCTGCATTCCTGTTCACCGCAGTCAACGTATTCGCCAGCGAAGCTGATCTCGCGATTCCCGATCTCCATGCTGGCAGCTATACGCTCTTCGGCGGAACAATAACCGCATGGCAGCTGCTTTTCTACGGTGCCCTCGTCATCGTCGGTACCCTCAGCATCAGCTTGTTCCAGTTTTTCATGATCAAAAAAGAAAAAGCTCATGAATCCATGCTCAAAGTTGCGGAAATCATCTTCCAGACATGCCGCACCTACCTGATCCAGCAAGGTAAATTCCTGCTCATGCTGTTCGCCTTCATCGCCGCGGCAATGCTGTTATATTTCGTGGTTCTGAAGGGCGAAGGCGTACCGGTCCTTCTCCAGGTACTCCTTTTCTCAGTCATTGGTATGGCCGGTTCTTATTCAGTTGCGTGGTATGGCATCCGGGTCAACACCCTTGCCAATGCCCGTACGGCTTTTGCCTCCCTTGAGGGAAAACCCTGGAACGTCGTCAACCTGCCGCTGCGCGCCGGCATGAGCGTTGGCCTCTTCCTGATTTCACTTGAGCTGGTCATGATGGTCATCATCCTTCTCTTCGTTCCCCGTGAAATCGTCGGCTACTGCTTCCTCGGCTTCGCCATCGGCGAATCCCTGGGCGCGTCAGCCCTCCGTATCGCCGGGGGTATTTTCACGAAGATCGCTGACATCGGCTCCGACCTGATGAAGATCGTCTTTAAAGTAAAAGAAGACGATCCGCGGAACCCGGGCGTTATCGCCGACTGTACCGGTGACAACGCGGGCGACAGCGTCGGCCCCACGGCTGACGGTTTCGAAACATACGGCGTTACCGGCGTTGCTCTGATCTCCTTCATCACGCTGGCCATCACCATTCCCGACATCATGGGCCGCATCAACATAGCTGAAATCCTCGGCAAAGCCGGCGTCGCCACCGTGAGCAAAGAAACCGTCGAAGCCATAGCGAAAATATTCCAGGCCGAGCTCCAGTCGAAGCTCATCGTCTGGATCTTCGCCATGCGGTTCCTCATGGACTTCTTCTCCGGTATTTCCTATTTTGTGAACCAGGCGATCTCCACCGCCAAGTACAAAGGCAAAACCGAGTTCGATTTCGAAGAGCCCCTCATGCGGCTTATCTGGATCGCCGCTGTCCTTTGCATCAGCACCTCCTTCTTCATGAGCTATCTGCTGCTGGGCAACCTCGATCTGACCATGTCAGCCGATGCCCTTCAGAAACTTGGCGTTGACGGCGTCAAAGAAACCGTCCAATTCGCCTCCTACGCAGGCATGTGGTGGAAGTTGGCCCTGATCATCAGCTGCGGTACCCTCGCCGCCGTTCTGATCCCCGAGTTCACCAAGATCTTCACCAGCTCCAAGTCGAAGCACGTTAACGAAATCGTTACCGCGACCCGCGAAGGCGGCTCGTCCCTGACGATCCTTTCCGGTATCGTGGCCGGTAACTTCAGCGCCTTCTGGATGGGCTTCCTGATCGTGTCCCTCATGACCGGCGCCTATATAACCAGCATGTTCGGCCTCGAGCAGGTCATGGGGCCCTATGCGTCGATCTTCGCCTTCGGCCTCGTGGCCTTCGGCTTCCTCTGCATGGGCCCGGTCAACATCGCCGTTGACAGCTACGGTCCCGTTACCGACAACGCCCAGTCGATCTTCGAGCTGTCCCAGATCGAAGCGGTTCCCAACATCACGGCCGACATCAAGAAGAACTTCGGCTTTGACCCCAACTTCGAGCTTGGCAAGCACTACCTCGAAGCCAATGACGGCGCTGGCAACACCTTCAAGGCGACGGCCAAGCCGGTTCTTATCGGTACCGCTGTCGTCGGGGCAACGACGATGATCTTCTCCATCATCCTCCTGCTCAAGAAGGTCGGCTTCCTGAAGCTCTCCCTCACCGACGCCCCGGTCATCCTCGGCTTCATCTGCGGCGGTATGGTTATCTTCTGGTTCGCCGGAGCTTCGATGCAGGCAGTTACCACCGGCGCGTACCGCGCGGTTGAGTTCATCAAGAAGAACATGAAGCTCGACAAGGCGGAAGCCGACCTCGAAGACTCCAAAACGGTCGTCAAGATCTGCACCCAGTACGCACAGTCCGGCATGTGGAACATCTTCATAGCCCTGATGTCCATGACCCTGGCTTTCGCGTTCGTGGATCCGAACTTCTTCGTCGCCTATCTGGTTTCCATTGCCTGCTTCGGTCTCTTCCAGGCCATCTACATGGCCAACGCCGGCGGCGCGTGGGACAACGCGAAGAAAGTCGTTGAAGTCGACCTGAAAGAGAAAGGCTCAGAGCTCCACGCCGCATCAGTCGTGGGCGACACTGTTGGTGACCCCTTCAAGGATACCTCTTCCGTATCCATGAACCCGATCATCAAGTTCTCCACCCTGTTCGGCCTTCTGGCGACCGAAATCGCGATCGAGATGAAGCTGCATGCCATTAAAGCAGCGACCACGGACTACACGGTATTCATAGCGATACCGTTCCTGGTCATCGGCCTCATCTTCGTGTGGCGGTCCTTCTACGCCATGAGGATCCCTGAAAAAAATTAATGGGTATTTGATCCTTACAGCCTTTTTACAATACCGGGGGCGTCTCGATGAGACGCCCCTTTTTATTTGCAATGCTGCTGGCGGGACCACACCCGCTCTTTTCATACATTTTTACTATTCTCCTGTTTTTTTATTGAATTGTCCAAGACAGCGTATTTGCATGTCTTTCAGACATATCAGGGTAGTGCATCATGAAAATAGACATGGACAAAATCATCGACGCGGCAACAAAAAAGATGGAGGATAACGCGGTAAAGTTTTCCATCATCCTCCGCAAGGTGAGGAACATCCTTCTCCTTCTTATTATTGTGATCGCCAGCATCTATCTTATAAAAAATGAACACACCAGGATTTGGGGCGTTGTCATATTTTTCCTTTCCTTCGCGTGGCTCTATTCCTACGTCGTGAAACGCCGCGGTACCAGGAAAAAATAAACCGGTCCGCCGTGAAACAAGCCCCTCACATCATACGGCTCGATACCGTGGATTCAACCAGCACCTATATCAGGAGCCATCCCGAGCTGTGGGACCGCCAGTTCTGCGTGGTTACAGCCAGGGAACAGACTGCCGGTCGGGGGCGCTTTGACAGGAAATGGCTGTCTGAGCCGGGTTTGGATCTTACGTTTTCCATGGTGTACCGTCCGCCCCGCAACGTGTCAGACATTTCCTGCGTTACCCTTCTTGCGGGACTGGCGGCATACCGCGCGCTGCTGCCCTTCTGCGGCGTCGGCCTGAACCTCAAGTGGCCCAACGACATCCGGTGGACAGATAAAAAAATCGGCGGCATTCTCTGCGAATTGGTTCCTGGACCCGTCGGAACAATTATCATCATAGGCATCGGCATAAACGTGAACCGGACCCGGTTCCCGGAAGAAATCAGCGCCACGGCCGCATCGCTTAAAACCGCCGCCGGCGCCGATCACCCCGTGGAAGCCCTCTTCACCGGGGTCCTCGGCTGTCTCATTGAACTGCTATCGGATCTCAGGATCCCCCTCGACGTGTCCCTGGTCAGTGAATGGTCGGCGGCATCACAGTCAATCGGGTCTTCGGTCAGGTTTGTCCATCATGACCGGGAAGAAGAAGGCGTCTTTTCCGCCATAAACCCCGACGGATCCCTTCGCCTCATCACCGGCCGGGGCACCGTGGTTGACGGATATAGGGGAGAAGTTCTTTTCCCCGATGATGAATGAACGGCTGCGCCATCGGGCATATTAAATAAAAAGTTTGCTTTACAAAGGCTTGATGAATCATTATATATTATCTATACCGAACAATGGACACGACCTCTTTAAACAACGGCATTGATGAAGCCCTCGCGATGCTCCATGGCCTGAACCCGAACATTTCAGGCAGCAGGAAATCGGATAACAGCGCTCAGACCGGAATGCGGCGGCACCGCCTCCAGAAGGTCGTGGTGGCGAACCGGGGTGAAATAGCAAAGCGCTTCTTCCTTGCCCTACACGAAGAGGGGATCCCGTCCGTGGCGGTCGTTACCGATCCGGACCGGGGCCAATCCTGGTACGAATTCGCCGACGAGGTGATCTTCATAGGCGACCAGGACCACTATGCCAGCATTGCGGTCATAATCGCGGTGACCTTATTCGTGAAGGCCAACGCCATATATTCCGGCTACGGCTTCCTGTCGGAGAACATGGATTTCGTCCTGGCCGTCGAGTCCATGGCAGAGCTCCGCGGCCATGAAATTATCTTCATGGGGCCGAGCCACGGGACCATCAGCATGGTCGGCGACAAGATGAACGCGCGCGGCCTTGCCCGGCGCCATGATATCCCTCTCTTCGAAAGTTCCGATGTAATCCGCAACGGCGATATTGAAACGGCCGCACGGGAAGCCGCCCGCATCGGGTACCCGGTGATGGTGAAACCCTGCTCCGGCGGCGGCGGCAAGGGAATCTGCCGTGCGGCCAACGAATCGGAACTTTCCGCGGCCGCTGCCTCGGCGGCCCGCATAGGGCTCAACCTCTACCGCGACCCGTCATTCTATCTTGAAAGATATATCCGGAAACCGGTTCATATCGAGGTCCAGATTTTCAACGGGTGGGCCATCGGCATACGGAAGTGCGCCGTGCAGCGGCGTAACCAGAAGATCATAGAGGAAAGCGGCCATGCCTTCCTGAGCGATTACGTCGCCCTTTCGCTCCTGGCCGCTGCCGAAAAAATCGCCGAACTATCCGGTTACAGCAGCGGCGGCGGCGCCGGCACGGTCGAGTTTCTCATTGACACCGAAACAGGCAAATTCGGGTTCATGGAGATGAATACGCGCCTCCAGGTCGAGTACGCCGTCACCGACCAGTCCCTGGGGATCGATATCGCAAAATGGCAGATTCTCTTCTTCGACGGAAGGGAACACGAGATAGTTGGCCTGGAAAAGCTGAAAAACAGGGTCTCGGAAAACGACCATTCCATCGAATGCCGGATTTACGCCGAGGAGCCGGAGAACGATTATCTCCCTTCCCCGGGGCCCATCATCGAGCTTGACCTTCCGACATTCAACGGCATCCGTTGCGATTTCGGCTTCATGGAAGGCGACACCATCCTACCCATGTACGACCCTATGATCGGGAAGCTGATCGCCCACGGCGCGACCAGGAAGGAGGCTATGATACGACTTGAGCGCGCCCTCCAGGAATTGTATATCAACGGCGTCAAGACCAACATCCCGCAGCTGCTGCGGATAGTCCGCCATCCGGCCTTCATCCAGGGAGACTATACCAACAACCTGCTGACAGAGCACGCCGAGCTCAATTTCAGCGGGGCTGCGGCCGAACCTGACCTTCACGATGACCGCCGCTTTATGAATCATGTTGTCTTCGGCGCGTTCACCGAGCATCTTCGCATGCTCCAGCACGCGGTCAAGGAGTTCATCGTCATAGCAGCCCTGGGCAATATTGCCGAGGTGCCCTCGGCTTCGGACACGCCGAGCCGGTACACGCTGGAATACCGCGGCCGCCGCTACGCCCTGGAATTCATACAGACCGCCATCGATTGTTTCTACGCCTTTGTGAACGGCGCCTACAACGGCGAGATAGTCCTCACGTCCATGAACGACCGCTGCGATGACATCCTGCTGATCTTCGGGTCAAGGTCGTACCGGGTCAGAGTAAACCGTCATGGCGGCCTCATCGACCTCAGAATGAAGGACGAATCCAACAAGATAAACTACTACCGGATCAGGGTCATCCCTGAAGGCTACTCCGATGACCCGAGCATACGGAGGATCACGTCGCCATTCCAGGGATCCTTCGTATCCTTCTGCCGCAACCTCGGCGTCGGTGATATGGTCGAAGCGGACGAACAGCTGCTGATCCTCTCCTCCATGAAGATGGAGACGGTTATCACTTCCCCCGTACAGGGACGCCTTATCTACCTCATTGAAGACGGCGACAGCTCCAAGCTCCAGGTGGCGCGGACCCCCGGCGGACGCATTATCGGCAGGAGCATCCAGGAAGGGGAGCTCCTTGCTGCAGTTGAAATTGAGCCGGGAGAAGGCGCTTATGCCGGCGGATCAGCGCATAACGAGGGCGCCGGTACCGGCGTTTTCAGGCCTTCCTCCATCATTGACAATCTGCTGGACAGCACAGGCAGGGAATCCCGGGAAACGCGGTTCACGTCCGCCATTGAACTCATCTACGCGGCTGTGCAGGGGTACATCTATCAACCCCCTATCATTGACTCCCTTGAGGAGCTTCTGAAAAAATTCTCGTCCGACCTGGACAGCTCGCAGCTGACCGACAAAACCCTTGATCTGATGAACGCCATCATCATTCATTACACCAACATAAAAAAGCTGTTTTCCCCGGTCGTATCAAACGAAGGCCTGTCATTCCAGGAGGAGCTTGGCCTCTATATCGCGGGACGAGAAGAAAACCTTAACGCGGCGACCCGCCCCTTCGAGCAGCTGCTGAAGACCCTCTTCGAATCCTACGGAATCTCCCGCTGGGAGGGCAGGTCGGAGATGAGCCAGATGACGCGCCAGTATGTTTTTGTCCTTTTCAAGCGCGCCTACCAGTTCTGCCTGGAACGGACCGACGCCATAAAAGCTATCGTCCATATCATATCCGGCGTACGGCGCCCCGGGAGAAACATGTTCATGACCCTGGCGAAGCTGATGGAGCATGAACAGGCGGAGCGGGACGACTCGCTCCTTAAATTCATAAAGCGGGTCCTGTCGTCACAGTCCCCCGAACCTGGGATGGGGTCCTACCATCAAATGGACATGGACCTTCCCCAGGCCCTCAAGGGTCTGCACGATTATCTCCATGACAGGTTCAGGGACATCTCCGCCGGGCCGTGCGCCGAGTCCCTTGCCGCGCCGGCGGATGAAGCAGCCCTGACCGCCGATCTTCCCGAGTCGATCCGGCCTTACGTAGAAGCCAGAATGGTGCTGCTCGAAAAAAATTTCAGGATCAAGCGGCTTTTCTCCCCTGTCAAGACAGTGGCAATATTTTTGCTGGAGACCCCCGGGGCCCAATCCGGCCGTTCATACATTGCCTACTCTTCCGCCGATTACGAGCATTATGCGGGCCAGGGAGACGCCATAGAGTCGGCCTTTACCGAGGCCGCGCAGGTAATCCAGCTATACCAGCAGATCGAAAAGTGCGACACGGCCTGGGCGGAAATCATGGTCCGGGGCAGAACCCTCACATGGACCGGCAACGACAACACGATTTCGTATCAGGATTTCAAAGGCCTCTGCACGTCATCGATCAATATCATCAGGGACGGCGCTTCTATCAGGGGCATCATAACCATGGACATGCAGATGCCCTGCTCGGAGGAGGTCCGTTCCCGGAGCATTGTTTTTTACCGCAACAATGATTCCCTCATGTTCGACCTTCTGATCCCCTCAAACCGCAACAACCCGTACCATGTGAAGGAAGAACTCAACGCGCCCGACCAGCGGCTCTTTGATATAGACAAATGGCCCATCGAGGTCTGGGCCGGCGAGTGCTTTGACCGGGGATCAGTCCGGGAAATACGGATACCATCCATCGACGACATGAGCGAAGGGCCGTCGCGGGAACTGCAGATTATCAACAGGCCCGTGGGCGCAAAAATTTTTCAGGGCACCATCGGCGGCGCCCCCGCCTGCTTTTACATGAAGGATTCCCGGGTCAGCGGCGGCTCCACCGGGAGCCGCGAAGGACTCAAATATATTGCAGCGGCGTATATCTCCTATCTCAACGACTGGCCCCTCTACGTGTGGAACGACAGCGCCGGCGCCAATATCATGGAAGGAGTCATCTCCCTTAACCGCGGCGCCGAAGGATTCATGATGAACACGCTCCTCACCCAGCGGAGCGGAGCGAAGGCCTTCGCGAATTATGTGGAAAACACGGCAGACGCCGACCTGGTAAAGCTATTCCATGAGCTTGACAAGGAATTCCGCCTGGACCGGAGCTCTCTTGACAGGCCCCACCGCTCCTTCCAGCTCACCGCGGTGGGGATCGGCTCGTCGGCCGGCCTCGACGTGTACGGCTCCAGCCAGGCCTCCATCCAGATACTCCTGGATTCCAAGGAATCATACCGGGTCCTTACCGGATCAAAGGTGGTGCACACGGTCATCGGCGAGGAAATTACCAACTATGACATCGGCGGCGCCAAGATACTGGGCACCTGGACCGGCATCGTTGACATCGTGGCCTGCGACAAGCTCCACCTGGCGCGCTGCATAGGCGTGGTACAGCACGTATTCTGCTCTTTGTCCCGGCTCCCCGCCATTGCGAGAAAAGGAATGGAGCCCCCGCTTTCTGATAAAACATCCGGTTCGATCGTGTTCAATGAATCAGACATCCGGGCCAATGTCGATGACGGCGTGTTCTGGCCCTTCAAGGAGAACTATTACGCAGCCGAAGCCCTGATCGGCGGCTTTGCCAGGCTCGGGGGAAGGCGCGTTCTCATCATGGGACCGCGCACCCATTCAGGGCTCCGCTCCCTGGCCAGCATCATCAAGGCGCGGGAGCTGCTGAAGACCGCGTACCGGACCGGCTCTCACCAGGTCATCATACTGGGCAGGAAGTGGCACCAGGCGCCGGACATTCACGAGAACATACAGATGCGGCCCCGCATGGATTTCATGAACACCCTGCAGAAAAAATCGGGCCTTAAGATTCACATTATCACCCATCCCGAGGGGCTCAAGTGCTTTGACATCAACAGCGCCGCTGACGCCATCATCTGCATCAAGAACCCTTCTTCACCGCCTTCGGATGCCGTCTTCACAGAGAAAAATGCGGCATTCCTGGTCGGGTCCCTCGCCGAGGCCTTTGACCTTGTGCACCGGCTTATTTCCTTGATCGATCCCCTCAATGAGCTTGTGCCCTTCACGGCACCCGCTGCGGAGCCGTCCATTCCGGAAGATCCGTCGGAGCCCTATGATATCATCGGATCGGTCATAGACCATGTTTTCGATCCGGGGACCTTCATCGAATTCTACCGCGACATGAATAATCCCGTCACGGGACCGAACCTTATCACGGGCCTTGCCGGCCTTGAGGGACGCACGGTCGGCATCATTGCGGACCAGCCCCTCATAAAGGGCGGCGGGGCCGATGCCATCGGCACGGAAAAATTCCGCGTTTTCACGGAGTTTCTGAATTTCCACCGCATTCCGCTGATGATGCTCTCCAATTCATCGGGGTTCGTGCCGGGGTCCCAGCAGGAGCGGCACCGGATCCAGGCCATCGGCGCGGAGTCCCTTGACACGAACATCCTGGGAACCATTCCGGTCGTGAGCGTGGTCCTTAACCAGAACTACGGCGGAAGGCTCATCCACGCCTTCAACAAATTCCTGAGGCCCGGCATCGTGTACCTGGCCCTTGAAAAGGCGATCATGGCGGTCATCGGCGTTGACGCCGCCTTTGACCTCCTGTTCGGGAAAAAGTACAACCGCCTGATGGATAAAGGCGAAACGGAACGGGCCGAGGACCTGAGGAAAAGCTTCCTGGCCACCTATCTTGACAGGGCCCGGGCATCGGTGGATGGCTTGGAATCAAACCTGGTCGACTGGACTATTCCTTCGGTGAAGGTTTTGAGGAGCCACCTGGTCAGGGGACTGGAGCTTGCAATAAAAAGATGCGCCGAGGCTTTTGGCAAAAAAGAGGGGTGAGGCCGTCATTCCTGCCCGATCAATTCATCGACACGGTCCCGGGTTACGCGTTCCCACTCCGGGTCACTGAACCGGCCGCCATTCCTCTGGAAATGGACGATGTCAAAGGATTCCTGGTAATGGTCCAGCTTGGAGCCCCGGTCCGGGTTATGCTCAATGAATAACAGCTTATCCGGATCAAGGCTGAATTCCCTGGAAATAATGGCCGCCAGTTCCGTGTTGAATTCGGTTATAGATGTACCCGGGTTCTCTTCAAAGAGCTCCGTGACGATAACAATGTGACGGTCCTGCTTTTTCACGACCTTGAGCCCGCACCGTGACGGGGCGTCCCACCGGCCCTTGAATTCGAATGTGCTGTCCATGTAGTTCATAGCGCTCCTGAATCGATGTTGCCTAATATATCCGCCCAGTTTTCGGGAAAACCCCGGTTGTAACAAGGCCATTCTTTCCCATATATCTTGAAACACCGCCTCGTGTAGAATACCCGCGACAGCGAAGGTATACCCACGATGACGAGGTACAGCGGGCCCGGCATGCGCAACCGGATGGGATGCCCGTGCCATCGAAGAAATATCATAGCGCTTTTTTTATCAATATTTTTTTGCATTACGAATTGGCGAAATCTTATTGTAATAACCCGCGCACCTGTTGCAGACTATTGCGGAACCCCCTGCCTCATCATCTTGAATTTGTGTTGACAGACCGTGCCGGGCTGATATACATCCAAGGACACACCGGGGGAGGAGTGCTCTTCATCACATGATCACGATAGAACGCCTGCGCAAAGCATATGACGACGTTACCGCTTTACGCGACATCAATCTGACCATCAGGGAAGGCGCCATTACCGGGCTCCTGGGCCCTAACGGCGCCGGCAAGACTACCCTCGTGTCGATTCTCACCGGGATACTGCCGAAAAGCGGAGGGACGGTCACCATCAACGGCCTCAACCTGGACACGGACCTTGATGCGATCAAATCAATCACCAGCTTCGTTCCCCAGACCATTGCACTGTATCCCCTGCTTACGCCCCGGGAGAACCTGGAATACTTCGGCGCGCTGTACGGCCTCAGGGGGAAAAAACTCAGGGAGAGAATGGATTTCGCCATTGAAGCGGCCTCGCTGCGCACGTTTCTGACTCGACGAACGGGCAAATGCTCCGGCGGCATGCAGCGGCGCCTCAACCTGGCCATAGGACTTCTCAACGATCCGGAAATTCTCTATCTTGACGAGCCGACCGTGGGAGTCGACGCCCAGTCGCGGCAGTACATGCTGGAAATAATACAGGGAATCAGCAGGGAGCGACGCACGACCATCATCTACACCTCCCATTACATCACTGAAATTGAGCAAATCTCCGACGATATCGTCATTATTGATAATGGCGCCATCATTTTAACAGGGAACAAAAAAGAAATATTATCCGCCGGCGCAACCGTGGCTCTCCGCGCGGAGGTGTCTGACCCCGCAGTTCTTGAACAGATAACAAATATTCCCGGGGTGACCGTTGCACCAGACTCCATATATATTGACAGCAATGAAAATCTCTGCAGCACCCTCATTCGGGCGGTAACGGTGCTGAGCGATAATAACATACGAATCAGCGCCATTCAGTCCAGTGCCAACAGGCTTGAAGAGCTGTACCTGCATCTGACCGGCGGCCGCAGGGACTGCCAATGAACAGGCTCTATTATATAATCAAGAAAGAAATGATCGAGTTGACCCGGGACATCCAGACTTATCTGCTGCTTATTATCATGCCGTCGGCCTTTATCCTGGTCATGTCACTGTCAATGCAGACTCTGTTTCAAGCCAATCTTGATTATACCATCGACACAATCCTTGTAGACAACAGCAAGAGCGGCGAATCAAAGCGGTTTATTGAGGAATTGAGGAAGATTAATACTCTTTCCATCACGGAGACGGATACTGCCTTTACCAGCGAAGACATATCGCGGGCTATTCTATCCGGTCGATACAAATTTGCCCTGGTTATCAATCCATCCTTTTCCCACTATATCAAAGACCTGAAGACCGGACCGGAATCATTACCGGTAACCCTCCATGTGGATCCCGCAATGCAGTCAGCAGTTCAGATTGGCATGACAAATCAGATGGAACAGAAGCTCGTAATTTTAAAGATGAATACATTTTATAACTCGTACAGCGGGGTCCTTGCCTATGCCGGCTTTTCCAGAAGCAGCATCGTTCCCCCGGAGAATGGCGTCATACATACGGTGTTTGTCTACAAGGAAAGCGGCGAATCTATCAAGCCGAACGCCGCCCAGCAGAGCGTGCCGGCATGGCTTGTTTTCTCAATGTATTTTATCGTCATCCCCATTGCCCTGGTGTTCCACACGGAGAAGAGTAATGGAACCTATCAGCGCATCAGGAGCATCAATTTGCGAAGCCGCTCTATTATCGCCGGCAAGATGGTTTCCTATTACATGCTCAGCATGATCCAGGTTGTGGCAATGCTCCTGGTTGGCCGTTATATCGTTCCGATCCTGGGCGGAGACACCATCCAGTTCGGCAGTTCATATTTTAGCCTTTTCGTTATCGCCTCCTGCACATCGGTCAATGCCATATCCTACGGTCTTCTGGTTTCATCCTTTTCAAAAAACACCCAGATGGCCGGGGCAATGGGCAGCGTCCTTGTTATCATATTCGCGGCCATCGGCGGCATCATGGTGCCAAAATTCATCATGCCGAAAAACCTGCAGCTGCTCTCGAACATATCCCCCCTTTCCTGGGGAATGGAGGGATTTCTCGACATCATGCTCAGGAAAGGGTCTTTGTTTGATATCATCCCGGAATGCCTGCTCCTCCTCGGGGCAGGATTGCTTATGCTTTGCATTACCGGTCTGATTATAAGAAAAAAAATATTTTGATAGAAGGACAGCCATGAAAGGATCACTGGATGAAAAACTCAAAACGGAATTGAAAGAACTGATCATTGCGGAATGCGACCTGGACATAAGCGTCGATGAAATAGGCGATGACGACACACTCTTCGGATCCGATTCCCCTATCGGCCTGGATTCCGTCGACGCGCTGCAGGTTTCCATAGCCGTCCAGAATAAATACGGCGTGGTTATTACCGACAGCAAGGTTCTGAGAAGGGTAATGAAAACAATAAACACCTTCGCAGATTACATTCAGCCGGAGTAATACAATCATGAATGATGTTTTTATCCGCGGCAAGGCCGTAACCTGTTCCCTCGGCGATAATATTGATGGAATAATCGCACACATCAGAAACAAGGAATGCAAAACGACCGAGCTGCCGATTTCGATAGCCTCGCTGAACTATACCCGGCCCTATTACCGCATCCCCGGCGGCGAGGACCGGAACAGTGACCTGGAAGGCTATTTTTACGATGTGCTTCAGAATACAGTTTCCCGGGCGATCGCTGATTCCGGCCTTTCTGAAGAAGAGATCCGGCAGAGTGCTCTTTTTTTCGGTTCAACTTCCATAGACATGCCCATGTTCGAGATAACCTACCGCCGGGACGGCGAAAACGGCACAAAGAAACTATCCTACGAGTCCCCGGGATACGGCAAAATCGCCGCCATTGTCGCTGAACGATTCAATATCAGCGGCCCCTGCTACACCTTAACCACCGCCTGCACCTCCAGCGCAAACTGCCTTCTCTATGCCTCATCCATGATCAGGGTTGGCCAAATTGAGCGGGCGATAGTTATCGGGTATGACCTCTTCAACGAAGTCGGCTTCTACGGCTTCGAGTCGATGAAACTCATCGAACCCTTCGGGTACAAGCCCTTTGACAAGAAAAGGATCGGTATCATCATGGGCGAAGGGTGCGGCGCCGTTGTCCTGGACCGGAAGCAAAAAACGCCGGATGATTTCCGCTTCCTCGGCGGGTCCAACGCCTGCGACACCTTCAATGTGACGACCCATAATGTCGAAGGGGACGATATCGCCTTTGTCATACGCGACGCGGTGAAGAACTGCGATCTCGCGATACAGGATATTGACGCGGTAAAGGCCCACGCGACCGGAAGCCCGGCCAATGACATTACCGAGTTCAATGGCATGAAGATGGCCTTCGGCGGTTCTCTGCCGCCCTTTACCGGACTGAAGCCCTATATCGGCCATACCGTGGGGGCCTGCGGCGTAATCGAGCTCATCATCGCGACAGAGTGCATCAAGCGTGGATTCTTTCCTGCAACGCCGGGGTTTGCCGAAGTAGACGAGGAAATAAACGCCCGCCCCCTCACCGAGCCCCTTGAAATGTCCAGGGCAACGGTCATGTTCAATTACTTCGGCTTCGGCGGTAATTGCACGTCATATATTGTCACCAACAAGGAATAGCGATCATGTATATTCATGCCGTGTCACCATTTATCTGCGATCCCGTCGACGAGATTGACGGACTCAAAGCCGACCTGAAAAATTATACCAACTTTTTTTTCCGCAGGGTTAACAAGTTCATCCTCCTGTCGCTGCTGGGGGTGCACAGGTGCCTGCACAACAGGGAGTTCGACAAATCCATCGCGGTCTTTCTTGCAACGGAAAACGGCAACCTGGGGGACACCGAAAACGTGCTTCACCAGATGTACAGAGAAAACTCTTTCCCCAAGCCCTTTAACTTCATCAATACCATGAGCAATACCGCGTCGTTTTATGTGGCCCAGAGCCTGAAGTCCCTGGGAAGAAGCATCACAGTTTCAAGCAAAAACGTCTCCTTTGAACGGGCACTGGGGCTTGCGATGGTAGATTTCAAGCTGGGCCAGATCAAAGAGGCCCTGGTGGGCGGCGTGGACGAGGCCGTGATATCGCGGGAATACTTTGTGAAAAAGTACGATCAGTCCTATCATGACATCAAGCTGGTGGAAGGAAGCAGCTGGCTCTATTGCACCGCCGACTCTGCTGGGGCTCTGGGAAAAGTGGATGATGTGCGGACCTTCAGGGACCGGGATGAAGCCATCGAATGGACACGGAACAACGCCGGCACCGGCGCGACTATCGCCTTCGGGATTCTCATGACGCCGCAGGAAAAGGAGATATGGATTAATGCCTGCACCCCGGTGGAGGAGCTTGATTATATCGGCATGAACGGTTTTTATGATACCGCGGCCGCTTACGCCGTAAGCGCTTTCTTTGCAACATGCAACCGGAAGACCCTGGTTCATATAAACAGAAACACCCAGGGCCAGTACGTGATCATTTTATGCAGCAGGGGCTGACACAATGGGACCCTTCATTTCTCGTGGTGAAAAACGCACCGCCCTTATAACCGGCGCATCGAGCGGCATCGGGGCCGCCTTCGCCGACCGCCTGGCCGAAAAAGGCTTAAATTGCATCCTGGTGGCGCGCCGCACCGATGCGATGAGAGAGCTCGCCCTTCGTCTGGAAAAAGACCGCTCTGTATCAGTCGAGGTGCTTACCGCCGATCTTTCGTCCGACGCGGGAATAGCGGCCGTGGAAAGACGCATCGCGGAAGAACCGGCCATCTCCGTACTTGTAAATGCCGCAGGCTTTGGAACGCGGGGCATGTTCGCGGAAACGGATCCCCAAAAAATCGAATCGATGATAATCCTTCACGCCCTGGCGACAGCCAGGCTCTGCCGCGCCGCTCTCCCCTCCATGATACGAGACCGGCGCGGATGGATCATCAACGTGTCATCGATGGGGGCCTATTTTACCGCGCCCCATTTTGTGACCTACTCGGCGACGAAATCATTCATCACCATGCTGACCCGGGGACTCCGCTCCGAGCTTGCCGGCACCGGAGTGCGGGCACAGGCCCTCTGCCCCGGTCTCACCCGCAGCGAATTTCTCTTTACCGATGAATTCAAGGATGTCAATTACGGCAGGATCCCCTTTCCCTTCTGGATGTCGGCCGACGCGGTGGCGCGCAAGTCCCTCGCGGCGCTCCGGTGGAACCGCGCTGTCGTGGTGCCCGGTCTTGGCAACAAGCTGTGGGTGATCTACATGAAACTGCCCCTCATCGGGCCGCTGTTCCAGTGGATGATGGGGCGCATGGCTGGCGCCAGGTATTAATAGTGCCCCGGCCCATCGTGAGGGGCCTGCGGAACAGCCCCGTCATTTCCACCGTATCTTTTTAAGCGTCAGGTATACATCTTTCTCCGCTTTCGCGCATTCCCTGAAGGCGGCGGCTATCTGGATCGTGTCTATGGACCCTGCTTTTTCCCTGAAGGCTTTCGCGCACCCCAGTGCGGCCTGCCGCCACAGGTCGCCGACGGCGACCATTTTCCGGGAAGCCTCCAGGAGCTCGGGCATCCCCAGCAGCTGCGAGGCCTCCTTCAGGAAGGCCGCGTATATAAAGCGGAACCCGCCGCCGCCGGTGCCCACCTCTTCCTGGAAGGTCATGATGTTTCCCAGGTAATTCTTCACGTACTTTGTGTCGGGCGATCCGTTCAGTTTTTCTATCCTTCGAGCCATGGTATTAATAGCCCTGATCCCGACCCAGGGCATCATCGGCTGCAGCATCATGGTCACGCTCTTCTTTATCGCCTTCCTGATCGCCTTCCGGTAATCGATCGTTTCCGGAAAATACTCCGGGTAAAAGCAGTAGCCCCTGGGCGCGTTCTGCCCCAGGGCAAAACGGGCCTTCCGGACCTGGTCACGGGTCACCCGGGTGGTATATTCGAAAATAGGATCGCTCACCAGGTATTCATCGCCCTCGCGGCCGTAGATAATCGTGGTGTGGGCGTTGAAGGGCATATTGAAATCGGGGCAGAAATACGCGAGAAAACTGGCCGATACCTGCAGGCCCACCGGCTTTCCCCGGTCCAGCAGATCGTCCAGCTCCTGCATGGCGGCATCCTGGTCCTTGTAGGTCCGGGTGAAGAACCGTATTCCCAGGTTCTTCTGCACGCCGTTGATGATGCTGCGGGGCATCATGCGGTATGATATGAGGGGCATCCCCCACACCTTGACAAAGGGGAAGTAGATGAACATGATGCTGTTGGATACGCCAAATGCCATGGGTTCCGAGAGGTCCAGGCCGTAATTGGTAACCAGTGAGGAGACGCCGGCCGATTCACAATGCCCGCCCTGGTAATGAGTCCATTCGACGTTTTGCCGCAATTTATGGTTCATAGGAGTCCCTTTTTAAAATCCTTAATCGTGGCGAGATCAACGAGGAGGACGGTGGCGTACTTCTGGAGCGTCGCGTCATCCAGCTTTTCGAACGCCCGGGGATCGAAATGCTTTTTCACCTTTCTCTGCGACAGGCCGGTCATCTGGGCCAGGGTCGGAAGCTCCATGTAGGCCCGGTGCATGAAATACTCGAGGGGCGATGTCTGGCCACATTTGACCCGTTCCTTCGCGTCCTCGGCGCGGGCATCAAAATCCTCCCGGAGATTGATGAGGGCCCGGTATCCCGGCTCCCATCCATCGGATCCGACCTTGACAAACTCGCCGTTATCATCAACGGCATAGTGCACCATCCTGGTGCGCATGGTCCTTTTGCCGTCCTGCGGCACTTCGTTTACTTTCATACGCTTCACCCCCCTGAAAAAATAAAACATCCTAGAGATGCAATAAAAAAAGTCAAATTATTTTTACAGGCTCTCGCCGAAGGCCTTGCGTATCAGGTCGCGGCGACGCGGCCTGTAGGTGCCCAGGGCCATCTCCCGCTCCGCCACCTTCTTGATGAGCTTGTACATCTTGACCTGCTGCGGCTCGTCCCGGTAAAAGCGCTCCCACGCGAAATAATAGAGCTCCTGCAGGCGCTCCGGGCTCATCAGCTTCGGCTGGTACACCACCTTGCCGGCGTTAAAATCGTTCCAGTCATGGCTCAGTATCCTCTTCTGCTTGCGCATGTCGTCGTAGGCCTTGGTGTGGGGAAAGGGCGTGAGGACCGTGAATTCCGCCAGGTCCAGGTCTATCTCCAGGAGGAAATCGATGAAGCGCTTGATGTACTCCTCGTCATGGTTGTCCATGCCCAGGAGGATAGTCCCCTCAACGGCTATGTCATGGTCATGGTAGCGCTTGATGCGCTCCCTGATGAAATCGGAGGTGTCAAAGACGGCCTGGTACACGTACCAGGCGCCGGCCTGCCTCGCGAGATCCAGGACTTCCGGCTTGTCCTCTATGGTATGGCTGCACCAGTTTTTTTTCAGCGGTATCATCTCGCGGAAGAGGTCCATCTCCCACTGCGTGTCCTGGGCAAGGGAATTGTCCACCACGAAGAGGCGGTTGTTGTCCGTGAGGGCTATTTCTTCAATGGCCCGGTCGATGGGCCGGGGCCGGAATTTCCTGCCGCCCAGGTAGGGGACCGCGCAGGGGTAGCAGTTGAACCGGCATCCCCGCGACGCGTGGACCAGGTCCACCATCTGCACGCCCTTGTAGTAATAGAGGTCCCGGTTGTAGATGCTTCGCCTTGCAGGGCCCACGCTTTCGATGGGAGCAGGATCGGCAAGGTAATTATAGACCTTCTTGAGGTTACCGTTACTGAAATCGGTGAATACCTCATCCATGCGACCTTCAGCCTCGCCCAGGAACACGGCGTCGGCATGCTCCAGGGTCTCTTCGGCATGGAGCATGGCAGAGATGCCGCCGAAAATGACCTTCTTTCCGCGGCGCCGGTACTCGTCCGCTATCTCCCAGCCGCGCTTCACCTGGGTCGTGAGCATCATGGATATGCCCACGAAATCGACCGGGTCATCGTAGCTGAAACGCTGGAGGTTTTCGTCGATGAATGTAACATCGACATATTCCGGCAGGGCGGCGGCCATCACCGCCGGGCCGTGGGGGGGCAGGTTGAAGGTCGTCTGTTCCGGGAGTTTCTCCCAGCGGGGATAGATCAGCTTGAATTTCATAGGTGCTCCTTGCGCAGGTAAAAACTTCTCTATACCGGCCTGTAACTGTCAAGCATTTAACAATGTTATGCATTAACATCTCCTGTTCAATGGAAGTGGCTCTTATCCCGCGCTTCTTTGTTAACCATGCCTCAGCGTCTATTGTTCCAACAGTTTACTGAAAAACTCCTTACATGGAGTTTTTCAGGGCCGGTTTTTCGAAGTGAATTCGTAAAACCTCACATTTTTCTCGGCTAACGCCTCGAAAAATGGCGATACATCCATGTATCGCTTAGCAGTTTGCTGTTTTTCAGCAAACTGCCAAAAGAAAAGGCCAGCATTTTTTTAATTGAAATATAGTATGGAATTATATATTTTTATAACGCTGCCATTAATTTGTGACGGAACTTTGACCCAAGGGATCCCTCTGAATGACCGGCAAACCGGTAAAAACCATCCTTCTTGTCGACGATGAAGCCATCATTGCCATGTCAGAGGCCCGGATGCTGGAGAAGCACGGGTATAAGGTCATCACCGCCTATACCGGCGAACAGGCCATTAAAACAGCCGCGGAAATTACTTCCCTTGATCTCATACTAATGGACATAGATCTCGGATCAGGCATGGACGGCACCCAGGCCGCTGATATAATATTAAAGAACATGGATATACCCGTGCTGTTTCTTTCAAGCCATACCGAGCCGGAAGTGGTCGATAAGACCGAAAAAATCACCTCTTACGGTTACGTGGTGAAAAATTCCGGCGAAACGGTGCTCCTAGCCTCCATCAGGATGGCCTTTAAGCTTCATGCGGCCCACCGTGAGCTGAGAAAACGCGAAGAAGCACTCAGCAAGAGCGAAAACAAGCTGGCTTTGATTTTCGAGAACACCCCTAACGCCATAACCATCATTGAAATGGAGACGGGAACCGTCGTTGATGCGAACAAGGGTATCGAATGGACCGGCTGGACCAGGGAAGAAGTCATTGGCAAGAGCCCTGCCATGCTGCAAAGCTGGATCAATCCCGATGAGGAAGAGATAATCAGGTCCACAATTCGGTCAGGGGGAATACTGTCCAACCACCGGGTAGACTTTCATAAGAAAGACGGCTCCGTGGCCCATGGCCTGATTAATTCCATTTTTATAGAGATGGATGGCAAACAATACCTGCTGACAATAACCAATGATATCACCAGGCTCATCGACTCCGAATCGGAACTGCGCCGCACCAAGGAAGAACTGGATGGCACGAACGAAGAGCTCAACGCCGCCGTCGAAGAGCTCGAGGCGACCAACGAAGAACTTCAGGCAACCAATGAAGAGCTGGAAAAATCAAAAAACGATCTCGAGACCCTGCTGGCAGAACATAAGCGCGCGTTGAATGACCTGCGTGAAAAAGAATATTTTCTGAAAAAGTCCCAGGAAATAGGGAAGATCGGCTCTTACATTTTTGAAACACCGGTCTCCGGACAGGCCGACCAGGCCCAGGCCTGGCGCAGCTCCCCGGTGATGGATGAAATCCTCGGTATTGACGCCTCGTACCCTAAAACACGCAAGAGCTGGATTAATCTGCTTGTTGATCCCCAGGCCGTAATGAAAAACCTGAGAGAACAGGTCTATGAAAAAAAGGAAAAGTTCGAGCTTGAATATCAGATCAGGAGGCCCAGTGACGGCGAAGCAAGATGGATATACGGTATGGGCGAACCGGTATTCGATCATGAGGGAAACTTAAAAAGCATGATCGGCACCGCCCAGGACATCACTGAACGCAAAAATTTCGAGATATCCCTCAAGCGCAGCGAGGAGCGTTTCAGCGATCTTGTTCAGTTATTGCCTGAGACGGTGTTTGAGGCCGACCGCACGGGCAGGATCATTTTTGTGAACCAGGCCGGCCTGCAGCTGTTCGGCTATTCGCGGGAAGATGTTGATAGGGGAATAAATGTAATCCAGATCATCGCCCCCGAGGACCACCAGCGGGCCTTCGAGAACATCGAAAGAATCATGAAAGGCGAAAGATCCGGCCTGAACGAGTACAAGGCCCTGAAAAAAGAAGGGACCCCCTTTCCCGTGCTGGTGCATTCATCCCTCATTGTCCGGGACGGCAAACCAGAAGGGTTACGGGGATTCCTGGTGGATATTTCCGAGCGCAGGCTTGCGGAAAAACTCCTCCTGGAGACAGAAACCAGATACCGCAGCATTATCACATCCCTTCCCATCGGGATGCACCTGTACCGTCTCGAACCTGACGGCCGCCTGGTGTTTGAAGGCGCAAATCCCGCGGCCGACAGGATCCTCGGGGTCGACAATAGCGTCTTCATCGGAAGGACCATCGAAGAGGCCTTCCCGGCGCTGGCGGAAACCGAGGTGCCCCGGCGCTACCGCGAAGTTGCCTCAACGGGCGCCCCCTGGTTCACCGAACAGGTCGACTATGATGAGAACTCCATACGGGGGGCCTTTGAGGTTCATGCCTTCCGGATCGGCGGCAACCGCATGGCCGCGGCCTTCACCGACATAACCGAACGCAAGAGGGCGGAAGAAGAAAGCAAGAAAAACCAGCAGCTTTTAAATACCGTGTATGACAACGTCGGCGCCTATATCTTCATGAAAGACACCCACTACCGCTATACCTATGCAAATAAAAAAGTCTGTGAGCTCTTCGGCAGGGAACTGTCGGACATCATCGGGAAAACCGACGCCGCCTTCTTTTCCCCTGATTCCATCCCGGAAATAATGAAAAGCGACAACCGCGTCATTGAACACGGGGAAACGGTGACGCGGGAGGAAACCAACCTGTCCTCTCCTGGCGGCACTAATCCGCGCACCTACTGGACCGTCAAACTGCCCCTGCGTGACTCAGATGGCAACATATACGCCCTGTGCGGCATTTCAACAGACATCACCGAGTTCAAACAAATAGAGGAAGTGCTGGACGAGGAAAAGGTGTTCAGCAGCGCCGTCCTTGACAGCGTCCCCGGCCTTCTCTATCTGTATGATGAAGAAGGCAGGCTGCTGCGCTGGAACAAGAGCCATGAAACACTGACCGGCTACTCCAGGGAGGAGCTTGCCGGCATGAACATATATGATTGGTTCAGACATGACGAACAGGACCTCGCGACTATAAAAGCCGGCGTGGAACGGGCCTTCTCCGAGGGGTATGCCAATGCCGAGGGCAGGCTGATGATAAAAAGCGGCGAGGTCATACCCTATTATTTCACCGCCAAGCTGCTCCTGATAAAAGGAAAACGATACATTGTGGGCATCGGCATAGACATAACCGCGCGCAAGAAGGCGGAGGACGCGTTGAGGGAAAGCGAAGACCGGTGGCACTTCGCCCTTGAGGGGGCCGGCGACGGCGTATGGGACTGGAACGCGCAGACTGACAGGGTGTATTTCTCCCACCGGTGGAAAGCTATGCTCGGCTATGATGACCATGAAATAGGCGACAACCTGAGGGAATGGGACAGCCGTGTTCATCCCGATGACCATGACCGTGTGTACGCGGAGCTGGGCAGACACCTTGAAGGAAAAACACAGGTCTACATCAGTGAACACCGGATCAGATGCAAGAACGGCGAATACAAGTGGATACTGGACCGCGGAAAAGTCATCAGCCGGACGCCGGAGGGCAAACCCCTTCGTGTTATCGGGACCCATACCGATATTTCAGAGCTCAAGCGGAATGCCGAGGCCCTCGGCAAAGCGGTGAGCGAGAAGGAGGCCCTTCTCAGGGAGCTGCAGCACCGGATGAAGAACAGCCTTGCCATGATATCCGGCATCATCAACCTTGAACATGAGCGCGTCAGGGACAAAAACCTGCGGGGCGTCCTCGGCAACATCAAGGGCAGGATCGAATCCCTGTCAAGCCTTTACGCCCTCTTATTCCAGTCTGACACGGTGAGAGAGGTGGACCTCGGGATGTACATCAGGTCCATAGCGGGACTCCTCATGGATTCCTACGGCAAGGGAAGAAACATCAGGATCAACCAGTCCTATGACCCCCTTCAGGTGAACACGAAAAACGCCGCCGCCTGGGGCCTCATCGTCAACGAACTCCTTACGAACTCCTTCAAGTACGCGTTCCCCGCAGGCAGGGCCGGCGATGTGGCCATCAGCCTTAAAAAAATAGGCGGCGAAATCGTCCTTGCTGTATCCGACAACGGCACGGGCCTGCCGGCCGATTTCAACATACATAACCCCCAAGGCCTGGGACTGATGCTGGTAAAAACCCTGACGCTTCAGCTGAAGGGCATCCTGGACTTTGAAAGGAAAGAGTTGAATACATTTCTGATACGGGTGCCGGACGCCGGCTAGGAATACGGATCAATTCCGTCAACCTTCCCGGATATTTCGGATATGCCCGGGCCGGTTCTGTGCCGCCCCGGAGTGTTATCGGATTTTTTCCGCCTCTAAGAGGTCAAGACGGAGCGAGTAACCCAGCAGACCTGCCGATTCAAGCTCGATTTTTTTCGGTATCCCCCCGGGGCGGATGTCCATGAACCGCACCGTGCGGAGAGGCCGCGCCGACCGGTCATAGGCCCGGACTTCGATGTCACCCGACTTCTTCATAAGCACCAGAACATCGCCGTCATCCGACCGGTACCTGCAGGCGCCATCGCCGTCTGCCAGCGTTCCTGCATCCGCCATCGTTCCCGGCGGGGCGAAGAGGATGAGGCGGATATCCCGCATCATGCCCGTCACCAGGTCATGCCTGCCCAGGGGCCCGATACCGCGGTTTATCACAAGACTCTTATTGAATTCCGCGTCGAGGAGAACCAGACCTTCAATGGACATAAGGGTGCTGCGGATCGCTCCCGTATCTGATGAAGCGATCGTTACGCCTATCATATCGGCGGTGGAACCGCCCGGGAGGGTTCCCTGGATGGAGTGGACCACCCGCCATTTCCCCTTCAGGAACGGCGACACGCTTTTTTTCTTCAACTCCGACGCTTCCGGCGCGCCCGCCGGCGTTATACGGGGAAGGCCCGCGCAGGAAACGGCGCAGGCGCACATCACAATTGCCGCCGCGGCCTTCATCACATGGCCCTGAAGAGGGAATCAGGAATGTTCCCGTTCATTTTCACGTTGGCAAATTCAATCACAGTGTACGATTTTTCGCTCTCATAAATGCGCACCGACTGGATAACACCGGGCCTGGATGAGAGCCTGAGCTCAATGCGCTGGATGATCTCAGACATCGATTTTTCCCTGGGCGTGAGCATGATGATCCTTCCGGGCATGAGCTCCGGCCTGAAGCCGGGGTTGGCGTCGAAATTTCCCTTCATCCACATGGTTATCTCCTGGAGGACTATCTGCATCGACTGGAGTCGGGCGGAGGAATCCTTCGTCACGCTGTCTCCTTTTTTTATGTAACGCGTGACGGTCCCTTCGTGCATCAGCAGGATGCTGTTGACAGGAGTGGAGTATTCCCAGCGGAGGGAACGGGGCACATGGAAATAGAGCTTTCCCTTCGAGACCAGGGGCTTTGCCAGGATCGCCATGTGCTTCTTCTGGACAAATTCCGCTTCAACGGACGTTATGTCCCTGGCCGTTTTCCTGATCTGGTCCCAAGTGTCCCCCCAGGAGACGAGGAGGAGGGACAACACGAGGATAATCGGACATCTAAAAACTGTATTTAGATTCATAGTGTTTCACCGTTTAAGTTCATACTAAAGACCCCCCTGTCCCCCGGAGGGGGCATGAAGGATTATTGTTTTTTACTTCTTGTCATTTTGAATCCTTTGGCAAGCTCAGGATATGCTTAAAAATTTTTTTATCTTCTCCTCAACCCAGGAAAACAAGAACACGCTGAAATGACCTGCATTCAACAAGCATATTCTTACATGCCCCCTCGGGGGGTCGGGGGGATCACATCATCCCGCCGTTTACCGATATCACCTGCCCGGTTATATACGAGGCGTCATCGGAGCAGAGAAACCGCACCACCTTCGCCACTTCCTCGGGCTTTCCTATCCTTCCCATGGGTATGATGTTTTTTATCATCTCTACGGGAGCGTCCCTGATCATGTCGGTCTCGATGAGGCCCGGGGCCACGACATTAACGCGGATGCCTTTCTTCGCAATCTCCGAAGCAATGGACCGGCTTGCGCCGATGAGGCCAGCCTTTGCCGCGGAATAATTCGCCTGGCCCTTGTTGCCGGTGATGCCCGCCACCGACGCTATGGAGACCACGGACCCCTTTTTCTGGCGCAGCATCTTTTTCAATACCGGCTTCGTCATGTTGTAAAATCCTTTCAGGGTCGTTGCGATGACCCTGTCCCAGTCAGCCTCGGGCATCATGAGGAAGAGGTTGTCCGCGGTGATGCCGGCGTTGTTGACGAGTATGTCCACCATCGGGAACCTCCCCGTGATGTCGCTGACGGCTTTTTCCGCTTCCGCCGAATCAGCGACGTCGAACTTCATCACCTCGCCGTCGCCCCCCGCGGCCCTGATCATGGCGAGGGTCTCGGCCGCGGCATCATCGTTTGAACGGTAGTTGACGATCACGTGACAGCCGTCCCGCGCCAGCTCGACGGCTATGGCCCTGCCGATGCCCCGGCTCCCGCCGGTTACGATGGCCGTTTTTCTGCCCGATGGTTCACTCATGACGGTATCCTCTCAGTGTGTTGTTTATCTTTTTCGGGCCTGAAGACCTGAAGCTCCACTTCGGCAACGAGCTCCCTGTTCACCTGGACCCTTCCCGCAATGACAGCGTAGGACGCTTCCCTTCTGCTTTCCTCGATGGCAACCATGATCCTCGTGCCGACCGGTATCATGTCGCGGTAGAATTCAGCCTTCTTGATACCGACGAGCCAACCGACCTTGCCGGAAGGCCGGTCGCTGTGATGCTCCTGCCACCCGAAGTTCACTCCCGCGGTCTGCGCTACCAGCTCCACCAGCACGATGGGATTGATGCTTTCGTTTTCACACGTGGGCCATTCAGGAAGGGCCGTTGAAACGGTAACGCAGCGGTTCCCGCCGACCTCGACAATTTCCTGGACGAGCTTCATGCTTCCCCGGTGGGGGATCATTTGTTCGATTGTATACATGGTCTTATCTATAATGGTAATGGCTTAATACCGTACCGGCACCACAGGATTGATGTCAATAAAAATATCTTGACATAACGGCGGTGACAGGCTGTATTCAATGTCGCCTTATCAGATACCTGCGAGGATACTAATGGAACAACTGATAAACGAACTGAAAGAAAAAATCATCGAAACCCTGGACCTTATCGATGTCACGCCGGAGGACGTTAAAGAAGACGACCCCCTGGTGGGAGGCAAGCTCGGCATCGATTCAATCGACATTCTGGAGCTTGCCATGATGATAGACAAGGAATACGGCATAAAAATAGACAATAAAGAGCTGGGACAGAAGGTCTTCTCCACGCTCAGGACCCTCGCCGAACACATCCAGAAGAACCGCCAGGGGTAATGTTATTGAAGGGCGACCGCGTTTTTATCACCGGGATGGGCATCGTCAGCTCACTGGGGAGCGGCGAGCAGGAGCATTACGATTCCCTTAAGAAAAACCGTTCCGGTATAAAGCCCCTCTCCCTGTTTCCCCTTTCAGAGGGCAACCGGCACCCTGCCGGGGAAATAACCGGGTTTGAGTGGGACCGGTCTGTTCCGCGGACCCACGGACTTGCCCTAGCCGCCGCGCTGCAGGCCCTGGCGGGGAGAAGCATCATCCCCGACGCCGTCATCATAGGCACAACCACCGGCGGCATGGCGCTCACCGAAGAGCTCCTCAAGAAGGGGGAGAAGCGGCCTGACTGTTACCGGTATCACTCCACGTCATCAGTCGCCGAATACTGCGCCGGCGCCCTGTCCTGCCCCGGCCTTGTCATCACCGTGACAACCGCCTGTTCGTCCGGCTCGGCCGCGGTCAAACTTGCCCTTGAGCTGCTACGGACCGGCAAAGCCGGATGCGTCCTTGCCGGCGGAGCCGACTCGCTCTGCCGCCTGACCTATTACGGATTCAATTCGCTTCAACTGATAGACCCGGAGGGCTCGCGGCCCCTGGACCGTACGCGCCGCGGCATGTCCGTGGCTGAGGGATCGGCCATGGTGCTCATCGAGGCGTCAGCGTCCGTTCCCGAAGGCGCCGTCGCCGAAGTGCTGGGAGGCGGCCTCAGCTGCGACGCCCACCATCCGGCAACTCCCCATCCTGAAGGAGCCGGTGCCCTGGCTGCCATGGGCCGGGCCATTGAAGACGCGGGAATCGCAGCGACGGCCATCGATTATATCAATCTCCACGGAACGGGAACAAGAGATAACGATCTGGCCGAGGCCAAGGCCATCCGCTCCCTCTTCGGCGAACCGGTGCCGCCCCTCTCGTCCATTAAGGGCGCCACGGGTCATTCCCTCGCCGCTGCGGGGGCCATCGAAGCGGTCATCTGCTCCATGGGGATCCGCGACGGCTTCATCCCCGGCAACACCGGCTGCAGGGAGCCTGACCCCGACCTGAAGGTCAGCCCGGTCCTCGAGACAACGGATAAAAAAATCAGCACCGTGCTGTCAAACTCCTTCGGTTTCGGCGGCAACAACGCCTGCCTGGTGCTGGGCGATCCCCTGGCGCCCCGCACGTCACCGGCGGTAAAAGCACCGGCGTTCTTCGAGATCATGGCAGGCGCCTGCGTGACCGGGGCCGGCGACCTGGCCCAAACGATCGCCTCTCTGCGGGAAGGAAAGAATTGCGGCGGGACCCTCCCCCTCGCGGACATCTCGAAAAATCTGCCGGCCCGGGAAGTGCGGCGCCTGAAGCGTCTGCCCAGACTCGCCCTGGCCCTGGCCCTGGACGCCCGCAACGCCGCGGCCCAGGACCCGGCATCCATTTACTTCGCAACCGCCTGGGGCCCCCTGTCCGAAACCTACGATTTTCTGACGAAGCTCTACGAGTCGGACGAGCAGTTTACCAGCCCCACTGATTTCGTGGGGTCCGTCCATAACGCACCGGCGGGCCAGATCGCCATCTGGCTCAAGGCAACCGGCGCGAACATTACCGTAACCGGCGGTGATTATTCCTTTGAGCAGTCCCTCTTTGCCGCGTCACTGGCCGCAGAAGGCGGCGAGATCCTCCTGGTGATGGGCGCCGATGAGCATCATGGTGACCTGTCGCCCCTCTTTGACGGATCGGTGCGGGCCGCCACTGTTCCTGCCGACGGCGGCGGCGCCCTCGTACTTAAAAAAACAGGCAACCCGGCAGGGCCGTGTATCGCGCCCCTCTTTTTTGAAAATTACGCCACCAGCCCCGGCGCGATCGCATCGCTCATCCGCGCCCTGGGCGGCCCCGACAGCATCAACAGTACCTACGCCGCTGTTTTCGCCGGCATGCCCGGCGGAGAGAAAGCATCCTGCCGGAAGCAGCTTGACGAATTCCTTGCTGAGACCGGCTTCACCGGCCCGGTCATCGACTATCGGGCCCTCCTCGGCGAATTCGGGACCGTCACCGCAGCTGCCGCGGCAGTTGCCGCGCACTTCACAAAAGAGGGAACGGTGCCTGCTGCCCTTGCATCCGGAAACGCCCTTCATCTCCGGGAAAAACGGCTGCTCATGGTGGGCCTCGGATCCTTTGTGACCGCCGCGGAAATAACCGCCTGATACTGCCCATTATGAAGATACTGCTCATATCAGCCAATACCGTGAGGGTGCCCTATTACATTTATCCCCTGGGGCTTGACTACGTGGCCGGAGCCATCGAGGGCCGGCACACGGTAAAGGTGGCCGACATCAACCTCGAAAAAAAAACCACCCCGATTCTTGACGTCATCCGCGAATTCGGACCGGACGCGATCGGCCTCTCCCTCCGCAACATCGACAATACCGACGTCCATGACGCCAGGGGGTTCATTCAAAAGTACCGGGAGCTCATCGCGTCGATACGGAGCGTTTCCGCGGCCCCGATCATCCTCGGGGGGAGCGGCTTCACCATCTTTCCCCGGCAGCTGATGGCCGAGCTCAAGGCGGACTATGGCATCATCGGCGAGGGAGAGCGTCTGCCCCTCCTCCTCGAGGCCATTGAAAAAGGGTCGGATCCCACTGGCTTAGCGGGGGTCATTACGGGAAATGGAGAAGAAAAAATCCCGCCCCCCCTGGACGACGGGTTCCGGCGTTCCTTTATCGGCGGCGACATCGCGCGGTTCTACACCGACCGGGGAGGGATACTCAACCTGCAGACGAAGCGCGGCTGTTCCTACAACTGCATTTACTGCACCTACCCACACATCGAAGGATCAGCCCTGCGGCCCGTCCCCGCGGACGAGGTGGCCGATACCGCCCTCAGGCTCGAGGCCATGGGGGGGAAATACTTCTTCATAACCGACTCGGCCTTCAACTGCGATTACGATCACAGCGCGGAGGTTGCCCGCGCCTTCAAAGCCAGGGGCGTATCGATACCCTGGGGCGCCTTTCTCGCGCCGACAAGGCCGCCGGCAGGCTACTACCGGCTGCTCCGTGATGCCGGCATGACCCACGCTGAGTTCGGGACCGAGTCCCTCTCCGACGCCATGCTCGCCTCGTACCGCAAGCCCTTCAGTGTGCGGGACGTGCTGGCATCGCACCGGGCGGCCGTTGACGCCGGACTCCACGTCGCCCATTATCTCCTCCTCGGCGGGCCCGGCGAGAAGCGGGAAACCCTCGAGGAGACCCTCCGGAACGCCGGGGGGCTGGACCGGACGGTCCTCTTTTTTTTCTGCGGCATCAGGATATATCCGCACACCAGGATATACGAGATAGCCCTTGCCGAAGGCCAGATAACCGAAAGGGACAATCTGCTGGAACCGGTCTTCTATCATTCCCGCGGCATCTCGAGCGAGGAGATCATCCGCGTCGTCGGTGAGCGGGCCAGGGGACGAGAAAACTGGTTCGTCGGGTCCAGCAGCAGCACCACCACGCGCCTGGTCGCCCGCCTGCACAAACAGGGTCACGTCGGCCCGCTATGGGAGCATATGATACGATGAGGAACGGCCCCACACTGTTCCCCCTGGCGCCGGCCCACCTGGCCGGCATCGGCGCCTTCCAGACAGCAGCTGCCCTGGCTTTTATCGATTTCCGTTTCGCCGCGATTCCCCTGGCGCTTTTTCTTCTCCTGTGTCTGGCCGCGCCCTTTTTCCCCGGCTTCGGCTTCTTTCTTCCCGTTGTCAGCCGCGGGAATCGGGACAAGGGGGCGGTGGCTTTGACCTTCGACGACGGTCCTGACCCATCCACCACGGGACGTCTTCTGGACCTCCTTGCGGAAAAAGGCGTCACCGCGACATTTTTTATCACGGGATCACGCGCCGCCGTGCACCGCGACCTGGTGCGGGAAATAATCGCCCGGGGCCATTCCATCGGCAACCACACCTACCATCATGACCCGATCCTGATGCTGAAAAGCACCCGGCGGCTCCGCGGGGAAATAACCATGACCCAGTCCCTCCTGGCCGAATTCGGCGTGAGGGCCTTCGCCTTCAGACCCCCGGTGGGGATCACGAACCCGCGCCTCTGGCGCGTTCTTCTCGAAGCAGGAATGTACTGCGTGAATTTCAGCCTGCGCGCCGGCGACGCGGGAAACCGGCGCATCGGCGGCCTCTCGCGAAAAATCCTGAGAAAAGCAAAGGCCGGGGATATAATCCTCCTCCATGACGCGGCTCCGGGTCCTGATTTCGATACCGGACGCTGGCTCAGGGAAACCGGGTCAATCATTGACGGCCTGAGGGAGAAAAGCATCGGCATCCTTCCCCTGGCCGATATCATAGGCCGGCCCGTCATGGCACCGGGTGCCGGACCGGACAGCCCGGGAAATCCGGCCGCCGCTTTTTATGACTTCATTGCCGGTTCCTACGACAGCGAGCGGAGCGCACGCCGCCTGTCGCCGGCCGCTGCCGCTGAAAGCGCCCTTTTTGAAAAAAATTATCTCCCGCTGATATCCCGGGATCACCGGGTCCTCGAGATCGGGGCAGGCACCGGCATCTATACGATTCCCCTCGCCCGCCGCTGCAGGGAAATCACCGCCATCGAGCTGTCCCGGAACATGGTGACGGTCCTGAAGAACAAGGCCTCCCGGGAAGGGCTGTCCAATATCATCTTCATGAACCGCGACATTTCCGATATCACGCCGGCGGATCAATATGACAGCGTCTGCGCCTTTTCATCCTTCGAGTATATCACCGACCTGGGAAACCTGATCAGGAACCTGTCGATGTCCATCAGGCCCGGCGGCATCATCTATTTCACCACGGCCCACCGGTCCTTCTTCAGGTTTTTCACACAGATCGGCAACGCCCTGCGCCAGGGACTGTGGCTCCATGCCCGCACCAAAAACGAAGTCAGAAAAATCCTTTCCCGTTCGGGTTTTGACGGTATAAGCGTATCCACCCATGCCATGAAATGGCCCCTCCTGGGGGGCATTTTACTGGAGGCAAAAGCGGTAAAAACAGGAACGGGCCGATAGGCTTTTTTTTCTTGACACTCTTCAGGCAATTTATTCTATTAATACCGCTGTAAATAGACCCCTGAATTCAATCAAAAAAATCCCTTACATTTTGATCATAATGATTGAGATCAGAAAAAAGAGTTTTATTAACTAATGCATAACAAGTGGCACTTTTTGAAAAACCTTACGGAGACGGACTCGCTCGAAATCGCTGCTGAAGCAACACTGGAACCTGACTCGTTATGGTTCGACGGCCATTTCCCCGGTACCCCGATTCTTCCCGGAATCGCCCAGCTCACCCTGGCCTTTGATGCGATACAGGAGCACTCGAAACGGAACGGCCGCCAGGTGGCTCTGTCGGGATTATCACGAGTGCGCTTCAGGCAGTTCATAAAGCCCGGCGATACGGTACTGGTAACGGCGATGCCGGAAAAGGATGATCCCGCACACTACAAGTTCAGGGTGACCGTTGGCGGCCAGGTGGCCTGCAGCGGATCCATGAAGACTGCGCCGGTCAGCTGCTGACGAGTGGTGAACCAGCTGTAATCTTGCATTATCCAATTGAGGAGGAACATAGATGGCCGATAAAAAAACAGTGCTTCGCGTGGCTGAAATTCTCATCGACGAGCTCAAGCTCGAAGACGTAACACCGGAAACCTTTGATCCCGAAGTCGATTTGATCGACGAACTGGGCATCGACAGCATGGACCTGACGACCGTGGTGCTCGTTTTACAGGACGAGTACGGCATCACCATCGACGAAGACGATTATCCAAAACTGAAAAATGTGAAATTGATAGCCGATTACATTGAGCAAAAGCTGAAGGAAAAATAGATCCTTATAACGGCACCCGGTTTCGGCGAACGGTAAGGGGATCGGTACATTCATACAACCAATCAACAGAAGGGAAGCACCCATGAATGTAAAACAGGTAAAAAAGGAAACAGCGGACACGGCACAAGGCGGGATGAAATTCTCAGAGATCATTGCCGACCCTGTCATCAGGGAGCGGTGGGAAAAGGTACGCCGCTGGTTCTTCCTCAGGGAATCGACCTATGACATGACCAACCGGTGCAACATCCGCTGCGACGGGTGCTACTACTACGAAGGCGAAAAGCAGTTCGCCCGGGAAAACAACAACCCTGACGAATGGCGCGCCCTCATGGAAGCCGAAAAAAAACGGGGCATCACCTATGTCGTCCTCGCCGGGGCGGAACCCTCCCTGGTCCCGGAGCTGTGCCAGGCCTGCTATGACGTCATCCCCCTGGGAAGCATCGCCTCCAACGGGTTCAAGCGGATCCCTGAATCGGTGGGTTACAAGATCCACATCTCCGTGTGGGGAAACGATGAAACCAGCCAGCGGATCCGCAACGCGAAAAACCTCCTGGCCAGGCAGATAGAAAACTACCGGAACGACCCGCGGGCGGTATGGGTCTACACCTTCACCCGGGAGAATATCGACGAAATATATGACGTGATGGAGATGCTCTCGAAGAACGGCTGCCGCGCCACCTTTAACATGTTCTCTGCGCCCGTCGGCTACACCGGCAAACTCCGCCATGACGGGGAAACGCTGGCAAAGACCAGGCAAACAATGATGGACGTCCTGGCCAAATACCCTGACAATGTCTTCTATTCGCCCTATAACGTCGTTGCCCACACGAGCCGCCTGGGGCTGCACGACCTGTACGCCTGTTCCTATCCGCGGATGAACCCGTCCACAGACATAGGCCTCGGCAGGTCCTTCCGTCAGTACCACGCTGACCTCTCCTGGGACCGCAGCATATCCTGCTGCGTCCCCGACACGGACTGCGCCGACTGCCGGCACTACGCCGCGGGGAGCGCCGTTGTCACGGCGCGGCTCTACCGCCATGCAACAGACCCGACCGCCTTCAAGGCGTGGCTCGACTACGTCGACACCTACCTCGCGGTCTGGGTCATGGGCTATGAAAAAGGAAAAAATCTACTGGACCGGATGACACCGCCGCCGGGGCACGAGCTATAGGCGGCCAGAGGCCTGGCCCCGACAACCCCTGCCCCGATACGGCGAAAGAATGAGGAGTAAATCATGAATACCGTCAGTTCACTGCTCGACAAAGAATGGTATGAACGATACAAGAAAATATCGCAGCTCAACATCAGAAGCTCCATATACGATGTGACCAACAACTGCAACCTGCGCTGCAAGGGCTGCTTCTTTTTCTCGTCCGACGAGCACAAGAAATCGCCGGATGAGCCGGACATCAAGAAATGGGAGGCTTTCGTCGACAAGGAAAAGGAGCGGGGCGTGAACCTCGCCATCCTTATCGGCGGTGAACCCACCCTGTTCCTTGACCGGGTCGAGGCCTTTTACAGGCGCCTGCCCACCTACTGCGCCACCAACGGCATCATCAAGGTCCCGCGGGACCGCTTCCCCGACATGATGGTGGGCATCTCCCTCTGGGGAGACGAGGAGGACGAAAAGACCCTGCGCGGACGCGATGTGTTCTCGATCTCCCGCAAGAATTACGAGGGCGACCAGTACACCTACTACCTCTACACCATAACGCCCAAGCAGATCGGCAAGATTGAAACAATCATAAAGAAGATACGTGACGCCGGCCTGAAGGTGCACATGCAGCTCCTCTCCAACGACGAGGGAGTTGACGGCTTTTCCTGGACCGAGAATGAGCTTGCCGCTGTCCGCTCCGAAATGGACGAGATGCTGGACAACTACCCGGACACGGTCATCTCGTCGAAATATTACCACGAGATCATAACCACCGGGAAGATGCTGGGCCGGTCTTTCGGGTGGAACGAGTGCCCCTCGGTGACCAAGCCCCTGGACACCCGTAACCCGCAGCCGAAGCGCCTCATCGAGTTCATCCGCTGGGCCGCCGACCTCCAGACCATGCACCGCTGCTGCACCTCTGAGACCAGGGACTGCTCCACCTGCAAGGACGGCGCCGCCCACATGAGCTGGGTCATGGTGAACAAGAGGGCCCACCTCCGTTCCGCGAAAGACCTGCAGAACTGGATCGAGGTCTACGAGATGTTCGCGAAGCTGTACAAGTTCATACCGTGGTAGAACCCCCCCCGATCCGCGTTCTCAGGATGAGGTTGATGCCAACGCAGGTACAGGAGGTACCGAATGCGTTGGCCCCGAGGGGGCGCGAGGGATAATATTTTTTATTTTTGAAAACAATGCTCTTTTCCAATATTGGATAGATAAAAAGTATACCGATTATTGATCCATGCCCCCTCAGGGGGACAGGGGGGTCAAAAGAAAAATGCAGATAGCAGATCCCAAACAACCCGTTATTCTTTCTTACGACATGGTCTCCCCCCTGGGCACCGATTATGCGGCCCAGTGGGACCGCGCTGTTGCCGGCCAGAGCGGCATAGGCAGGCTCACCCGCTTCCCCTACAATGATGATTTTCCCGTGCAGATAGCCGGCCAGGTCCCGGACATCGACGTGGCCCCCTATCCCTTCCTGTCGCCGCGGGAAATGGCCCACTGGACCTCGCCGATTTTCAGGAATGCCATGCTGGTGGTCCACCGGGCCCTGGCAAAGAGCGGCATCGAGATCACACCGGAGCTCGCGCCCCGGACGGGCATCACCTTCAGCACCGCCGTAGGCGGACTTGACGCGGTCATAGCCGCGGACCGCCTGATGGTGAAGGACAACAGGCTGCCGAACCCTTTCACGAACCCCAACTCCTGCATCAACATGGTGGGGGGCAAGGTCTCGATACTGACCGGCGCCACCGGGCCGATCACCGCGACCATCACCGCCTGTGCCACCGGCTCGACCTCCATGATCATCGGGTCGATGTTCCTCCGCCAGGGACTTGCCGACATGGTCATCTGCGGCGCCGTTGATTGTCCCCTGGTGGAACCGATCGTGGCCGGCTTTGCCACCATGAACGGGGCCTTCAAGGAAAAGAAGGACAGGCCGGAGGATCCCCGCTCCGCGAGCCGACCCTTTTCAGCGGACCGGCGCGGCTTCGTGGTTTCCGAAGGCGCGGCCAGCATCATCATCACCACACGGGAATTCGCCGATGCCCACGGTCTCGATTACAGTCTGGCCATAGCCGGATATGCCATGACTTCCGACGCATACCATTTCGTGGCCCCCAACCCGGACACGGTAACGCGCTGCATGGCGGAGAGCATTGCCGCGGCAGGCGTCAAGCCGGAAGACATCGACGCGGTGAATGCCCACGGCACCTCAACCAAGATCGGCGACAAGGTGGAATTCGACGCGCTGGCGAAGGTATTCGGATCAGCCATCCCCCCGGTATCAGCGAACAAGTCCCAGATCGGCCATGCCATGGGCGCCTCCAGCGGCATAGAATCGGTCTTTGCCATGGAGGGAATGATGAAGGGCCTGGTGCTCCCCACCATCAACTATAACAACGATCCGGAAATCCCCATCGACTGCGTTCCCGAAGGGGCCCGGAAGCTCGACCAGGAATTCGTCCTCAAAAACGCCTTCGGCTTCGGCGGGTGCAATTCCTGCATCGTGTTCCGCCGGGTGCGGTAGCCAGTTTTTGCGACGCGAAGAGCCAAAACCACTTTCATCGTTAACACATAAGGCATAAGCAATGGTCTGCATATCAGACATTCACTTCGGGGCAAACATTTCTGCTCATATTTCGATCTTCATTGAAACCGCCTGCGATACGGCCCTGAACCCGGACAGGACCGTGATCATAGCCGGGGACATGACCCAGCACGCCACGGAGCCGGAATACCGTGACGCAGCGGAGCTGCTGCGAAAGCTCCTTGACGCAAAACTTTGTGTCGTGCTGACGCCGGGGAACCATGACTTCGGGGACTGGATCGGGGAATACCTCTACACCAACCATGCGGCGAGAAACAGGTACCGCTCGCTCACGGAGCCGGTCTTCAGCCAGAAAGAAATAATCGCCGTGGATGACTGCGACTCCGTCATGCGGTGCGGAGACAACATCTTCGTGTCCCTGAGGAGCACCCACCGGGGCAAGGCCCACTCCCTGGGCATCCTCGGCATCAACCGCATCAGGAAAAAGCAGGTGGATTGGGCGGCATCGCAGCTTGAGTCAATGGACACCGAGGGCGCCCTTATTCACCTGGTGACGCACCGGAGCCTCTGGAAGGAGTCCGGGGACCGCCACAAGGGCCTGTACCGGCCGACCTACATAGAAAAGAGCCTGCTGGAGAGATTCAAGTTTCACTCCGTCATCCACGGACACAACCACCGCTATCTCTTCGCCAGCACGTCAACGCCCCGCCTGGGGATCCCGGTGATCAGGCTCTCGCTGCCGACCATCTCCGCCAGGAACAGGAAAAACCGGATCGGCTTTGTGAGGTGGGACGCGCCGTACCGGGAGATACCGGAATTCATCGCGTTATAATAACGGGTCGCATCACTCTTTCTGCCTTCTGCCGGGAGACGTTTCAAGGCATATCATGCAGATGTCATCCTTGAAGGTCTCACACTCCCTGAACTTCACCAGTTCCGCGAATATCGATTGCACGAATTCCCTGCTGGGCTTTTTCGCATATTTCAACACAACCCTGTCCAGGACCGAAGAAAACTCTACCTTTGGCCTGGAAATGCTTCTCGCCTCGATCAATCCGTCGGTGTAGAGCAGCAGCTTTGCGTTGGCAGGCAGAACGTCCCTCTGGTTCCTGAGGGGGTGGTGGAATTTCGTCATTTCAGCGGACCTGAACACGGCGAGGGGGAGCGCTGTAACCGCCTTGAGGGTGCGCACGGTTTTATCGCTGACGACCAGAGGCAGATGATGACCCGCATTGGCATAGGTGATCTTCCGCGTGTGGTAATCATAAACGCCGTAAAAAGCCGTGATGTAATTTTCCCCCGTTTTATCGTTCAGGAAATCGTTCAAGTGGTGCAGCAGCTTGGCCGGATCGTTTTTCAGCCTGCTCGATTCAAGGATGAGCACCTTCATCATCGCGGTTATCAGGGCCGAGGGCATGCCGTGCCCGGATACGTCGCTTATGAAAATGCCTATCTTGTGCGGTTCCCTGAACCTGATGAAATCGTAAAAATCGCCGCCCACGGCCTCCATGGGACGGTATAGAGAGTAGATGCCGCTCACGGGCGCTTCCCGGGGAACAAGCTGCTGTTGTATGATCCTGGTCATGTTCAATTCCGTGGTCATGGTCTCGTTCCTGTCGAGCAGCTCCTTCCACTCCTCTTCAATCTTTTGCTGCTTGGTGGCGATCAGCAGCCTTTGCAAAAAGTCCTTCCTGGAATAGGCCTCGATATAATAGTTAGCCATCATCCCCAGAATATTTGCCGATACGAAAAAAAAGTTATTGCTGATTAGATTATTGATGAAGTCCTGCGCCCATGGACCATGATGCCAGATCAATTCACTTGCGGAATAAGCCGCGACCAGGGTCCAGCAGACAGCCGCCGCGTTCCTTAACCGCAGCCGCGCAAGGGTATAACTCCACGCAAAGACAAGCATGAGTCCTGCGAAATAGTACACCCTGGTTACACTGTCTCCCGTGAGAATGATGATGGATATTATACCGAAACCGACCGTTAGGACGGCAATGCAGACAACCAGCTGGTTTATTTTCTTGAACACGGGCAGATAGGTAGAAGCGAATACCAGCATAATCACCGGGCAGACAACTGCATACCTGACTATCCACACCTTGAAAAGCGAAAGCGGAGAAATGAAAAAGTCCAGGATGCCGAAGGCAGCATACAGTATCAGCGCCACCAGCAGGGCAGCCCGTATGGTGCCGATCGATTTCTGGAAATAATCGTCTTTGAACTTCTCTTCGAAGTCGTCCGGAAACACAAGGGGGGTACGTTTCAGGTAACGATTTATTTTTTCTTCCAGCCGGTTCCTCCTTCAGCCCCTGATTTTCACCTAAGGTTGTCACAGCTGTTTGATGATATTAAACCGGAGCCGCATCAAGACTCCCTTTCTATGGAAGCAGGATATAATAAAGCAGTTAAACAATCAAGAAAATAATTCATTGCCGCCCGCTCCCCTGGTCCTATGCAAGCAGGAATTTCGGCCCAGGGGATATCCCAACGATTTCTGCATCCAGGCGGAGGCCGCTCCGCTATTCGGTCATGATCTCGATGCCGAACAGGTGAAGGACCAGGGCCACGGCTCCGATCCCGATAAAAAGCATCCCGAACATGTAGATGGAGAGCCCGGTCCGCAGCTCCAGGTCCACAACCATCCGCGCTTCCTTGGGCTTACCGCGCTCGTACAATATATCGATCTCCTGGCCGTCAAGAGCGGTCCAGCCGGAGTTCCCGCCCTTTGAGATAATCCTGTATGTTTTTCCGCCCTCGTCGGCAAAGGTGGCCGTTAACGAGACGCAGTCATCGTCATCCGCTAGGACACGGGCAATGCCCCGGGTCTTTACGCCATTGCGCAGGAGCGAGCGCCAGCGGAGATATTCCCTCAGGCCGAAGGCGAAGGAGAACACACCGCATCCGATGAATATCGAACTGAAAATATACACATCATGAAAGCCGAACATGGCGGATTCCCGATAAACATTGCCATCAGAACAATCTTCTGTTATTCCATCACTGTAAATCTTCCTGTCAAATGGTATTTTGGTGTTGAATTATGTCGTCACTGCAACATGCACCTAAAAAGTCATTGACTCTTTTTTCATTATACTGTTATGTTCAATCAATTCATCCACAGCACAAACAAATATGATCAGTTATAATCGCTATAATACGCTTCGTGTTAAGGGTATTATTATCTTGTCCATTGCCGCCGTTATCTCGGCGGTGATTGCCTGCTCGAACACCCACAGCAAGACCGACCTGGTTACCATAACCGGTGTGAATGAATACTACACCGATGCGGACGCGGCCGGGGGACGCAGGACCCTGGAAACAACCATCCACGTGACGATGACCCACAGCAGTCATGAGAAAGCCAACGTCCCCTGCGTAACCTGCCACCATAAATTCAACAACGAAGAGCGGATAAAAAAGTGCGCTTACTGTCACAAGGGTCTTAACGGCGCCAGGATGTTCCACACCTTCTGCATTAAATGCCATGCTGATAAAAACAAGGGCCCGGTCCGCTGCAACGAATGCCATATTGAGAAAAAGGACACGCGGGTTTATAAAGACATCGAAAAGATGTACAGAAAAACCTTTATCTTTGGCAAGAAGAGCCATAAGGCCCATGAAGACGCAGCGGTCGAATGCAATCTGTGCCACCATGACGCCGGCAAGGAAAAAAACAAGAAAAAATGCGACGCCTGCCATGTCGGCAGATCCAGGATGGTCATTCTCCACTATTTCTGCAAAGACTGCCACAAGAAACAGGGCGGCCCCGTACGGTGCCAGGAATGCCATGCCGGGGTCGAATCCGAATACCAGAGCGTAAAAGACATCATACCCCTGGAAAAAACAGGGCACCGCCTGCCCCAGATACAGTTCAACCACAAGGCCCACGTGGAGGAATACAACACGGAATGCGTCGATTGCCATCACCTTGGATCAATGAAAAAATGCTCATCGTGCCACGGGAAAAAAGACGAAGACGCCATCATCAATCTCAAGGCCGCATTTCACCAGCAATGCCACGAATGCCATCGGCGCACAGCGGGCCCCCAGGCCTGCCATAACTGCCACAAGGAAAGGAACTAGGGGATCACTCTATCCCCGGGGAGGCCATTCATGAACCTGATTAAACGCCTGTACGATTGGGTAAAAAACATCAGCATTCGCAACAAGGTCAAATACACCCTTCTCGGCGTCTGCCTCATTATCTCCCTTATCTTTGTCGCGGTGAATTACTTCCTGACCGGATCATGGATCCAGGACCTGGTCCTCCAGAACTACAGCGAAATAGCCACCAAGCAGTTTGAATTCATAGAATACTGGATGGAGCGCCGCGCCGAGCATATTGAGAAATTTTCAAAGGCTCCGATAATCGTCGAAGCGGCGGATCAGCTTGACCGGGGCGGAAGGCTCAACCCGAATACCCGGGGAGCGCTCAAAAAATATCTCGACGAGGTGATGTACGATCAGGGCACCTACACCTGGATCATTCTGATAGACCGGAAGGGGAACATCGGCGCATCCACTGACAACCGGGGCGGCATTCCGGGGAAAGACCTGTTCAGCCAGATACCCAAGCGTCAGGACATTCACGTACTCAAGTCATATGTGGAGACCCGTCACGGCAAAAAAGTCGTGGTCCAGCCGGTGAGCTTCCCGGTATTCGGCCCGAACAGAACGCTGCATGGATACGTTATCTGCGGCATAAACATGAGCGTCATGGATGATTCCCTGAGCATCATCAACCTGGGGAAAAACGGCAATGCCTATATTGTTGACGGGACCGGCAGAGTAATATGCTCTTCCAGTGATTACGAATTCAAGAAATCCCTCGCCGTGCTGAATGATTATTATGTCACCAACAGCGATCCCGGGCGTTACGAGGGATACCGGCTCCTTGACCAGGATTCCCGCCAGCTGGTAAAAAGCGTGTCAACATGCCTGGCAAAAGGACACGCCGGCCACGACATCTACGCCAACCACGAAGGTAGGCAGGTCATCGGCATTTGGAAATGGCTCAGCTATTTCCAGTGGATGTTCCTCATTGAAATTGATAAAAGCGAGGCCTTCACGGCTATCACGAAAACAATAATCATTTACCTCATTATCGGCGGTGTCTTCATCGCCTTCTCCGTTCTGGTCGCCATTCGCGTTTCGCGGGACATCAACAGGTCCATAACCTCCTTCATGGAATCCTTCGGCAAGGGGGCCCTGGGGGACCTGTCCGTCCGCTACCCGACATCGGAAAAATCACACATCAAGGTCTATCAGAAGGACGCCGGCGGATATCGGGAATATGACAGGGAAAAAGGCTTCTGCTTTTTCGAGATCGGCTCCATAGCCCGCCGCCTTGGCAGGGAGGTGTTGTGCAAAAACATACTGGAAAATAAATACAAGTCGTGTACCCAGTGCAAGGTCTACCAGGCAAACACCGAAAACGAAATGCACAGCCTGGGAGTCTGGTTTAATCTTTTTATCGAGAAGATAAGCGATGTCGTCAGGAGCACGATGACGCTGTCGCACGAGCTTTTTTCGTCCTCCGACGAGCTGTCCATAACCATCAGCGAGTTCTCCGACAATGCCAACACCCAGGCAACATCGGCAGAGGAGATCATGGCCACGGTCGAGGAACTGACGGCAGGCTTTGACCACATCACCGACCGGGTCAAGGAGGAGAACATCAGCCTCAGAACGATGATGCACCGGGTCGACGAGCTGACCAGGATCATCGACAGGATGGGCGAGAAGGTCAGGAGCACGCAGATAAACACCGACGAGTTCACCGACAAGGCAAAGCACGGGGAGCAGATGCTCAACGACATGAACCATTCGATGATGAAGATCAGCAGCAGCTCAAACGAGGTCATGAGCATAATCCAGATCATCGACGGCATATCGGAGCAGATCAACCTCCTCGCCCTGAACGCCTCCATCGAAGCCGCGCGCGCCGGCGAGGCCGGCCGTGGTTTCGCGGTGGTCGCCGATGAAGTTTCAAAGCTGGCGGACCAGACCGCGTCAAGCCTCAAGCAGATAGACTCCCTCATCAAGGCGAACAACAGCGAGATAAAAAAGGGCCTGTACAGCGTGCAGGACACCGTGGAGACCATCGCCGTCATCATCGAGGGGTTCAACCTGATAAGCACCATGATGAAGGAAGTCTCGGAAATAATGAAAGTGGAGCTGGAGACCAAGGCCACGGTCATGGATGAGATGGACAGCATCAGGGAACGGTCCGAGGCCATAGAAAACGCGACCCACGAGCAGATGGTCGCCTCTGACGAAATCGTAAAGGCGGTCAGCATAATCAACGAAACGACCCAGCACATAGCGGCCCGGGCCGAGGAGCTCGCGGCCAACTCCGAAAACATGCGCAACGAGGCGGACCTCCTCAACATGAGCATTCAGTACTTCAAGGACACCGGCACGGAGGAATAGCCGGGAACGGCTGGCCTGACGAGGGAATCTCACCGTAGCACGCCGGGGGGATCGATCGCGACGCCCCTTTTCCTGCGACACACAAAGGGCGGGAGGCACCAAAAAAATTTTGGTTGTTAAATATTCCCGCCTTTCCTAATAATGACATGTTTTTTTATTGCAATGTAATAACCGGGCCGTTATAGAGAAAAAATTATGAAAGCGCCGAAAAACAGAAGGGTCTATGTCATAGGGTACGGTGCGGCGACCCCCCTCGGCAGCACCTTCGAAACCTCGTGGGAACGGGCCGTGCGCGGCGAGGCCGGATTCAGGACTGTGACCCGCTGCCACGTCCAGACCGCCTGCAACGTGGTGGGGGAGATCCCCGACTGGGACCCACGGGCCCTTGATTTTGCCGATGAGAAGGAGATATACAACTGGAACGCGGATTTCGTGCTCCTTACCATGGCGGTCTGTCAGGAAGCGCTGCGGGACGCCCGGCTGGAGATAAACGCCGAAACCGGCCCCCGCACCGCCTGCCTCATCGGTTCGGCCCTGAACGGCTCCGACGCGTACCGCGTCGCCATGGAGAACTACGTCAACCACGGTCCCCTGAAGATCAGCCCCTATCTGCTGCCGAACCTGTGCGCGAACCTTCCCTCCGGCAAAGCGGGGATGCTCCTCGGCTTCACCGGCCCCATATTCTCGCCCGAGGGGGCATGCGCCTCCGGTAACTACGCGATCGGTGTCGGCTCCCGGATGATACGTGACGGTGATGTCGATTTTGTCCTCGCCGGCGGCGTCGACACCTGCATCATACCGGAAATCATCCACGGTTTCGAGAACATGAACGCCACCATCAAGATCAAGCACGGCGACCGCGCCTTCGATAATCCCGCTCAGGCATCACGTCCGTTCAGCGCCGACCGGAGGGGCTTCGTGCTTTCCGAGGGGGCAGGGGTCATCGTCCTCGCAGCCGACGACATGGTCGAACATTACGGGCTCACGCCCAGGGCGGAGGTGCTGGGGATCGGCTGGAATTCCGACGCCCATCACATCACCCGCCCCAACAAGGAAACCATTGTCCGCTGCATCCGCATGTCCATAGAAGACGCGGGCCTGGAGACCCGGGACATACAGTACGTCAACGCCCACGGCACGTCAACGCCCAAGGGCGACATCACGGAGGTTGAGTGCCTCAGGGAAGTATTCGGCAACCACCTGGAAAAGATGCCCGTGTCATCCAACAAGTCCCAGATCGGCCATACCCTGGGCGGGGCGGCGGCCATCGAGGCGGCCTTCGCCATAGAGGGCATGCGCCGGGGCATCATCCTCCCGACGGTGAACCATATCCCCGATCCCGAGATGGACGGCGTTGACGTGGTCCCCAACGAGGCGCGGCGGCAGAACCATGAGCTGATCCTTTCAAACTCCTTCGGCTTCGGCGGCACCAATTGCTGCGTCGTCTTCAGGGGGGTGTAGCGTGAAACCGAAACCCTTCATTCCGGAACAGTTTAACGGCGACGGCCATTTCGTGCGGGACAGGATAAGCGGCCAGGTGTGGCACCGGTGCCAGCACCGGACCCTGTACGCGGACACGGACCGCTCCGAGGTGGTGTACCATTCCAATTACCTGCGCTATTTCGAGCTCGGCAGGGCGTCCCTCATGCGCGACGTTGCCTATCCCTACCGTGAAATCGAGGACAGCGGCTTCGTGTACCCCATCATCGACCTGGGCATCACCTTTTACAAGCCCCTCTACTACGACGACCTCATCTGGATACACACCCGGCCCATCGAGCTTGAGCGGGTCAAGCTGAAGTTCGACTACCTCATCACCCATGCAGAGACCAGCGAGCTTATCTGCCGCGGCTTCACCAAACACTGCGCCCTGAACAAATCGGGTATGCCGGTGGCGGTGGACGCGAAGACGGTCCACCTATGGAAGACCTTCCCCAAATAGGCGGAAAACGGAGAATTCCCCTGAAGCTGCCGGTGGCCGATTACCTCCGCGACCATCTGTTTAACGGCAGGGCCGTATTCCCCGCGGTAGAGGCCATGCAGGTCCTTGCCGGATCGGCCCGGGACGCGGTCCCGGGACTTGACGCGAGCGTCATCGCCGGCGCGGACTTCAACAAGTTTCTGTTTATCGATCCGGCCATGGCGGTGCTTGAGGCCTTCAATGAACTCGAAAGAGACGGAACCGGGGATATAATCTCCAGGCTGGTCACGATCAGGAAGCAGGGCACGACCTCCATCACCCGCGCCGTCGGGCATGTGGCTCTCCGCTTTCCCGGAGCCCGTCCATCCATCACCGCTCCGCCCCTGGACGTCACCCTCGGCCTGGAAGGCATATGCCTTCATCCCGACAAGGAGCTGATTTACCGCGACCTGGTGCCCTTCCTGCCCGCCTACCGGAATATTGAAAAGCTGCACGTGTCGGATCAGGGAGCCCTGGCCCTGGTGAGCGGCGGCACCGCGGAGGCCCCCGGGGAGCCCCTGGGGTCCCCCTTCCCCCTGGACGCGGCCTTTCACGCGGCCTGCGTGTGGGGACAGCGCTACGCGGACATCGTGGGCTTCCCGGTCCATATCGACGAACGTGTGATATTGAAAAAGACAGTCCCCGGCGGCACCTATATCAGCAGGGTGACCCCCAGATCGGCCGACGGCGGTCTCCTGGTGTTCGATCTCTGGATCTATGACGGCAACGGCGGCCTGTGCGAAGCGGTGCGGGGCCTTCACATGAGGGACGTGAGCGGCGGAAAGCTCAAGCCGCCCCGGTGGATAAGAGCCGGCATTGAAAAGCCCCTGGAACGCATCAGGTCGCGGTGCCGGGACATGGCCATTATTGAGCTTGATACGATCACCCCTCCGTGCGAAGGGATATTCTCGGAGGCAGAGCGGGAGCGTTCCGCCTCCATGAGGGAAAAACGCCGCCTTACCTTCTGTTCCGCCCGCCTTGCCCTGAAGAGACTATCCCGGAGAATGCCGGGCAGCGACATGACCGCGCCCCCGGAAACCATCACGACCATCAATCCCGACGGCAGGCCCCGCTGTCCCCGGACAGACGGCACCGAAACGCTGCACTGCACCGTGTCCCATGATTCCCGCTTTGCCGTGGCCGCCGTATCGGAACAGCCCATCGGTATAGACGTGGAGGAGATCACTCCGCGGGTCCTCAGGGGCCAGGAGCACTACATGAATCCCGATGAAATCGCCCTGGTCAAGGGCCATCCCCTGGGCGAGATGGAAGCGTGTCTTCGGGTCTGGTCCGCCAAGGAGGCCGTCTCCAAGGCATCGGGACTGCACCTCGTGGAAACATGGCGCAAGGCATCAGTTCAAGAAATCGGAGCTGATCAGAGTATAATTGCTGTTTATGGAAAAAAACATGAAGCCCTCCACGGGATAGCGGAGGGCCATATGGTTACGCTGGTTATAATGTAAAGAAAATTGCATTATTCAACAGTATTCATGAACTCTTTAACTTTCTTGAGGCTGCCTTCGCCCAGGGTATAGGTCATGGGCGTTGTTCCAAAATAGAGCCTGACGGCAACGACTTTAGAATTTTTTATTGCGTCTTCCATGGCCTTATTCAGCATTATCTTCGTGGACCATTCCTCATGCTGTGAGCTGGATAATTGCGTACCGCCGGTGGCATAATTTGGCTGTGACGATATTGTCGTTACATTGACCGCTGATGTTTCACCCAGCATTACGTCAAATGTCTTATCATTTACTTTAACAACGGCTTTTCTCTCCAGATCCTGGTTGCCGGCAAGATACACCAGTTTTGCCTTTGTGATATGCAGCCCGATTATTACCGGCGACATCTTATTGTTCTGTATCTCGCGGGAATATGAGAAAATGGCATATCCTCCCCCCTTGATCATGGACTCATCGGAGCTTTCCCTGAGCTGCATGGTTACGACTTTAGCATTCTTAAAATTGTCTTTTACAACCTTGATTTTACCCATACATGAGACAAGCAGAATCGGAACAAACAACAATAGAAGCTTTTTCATTAAAAACTTTCCTCCCTCGTTGAAACATGTGAATGAATGTTGAGGTACAAAAATAATAAACGACATGCTAAAAAATCAATGATAATTTTTCAGCCCCTCATTTATTTAGTGTCATGGGAATGAAATAATGACAAAATTTTTTCATATGAATAAATATGTTTGATAAAAAATGAAGGCCATGGTATCCGTATTACATGAGAATGTGTCTCAACCCGTTTCAGCAGCAGAGACCTAATAGAGATTCAGGGTATTGCAACAAGTATGAAACTCATTATTCTAATAATAGTATCCTACCTCGCCGGATCCGTGAACTTTTCCATCCTCCTGTTCATGTTCCTCGGCAAGGGGGACCCGCGGAAAAGCCACAGCGGCAACGCCGGCGTCACCAACGTGTACCGCATCGCGGGGCCCCCGTGGGCCGCGGCTGTCCTCATCCTCGACGTGGGAAGGGCCGTCATCGTCGGCCTGCTGGCGGGATACGCCCTCACTCCGGGTCAGGTCCCCTGGGCCGGCCTCGCCCTGGTCATCGGCAACCGCTATCCCTGCTTCCACCAGTTCCGGGGAGGCAAGGGTGTGGCCAATTACCTCGGCTTTTCCGCCGCGGTCACCCCGGCCGGTGCCGTGGTGTCAGCCATAACCTGGGTGCTGGTCTACCTGGTGCGGAGAGCCCCCTTCATAGCTTCCTTCGCCATGATAGCGGTCCTAGGAATGGGGACCATCGTGGCCTGCGATTACCGGCCGGCGGCCCTGGCCGGCACGGTCATAACGGTCCTCTTCATCATATTCAACCACCGGAAGAACATCGAGGAATTCATGGGCAAAAAAGAGGAGGAAGCGCCCCCCGACAGGGACGAGGGATAGATCAACCCTCCCTGAGGAGTTTCTCGCCGTTTTGTATTTTCTGTTCCTTCACGATGCGCTTCACCAGGCCGGACAGGACCGTGCCCGGTCCCGATTCGACAAAGACGGCCGCGCCGGCATCGCAGGCGGCGAGGACCGACTTCTCCCACTGCACCGGCTTTGACAGCTGTTCCACCAGTTTTTTCTTTATCCTGTCCGGGTCGCTTTCCATGGCTCCGGTGACGTTATCGATAAATTCCAGACGGGGCCTGCTGAAGGTGAATTCCGCGAGGAATTGTTCAAATTCCTCCGCCGCCGGCTTCATCAGGGAGGAATGGAACGGCGCCGACACGTTGAGCTCCACCGCCTTGCCGGACCCCCCTTCGTTTATCATCGCCACCGCCCGGGTGACCGTCGCGGTCTCGCCGGAAAGGACCACCTGCTGCGGCGAGTTGAAGTTGGTTATTTCGATCACGCCGTCCTTCGAGCATTCGGAGAGAATGGCTTCAAGCTTCGCCCGGTCGGCGCCGATGACCGCGGCCATCTTCCCCGGCGTGTTCTTTACCGCCTTTTCCATCAGTTCGCCCCTGCGGCGGACGATCCTGACCGCGTCCTTGAAATCCATGACGCCGCCGTGCACCAGGGCCGTGTACTCGCCGAGGGAATGCCCCATGACAATGTCCGCCTTATGCCCTCGGGCGTCGAGGGCCATGGCAAAGGCGGTGCCCATCACCAGCAGGGCCGGCTGGGTGTTGGAGGTGCGGGTCAGCTCATCATCCGGCCCCTCGTCGATCAGCGCGCTCAGGGGAAACCCAAGGATATAGTCCGCGGCGCTGAAGAGCTCCTTCTGCTCCGAGGTCAGGGTCCCGAGCTTGCTTCGCATTCCCACCGATTGCGATCCCTGTCCGGGAAACATGTACACCGTTTTTTGACCCATAACTTCCCCCTTCATCCCTGGTCAGCGTCAAAATACCGCATGATGGATTCGCGGTCATACTTACCGGTCGAGGTTGCCGGCATCTTCTCCACGAGCCGTATACGCCGCGGCATCGCGTACCGCTCCAGCACGCCCGACAGGAGTTTCCGCACCCGTTCCTCGTCAAGGTCCGTTTCGATTACGGCGGCAATATCGGTTCCGCGGCCCCTCCTGCCGCTCATGGATATCACGAAGGCGTCCCGAATCCCCGGAACCCCCTTTATCTTATCCTGCACGTCATTTAAATCAACCCTTTTTCCCCCGACCTTCACCACGCCGTCGGCCCTGCCGAGGAGGGTGAAGCGTCCGGTTCCGGCGGGAGCGGCCCGGTCGCCCGTCGTAAAAAAGCCCCGGCTGTCCGTCGGGAGGTCCGGCGAGACGAAGGGCGATTTGACGCAGAGGCGGTCATGGCTGATTTTCCATTCGAGGCACTCGAAGGGCTCGAGCTCCATACGGCCTGTTGCGGAGCACTTGCAGGCGATCCCTCCCGTCTCGGTGGAGCCGTAGATCTCCTCGGGGCCCACGCCGGTTTGCCGGTAAAAGGCGGCTGCGTCGTCCCTGTCGAGGGGCCCTGCGGAGGAAAAGGCGAGGCGCAGGTTCGGCGCCGAGATTTCAACTCCCTTCAGCACCCGGTAGTGGACCGGTACGCTCACCAGAATGGTGACCGGCTGTTCCTTCAGGATTGCCGCTATCTCGCCGGGAAACACGTAGGTGCCGGGAAGGACCCTTGCCGACGCGAGAAAGGGCGCCATGACGGTATAGAGGAGGCCATAAATATGATAGGGGGGCACCGTTGCCGCAACAAGGTCACTGCCGGCAAAGGCGTATTTTTCAGCCTGGTAGGCCGCCTCGGCAAAGAGGTTCACCGCGGTTTTTGACCATACCTTCGGCTTTCCCGTGGACCCGCCGGTGAAAAGCTCCATGAACACCGCCTCCGCCACCTTCGGTCGCGCTGCCGGGGGCCACTGTCCCTCCTCCGGAAGTATGCCGACAACGCCGTCCGGCAGCTCAAGGGGGCTGTCCACGATGGCATAGCGGAACCCCATGATATCGCGCATTTCGGCAAGGACCTGGGGAGAGAGCGAATAGGGTAGGATGCAGACAGGACCGCCGGCAAGGGACGAGAGCATGGCAGAGGCTATGATGCCGCGGTCCTCGGTGCAGATGCATACCGGCTCCCCGTCTGATTCCAGGGTGGAAAAGCGGTCTACGAAGCCGGCGGCATGGCTGTAGCATGCGCGATAGGTACAGCCCCCCGCAACGAATTCCTTATCCGGTTCCGCCGGTCCCTCCATGAGGCGGCGGATCAATGCTGCAATATCGGTCATAGGGGGTATTGATGCGGATATGTTTGATAATATCAAGGAAAAAATTTCATGCATCCGGGAATGATTTGCAGTATTATGGCGCCGCAGACAGGACATAAAGATTATCGAAGGCCGCCGATCAATAATCGGGTAGTTATTACTGTGAACCATTCCCTTCGTTCAGAATCCCGGTGCCTCCTGGCAAGTGACACCATCTTGATTTACTGGCCCCGTGTCCCGTACAGCGCGAAAATCGTCAGATACAACAACATCCCTGCCGCGCCTGGCGTAAAGCACATCACGGACAGCCCCGCGTCAGCCGGTTGAACCGGCACAGCGATACATCCGGCAACCCTGTTCCATTCTGTGATGCGGGACTGCGGCAGCAGGTTCAAGAATTTTATTGTTGACCTTTTATTTGCGGTAAATGATCCTTTGAAAATTAAAATTTTCCCAGATTTATATCCATGCTATTTAATTCACTTGAATACATACTATTATTTTTACCTATAACGGTAGCAACCTATTTCATACTCAACCATCGCGGCCGGGCTTCCACAGCCCGGGCATGGCTTCTCTTGTGCAGTCTTTATTATTACAGTTATTGGAACATTGCCTACCTCCCTCTTCTGCTTGGCTCGATACTCGTCAATTTCGGGCTTGGGCGGGCGTTGAACAATGCCGGCGGCATGATGAAGAAGGTTCCCCGGATGGCGATCCTGTGGTGCGGGATACTCTTCAACGTCGGGCTACTTGGCTATTTCAAATACACCGATTTTTTTATTTCCACCATCAATTCAGCCTTTAATGCCCGCATCGGACTGCTGAATATAGCTTTACCGCTGGGAATCAGCTATTTCACCTTCATCCAGATATCGTTCCTCACCGCCGTTTACCGGGGGCACTGCAAAGAGACCAACATCCTGAACTACGGACTGTATGTATCCTTTTTCCCCCAGGTCATGTCCGGCCCTATCGTATATCACGGGGAAATGATGCCGCAGTTTACCGATCCGAAAAACCGCAGGATCAACTATGACAACCTCATGAAAGGGGTGCTGATCTTTTCCATAGGCCTTTTTAAGAAAACGGTTATTGCCGACAACCTGGCGTTATGGGCGGTTCAGGGATTTGATCAAGCTCAGTCCCTGAACTTTTTTGAAGCCTGGTTCACGTCACTATCCTACACCTTTCAGCTCTATAATGACTTCAGCGGCTATATTGACATGGCCAATGGCGTCGCTCTGATGCTGAACATCAATCTTCCTCTTAACTTCAATTCTCCCTATAAAGCGACGAGCATCCAGGACTACTGGCGGCGGTTCCATATAACGCTCATCCGATTCCTCAGGGATCACGTATACATACCGCTGGGCGGAAGCAAGAGAGGAAATTTCCGCGTCTACCTCAACATCGTCATTATCTTCATCATCGCCGGGGTCTGGCACGGGACGCTCATTTCTTATATACTCTGGGGCCTTTTAAGCAGCGCCGCAATGATCATACACCGCATATGGAGCCGTTCCGGCATGCGGATGAACAAGTATCTGGCCTGGTTCGTAACCTTTAATTTCGTCAACTTCGCGAACCTCGTATTTAGATCGACAAGCCTCCGGGACACCGGCAAGATACTGCGCGGCATGCTGGGAATGAACGGCATCATGCTCTCAGAGAAGCTGAGCGGAATTCCCGTCCTGAATGCAAGCGGCATCTCCTTCGGCAAATGGCTTAATAACATCGGCGGGGACAAATTCTACCTTATATATTTTATAGTGGGAGCGGCATTGATCGCCTTTCTCGGCAAAAACGCCCGGGAGCTGTCGGAACAGATGAAACCGAATATCAAGTGGGCCCTTTTCACGGCCCTGGTTCTGAGCCTGGGACTTGTACACATGACACAGGTCAGGGTTTTCCTCTATTACAATTACTGAGAAGATTATGCTGGACATGGAAAAAAAATACTGGCTGATAAAAACGGGACTCCTCACGCTTATCCTGCCCGCAATAATCATGGGATTCAATTACTTCATGGATCCCCTGTGGTGTTTCGACATCTCGCACCAGTACAACCAGTTCCAGGTCCAGATCAACGAGCGAAGACAGAAAACAAATTACATCACCTATCACGATTTCAATTACCGGGGCCTGCTGATCGGATCCAGCCGGACCACCTTCATATCGCAGTATGCCTTCAAGGGCCTCCCCGTGTACAATTATTCAGTGAGCAGTTTAAGAGTCGACGAGCTGTCAATCCTGACAGATTACGCAAAAAAAAGGAATGGCAGGGACTTCGATTACATTTTTTTGGGCCTTGACTTTGAAAATGCCCGCCTGCATAAACCAGAGGAAATACGGTACGGCTCCGTCTCCGAGATCATTGAAGATACCAACTCGCTCCTTTACAGACTGAAGACACTGATAAGCATAGACACCGCCAAGCATTCCTGGCAGAACCTTCAGAACTACCGCCGCGGGACCCCGCGCTATTACGACCGCAACAATGTTGTTCATATCGGAAAACTCACCAGGGAGACGCTGCTCAGCATCTATTCACTCTGCATGAAAGAATACACCGACAAGACCAAGCCCCCCTACCACCACTTCATTTACCATGAGCGGTACAAGAAGTACCTTGAGCGGTTCAAAAAGGAAAACCGGCGGAGTAAAATCATCGTAATCCTCACTCCCGCATCGGTGCCGGTGATGGAGCTGATTGTCGCCTACGGCCTTCTTGACAACTATTTCCGGTGGATATCCGAGGTTATCGATGTCTTCGGCGAGGCCTACCTGTTCATGTACCCGAACAGTGTCACCAGTGACTACTTGAACAGCTTTTTCGATCCGAGCCACATGAAGCCGCACGTGGGGGACATGATTGTTGATTTCATATATAACAAGAATTCCCGTGCCGATTCCGATTTCGGAATGCTGATAACCAGGGCAAATATCAAGGAAAAACGCCCTCTCCTGGAACGGCTCATGAAAAACGCCCGCGACCGGGAACTCAAATCATATATCAGCAGAGAACCCGCATTATTGCGGGTTCACAGAAAACCTTCCTTTCAGCCGGTCAAGAGCGGCTCCTGAGCAGCACGATCGACCAATCGTTTCTGATGCTGTCGAGAAGATCTCTGCTTTTAATCAGCGGGAGGGAAGTTCCGGCGTATCAGTCGCGTGACGGCTCGAAATTCTTGCGCGCCGCGGCAAAGGACGGCAGGTGCCTGACCAGGTACCAGAGGCTCCACCGGTGCTGCCAGAGCCGTTTCGCGAATTTCCGGCGCCACGCCCGGTCAGAGTAGAAGCGCTTCACGTGCTCGTTGTAGAGATGGTCAAGGCGCTCCCGTGAGGAAATACCTTTCGGCACGAACACGAAGTTGAGGCAGTTCATCTGCTGCCAGTCGTTTTCCAGGGTCCCTTCCTTCTCGATGCCGGCCCAGATGGGGGCGCCGGGGAAGGGCGTGAACTTGGCCATGTTCATGTCGTCCAGCCCCAGGGACATGACGAAGTCGCTGGTCGCCCGTACCGACTCCTCGGTCTCGCCCGGAAGGCCCATCATGAAAAGCCCCTTTGCTCGGAGACCCTGTTTCTGTATCCGGGCCACGGTGTCGCGCACGGCGTCGAGCTTCACCCCCGCCTTGTGGCGCTTCAGCATCTCCGGGTCCGCCGATTCGATGCCCACCGACACCATCAGGCACCCTGCCTTTTTAAGGAGGGCCAGGAGGGCGTCATCGGCGTGGCCCACGCGGACCGCGCAGTTAAAATTCATCCTCAGCGGTCTCGTGATAAGGAGCCTGCAGAGCTCCTCGATGCGCTCCCGGTTCATGGTAAAAAGGTCATCGTAGATATTGACGTGGCGCACGCCGAAATCGGCGCGGAGGTGCTTCATGTGCTCGTAAATGTACCCGGCCGAGTTGTAACGGAACCCCCGCCTGAACACGGAGCGGTCGCAGTAGGAACACTGGTAGGGACACCCGCGGCTGGTGATCATGGTCGCGCCGGGCGCCTTGACGTAGCTGAAAAGGGGCAGGTTGTAGCCCCGGGGAAAGCCGGCCAGTTTTCCATAGGCCGGAAAGGGAAGCGAGTCAAGGTCCGCCACATGGACACGGGGCCGGTTGACCGTAACGCCCCTCCCGTTCCTCCAGGCCAGGCCGTCGATGGACTTTGGATCCCGGCCGTCGGCCAGCTCCGCCATGGTGATTTCCCCTTCGCCGAGGCAGAGATAATCGATCTCGCGGTACTCCTCGAGGAGTTCTCCTCCCAGGGCTGAAATATGGACGCCGCCGAACACCGCAATAACGCCGGGCAATTTCTTCTTCACCAGGGAAGCAAGGCGGTACCCGTCCAGGAACCCGGAGGTCGTCGCGGAAATGCCGACCATGTCCGGCCTGAGGGCCGCCACGGCAGCCGCGTTTTTTTCCGTCCCCTGAAGGGCCCCGGGGCCCAGGCAGTCGTGCACAAAGACCTCGTGGCCAGACCGCTCCAGGAACGAGGCGATGGACAGGAGCCCCAGGGGCGCCATCCGGTTCGCGACGGCGGCAAGGTCTTTCATTCCCTTGATCCAGTTGGAACCTGCGGGATGTACCAGGACAATTCTCATGAAGATATGAAATGGAGAGTGTGAGGAATAATGTCAAGGACTATAACTGGCATACGGCGCCCCCGGAAGCAGTTCAGCCCTTATATGAGGCCCCGCCCATGTACCGATCATGTTATATTGAGCCTCGATTTAAGATAGGCCGCATATTTCCTGCCGACCGGGAGAACGCTTTCATCATCATCCTTGAGGTGGGCTATATACTGTCCCCCGATATAGTATTCCATCTCGGCAATAAAGCGAATATTAACAAGGTACTGCTTGTGGATCCTGACAACGTGCTCTGCCGGTATTTTTATCTCCAGGTCCTTCAGCATCAGGGGGATCTCCACAGCCCCTGACACCGTGTGGAGGACCGAGTTTTTGCCCCGCGAGCACGCATACACGATGTCGCCGAAGGGCACGATGCGGTGCCTGCCGCCGTCACGGTAGGCAAGGCCCACACCCGGGGAAGCACTGTCCGCCTTTTTTCTTCTGGCCGATGCGTCCTGAAGGTTTAAAAACTTCTCCACCGACCTGTTAAAGCGCTTCATGTCAAAGGGCTTGAGAAGAAAGTCCACGGCGCCCACGTCAAAGGCGCGTGTCGCGTAGGTGTCGTACGCCGTGGTGAATATCACGTAGGGAACCCTCTTCAGTCGCTCCAGCACATCGATCCCCGACATGCAGGGAAGGTTGATATCCATGAATACGAGATCGAAATCCTGGCCGGAGAGCTTCGCCAGCGCTTCCTCGCCGCTCCTGGCGATGCCGGACAGCTGCAGTTCCGGCCGCGTCACCAGGTAGTCCACCAGGAGTTCCCTCGCGGGGACTTCATCCTCAGCGATAAACACCGAGAATATCCTTTCACTGCTTCCGTTCATGTCATGCTCCGTTACAAGCCGATATTTTTTCCTTATCGCAGGAAAACGAGAGGCTCACCTTCGCGCCTCCCTCCCCGGCGCCTTCAATGCTCAGCGCCACGTCATGAAAATAATAGTTCAGGCGATTGCGTATGTTCCCCAGGGAACGGGAAAAGAGGTCGCCGCTGCCGGGCCCGGGTCCGTTATCAGCTACGGTTATCAGTATATGGCCGTTTTCCTCCCCGGCATCGATGCTGACATGTCCCCGGGACCCGCTCCTCCTCAGCCCGTGCTTCAGGGCATTTTCCGCCAGGGGCTGAATAGTGAGGGGCGGTATGCGTATTGTTGAAAAATCGCCCCGCCGCTCCAGGGCATAGGTCATGGTGTCCCTGAACCGGAGTTTCTCCAGTTCCAGGTAGTTTTCCACGAATTGCCATTCGGCGTCAAAGGGTATCAGGGAAAGAAATGAATAATCGATCAGGAAGCGGTAATTATCGGCCAGCATGATGACGGCCTGATCCGCCAGCGCCCGATCCCTGCCGATGAGTGCATGGACCGTATTGAGGGAATTGAACAGGAAATGCGGGTTCATCCTCTCCTGGAGAAGCTTGTACTTCGCCTCGTCAAGGTCATGGACCGTTTTCCTCAGAGAGACCAGCGTCCTCACCCTGGCGAGGAGCTCTTCTCGGCGAACCGGCTTTGAGATATAATCATTAGCGCCGCATTCAAAGCCGGCGACCAGGTCTGTTATGCCGTAGCGCGCCGTGAGAATTATAACCGGAAGCTCGACCAGGCTAAAGCGCTTTCTCGCCTCGGCGCACAATTCAAGGCCCGACATCCCCGGCATCATGAGGTCGAGAATCATGAGGTCGTGGGGACCCTGACGCAGCTCCTCAAGAGCCGCCGTGCCGCTCGAAGCGACCTTAACGGCATAGCCGTCACCGGACAGATGGTTCTGCATCACCTGCAGATTGACGATATCATCATCCACCACGAGTATGCGCCCCCGATCCCTGCCCCCCGCGCCGGCGGTTACCGCGGATCCACGGTGCCGGGCGCACTCTTCCGTCGTCCCGTTACAGCACTGGACAGAGCCGGCGGCGATCCCTTCATTCTCACCGCCGGGGCTGAGGGGTAGGGTAAAGGTAAAAACCGCTCCTCCGCCATGAACCTGCCCGGCCCATATCGATCCCCCATGAAGTTCCACAATCTTACGGGTTACGGAAAGGCCGATACCGGCGCTCCTGGGGAGCACCGTTGTCACCCTGTCCGGCTCATCCCCGCATCCAAACACGCAGGCTATTTTATCAGGATGTATGCCGGGTCCCGTGTCTGAAACCGATATTTCAACCCACCCTTCCCTGCCGGACGGCCTGGCTTCGATGACAACGCTTCCCGAAGGAGTATGCTTCACCGCGTTGCCTGCCAGGTTGTACAGGACCTGCTGCAGCCGGTTCTCATCGGCCAAAACGGGGGGCATCCCTGCGGGAATTGCATTGATAAGGGCAAGGCTCTTGGCTCCCGCCAGGGGCCGCACAAAGGCCAGCACGACATCGGCAAGGGCCTTCATGTCCACCGGTCCGCGGTTCAGGACAATATCGCAATTCTTCAGCCGGGCAAAATCGAGAAGGTCATCAACCAGCAAGGCCAGGCGCCGTGAGCTGGCAATGACCAGGCCCAGGTTGAACTTTGACTCAAGGCTCAACATGCCGGAACGCCCATCGACCATTGATTCCGCAATGCCGATGATGCCGTTCAGCGGCGTCCTGAGTTCATGGGACACGGTCGCAAGGAACTCATTTTTCATGGCATCCATGGCCTCAAGCCTTCTATTCTTCACCTCCAGCTCAACGGTGAGATTCTCAACGTCGCCCAGTGTCCGGGAAAACCGCCGGGAAAGGAGGAAGGCCTGCAGAACAATGAAGAACAGGAGCCCGCAGGGCACCAGGTAGCCGGTCCGGATGATCATGTTGTTGTGGAGAAAATCATTGAGAACCGCGGCAAACATGATGATGAACCCGCCGGTAAAGGGAACGGCCCCCTCCCGCCCGCGCGCAACCGCCTTCGACAGCGCGGCGAGTCCGTACAGGCAGATGACAGCCGAGAGCACCTGGTAGGGAACCATGGTGTGGGTGTAAAGACCAGGCCCGACCGCAATAACAGCGCAGATGAAAAGGATCGCCGCGGCAACGATACCGGACAGGACCTTTTGAGAGAATTCATCCGGGAAGAGGGTAGAGATAAAAAGAAAGAAGGCGGGGACGCCGGCATAAAACGACAGGTATTCCATTTTCAGGATGCCTTCCCAGGGAATCCAGGGTGCCATGCGGACGGCATAATATTCTCCCGTTACCAGGACCCTCACGGCAATGAGGAGACAAAAAATCCCGAAATAAAGATATGACCGGTCTTTCTTCCGCAGGCTGAATAGGAGCAGGTGATAGGCGCCCATAAGAAAGATAGACCCGAACAGAAAAAAATCCCGGGCAAGGTTTCTTTCCCTCATGTCATGGAGCTCCGGCAGGGGCCCCAGCAGTATGGGCTCCCATGCGCCCCCCTTGCGGTGATGATAATTAGAAACATGAAGCAGGATGTCCATTTCACCGGCACCCGGCCCAGCCTCAAAAACACCGGGCGCGTATCCCGGCGACGCCTGCTCCGGCGATTCACCCACGATGCCGCCGGATCCGGCCGGTTTCCCATTTATATACAGGGCAAATGCAGTGCCCATATCCTGCACCTTGACTCCCAGTTTATCTACTCCGCCGCCGTCCCTTGCCCTTGCCGGGAGCAGTACCTTCAGCAGGTAGGAGGCGCAGCCGTAGGCAGGTATCGGATGACCTGACACAATTCGTCCATTCCATATCCCCGGCACCTCCATGTATTCCTCCAGTGGTTCCTCGCTATCATTTTCCCGCTGGCTGAGGAGCCTGTTCCAGACGAACCTCCAGTCGCCTGATAGATATACCGGACCATCCCTGCTGAAATCCCAATCCCGGAGGTCCATCGTTCCCTTCACCACGGCAGGCTGTTCCCTGACGGAGAGGTCCCTTGTGCATGACACTGCCGCCAGGACCATGACGAGCAGAGCTGCCGCCTGGAGGATCATCGCCCCTGTTCCCGGAATCTTCATGCCGACACCGCCATTGACCGCCTTATCACTGGTAACATCCTCATGAATGATAGTAGCGGCCGGGGCTTCAATCAGGACAAATTTTTTCCTGTTGCGGGGCACCAGAGGGGTCGGCAGATAAAAAAAAGCGCTTCTATCGATAAATACTTGAAATAATATTCAATATTTGCAATATTTCACCCTATTAATCAGAACAGCGGCGGCCCGGTGCCAGGCCGCCGCTGTTAAATGGATAAACCCGGAAATGGCGCCTGTTTCAAGACCACACCCCGGGCGGAAGCATTCACCACAAACAGGATAGAGGAAGACGCCTTGTTGTATCTTGAGATCATTCTGGCATGGGGAGCGACAGCACTTCTGCTGGTCATAGGCACCTACAATATATTCAAGAAACAGCGCACCGCCGCCAACATTGTCCTTGCCGCCGCATCACTTCTTACATCAGCCATGGCCGGCCTGATCGGAACAAACCTCCTCGACCCCGGCATCATCCCTGCCGTCCTCATGCACCGCCTTATTCTTTCCCTGCTGCTCCTCGCGGCAACGCTGTTCATGAGTTTTTTTTTCATATACCCGTACCTGAAGAAAAACCGTCCGGTCATCGCCCTGGCGGCAAGCCTGCCCGGTTACGCCCTTTGCGCCATCATCATTGCCACGGATCTCATTTTATCAAAATCGGCTGACGACCCGGCCACCAACATCCTGGGAGAGGGTTACCCGGTCTATCTGGCGGTTATCACCGGCTACCTCATAATTTCAATATTACTGATAGTGATAAAATCGGGAAGGAATGAAAACCGCGCGCAGAAGAATGACCTTATCTACCTGATCATCAGCCTCGGTATTCTCTTTGCTTCGTTTCTTGCGGTATCACTCTACCTGCCCTACTTTCAGGGCTTCAACCAGTTGAGCACCCTCGGCATACTCATAACCTATCCTCTCGCCCTGGTGATCCTGAACTATGCCTCCATCGACATACAGACCAGGGACCTGAGGATTTTCTTCAATACGGCTTTCTACTGGATCATCCTTTTGACTCTTCTCTGCGTGCCTGTTGCCCTTATTCTTAAGTTCAACACCGGAGAATACCTGCAGGAACCGGTACCCCCCCTGGGGATCGCCCTGATAGTCTTCCTGTACCTGTTCCTGGTATTCAAGTATCTGAGCCCCCGGATCAAGACATTATCCACCCGGGGCCACCGGTCCAGGGTGGCCAGGGTCGATGAGCTGTTCAGCGAGCAGCTGTCACCCGAGGCAAGGGAAGGGAAATCATGGGAGGACCTCCTGATGGCCCTGGTCGACGGTCTGGTGAACAAATTCGACATTGGCCATGCCCATTTCTACCTCTACAACAGCCGGGATAAAAAGCTTACGGTCATCCATAATTCCGTGAATGCCGTCCCCGACACCGAGATGGACATGGGCAGTCCCCTCGTGGAAGTGCTGGGCCAGAATCCCGTCATTCTCTACAAGCCGGCCGTATATTCAGGGGCCGAATTCGGACAGCACCGTGACGCCATTCTTGATTACCTGGAGCGGAACCACATTGAAGTCATACTGCCGTTCCTCGACCGGGAGCGGCAGATTATCGGGCTTCTCGCCCTCGGCCCGCTCAGGAACAACATGATATACTCGAAAAGCCTCATATCCGTCCTGGAGCTCTACCGGATACAGCTTCAGCAGCACCTGGCCAACGCGCTCATGCTCGAACAGGTCCGGGCCACTCAGGTTATCGAGCATGATCAGATGGTCGTCAGCGCCGTTAAAAAGAAAATCATCCCGCAGAAGATGAATCAGACGTCACGGTGCCGCGTCAGTTCATTCTACATCAACAACTCGACCTACGGGGGAGATTACTTCGACTCCATACTGCTGGGAGAGGACAGGGTCGTCCTTTTCATATCGGATTCGTCGTATTCCGGCGTTGATTCCGCCATCATTTCCCTTGAGCTTTACACGGTCCTGCATACGCCGGCGAAGATTTTCGATGCCCCGGACAAAATCCTCGGCACCATGAACTGGGTTCTTTCCACGTCCCGTTTTTCCAGCAAGCACGCAACGGCATATTGCGCGATCGTGTCACCAGCCGGCGACGTGTCGTATTCCGGCGCGGCCTTTAACCCGATGATGATCTACAGTCCCGCCGGCGATACCTTCACCTCCTGCGATGCCGGAGGCGTTCCCGTGGGCGCGGACAGGGCCTCGAAATATGCCGCCAGGACAATCCGGCTGGTACCAGGCTCCATCGGCATCCTTTACTCTGACGGCCTGGTATCGGCAATGAACGACCGTGGCGATGTCTACGGCTTCACCCGGGTCAAGGAGATCATCAGGTCCGGGAAAAGCAAATCGCCTTCCGACCTCGCCCACCTGGTTTTTGATGATTACACCGCGTTCATTGCCGGCAAGAAACAGATCAACGATGTCAGCGTGATAATCTTCAAGCACCAGTGAGACAGGGCTTTGAAAGCTTCCTCCAGAGCACTTGCGGCGTCCATAGCCAAATACCGGAACATCCTGATCGTCATCAAGGGCTCTCCTGACCCTGATGCCATCGCGTCATCCTATGCCATCAGCGAGATATGCCGCTCGCTGGGCGTATCCTGTTCAATTATCGCGTCAAAAAAACTCTCGCTCCCGGAAAACCGCGCCTTTGTAGAAATCCTCGACATCCCCCTCGGCATCTCGCCCCATGCCCCGGTTACGAGGGAGTTCGACGCCTATATCATCACCGATCACCCGTCCCTCGCGGCCAAAGAACTGGTCGGGAATCTTCCCTGCGCCGTCTATATCGACCACCATGAACCGGCCGAGGAGAAGCCGAACGCCGATTTCATCCTGAGAGACGTTGAAGCGGGCTCGACATGCACCCTCGTGGCGCTCCTCATCAAGGAACTGGATAAGGGGCTTGATCCGCTCGTCATGACGTCGGTGGCCACCGCGCTCCTCTACGGGATTTATACCGACACCGACAAGTACTCCCATGCCGGACGGCTGGATTATGAAGCCCTTGACTTTCTTTCCCGGTACGCGGACCATGAAACCTTCAACAGGATCAGCAGCATTCCCCTTTCCCGGGAGACACTGAGGCTGCTGAAAAACGCCATAGAGAACAAAACGCCCTACAAGGACTGGCTCATCGCCGGGGTCGGCTTCGTGGACGCAGGCGAAAGGGACAGCATCGCCATCATCGCCGACTTCCTTCTCAAGCGCGAGCAGTTCAATACGGTCATCGTTTTCGCCGCCGTTGAGGATTTTGAATGGGGCCATCTTACCATTGACGCGTCGTTCCGTTCATCCAGCGAACTACTGAACCTGGACGGCATCATAAAGCAGATATCCCCCGATGGAGGGGCGCGCAGGTTCAAGGGCGCCTACCAGGTCGATATCGATTATTTCCTTCACTGCCCGGACCGGCAACAGCTCTGGAACGTAATCCAGCTTTCAACGGTGGAACTGCTGAAAAAGAGCAGGGAGGACATGTACATCACCGAACTGAAGGGCTTCTACCAGAAACTGAAGAACCGGATCCGCAACTATTTCAAGTAAGCAGCGGTGCCGTCGCCGCTGGGCCCGAACCGCAACGCGGCCCCGAGCAGGGCATGATGCAAGAATGCCGCCGCGGTTCAGGATGCTCCGCAATGCGCCGGTAAAATTGCCATGGAAGGTTTTTTCAGGAAACCGCTAGAAGAGAAGAGTAAAATTTGCCCCCACTTCATATGAGAACACTTCCCTCTTGAGATCGCTCGCCTTCACATTATAGTAATTGAGATTTTTCCTGTTCCGGTACTGCTCCAGGAGAAAGCGCGCGTTCAAGCCTCCCTGAATGTTTTTATGGAGATCAAGGGTCAATTTGCTCTTGATCATGTGAATGTCCACGGGTTGCGGCGACGTGGTCAGCAGGTAGTTATAGCGGTTCATTTTAAGGGAATACTCGAGATTGAATATCGGCATTGCGGTGAGGCGGTAGAAGAGCGAAAAAAACCTGTATATCCACAGGACGTCCGTTTCAAAGAATGCGGTGAAGGTATAGGCCGTGTCCGTGTCCTTGTAAAAAACATTAAAGGGCATGTTGCGATAATAGATATAATCCCTGGCTGAAAGCTTCAGGGGATTCCACGGAATATAGGACTTGCTGTTCTTGTATTTCAGCCCCACGCCGAATTCCAGGGTCAGACTGGCCCTGTCGCGCTTGAAACTCAGGCCCACGTTGGGCGTGTGGACCTGTTCCTCAATGTTCTGGGTGATCATCATGTTCATATCGAATTTGTATCCCACGGTCATAAAGGCGGCATGGTAGGGAATGCCCTCGCGGTTGGGCCTGAAGAACCAGAAATGAAGGAGTTTCATCAGATCAAAATTCACGTTTATATCAAAATTGGCATTGACCGTCTGGTTCGGCACCCCCATAAGGTCCTGCCGCTCGCATATCTGGTGGAGCCCGGAATTCGAGGTGATGGTCACCCTGTCAAGATCGACCGACCAGGTGACGGAAAAATTGTCCAGTAGACGGAGGTTGTTGTTGTATTCCGATACGGTCGTGCCGTTCTTGTACACAATGGGGGTGTTCATGGTGGTGTAGATATAATCCCTCCCCCGGGCGTAGTTGTTCCTGCCGATAAAAAAGCAGAAGGGATAATACTGGAAGATGTTGAAGCCCGCGTTGGCCAGCCTGCTGGCCGTGCGTGTTATTCCATACTTTTCCTCAAGGGGATCCTTCCGCTCCCCCTCGTAAGGAATGTTGGTCTCGCTCAGAAAAAGCGAGCGATTGTAGTTGATTGAAAAGGTCCTGATGAACTTGAGGGCGGTGATCTTATATAAGTATAACGGAATGTCAATGGTGGTGGCAACCAGGGTCTGTGCGTCCTTGGCCCTTTTGTATCCGTACTGGGACGCTGATTCCAGGTTAAAGTCGCGGAACCGGTTTTCAAAATACTGGATATCCACCTTGTAGCCCGCTGCGGCGTAGCTGAAATCGGTCAGCCCAGCCGCAACGCTGAAATTCTTGTTCCGTTCGACATACCGGCAGTTCCTGTTGTAGACAAAGGGGACATGGTAATCACCTTTGAAATTATAGAGGAGGTCCGTCCTGTTTGACTGGGATTTCCCGACCCATGCCACCACTTCCTCCGAACCGGCCTGTATCGTGGGCCGGAAATAAAAAATGCGGTGGGTATAATCCAGGTTGTATTTGATATCGCTGCGCTGCCTCTTTTCAAGCTCCAGAATGGACGTCTTGCTGTTCAGGTCCTCGATGGTCATTTCGTAGGAGCTCCTTTTTGACTGCTCTTTCTTGAAGAGCATGGTCATCAGAAGTTCATTGGTCACGCGCCCCCAGAGGAATTTATCTATGGACTGGCGGTACAGAAGGACCGGCGCGTGGTTCAGCTGCTTCTTAAGCCGCTTGACGCTCCGGGTAGTCACGATTTCATCCAGCTTGTTATCGTAATCATCGTACTTGTACATCAGCTTGATGCTGGGGACCCAGTTTTTATCAGACACGTAATCGGTGACAAATATCACGCTGTTTTTCGTGGTTTTACCGCGCTGGGATACGTCCACCTCCTCATTGAGGCTGTCAGTATCGGAATTTTCCTTGATATAGTCCACCCGGGTGTTCCAGTTCGGCATTATCGCGAAGGACGAAAAGACCTGCCGGTATTCCTCCGACATGTCGACGTCCTTCTTTCCGATGGTGCTGAACTTGGCGCCGTGGCCCTTCTGGATATACTTGACGCTGAAGTCCGACATGATCGGGACGCCGCCCTTCGTCACGTACATCGGCTTTGTTATTTTTATTTCGCCCTCGTACCAGTGGGCGGTGTCCTCCTCGACTTCCGGCTCAGACAGATAAATCTCATCCACCCACAGGGCGCCGGCGCTGGGCGGCGACGATGAATAGACGACGATCTTCATCATGGTGATGCGCTTCAGGTCAGGCCGGCCTGACATCGCCGTCGGGATCAGGTAGCCGTCCGATTTGTCCTTCAGCCGCATCTGTATCTCCTGCCATACCCGGGGAAACCTCATGTTCATCTGGTACACCAGGTAATCCGTATCGGATGAACCGATAATGATGCCGACCTTGTCCCCCGGCGTGAAGGCGCGAATATTGATCCACGCACTGAGGGTCTTGTAGCTCCGGAAATCCATCGGCTTCGGAAAGCGCCGGGTCACCGAAACATTCTGCCCCCCGGCGGGAATCGCGTATTCGAGCTTAAGTGAAGATTCCTTGTCCTTCAGCAGCTCGGTATTGTTCTTTACCCCGTACATGGCCTTGTACACGTCCCGCATCACGATGGAGAAGGCCTCCCAGCGGTATTCAGCGTCGTCGAAGTTGTTTATCGTCGAGACCTTCAGCTGGTCCGGGGACGCCGGCGCGGTGCCGATGCTTGCTTCCCGCCATTTCGATGAAACGAACTTGATAGAATCGATATACACCTTTCCGGTTGAGCCGGAGGTCTTTCGTATGTAAAGGCGCACCGATTCGACTTCCCTCAATAAATTTGTCTCGGACTGGGTCATGGTGGAGCGGTCCACGTAAAGGCGCGCCACCTGCCAGCTGCCGTTTGACGACTGAAGGGATACATGCTGCCCCTGGAAGGAATAGACGTTTTCAAGCGTGTCAAGGGTCCCGTTTCCGTTCAGGTCCTCGCTGGTCAGGACCCCGTCTCCCACGGTAAGCCTGCTGTATCCGGCGCCGCCGCCGATCCTGGTGGCGGGATGGCCGGCTTCCTGGAACTGGTAGCCGATATCCTCGGTGATGCCCTTGGTCGGGTCCGAATCCAGTATTCCGTTAAGGTTCAGATCTTCGGTTTGCATGACCCCGTCGCCGTTGGAATCTTCGTTTATCTTCCCGAGGTCAAGGTACATGTCAGCGTCGGCAGACCCGTCATACCGGTACGATATCTCCGCGCACTGCATGCCGGAGAGGTCCACGGCGCTGTTTGAAAAATCCCGGGTCACGACCGCCACGTAGTTGCCGGCTCCTTCAAAGTCCATGACCAGGGAGCGCTGGGCCGTCAGGCTCATGACGGTGCTCACCACGTGGCCCGTGGCGATGTTGTAGGGCCCCGCCTTTCTCGCATAGGGTATTTTCGGCGCCAGAGGCGTATACTCGATACCCTTCAGGACGGCTGGGTTGGACGGGTCCCTGAAGTAATAATAATTAAGGATGCCCCTGACGCCGCCGGGCAGCGATGACGGGCGGGACGAGTATATCCAGTCCCGTTCATTCAGCGACAGCACGACCACGTCTTCCGAGGCCTCCATGTTGTCTATCAGCGCCTTCCCGAAGGTGTTCACGTTCTTGTAGCTCTTTGCGTATTCGGCATACCCGTTTATTTCGAGGGGAATCTCCTTTCTCTTGTCGCGCATGAAAATATTGGTGAACTGCGCCAGACGGCGGCCGTCCAGGTGCAGCGCCGCGTCTCCTTCGAGAAAAATGGTCTGGGTCGGTTCGCCGCCCATCACCGGGACCTTCTCATCGTTCCCGGTGCGCGAATAGAGCATGCTCCCGCCGACCTTGAGGTCCCTGCTGAATTCATATTCAGTCCTGATCCCGCCCACGAAGGACTGCTCCTGCGAGTTCAAGGGAAGGTATTCGTACCGTATTTCGATCACCGTCTCAGGGCCGATCATGGGATTGTTGGGACTGTTGAAGGTGATGTATCCCGCCGTATAATCAACCGTGTAGAGCGTCTCCGAGATCTTCCTCTGGTCGATCTTGACGACCACGCTGTCCGGTATGATGTTGAGATGATTGAGCTGGAAGCTACGGGCATCCTTGAAGTAGTCGATCTTGATCCGGTACCGCGAATAATCGTAGACGTTCGTGGGCTGGTGCTCCACGTAGATCTGCCCGGCCGCGCCGCTGGCAAGCAGGAGCTGTTTGTACGGCTCGCGGTACACGAACTGGATGACGCCGCTGGTGTAATCCACCGTATAGCTTCCGAGGCTCGCGATGTCGCTCTGGCTCATGACGCCGTTTTCCTGGAAGAAGCTCAGGCTGAAGTTATTCGGCAGGATATACTTGTCGCCTATGGTATAGAAGGACCGCACCTCGTACACGTCCGGCGCCGGGTGGTTCGGCGCCGGGACCGGATCGTTGCTCAGGGAATATCCGTACTTCAGGAAGACGAAAATTTTTCCCGAGAAGCCGCCGCCGGGATGCCGCGGGTCACCCGGCAGGAGGGCCGAGGGATCCGTCGACGCGCCCATGAGATTGTACACGGCAAAGATCCGGGCCTTGTCCGGCACCGGCCTCATGAACTGGACGAGGCCGGTGGTATAGTTGATCTTGTAATCGGTCCCGGCCTGCATTTTCCGGTAATAGCCGCCGTACCGGGGGAGCTCGGTGATGTTCTGCTTGTTATAGGGATCCTGATCGTCGACATAGATCTCAAAGCCGTAGGGATTCAGGTTGACCGCTTTCAGCGTGTAGTTGGAAGGGTGGGGGGGATCAATGTTGTTGTTATACCTGATGTAGGGCTCGATCTGGTAATACACCCCCTTGACGTACTGGAACTCCGAGAGCTTCATGTTGCCGGGCATGGAATTTCCCCGGAACACCTCGGTTTCCGCATTGCCCCGGGTAACGCTGCCGAAGGCCTTCAGCTTGAACTTGTTCTTCTGGAGGGTCAGATCGACCCCGAGTCCCTTGGCCGTATTGTTGTCATATACGGCATATTTCGAACCCTGAAAATTTATATCGATCTCGCCGGCGTTCAGCTCACGGATCAGCTCATCGTCCCTGAGGGCCCGGTATTTCAGGACGTAGCGGTTGTCCTTTTTACGGCTGTCGTGATCAATATAGACATTCATGCGGTCGCCGACGGTCCCCTCGACATGTATCTGGAGATCCTGCGTGGCATTGAAGCCGTCCGGCACCAGCTGGGAGACGGCCTTGTCCTGGTCATTCTCCCGGTACCGCTTGCGGGTGAACATCGACTTTCCGTACTTGAGGTCAAGGTTCAGCATCCCGTATGTTTCAATGCGCACGTCGTCGCCCCGGTACAGGGTGGTCCTTTTCTCCTTTCCCTCGAGGTCGTTGTAGCGCGGGGCAATGATGTAATCCTCCCAGTCGCCGGACCGGTAGGAAAACATGTCATACCTGTCGTCGAGGTATGTTGAGTCAGAGGGTTCGTGTGTAAGGACGGTTACTTCACCGGTAACGGCGTTATCGTCTATGTAATCAAGCAGCTTTTCCCTGAAGCCCTGTCCCCTGGAATTGGCTATAACAGCGGCCGTCAGTGCACCGGCCACCGCCGCGAACCAGATATAGTGGGACAGCTTTTTCAGCATACAGTGTTGGAGAAGCCATTGTTTTGTTTACCATATCCTGCTCATGTAGGGATATGGGTTGATAGGGATATCGCCCAGTCTGATTTCATAATGACAATGATTGCCGGTGGCATTGCCCGTCTGGCCCACGAAGCCGATGACATCGCCTTTCTTGACGGTCTGGCCGGCGTTCACGTTCGCCCGCTGGCAATGGCCATAGAGGGATTCAAAACCATACTTGTGCTTGATGCGGATCATGCAGCCGTAGCCGCCGCTCCAGCCCGCCGAGGTGACGGTGCCCGGCGCAGTAGCCCGTATTTCCGTTCCCGGAGGCGCCGCTATGTCGATGCCGGAATGAAAATCCCTTCCATGCCCGAAGGGGGACCGGCGCCAGCCGAAAAGGGAAGTGATATGACCGGGATTCGGCACGATAGAGGGGGTGTCGCGCACCACCTTGCTTCTCACATCGACGAAATTCTTGACGGTCTTGATGGTATTGGTGGTGCAGATAATGTCTTTCTGAATTTCCTTGATGGTGAATATCTCTTCCGGGAGAACATGCTGGAGCTTCCGCAGCTCCTCGTAATCCTTTTTGTCCATCTGGTCAAGGTCCCAGATCGATCCGATCTCTTCCGGACCTGCGGTGAGTTCATAGAGCTCCTCCACATCCGGCTTCATCTCCTCAACAAGCTCCGCCACGCTGTTCGTCAGCTTTTCGAACCGGAGGAGGTGCGAACGGATATCCTCGTAGGTCATGAGGAGACGCTGCTCCTCCCGCTTGACCGCCGCGTGCCTGATCACGGCATAGGACGATGTCACCAGGACCACCAGGAAGAGCAGGAAAAAAAACGATATGGTGAATTTGGAGATCTGAAAATTGAAGATCTTCCTCTCGTTATGAGGGATGAACATCACGGTCATTTTCTCATGGCCCTTTTCGACAAACCTGTCCCACATTTTCATGAATTTCTTCCTGAAAACATAGTAGTTCTCGAAAAACTTGAGACGGAATTTCCCGTGATATTGTTTTATCTTAACTTTCATATTCTTCTAACGTCCGGGATAATCATTAATAAAACATTTTACCATTTTTACAAGAATTTTTTATAATGGAAGGGCGGCCTCGCGCCCTACCGCCCCTCTTTCAGGAACCGCTGAAGTTCGGCTTCCGCTTCTGGCTGAAGGCGGTTACCGCCTCAAACAGGTCATTGTTCGGAAGTATAGCGGCGCTCAGGACCGCGTTGTACGCCAGGTTCTCCTTCACCTGGGAAGACACGAGCTGGTTCAGCACTATTTTTGTTCCCTTCACCGCGACGGGTGAATTGTCCGCTATTTCCCTTGCAAGCTGTTCGGCGGCCTTCATCAGCTCATCCTGGCCGGCATACGTCTCATTGATCAGATGGATTTCTTTTGCCCGCTTCGCGGTTATGTTCTTTGCGGTAAAAGCAAGTTCCCGTGTTATTCCCTGACCGCAGATATTTGAGAGTCTCTGGAGAACGCCCATGTCGGCCGTGATGCCCACCGCGGCTTCGCGCAGGGAGAACTCCGCGTCCTCCGTGCAAAGGCGAATGTCGCAGGCGGTGATCATGTCCAGTCCGGCTCCGATGCATTTGCCGTGCACGGCGGCCACAACCGGCTTCCGGCACGATTCGATGCAGGAAAGGCCGTCCTGCATCCGGAGAATCTTTCTGTAAAGGCTCTGCTTGGTACCGCCCTTCTGTTCTTTTTCCACAAGCTCAGGCAGTTCAGGGATCATTCCCATGAGATCGATGCCGGAACTGAACATCGTTCCCTTGCCTGCAAGAATTATGGCGCGTATCTGGTCATCGCTGTCCAGGTCTTCCATGATAGGGATGAGTTCGTACCATGCCGGGGCGTTCATGGCGTTCTTTTTTTCCGGCCTGTTTAAATATACCCACGCCAGGGGAGGCTTCTTTTCCACCATATAAAATTTATAATCCATTGGCAACACTCCTGTTTTCCCGCATGTATCGCGATTTAGATCAGTGTCAGCCCGGAAAAAGCCCGTTACTTTTATCATCGGCACTGATCGAATTGAAACTAAAAAGAACAACAAAATATGCAATAAAAAAAAGATACTATGGCCAAAATTGTCAATTTATCCACAAAGTTATCCACATTATCCACATAAAAACTGAAAAAGAACGGGGAGGACATAAAAAAAATGCCACGATTCCCCGAGTGCTATTCATTGACTATCTTTCAATAAATGAGACATAATGGCTATCTTCTGGAAAAATCAAGGGTTAGGTTAAAAAAAATTCTACCGTATCATTATTCAAAACAAATATTATTACCGGCAAAACACTACAGAATTTCAGCAGATACAGAAAGAACAACAAACCTGATTGTGGATAAGTTATAAGAGGCGAAACCATGCCACCTGATAAATCCGCCATTAAAAAATATTTTCTTGCCTGATCGCCAATCCCTTTCATTTCATCGAGGCAATGGAGAAGGATTAACATTCATGAAATCATCCGCCGGGTGCATATTATTGTCAGCCGGCTATAAAATGTAATTGATAAAATATCCGATATATATCACATAAGTAAGAGCATCGGAACTGTTATCGGGGAACAACGTGAAAATCGGCATAGCTTCAGACCACGGCGGCTTCAGGTTAAAAGAAGCGATAAAAAAGCATTTCAGCGCCGTAGAATTTAATGATGCGGGCACGTTCGGCGAGGATTCATGCGATTATCCCGACTACGTCGCCGCACTGTGCCGCTCTATCCAGAGCGGCGGCATTGAATGCGGCATCGTGATCTGCGGAACCGGCATAGGCGCGTCAATAACCGCCAACAAGATGAAGGGCATCAGGGCGGCCCTCTGCTGCAATGAATTCATGGCTGAGATGTCGAAGCGCCACAACAACGCCAATGTGCTGGCCCTGGGGGCGCGGGTCATCGGCGATGAACTGGCCTTCAGGATCGTGGACCGGTGGCTCAACTCGTCCTTTGAGGGCGGCCGCCACCAGAAGCGGCTTGAAAAAATAGAAGAACTTGAAAAAGCCCGTTGAGCAAACGATAACGGATACGTACCGCAGAAACAGATCCCGGGGAAAAAAACATGCCTTTAAGAAAATCGCGACTTTTACTGCTGCTTCCCCTGTGCGGGATGTTGCTCTCGCCGCGTCCCGACGCGAGCGGCACAGTTGAGTTTTCTTCCGTCCCCCGGCAGTGCCTTCACAACGTGAAGACCGTGCAGCTCGGCACCGGGAAAACGGCCTATACCGTGAGAGACCTCACCTACCGGAAGTCCAGCGACCCCCTCATCACCGATATAATCCTCTCATTCAATATGCCTGCCGGCCGCCTCGTCTGGGACGACACCCGTCACTACCGCATCTCTGCCAGCGATTACAATTTCAAAACGGGCAATGGCGCCCTCGGAAAGGGCTGCGCGCAATTCTTCAAAAAAGATCATGGCGTGGCCATCGAGACCGTGAAGGGCGCCTGGCTCGGGACCTGTGACGACCTCGGCTCATTTACCATCGAATTCAGGTTCATGCCCTATGAACTTCGCGACGGGAGCATCCTCTTTTCCCGCGTCGGGTATTTTTCCGGCACCAAGCGGGGGATAGAAATATCCATCTCGAACGGCGCTGTCGTTGCCGCCCTCTACGGCATTTTCGACAGGCCTGACCGGAAGGTCTACGATGTCGTCATGCGCCGCGGCACCCCCCCGGCCCGGATGAAATGGCACCACTTCAGCCTCAGCTTTGACCGCCTCAGCGGAAAGCTGGTCAAGTACCTTGACGGAGAGGAGGACGAGGTAATCTACGTGACTGAAAGCGGCGAAGCGTACAACGGCGTATACGCCCCGTCCTTCGGCTACCGCTCGCGCGAGGGGAAGCTTCAATGCCTTGATTCGCCTCCGGCATATCTCGGGAAGGGCTATGCAGGCCTGATGGACGAGTTCAGGATATCGTACCGACACTTTGAAGATCTGGAAAAGGTCACGGAGCTCGCCTACCGCAATTACCGCTCAGTCGGCAGGATCGGGCGCATCCCCTACAATGTTGAAGGCGTCATTACAAGCCCAGTCTACCAGTTTGCCGGAACGGGGACCAAGGTCCAGGAATTCAGGTGGAAGGAGGACACCGGGGAAGACACCTTCATCTGGATGGAATTCAGGACATCCGACCGCAGTTTCAGGTCGGACGACGTTGACATCAAATGGTACCGGGTTGACAATAACCAGAAAAAAATATTCCTGGCAAAGCAGGCGGACGGCGAATACCTCCGCGGAAAATATTACCAGTGGCGGGCTCACCTCATCGCATCCCCTGACGGCAAACGCGCCCCGCGCCTGTCGGACATAGCCCTTGAGTACCGCCTTGACTATCCGCCCAATCCGCCCCTCTTTGTCGAGGCCGTATCCGCCGGGGACCGGAACGTTGTGCTCAAGTGGAAGAAAAATGTCGACCATGACATTCTCGGCTACAGGATTTATTACGGGATAACGCCGGGCCGCTATGACGGCATACTGACCACCGTCAACGGCGCCCGGATCACCAACAGCACCGGCGCAGGGAACTTTGTCCAGGTAAGGATAACCAATGATGTCATTGATGAAAACCGGTCCCATGACAGGTTCAACAAACTGCATTATCCCCTATTGCAGAACACGGTGCTCTACTATTTCTCGGTGAGCGCGTACGATTCCTACAAGCCTGACACCGTCTACAACCACGAATCTGAGCCTTCAAAACCGGTGACGGCGCGCCCCTATCAGGGATCAGAGATTAAATAACCGAGCTGCCGGAGGCCCCGGAAAAATCCATTGACTAATATCGGGCCTGATACTTAACTGCCCCTTGGTGCGGTACTGCCCGATGTCGCAGGAACCTATTCTACATTACCGGTAAGCCCCTCCCATGGAGAAGATGAATCTCGACATAGTCATCCCGGAAAACGTCAGGCCCGCCATCCTGAACGTTATCAAAAAATTCCGGCGTGCCGGGTTTGAATGTTATCTCATCGGCGGATCCGTTCGCGACCTCATTCTCGGGAATGACATTTACGATTATGACTTCGCCACCGACGCCCGGCCTGAAGAGATAGTGAAGCTCTTCCGGAAAACGATCCCCACGGGGATAAAGCACGGGACGGTCTCGGTCCTCGTCGATGAATGGCAGTTCGAAATTACCACGTACCGGTCCGACGGCAGGTACTTTGACGGGCGGCACCCGGAATCGGTCTCCTTTTCGAAAAACCTCAGGGTCGACGTCGACCGCCGCGATTTCACCATTAACGGCCTGGCGTACGATCCCGAGAGCGGCGAACTCATCGACTATGTGAACGGCGTCAGGGACATCAGGGACAAGATCATCAGGACCATCGGCGACCCCGTGATGAGATTCACTGAAGACGGCCTCCGCCCCATACGGGCCTGCCGGTTCGCTTCGAAGCTCAATTTCATCATCGAGGAAAACACCCTCCGGGCGATGTCGGAGACCCTCGACGTGGTCCGCAACGTCTCACGGGAAAGGATCCGGGACGAATTTCTCAAGATTCTCGAGACTGAAAAACCGTCCGTGGGCATCGAATACCTGAGAGAGACCGGTCTTCTGGAGCTGTTTCTTCCCGAGCTGTCGGAGTGCTATAACGTATCGCAGAACCGGTATCATATTTACGACGTCTACTATCACAGCATCTATTCCTGCGACGCCGCGCCCCGGGAGCATCCCATGATACGCCTATCCGCGCTGCTCCACGATGTCGGTAAAATACCGACGCGGCAGCCCGGCGAGGACGGCGATTTCACCTTTTACAACCATGAAGTGATCGGCGCCAAGATGGTGAAAAAGATCATGAAGCGCCTCAAGTTTTCCAACGACCAGATAGAGACCGTCAACAACCTGATCCTGAACCACATGTTCCATTACACCGACGAGTGGACCGACGGCGCCGTTCGCCGTTTCATCCGCAAGGTCGGTCTGGACAATATCGAGGACCTGTTCACTCTTCGCATGGCGGACCGAAAGGGCAATGGCGCCCGCAAGGGACTTCCGGCTCCCATCGAGCGCCTGAAGAAGCGCATTGACCACGTGATCGAACAGGAAAACGCCTTCTCTGTCCGCGACCTGAACATAAACGGCACCATACTTATGGAGGAATTCGGACTTACGCCGGGCCCGATAATAGGCGCCATCCTCAACCATTTGCTCGAGGCCGTCCTCGATAACCCGGAACTGAATGAAAAAGAAAAACTGCTGGACCTCTCAAGGGAAATACTTAACCGGGAGACAGGCCGTGAATAACACCACCCATTAATTGCTTGACGCTAATGATTACGCACCATAGTATGTTTGGGCGGATGAAGATCTCTCCCATCCGGAATCTATTACATAAAAAACCGCCGACATGGTTGATATTACCAACAGAAAGATAATATCTTCTAAGATAGAAAAGGGAGAACCTCTCAAGTTGTCGTTTAAATACGTCAACGAAAAAGTCCTCATGGTTCTCAACAGCGTCCTGTCGCGGCTCCTGTCGAAAAGCGACCAGATCTATCTTCTCAATTCCGTCATAACCATACTGCGCGAACTCATCATCAACGCGCTGAAGGCGAACGCCAAGCGCACCTTCTTTCTCAAAACGAATCTCGACATCAACGACGAGACCCAGTACCAGAAGGGGATGGAGAAGTTCAAGAAAGAGATCGTGGGTGATTTCGATTCCATCGAGGGCGACCTGAAGCGGAGCGATTTCTACGTCCAGATATCCTTCGAGCAGGCTCCCAACACGATCAAGATCACGGTGGCGAACAATTCCCCGATCCTGTCGGTCGAGCTTGACCGCATCAATTACCGGATACAGAAAGCGATCCAGTACAACGACTTTTCCGAGGCATACAGCGAAATCGAGGACGACACCGAGGGCGCCGGCCTGGGAATAGTTCTCACCATACTGCTCCTGAAAAACATGGGCATCGACGCGCGGAACTATAAAATTGAAGCGGCGGGGAAGACCACGGTGACGTCCCTCACGATTCCCTCGATACTGAAGGCGAATGAAATAACCACCAAGGTGAAGGAGCATATTCTCGACGAAATAGACGGGATCCCGACCTTCCCGGAGAACATCCTCCAGCTGCAGAGGCTCTGCCACGATCCGGACTCATCCATGGATCACATCGTCAAGCGGCTCAAGATAGACCCGGCCCTCAGCTCCGACGTGATCAAGCTGTCCAACTCAGCCGGCATCGTGCCGGGCAAGCGCATCGAGGATATCAAGACGGCGGTGGTAACGATCGGCCTGAAGAACCTTGACGCGATCCTGGTGGCGAGCAATGCCCGGCGCATCCTGAACGAGCGGTACAGCAGCTTCGAGATGATATGGGACCACTGCAACAGGGTGGCCTTTTACGCGCGGAACATCGCCATGTCATTGCGGATGACCGGCATCGTTGAAAACGTGTACATGGCCGGACTCCTTCACGACCTCGGGAAGATCGTGCTTCTGGCCACGGATAAAAAGCTCGTTAAGCGGATCGCGGACATCGTCAACAACCGGAAAATCACCACGACCACCATGGAAGAAATATCCATCGGCATCAGCCATTCCACCATCGGTGCGTTGATTTCGAAAAACTGGAACTTCCCGGAGTACCTCGTTGAGGCCATAAACCACCACCATGCCCCGTACAACTGCAGTCCGAAATTCAGCGATATAGTCAACATCATTTACCTGGCCAACATGATGGCCGGCATCGAAGACCGCCGCTACAGTTATTATTACATAGACGAGAGCATTCTCGAGAAGTACAACCTGCTGGATATCAACAAATTCACCGAACTCCATAACCGGCTTAAAAGCAGATTCGAACCGGTGAAGAACACCTGATAAATGATGAAACAGCCTGCGGCGAAGGATTTTTATTACCTGCCCCTGATATCCCGCTCACCCCGTGATTTTTCCGCCTGTTCCACCTTTACATCGACAAACCAGACGGGCGGGAAGGAAAGACCCTTAGTGCTGTAATAATCGTTCCGTCTGACGATGTCGCTCAGGCTTGCCCTGATGCACCGCGGCAGGTAATCGGTACCCATCCCCTTCATGACCGGCACCAGGGAAACTCCGTACGCTGAACCGCTGTCCTTTTTCACCATGACCCCGAGGGGAAACACAAATCCCGTCTTCTGACGCTCCATGAAAAAATCAATAAAACCGCTGTCCGGGGCATTCACCCAGAAGGAGATGGTCCCGTCTGACACAAGGGCCCTTCCTGCGGATGCCGGCACGGAAGTCCTGCGGCCGGCGGTTTTACCCGTTCCCCGCTTCACCAGCTGATCGATGTTGTCCTCGAGCTTCTCCTGGTTTATGACATGCTCCATGGTGGCCCGCATGTAGGTTCTGGTCATGTCATAGGGAGTCGGAAGCGCCTTTTTTTCAGAGACAAAAATCTCTTCCAGAAAAGACTTCGGCTTCGCATGCTGTTTCCGCGGGCCTTCTTTTGAATAGAGACCCTTCCGCCATTCACCGTCCGGGACGCGGGACCTGAAAAGCCTTCCGTTTTCCATGAATACCTCGACAGCTTCCCCGGAGGGGTCGAACAACTTCTGGTGATAGGCCGCATGGGAGTGGACGCCGCCGGTGATGCTCGCCAGTCGGTCCGGGACCTCGCTTCGGTCGCCCGGTATCCCGCCCAGGGACACGGTGTTGATGACGATTCCCTTGTTCCGCGCCATGACGCCGTATTTGTCTGCGCTTCCGGCCTCGATGTAGGAATTGGAGACCAGGACGATCACCTTCCTCGCGGCGGAACGCCACTTGATGTTCCGGACGGCATACTGAAGCGATTTAATGAAAACGTCCTGGCCAGCGCCGCCGGCTGGTTTCAGCTTATCCATCTCCTCGCGTACCGATGTGATCGAGTTGACCGACATGGACGATGAAGGATACGCCGCGCGGTCTGAAAAAGGCACCACGTAGAACCTGGTGTCAACCCGGCGGCTGTCGATCAGGTACGACGCGAGGCCGACCGCGGCGTTCTTAACCGACGGCCAGTCCCGGTGTATCCGGTAGGAGAGGTCCACCAGGAGCACCAGATCCAGGGAACTGCCGCCGCCGTCGGAAGCATCTGCCGTTTTGCTGCGGAAGGCCCGCAGTGCTTCGCCTATTTCCTTTTCCGCAAGGCCGAAGAGGTCTTTGTCGGAGACCCTGGCCCGGGCAACGATTTTCCGTTCACGCACCGAATACAGCACGCTTTCAGAGCGGTAGTTCCCCCCCTGGCGCGTCAGGCTCCCCAGAAGAAAATGATCGATGTGCAGGGTCTTCCCCATGACATCGAGGTCTTCCCTTGTTATAACGTCCTGGGGCGACAGTTTCATCCGTTCCAGGTCCAGGTCAACCTCCCGCGGAGAGGCAATATCGACATCGTCTTTCAACAGCATAGAGGCAACAGAAAGGAGGCGCGAATACTCGCCGCCCGTCGACTCGGGAAAATCAACTGAAGAATTCTCCACCTTGTAGGGAATGATGGCTATCTCGGCGTGGAGGGCGGAAGCGCTCAGCAGGAACAGGGCGGCAATCATCAACACTATGTTGTTCCTCATGTCAGTGCCCCGCACGGTGATTCTTCCTGGAAAGGAAATCCTTTACATGGATAACAAGCGCATTCCTCATTTTCGGACCGAATTGTGAGCCGCTGAAGTCTATGCCCATCAAAAAGCCGCCCTCATCTTTCTTGTAGACCCATATGATACGGCCTGATATTGTGATTGGATTGCTATCCTTAAAATTCATGTCCAGGACGATAATGTTCTGCGAAACGAGCTTCTGGACCATGGCAGCATCATCCAGGGCGATTCTGACTCCCCCCGCCGAAACATCGATGATGGCCCCCTCGCTTTTTGATTCGATCAGGTTTCCGTTACGAATTCGTTCGGAGAGCTCTTCCATGAAGGCGTCAACACGTTCGACATCGCCGTCGGTTATGGGATGTTCCCTGTTTATGACGCTGAGATATGCAAACGGGAACTCCTTGCCGACCAGGGGATAATACAGGATCGGCCTGACGAGAATTGATTTGATGCTGGCGCTGTTGTTCTGGAGCCACTGGCGCAGGTTATCGCGCAGTTCCACAGAATTGGTTATTTCGAAATATTCATGGTTGTTATTGAAAAATCCCGACACGTCAGAGGTATCGGCTATGTGCAGGACCCTGCCCGACTCCATGACATAGCTGACTGCCGGGGAAAGGTCTTTGTCATCCTTGAAATTGATCTTCTTTACATCAACGCCTTCAATTCCGGTGATATATTCTTCCACGATCATCCGCACAGACAGGGACTTCCTGAAATCATTTTCACGCTCGTTGATTTTTATGGTCGCAATGTTACTTGCAGGAGGAAAAATCTCTTTGAACAAGGTGCGTTCATTCTCGCGCTTGTCCAGAGCGATGGAGCAATTGCTTATCCGGACTATATAACTGTTTGACGGATAACGGGCATCGGCCGGTGACAGGATATCGAGATTGAAATCAATGAATCGTCCCCGGACGACGGTAAAAATCTCTACCCGTTCTTCTTCAATGGGCCGATTAAACTGGAGCACCACCGTGGTATCATCGATACTGTCGAGGTGCTGAACCGGTACAATTTTAAATTCCTCGCGGAGATAGAGGTGCTGAAAATCGACATATTTCTCCAGGACCCTCCTGATAGCATCAATATTGGCGGCGCTTTTAAGACGTCTTGGTTTGTCACGGAGAAATGAAATGGTTTTATCCAACTGGGCTTATCCTGTACAATAATGAACAGTAGTCATGGTACATAATCGTGCAAAAACCCCTTTTTTTTAAGAAATTTATTCGGGTCAACAGAACTCAGTGACTAACCCCGGGTTTCATTCATCATATTCCCTGTCTGGCGCAGGAGGCGGCAGGTGCCGCTCGGATAAGGCGTCTTCGTCATTATAGCGGAGATGACCATGGCGGCGGTAGGACTTCCAGCGTCTTCCTCCATCATGATACCGGCATGGGTCATCATAAAACCTGCCGCAATCCCGGTCACGCCATCCGTGGGGATCGCCATAGATGCTGTCAGGACGGAAATCCCGGGGATCAAGAAACTCCCGCCCCAAGATCACATCCCGGTGCCAGTTCATGCAGTCATGGCGGTCCCACAGCTCCCTGTAGTCCTTCCTGCGGCAGCACTCATCGCAGCAATCGCGGGTGCACGAAGATCCTGAAAGAACAATGACGAGCAGGTTTATAATCGTTGCGGTTAATATGATTTGTCTCATGGAGGTCCCTCCCTTGCATGCAAGGCCCCGTACGGTCCCTGCACCATGCCACTCCATACACTCTAACGGTCAAATAAGAAAATGTCAATCCTTTCATGAAAAGGAGGCCGTGCACAGCGGGGACGAATTTTCAGGCGGTGGACCAGCGCCAGGTTGCAATCAGTAACTCCATCCCTTATAGAGGGGCGTGAGTTCACAATCGTTGGGGAATTTACGGTCCGATATGACAAGGACCGCTTTTTCCCTCCGTTCCGGTTTTCCCCCCTGTTCCCGCGGCGGCAGGTGGTAGCTTTCTGTCTTGATACGGCCGTGGTATTTCCTCCCCGCCTCAAGGCCGTACTCTACCAGCAGAAGATTATCCCCCTTCCCATCTTTGAGAATCGAGCCCAGGGATTTTTCTTTGTCTGATTCGGATTTCAATAGCTCGTCTTTCCTGAAGTTCCGTTCATAGGAAGGGGCAAGGCAGGTGCGGACCTGGGAGCAGCGGACATTAACGGCATTCGATCCGTACCGTATGGTGAAGTCCTCCTCGGTATGGAACAGGACCCGGTATGTTGACCTGATGTCCTCCCGGCCGTAAAAGGCAACGGTCTCATAATGGATGTAGGATCCGCCGGTAAAAAAAGACTTATGCTCAGCGCCGGCGACAGTCAGTTCAAAGGATTCCTTTCCTTTAACCTGCCGAATTAATTCATGGAAATCCATTTTTTTAACTATCCTGTTTTTCGCCGGGAAGGCCGGGTCCGGCTGCAGGGCCGGCACCGCGCAGATGATAAAGCCCATAACGGCAATCCATGGCTTCAAAGTCATTGCCGCGCCTTATACCGCGTCCGGCACGCTTCGCACCAGGGATGTGCCGTCGTAGAGGAATTTTTTAGGACCCTGGAATTCATCCCCGAGGCCCGATGCGATATAGCAGCCTCCGCCGATGCGCGCTCCGTCGGCGATGCGGCAGTCCTTTCCCACCAGGGTGATGCTCGAAAACAGGGACCGCGGGAAATCGGTATTCCTGATGAATTCCTCGTTGGATCCGATCCGGCTGGAATTGCCGATGTTCAGATAGGTCGATTCTTCCTTCAGATCGGTGCGCTCATCGATGATTGACCTCACGATACGGGCCCCAGACCCGATGCGGTTATAGGGAAGTATAATGGAATCCTTCACCACGGTCTGCTCGCCGATTTCAACGCCGGGGTATATTATGGAATTCTCCACGGTCCCGTTGATCTTGCAGAAATCCGATACGAAGGACCCAATGACCTTCCCGTGCCTGCCGATGTGGGCAAAGCCGCCCGAGGAGATCTGGCTCCTTATAATCTGTTCGCGGTAAAGCATGCCGAAGATCTCGGGGTCCCAGATGATATCCCGGCTCAGGGTGTAATACTCGGGCACATTTTTAATGGGCCAGTAATAGGCATCAAAGCTGCTTTTGGATATGCCCGTATTGATGAGTATGTTGATGATCATCTCGAAAAGGTTGGGAGCGCTCCGCTTTTCCTTTATGGCCCCCTTGATCACATTCAGGAGAGTTTTCTGATCGGATATAAGCACGGTGTAGGCCATGGTCGGCTTGCCGTCCATGTTCAGCCGGAAGAGAACCGCGCCGGTCTTTTTGGCCTTGTATTTTTTTATAATGGTGGCAAAATCAATAATAGAAGGATTGTCGCCGTTATATATGACGTAATACTCCGTGTTGCTTTCCAGAATAAGATTATAGCAGACCTTGATATCGGAATATTCCCGGGTTATAACCTTAATGGGCGGGAACTTCATGTCGCCGAAGGGGCCGTAGCGGTCCACGTATTGTTCAAGGTCGTCGTCCAGATTGTTGTATATGATGGTGGTCCGCGCCCTGGAGGTGAAGGAATTGCGCAGCGTGAAATCAACGACCCGGAACCGTCCGCCGATGGGAAGCATGTACCGGGACCTCGACTCCGTCAAGGAGAGGAGCAGGTCGTTTCTGGTCCCCGGATATGATATTATGGTAAAATCTTCCATTAAATGCGTCCCCGGTGCTGTTAAGCGGCAACATGAATGTTGAATAAATTCTGGGCACTGCTAAGCTGGTTGATATAAATAATTTGTGCAATAAAAAATCAATTAAAAAATATTCTTTCCCCGATTTACCCAGGGGATCTGCCGTTACTGCCTCCGAGCGACCTTGCAGTATGGCCGGCCCCGCTGATGTATATATCCGGACGACAGGGGAATCCCCTGCCTGGCGCTCCGGACGCACCTGGTACCCGGTGCGTATTTTATCCTGACATCGTCACCATAACCAAGACGACAAGGGCCTTTGACAAGGAACAATCGGCCGGCAAGGAATGCCATTGATATCCCGGATCATGAAGAGAAGGCAAAAAGGGGATGGCAGCATCCCCTTTTTTATTTATACGATGGCGCGGCCGTTAAATCCTTTTCAGCAATCCTCTTTTGATGAAATGCCCAATATCCTGAAAGTATCTCAGGTTTATAAGTTTCATTATTGATGCAACAAGCATTGCCCCCGCCAGCGGGCCGATCTGGGAAGGCGCGTAGAGCGGCGTCCGTATACCCAGCCTTCCCCGAATTACCTCGGTCATCTCTACGGCTGTTGTGGTACAGCTGTCGATCCTGATGATTTTTTTGGCGTTCACGATTTTTGCCCTGGAGCAGCTCCCCAGCATGAAAACCTGCGCGCCCTTCGCGTCTATCGTTTCATCGACCCGGCCCACGACCAGGACCGCCGGCTTCCCCTTCCGGAAGGCATCGCTTCCGGCAAAACGCTCCGTAAAGGCGAAATACATCTTCACCGCCATGATGCATCCGGTCATGCACCGGCTTTTATCCGGCTTCGTATAGCCCCAATGAAAGCGTATCGGCGACTGGAGGCGCTTCAGCTCCTTCTCCACATCATGCCAGTTGTAAAATTCGTCATCGTATGGCTGGACGCGCCGGGCATGGCGGTCCAGGTCCGCTATGGATTTCAGATCGCCCATGATCGTTACGTCCTTCAGGCGCCCCGGCGCGTAACCCCGCGCCACCGTTTCCTGGAGGTAGGGAACGTCCTCAAGGTTGAACCCGAGGAGGCGGGCCCCCACCAGATCGACCGCAAGGGGATTTCTTCCCATGATGACCAGCCCCAGCCGTCGCGGCGACGGCACGGCCTCGGTGCCCACGCCGACATCGATCGCGTCCATGACGATGAAATCAGGATACCCGACCGAAAGGAGATCGGTGATCTTATGGTTCAGCAGGAAATCATGACGTATGGAGCGTTCATCATCGGAGCAGATGCCGATGTTGAGCTTCACCGCGCCGGTCATGGAACTGACACAGTGGCATTTGAGCTTCGGCAGGTAGACCATGGAATCGGCCCGGGCCATGCGCCGCGACAGGCGCAGGGTGTCATGGACCGCGCCGCCGACGAAAACCCTGTCTCGGCGCTCCTCGTCGATGCAGAATATCCCTATCTTCGCGCCGCCTTTTTTTCTCGCCCTGCGCACCAGGTCGTAGTAGCCGGCATAGCGGTAGGTGAGACGCGTGGGATAGCCGATGGCGGTCTTCTCTCCCATGTCGACCCTGGTAACCTGCGGTGCGCCGGCAAGGGCGCGGAGCGACGCACCCACCAGGGCGGGGTGGGTGAACGCGGTGGAGCCGTATTTCCCATTCTTGGTCGCGTAAACCACGTTGGGCTTCACAAAAACCCTTCCCGAGGGCTCGTAGCCGAGGTCCTTCATCCCCTGCCGCACGATGTCCTGAATGGCCTTCTCGTCATATTCCTCACAGCGCCGAATGAGAACCCGGGTATCTGGTTTCGACGTGCTTCGTTTCAGTGCTTTCATACTTGCCACCTCATGATTGGACTGTATTCAATTCACCATAATTTGATCTTGGCAATATTTCAATTCCTTTATCGCATGGTCAGAATTTAATTCCCGTCCAGTGCGGCCGCTATCCTTCCTCCCCATGGACGGGAAGAAATACCGGCCATGGACAATTTCAAATAGTGTTGACAATATTATCGGATGATAATTAATACAGAAGGTTGAACCATCATCAGGAGACACGGGAAAGCGGCAATGAGACAGGATGAAGGGATGGTATCGGTACAATCCCTGGCGAAATATTACACGACCCGCAAGGCCGGACTTTTCGAGCGTCCGGGGACCATCAGGGCGGTCGACGGCGTTTCTTTCACAATACCGGTGGGGCAGACCATGGGCATGGTCGGCGAAAGCGGTAGCGGGAAAACGACAGCGGCCCGTTCCATCCTGCGGCTCATCGAGCCGGATGCCGGCGAAATTGTCATCGGCGGGACCAGGGTCCGTGACCTTGACCGGAAGGAGCTTCGCGCCTTCAGGAAAAACATGCAGATCGTATTCCAGGACCCCTACAGCTCTCTCAATCCCCGCATGACCGTGGAGAAAATAATTACCGAGCCCCTCAGGATCCACACTTCCATGAAGCAGGCCGAAATCAACAGCAGATTCGAGGAACTGGCCGGCCTGGTCGGCCTCGAGGCGGCCCATAGGGACCGTTATCCCCACGAATTCAGCGGCGGCCAGCGGCAGCGGATCGGCATCGCCCGGGCCCTGGCCCTGAATCCCCGGTTCATCATCCTGGACGAGCCCGTTTCGGCCCTTGACATGTCGATCCAGGGACAGATACTGAATCTGCTCCGCGATCTCCAGCTGAAACTCAAGCTCACCTATCTCTTCGTGTCCCACGACCTTGCCGTCGTCGAGCACATGAGCGACCGCATCGTGGTCATGTACCTCGGGCGGATCGTCGAGGAGAGCCCCAAAAAAACTCTTTACGCGTGCCCCCTGCATCCCTACACGCAGAGCCTGATGAAAGCGATCCCCGAAGCAAGGGCTTCCCGCCACGGCTTCAGCGTCATCGCGGGGGAAATACCGTCGCCGGAAAATCCTCCCCCGGGGTGCCATTTCCATCCGCGCTGCCCCTGCGTAATGGACATCTGCAGGAAAGAGTATCCGGCCATGAAAACCGTCAGGAAGACCAGGGTCGCATGCCATCTGTATTGAGGCAATCAGGCGTACTCGTGATGCTCGCCATGGCCCTGCTCCTGGCCGGGCAGTCCTCACCGGCCCGGTCCTCGGGAGCCCAGGAAGATTACACCTATCTTCATTACCTCCTGTACCTGGCCGACAAGAACCCCGACGACGCAGGCCCTAAAGACCGCATATTTTTTAAAAATGAGATCGTGTACTGCACCGGCACCAGCATTCTCGCGGAGGTCAACAACAGGGCCGCCGCGATGATGGAGCAGGGGAATTTCGCCGGCGCGGTGGATCTCCTGGACAGGGCGCTGAAAAACTCAGCGCTCTTCTTCCCGTTCCGCTACAATCTCGGCGTCTCGTACCTGCATCTCCGCGATCTGAAAAAATCACTCCTCCATTTCAGGAAGGCGCAGGCGGTTGTACCGGAATATTACGGGACCTATCTGCAGATGGGTTCCATTTACCAGCAATGGTACCGTGACAACGAGGCCATCGACAGCTACCGGCAGGCGCTCAAGTGGAACAAGAACGAGCTCAACACCTACGTCCTCATCGGCGATCTCTTTTTCAACCGCAACCAGCTCCAGCTGGCCAAGAAATATTACGACCAGTGCCTCAGGATCGATCACCGGTTCAACAATGCCGTGCTGGGAAAAGCGAAGGTCCATTTCAAGGAAGGCGACTATTACAAGGCCCTGGTCACGCTCAAGGCCATTGACACCCGGAAGGAATATGACAGGGCGTACCACTATTACTACGCCGAGACGTCCTTCAAGCTCCAGGACTACAAGACGGCGAGCCAGCAGTATGTCATCCTGCTGGAGGACAAGAACGACAAATTTTTTATTACTAATTCCGTAACGCTGATTGAGCACAAGCTCAACCTGAGCAACCGCTTTATAGAAAAATGACGCGAGCGTCCATGTCGGGGTCAGTCGATGATCAGCCGCGATATCTCAACCTTGTACAGGTTGTGGACATTGGTGAGCATCTTGCGGACATTCTTTATCAGTTCCCGGTCCGTGGAGCGCTTCTGGACATACCGGTCTATCTCGTCAAGCTCGTTCTGCAGCTGGCCGCTCAGATTATCCAGGCCGCGGACGATCGCCGCCGATGACGCGGGGCGGCTTCCCTGCTTGAGCTTTTTGAGCTCGGCCTGTATCTGCTGCTGCATCTGGTTCCGCTTCTCTTCCTCTTCCCTGATCATCCTGATGGTCTGTTCAGCCAGCTGGATGAAGTTAATCGGGTTGAGGAGCTCATAATTATTGATGGGAAAACCGCTCATCGACAGGATCATTTTCGGTATTTCCCGCATGCTGAAGGAATCGGCTATCAATTCCATGGTGGCATGGTCAATGACGGTCTTATTCTTCACGGGGAGCGTCAGGAACGCCTTCAGCGCGTGGGGAAATTCAATTATTTCGTCATTGATGATATTTACGGTTTCCGTTACCAGCTGAAGATACATATCGATCTTCTTTTCCGTGATCCGGAGCGAATTGAAGGCCATGATATTTCTCTGGATTTTTATGGACGCCTCCGCGGCGGCCCTGGCGCTGGTGAAGTAGGCAACGATGTTCGTATTGGACATCTTGCTGATGGTGCCCCCGCCGTCATTGATGGCGGCGGCGATGAAGGCCTTGATCCGCAGGTTCAGGTTGATAAGTTCGGGGATGTCACCGGTCATTGACTTCAGGTTCCGCTCCGCGAGGACCATGTTCAGTATCGTCACCCGCTCCTTTTTCATGCCGTCGATGGATATGACTCCGGCATCAGGCGCCGGCGCCTGCATGCCCTCGATGACCGGCGCTTCGTATTTGCGGAAAATATTCACCACGAAACCGTCGATTTCCTTCATTTCCTCCATCGACAGTTTCGCAATGACGGGAATGATGTCCTTCGATATGCCGTATTCCTCCTTGAGAAGCGACAGGAGAAAGAATGAAAACTCGATCGATTTCAGGTCTCCCAGTATCGCCAGGATGTCCCGCTGGATGCCCTTGTTCTTGATGACCAGCATGTCGCGGATCGAACGGAGGGCGTCCCTGTTCCCCAGCTGAGCCAGGAGCAGGCAGGAGTAAATCCTCACCTTGATGCCCGGGTCCTTCAGGTACTCCTGAAGGTAGCGCATGACCTGCCGCTTGTTGAAGCTCGGGCTGTGTGCGACGATCATGGCAATGGCCCGCACGATGACGTCTTTCGAATTGTCCTGGCCCATCTTGTAAAAAAGGTCATTGAGATAATCAATATCCGAATCAATGCGGCACCGGCCGAGCCCCAGAACGGCAAGGCTCCGGATCACGGGACTCGGGTTGTTCGCTATGACGCTCTTGAATATCTGGTTTGCCGTAATGTTTCCGGTGATGTCCCTGTCGAGGAGCATGGTGATGGCCGACTCGACAATTTCCGACTCCTCGGAAATCCTGTTTTTCATCAGCTCGAGGATGATATTGAGGGAACGCTGTTCCGTGAACAGCGAAAGGAGCCGCAGAGCGCTTTTCTGGTCTTCTGCGGAGCCGGTGGTGATCATGACCTCGATCTCGCCGAGCATGTACGAATAGTTCAGCGTCGAAAGCGTAAGGACCGTCGCGTCCAGAATGTCCTTGTCGGGATATTTTTTCAAGTAGTTGTAGATATTCACCAGCACCGACGAAGCCTCGTCGATATTGAGCAGGCTTATGATGCGGCAGAGACGGATAATGCGGTTCCGGAGATACAGCTTTTCAAAATTCAGGTCTTCGAGCCGCGATGCGGAGTTGTCGCGGGATTTCTGGTCCTTGTCGAGCAGGACTTCAATGAGAAGCGTCAGGTCCCCGACCCCATCGCCCTCAAGGTAGCTGATGCGCTTTGCCAGGCTGGACACGATGTGCTTGATCAGCGCCGGATCATCCTTGGTCAAAAAGGCAAGGATCTCCTTTTTCAGGTCAGGGGTGCAGTAATTCAGGATAAATCTCCTGATCCGCTGGAAGCTCTCCGGGAGACCCTTTTCGATGACGTCAGTTATCATGAATGCTTTCCGGTAATTCTCGAAATAGGTCTCCAGGGTCACCACGATGTAATTGTACAACTTGTCCTTCAGCAGGTTGAACGGCCGGGTGTTGACGGGCATCTTGAAATACTTGACGAATATCTCGACTATCATCTCGTTGAACCGGTCGATTTCGGTCGATATCGCGATCAGGCTCCTGAACAGCTTGTCGGGATCCCGGAGACGCTCGATGTTATGATAGATGGAGTACAGGACCATGCTGATAAGCTCAATATCGCCGGAGGTGAGGGCCTTCATGGTATAGATGAGGTGTTCCCGGTGGTTGCATGCTATCATGGCGCAGATGAAGGCGTTCTTGGTCTGGTTCGAGAAGCTGTCGAATTCGTGGGTCATCTTCCCGAGGAGGACCCGGATGTCCAGGACGATCTTGTCCTCGCTGTCAGGCGAATACGTATAGAGGCGATCATCTTCGGTTTTCATCCTGCTGGCCTTGTCTGCCAGGTCCGCCGCGAGACTGTAAATGGCCTTGTATACGGAATAGCTCATGGCGTCATCACCCTGCTTCAGCAGCTTTTCGAACAGGGCCATCGACTTGAACGACGCAAGCGACTCTATGGCAAGGGACTTGAGCTGAGGATCAATGCGCTCCGTGTTAATGATCGAAACGAGGAAATTAAGGACCTCCTCCGTTTCAACGCCGATGGTTTTAAGGACATTAAAAGCGACAGCGGTTACGACATGCGAATAATTCAGTTCCTGCTTTTTCTCTATGAAAGCGACAATATCCTTGATGTTGTCCCTGCCGCCATGTCGCATCACATGCTCGAGGACCATGATCCGTTCCTCATCGGTCGTATTTTTCACGAGCTGCGAGACAAGAATGGGGAGCACCCCGGGATTCTCGAAGGTTATCAGGGTTGCTATGGCGCTTTGGCGTACATCAGGCCCCTTGTCCAGTTCCTTGGCAAGTATGCTCATGCCGATGTCGGACTTCAATATACCCAGCACCTTGTGGAACGCCAGGCGTTCGTAGGGAACCAGCTTGAAGCTCCTGCTGATTTCAAGCTTTATGGTTTGTAAAAAACTCTTTTCCTCAGCCACTGTTCAATCCCCGCTCTGATCTTGATATCGTTGAATCCCTGCCGGGCAGCCGCAACTAAGCAGGTATAACATACTCACGATTTCATGGTATTTGCAATAAAAAAACAGGCGCCCCCTGCTATTATAGTTATCGTCATTTGTTGAGATAAAGTATATATCCATATTCCCCCGAGCAGTAAACAGCACCTGCTTTTGCCGCGCCTTGCCGGGCGGAGCATAATGATATTTTCATGAATATTTCTTGACAGATATCTCCTTAGATCAGACAAATTCATGTTAAAAAATTATGCTACTCATGGACCTGAGATGAACGTAATACCAGTAATTCTTGCCGGCGGGGCCGGAACGCGGCTCTGGCCGCTCTCGCGGGATGAAAAGCCGAAACAATTCCATAATCTGTCAGGGGCGGGAACGCTCCTTGAAGAGACCATAAAGAGGATGCTTCCCCTCGAGCCTGAGCACCTCGTCATCGTCACGTCAAAAAAACATGAAAGCCTCTCCCGCGACGAGATCCGCAAATTCAATCTCACCAGCACCGTGCTGTCTGAGCCGCGGCCGCGGAACACCGCGGCTGCCCTGCTCTACGCGGCCCTGTACCTGACAAAGCTCTTCAATGATTCGATCATGATATCTCTGCCCGCAGACCACCATATCAAGGACACCGGCGAATTCACCAGGATCCTGAGGGAAGGCATACTGCAGGCTCAGCATGACAAGCTGGTGACCATCGGCATCAAGCCCACCTATCCCGAAACGGGGTATGGATACATAAAGGCGATGGCCGGCCCGGGCCCCGTCTATCCCATTGACACCTTCGTGGAGAAGCCGGATATCGAGCGCGCGCGCCACTACTTTGAGTCAGGCAACTACTTCTGGAACAGCGGCATCTTTGTCTGGAAAACCTCCGTTATCCTTGAACAATTCCGCAGGCTGCTCCCTGACCAGGTGGCCGCTTTCAAGCCGCTGGCCGATCTGGAGCCGCGGGACATCGCCTCCAACGACGGCCGCGCCTGGGAGATTAAGAAACAGATTTTCGACAGTGTCGAATCCATTTCAGTTGACTTTGGCATCATGGAGCGGGCGGAAAACCGGATCGTCATACCGGGAGACTTCGGGTGGACAGACCTGGGCAGTTGGAAGTCCATCGATGACATCCTGCCCCCCGACGGGAGCAACAACCGCTCTCCAGAAAAAGATATGGCTATATTCCTTAATTCGGAAAACTGTTCCGTGTTCACTGAAAACAGCCGCATCAGCGTCGTGGGGCTATCCAATATCGTGGTTGTCCAGGCCGGCGACGAGGTGCTGGTCATCAACAAGGACTCGTCGCAGGACGTGAAAATAATCGCCGGTATGGTAAAAAAATAGCACGTATCCTGCCATACCTTGTATCTTGATGGTATGATCTTTAACAGCAAGGAGCGGACCGTCATGATTAAAACCATCGCGTATCTGCAGGCTGCGCTCATCCTCATACTCCCCTCTGCCGTATATCCGGTTGAGATATCCTTCTTCCTCGGGGACGTCACCCTGGTCCGCAACGGGAAAATGAATCCCGTCGCGGTGGGCAAAAAGCTCCAGACCGGGGACCTGCTTAAAACCGGCAAGGGCTCCTTCCTTGAAGTCTCGTACCCGGACGGCAGCAAGATCAAGCTGAACGAATCGAGCAGCGCCACCATCGGCAGCAGGAACATCGCCGGCTCCGACAGGGTGTCCCTCCTCTCCGGGACCGCCACGGGAAGCATCAAGAAGCTTCTCAAGGGGAGCGCCAAGAGCTATACCCCGACCATCGTCTGCGCCGTCCGCGGCACTGAATACACGCTGACCGTCAGCAGCGGCGGCGATAGCCGTGTCGACGTGACGGAAGGAATCGTTGAGATCATAAGCCCCGGCGGAAGCGCCACGGTTGGGGAAAACGGACAGTTGGAAACGCCCATGGGCGGGAAACCATCCCCCTCACGGGGGAGCCGGGAGGAATGGAAAACAAATAATGACCGTGACTTTGAAAAAAACGCGGCAGCGAGATCCGGACGCTATGACCGGCAGCTGAAAGCCCTTGATGAGCGCACCAGGGAGACCGGGAACGTCATCGTGAGCGTTCAGAACGCCGTGGCCGGGGCGGACAGCAGGGAATCGCTTGAAAAGGCGGGTGACCTGCTGAACAGCGCCTCCGAAAAAACGGAGGATGACCTGTTGATGAATGAAGCGCTCCACCGGCTGGCCCGTGATATAGCCGACTCTTTTCAGGGCAGGGACCCCGCTGTCAGCGAACGGTTCAGGACGATCGAAAAGCAGTCGGGCCTTGTGGCCGAGCAGCAGAAAAAGAACCTCGCGTCCCTGCAGAAGATCAGGGATGACTATCTGAAAGCCCGCGACAGGATTCTGGGCACCTACAAGAACAAGATCGACGAGATAAAATCGAAGTTCAAAAACAAGAAATCGGATATATAAGAATAAGAATGCATTCCAAAACCAGATGGACGCAGGTTCCGGGATACACTCCATGAAAAAGGCCGCGATGTGAATCGCGGCCTTTTGTATTACGCCTTGATGATCTTCCTGTCCAGGGAAACCACCTCGTCACCCTCCCGCTCAACCAGTTCCGTAATGGACGGGTTGTACCGGAACCGGAGCACGTTGAGCATGAATATCTCGAGCTTGTTGACTATGTTCGGCGGGAGTATGTCCCCGTCGATCTCCACGGAAATGACCGGGAACCGGCGCTCCCGCGACCAGGGCGTGATAAGACCCTCGATCACCCTGCCGATGAGGCAGGCAAAGGGGGATATGTTCACGATGCCGGAAAAGTCCTCCATCATGGCGGTGGAGGCGACGCCGCTTGATATGGAGATTTCCGAGTAGAGTTCGTCGCTCACGAAGTGCTTCTCCGCGTTGCCCATGATATGCTCCATGTCATGGGGCATATGAGGGATAAGGTTCGCCGCCCCAAGGGCCTTCTTGACCCTCTTCTCGACGCTGTGCTTGAACTTTTCCTCTATCTTCCACGCAAGGAGGTCGCGGAACACCTTGGAGAAGGGCTTCTTGTACCAGGGGAGGAGGCCCAGGCGCTTCTGGATATCATGCTTGCGGGTATAATCGCAGTAGTATATCCATTCCGTAACGCCGGAAACCTTGGCGATGATGCCCCGCTTGCTGAACATGCGGATCATCTCATCCACGGCAAAATCATCGCGGCGCACGTATATCTCGCCGACGATGAGGACCTTCGGCGTGTCCTCGAGCCTGCGCTTCAGGGGAATCTTGGCGATTTCCGCCGCGATGCGCCGGAGCGCCGGCAGCACCTGGGCGATATCTGTCTCGGTGATGTCGATGAGCTCCTGCCACAGCTCGTCATACTTGGCGATGGCCGTGACGGGATCAACGGCGCAGGTGCGGAGCGACGTCTCGATGTCCTTCATGTAATCCGCCACCACGAGGCCCCACCAGGCGCTCTTGCTGAAATGCGGCCCCAGCTCGTTGTAGGAGTTGTCCGAGTCGAGGGTGACCACGACCACGTTCTCCAGGCGCATGTCCTTGAACAGGTTTTCGTAAAACACGAAGTACTGCCCGGTGCGGCACGGCCCGGTCGTTGTGGGCACGAAAAGGAGATATATCTCGTCCTTCCGGTATTTGTCCGATGAGAAATATTTCAGCGCGCTCCCCAGGACCAGCTGCGAGGGAAGGCACTCCTTCCCTGACATGTGGTTCCGCGCCATCTGGAGCGTGTACACGTCGGGCAGGGGCATCGCCTCCGCGGTGACATTGGCCGCCCGGAGCGACGCGGCCAGGAGCTCGGTGGAAAGCCGTCCCATGTTGGAGAGGAGCATCTTGACCTTCTTGTTCCCGAAGATCTCGATCTTCCTGCCGTTCTTGAGATCCATGAGGTGCAGCGGATCAACGCCGTTGTTGATAAAGCGGAGGCCGTTGTCGTAGCGTTCTTCCCGTATCTGGTCGAACTTGGAGCGGTATCCCTCGATAATATCCAGGAAGGCCTCGACCCTGGTGTCGACGCCGGCGTCAGCCGAGTGGGAATCGAGTTCAAGCACCAGGAACGGCTTGGTTCCCATGATCCACTTCACGTAGTGGAGCATGAATGAGTCCGGAGCGCAGGAAAAATTCGTTATATACGTGATGAATATGTTCGGCTGGTCCTTCAGGATCACACTGGCCCTCATGTCCTGCTGGCCGTAATACCAGTACATGTTGTCAAAGATGTGCGCCTCGTCGATGGGGAGCATGTCAAAGGGAATGACCGAATAGCCGCGGGTCGTGAACTTGAGGGGGATGCCCATGTTGGCGTCCCGGGTGAAAGCGTTATAGGGCCTTCCCAGGATGGCGATGACGGGGTGCTCTGCGGCTTTGGCCTTTTCATAGGCTTCCCGGCCCATGGCATGGTACCTTTCCCAGAAATCCTTCTGCCTTTCGCACCCGACGTCGAAGGCGCGCCTGACGTCCCGCTCGGGAACGCCGAGCTGGGCTCCCATCCTGACGAACTCCTCGAGGGCCTTTTCCATGCCGAACTTGAAGCTCACGATCGGCGTGAGGAACTTCTTCGCGTCAATTTCCGGGAAGGCCTTCATGATATAATACGGGAGTGACTGGGTGATGGGGCAGAAGGTGGCATGCACCTTGTCCTCGTAGCTTTCCAGGTCCCTGAAGTGGGGCACGAAAATGTAATCCAGTCCGGAATCGATGATGTCCTGCACCGCGCCATGGGCGATCTCAGCCGGGAAGCAGTAGGAGCCTTCAGTCCGGGCTATTCCTTCGTGGGAGATCTCCTCGGAGAGACGCACCTCTATGCCCAGGGTATGGAAAAACCATGAATAGAGCGGCCACAGAGTGTACACGGAAAAGGCCTTGGGCACGCCCACCACGAAATCATATTTCTTGACGAAATCGTCTTTGGACGGCGCGCACTCGTGAAACATGAGCTGGTCCCGCTTTTCAATGTAATTGAAGACCTTCGACTCGTCGATATTCTTCTTTTTCCGCATGTTTGCGTACTTGTTGCAGCGGCCGCCGAACATGTACTTGTGGCCGTTCACGTTGAGGACACGGATCGGGCAGTCGTTGTCGCAGGCCTTGCAGCGGAATTCCCGCTCGTACACGATCTTCGTGTTCAGTATTTCGTCTATCACGAAGGAGCCCTTCGCGATAATGCCGTCGTTGAACTTCTGTTTTGCCAGGATCCCCACGCCGAAGCAGCCGAGGAGCTCGGGGTCCGGGGGGATGGTGATATTCTTGTCCATGAGCATGGCGAAAGCCAGGGGCACGGCCTTGTTCAGAGCCACGCCGCCCTGAAGCACGATGTTATCGCCGATGGTCCGGTTCCCCACGACCCGGTTGAGGTAGTTGGACACGATGGAGGTGATGATGCCGGCGGTGATGTCTTCCCGGGACGCCCCCAGCTGGATAGCCTTGCGGATGTCCGAGTTGATGAAGGCGGAGCACTGCTCGCCGAATTTCAGCGGTCCCTGGGCCTGCACCGCGATGTCGCCGATGTCGCGGACGTTGGTGATGTTCAGATCGCCGGAGGCGGATTCCTCGAGGAAGGATCCGGTCCCGGCCGAACAGGCCTCGTTCATGGCGTAGTCAATCGGAACCTTGTTCTTCAGCAGGGCGTATTTAGCGTCCTGTCCGCCGATCTCGAAGATGGTGTCTATATCAGGCTTAAAATACGTTGTCCCCACAGCGTGGGCGATAATTTCATTGTACACGGCCGGCGTTTCAAGGAACACGCCCAGGATCTCCCGCGACGAACCGGTCGTTGAAGCCAGGGTTATGTTTATCTTCGCGTCGCCGATCTGTTCCTTTAATTGTTTCTTGACCTCGATGAGGCATTCCTTGAGGGCGTTCACCGGATCCCCGTGGGTCCGCCCGTAATGGGAAGCCACGATTTCATCGTTTTCTATGTCTATAAGAGCGACCTTGGTGGTGGTGGATCCGCCGTCGACGCCGAGGATATATTCGCCGCCGGGCCTGGCCGTGCCGCGCCTCGATTTGAGGTAGTTGACCTTTCCCTCCGCGGTCTTGAGGCTCTTGTACCGGGCAAAGTCTATCACCTGGGGCTTGAAGAGATTGCCGATGCCGGGAAACTGGCTTCCCGAAGTCCTCGCCAGGTGCGCCGCGCCGAAGGCCTCGAAATAGGGCGCCTCCTCGGGCACGATGATCTCGATATCGGGCATCTTCTCCTTCACGAAGCGGATGATGTACTTGTTCCGGGTGACGCCGCCGGCGAGAAGCACCTTGCCGGTGCTGATGCGGGCGCGCTTGAGAAAATCAACGACCTTGGTCGCCATGACATCGGACAGGGACAGCACGATGTCAGCCTTGGTGGCCTCGCCCTTGTTCAGCTTGTGGGTACAGTCGCTCTTCATGAAGACCGAGCAGCGGGACGACATGTGGCAGACCTTCGCGGAATCAGGCACGTTTGCCACGTCATGGAGGCGCAGGTCCATCCGTCCGAGCTGCTGCTTGAAAAACTCGCCGGTGCCGGAGGCGCACTTGTTCCCGGCGAAGCTGGTTATGATCCTGGCGTTCTCATCAATGGTGTACACGACGAAATTCTCACCGCCGAGGGACACGACCGCATCCACATTGAGATTCAGCTGCGCAAGCGCTTCCTCGATGCAAATCGACTCGAGCACGTTGTTCATATTGATCAGGTAACGGCCTTCCGTGCCCGTCACCAGGGATAGCACGCCGGGAGCGACATTGTTTTCCAGAAGTATCGCTTTAAGGGTCTCGAAAAAATTCCCTTCATGGGCCACGCTGGCGCTCCAGAGGACCTTACTATCCTCCAGAAGGACCGCTTTGATGCTTGAAGATCCTATGTTGATTCCCAAACTTTGCATAGAAAAGAGCCTCCCGGTAATACTGTTGTTATCTTTATATGTTTGTAGAGCGTAAAATGAATACTGATTATTTAATCAATAAAATGATAAAAACCGCTATTTCCCCGTGGACCGAAATAAGAACTGCAGTTAAAAGATTGGCCCATAAAAATATCTACAATTTTTTTTGTCCATAAAGTTTTTTTATCCTCAACCAAATTATTAATATACAAAACAGTCACTTTATTTAATGATATCTTTACATCTGCTAAAATTTTTGTTATAATTTATGTAAGAATAATTTGAATTTTTTTATTCATTACATTACACTTGGCAGAAAAAATATATCGTTCCGCACCCCTCTGAACATTTAAAAGAAAAATGGGCATAATTTTCCGAAACGTAAAGGATCTTTAATGAATAAAAAAATTCTCCTTGTCGAAGACGACAAAACAACGATCCTCCTGCTCCATAAATTCATCAAAGACCTGGGATTCAGCGTCACCAAAACAGTACCGACGGGAGAAGAAGCGGTACGGGAAACCATCATGACCAGCCCCGACCTGGTGCTGATGGACATTATACTGGACGGTGAAATCGACGGCATCGATGCCGCCCGCCAGATAAACGAGATCCACAACATACCCGTGATCTATCTCACTTCATCCTCAGACAGCGATACCTTGAAGCGGGCCCTGACCACGAACCCCTCCGGCTACATCGTCAAGCCGGTTGACAAAAAGGAACTCAAATCAGCCATCGACCTGGCGATTCTGCGCCACGAGATGGAGGACCGCCTCAAGGAGAGCGAACTCCGGTTCTTCACGATCCTGAACAGCATCGGCGACGCCGTCTTCGTCATGGACAATGCCGACCTCATCACTTACGTCAATCCTATCGCCGAGAAAATAACCGAGCTTACCATCGACAAGCTTATCGGGAAGCGCTTCACCGAAGTGCTGAACATCAAGTATAACGGGATCCACGGCGGGCTCTTTACCAATCCCGAATCCGATGACAATATCCATTTCAATTATTTCTACACGCCCAGCGGCAAGCAGGTTCCCATCGACTTCAGCGTCTCCCATATAAGCGATATAAACGGGGAGCGCTCCGGGTCCGTCATCATTCTCCGCGACGACACGGAACGGGTCCGCTCCGAGATGAAGATCAAGGAGAGCTATATCCAGATCAAGAAGGCCATCGGCGGCATCATAACCGCCATGGCGCAGACCCTGGAAACACGGGACCCGTACACCGCCGGCCACCAGCGTCGCGTCGCCGACATCGCCCGCTGCATAGCCACCGAAATGAAACTTCCGGAGAAGCAGGTCGAGGGAATATTCATGGCGGGCATCATCCATGACCTCGGCAAAATATGCATCCCCACCGAGATCCTGAGCAAACCGGGGAGGCTGTCATCCATTGAATTCGACCTGATCAAAACGCATCCCCAGATCGGGTATGATATACTCAAGACCATCGACTTCCCCTGGCCCCTGGCCGAGATGGTGTACCAGCACCACGAATGGTTCAACGGCTCCGGGTATCCCCGCGGCCTTGAGGGGGATTCGATTCTCCTGGGCGCGCGCATCATCTGCGTTGCCGACGTCGTCGAGGCCATGGCGTCAGACCGTCCCTACCGGCCTGCCCGGGGCATCGACGAGGCCCTGTCCGAAATCAGGAACAAGAAGGGGCAGAACTTCGACAAGGACATCGTGGACATCTGTCTGAGCCTGTTCCTGGAAAAAAAATACAGAATGCCCTAGTTTCCCCCGTACTGCCGCATCATCCTGCCGTAACGGTATTCATAGATCATGGCGATGAACCTCTCGTCATAAAGAGGGTCTGTTTCCCCGTAATACAGATGGCCCGGGCACGCGCAGTCGCTTGAGCCGAAATTTTCAATGCACCGATAGCCCAGTGCTCCAACCGACCGCGCCAGGTCGCATTCCAGCTTTTCTCCGGTGACGATGGGAAGGGCCGCAGCAACAGGGAACCGCACCGACAGGTAATCGATGTGCCAGTAAGGCTCCTTCCTCTTCCTGCGGTGATATTCGATCCTCTTGAAGAGATTGTTCATTCCGCTGCCGACATAGATATAATATCCCTTTCTGAACTTCATGGCCCCCAGGCTCCCGATGGACAGATCGGCATCGGAACCGGCGCGGAGAACCAGGGCATAGATGCCGCGTGGCTCCACATCCGGGATTTCGATCCTGACCGGAGCCATCCCCGTGATCCGGTAATCCCTCTCATAGCGGGCGGAATAGGCCCGCATTTCTATGTCATTCTTATGACGGCGCAACGTTTCATAAAAGGCGAAGTCGGTATGATAGTTGGGCACGAAGAGCTGTATCCCCTCGTGAAGAAGAATAAAGACGAGGATCCCCCGTTTTGTTTCCGCAAGGACCCTGACGTGTTCCGCGGCCCTGGCGCTCACCGCGTCGGGAAAGGAAGCAAGTGAATTCCACGCCAGGGTACAGGACTTGATTTCGACGAAAAAATCTTTCCCGTCATGGCGCACCGAATAGTCAAACCGGTGATTGCCGACCGCCGGCTCGCGCCGGACGATCTGGAACTCCTCGAGGCCCGGCATGGCCCGTGAAACAATGCAATCGCGGAATATGGCGTTGCTCATGATCGAATCGATCAGCACCGGCCTGCTGTTGTAGATGACATATTGTATCCGGTAAGGATACTTCCCGGGTGACGGGACCAGGACGACCCGTGTTCCCGGCAGGAACAGCTCGGCAAGCCTGCCGGTATTGGGAACATGGACGGAACAGATCTTCCCGTCGAGCTTCACCCGCGCCACGAACCGGTTGAGCCGCTGCAAGAAAACAGCATCGCGGAACGGCGGGTTACCGGCTGAGGTCATAGGCGAGGATCTTCGTTTCAAGGCCGTCATTGTCCACGGCATCTTCCACAACAGCCCAGCCGCGACTCACGTAGAAGCCCTCCAGCCAGTCGCGGTCATGCTGGCCGAGAAAGAGGTACAGGCGCAGGTAGCCGAGTTCCTTCGCCCGGGCCGTCACCGCCTTGACCAGGGCCTGGCCAGCGCCCCCCCTGCGGTAGTGCGGCAGAACGAAGAGCGACGCCAGCCACGGGTTCAGGTCCTTGCGCGACCAGAGATCATCCTGTTTAAGGGTGGCCATCCCCACGGGAAGCGATCCTTCGACCGCAACGAACGACAGGGGAACGGTCTCGCTGTGCGCCCGTTCCTGGTATGCCCTGAGCACCAGGGTAAAATCAATCGAGCGGGTCCGGTACCATTCCATGTATGACCAGTGGGCAAGGATGGGGGCGTACTCAGGAGCCATGTGCAGGGGAATTATTTCCATGATTGCCAATTTCTTTACCATTGTTTATTGTCACTGCCGTTCATTGTCAAATTAAAAACAATGACAGGTTCCCGCGCTACTTTATTTTCATAGTCGCTTGACAATTTAGAACAGGTATGGTAATAAAACAAGCTGTTTGGTCCATTCCAGGCACATATCCCTTTTCAAAACGATACATACAGACAGGAGGGCGCTTCATGGCTACCTATTACAAAAAAATCAAAGGGAAAAATTACGATAAAAAACTGATTGTTGCGGCCGATTCAGCGGTGAAAGGCAGGGGAGACGGCCGCATATCGCTGAACGACGCGAAAAAGATACTCAGGACCGTGCAGGATGCCAGCAATTATTCGGATATTGAAAAAAGCACCATGAAGTACATCAGGGACCATTATGCCTTTACCCCTGAGGCTGACCGGTGGTTCCGCGGCGAGATCCGGAAATGGGCCGCCTCCCGGGGCGCCGCCGACAGGATGGTCAAAAAACCGGCGCGAAAAATTTCAAAACCGAAAAAAACCGCGTCTCGCGACGCTGCCCCCCGCGATGAATCCCGCCCTGCGCCGTCATTACCCGCCAGTCAACGGCCTGAAGCGCAGGTGACCAAAGAGGCCCCTGGTCTTTTCAAGAGAATTATCAAGTTTCTCCTAGTCATCATTATCATTGCTTTTATGTTTATACTTTTGATCCCTTCAGCCCGCGAATGCATGAAAAACAGGATATTCGGACTGATCGGGTCAACCGACCAGCAGCACAAGGCACCGGAAATAATAAAACCTGCCGAGGAACAGAAAGAAGATGCCGCCCCCGTACCGGCAACATCAGCTGATAAGCCAGAGGCAGCCAAAGGACCGGAAACCGGCGGGGAATACTATACCGTGCAGGTGAAGGACGACCTTATTTCCATCAGCGAAAAGGTGCTGGGCGGCTACTCCCGGTGGATTGACCTGTACAACGCGAACAGGGATGTCATCAAAAATCCTACGATGATTTTCCCGGGACAGAAACTGAAGCTCCCTGATGTGAAAAAGTAGACCTGACCGGTATCACCAGCTGCCATGGCAAAAATGAATTGCATAAAATGAGCAGTTGCGGATCTATGCCTTTCAGAACCGGCGACCGCATGGAGAAGGCCGCCGGAGGAATAACAGCACGGGAGGATCCAAAAGGCCCCTATGGAACAGTGCCGCCTCATCATACAGGAAACGGATAAAGGTAAGGCCGTATTTGCCGGTTCTGACATTCGAAAGGGCGAGGTCGTGTGCGAGTTTACCGGCCCGAAATACACCATGGCGGAATACCTGGAGCTCCATGATCCGGACAACAACCATTTCGTCCAGATTGACGATGACTGCTTCATGGGACCTTCAGGCAACGCCGACGACCTCATCAACCATTCCTGCAATCCCAACGGCGGCCTCACCTGCCGCGAAGGCAGGGTCCTCTACGTGGCGATCCGCGATATCCGGAAGGGCGAGGAACTGTCCTTTGACTATTCCACCACCATGGACGAAGACTGCTGGGAGATGGATTGCCTCTGCGGCGATGCAGCATGCCGGGGGAAAGTGCGCGACTTCAAACACCTCCCCGAGGACCTGAAAAAAAAGTATCTCGACCTGGACGTCGTGATGCCCTTCATTGTGAAGAGGACCTGTTCTTGAGAGCACCGGTTCGGGCCTGAGCCCATACAGGTCCCGTGTCACTCCTTATCCCTGAAAACATAGCTCAGGAGCCGGTACACGAGCTTTGCGGCAAGATAATCGCACTGCCTGGCATAGGGATTCGGGCATAGCTCCACCACGTCAAAACCCACTATCTTTTTTTCCTTCGATACTTTTTTCAGAAGGGCGATCACTTCATACCAGCCCAGGCCGCCCGGCTCCGGTGTTCCCGTTGCCGGCATGATGGAAATATCAAAGGCATCCAGGTCAATGGTGACATAGACTTCATCAGTAAGGAGCGACACGGCGCGGTCAATCCAGTCGCGGCTGCCCTGGATGTCCTCGGCTAGGAAAAGCCGCTCCGGGTCAGCCGCTTTCCGCTCAACGTCATCCAGGCTCCTGATGCCCACCTGCACGACAGGACATGATTCCCGGACGCGGGCCATCACGCAGGCGTGGTTGTACCGTGAACCATGAAACTCCTCCTGGAGGTCAGCGTGGGCGTCAAGCTGCAGCACCGACATCCCGGGATGACGTTCCGCGTGGGCCCTGACCGCCCCGACCGTAACGGAGTGCTCGCCTCCCAGGGTAACCACGAATTTTCCCTCACCCAGGTGCCGGGCTACCCGTGTCCTGACCGCCTCCGTCATCGCCTCCGGCGAGGATTTTTCACCCACGGGCGCATCGGTATGGATACCCCTGGTATAGACCTCGGAGTCAGTGTCAATATCATAAAGATACATGTTATACGATGCGTCAATAATGGCGTCGGGCCCCCTGTCGGCGCCCTTCATCCAGGTTGATGTTTCGTCATAGGGGACCGGCAGGACCACAATTCCCGCCGACTGATACGCTTCGTATCCCTTCGGCACGTCGCCGAAATTCTTTTTTACTGCCATGATCATGTCCTTCCCGGCTTCACCATTATCATGCCGGCCTGCCGGATGTCGTAGTCAAACCATATGTTCAGGGGGCCGTGCCTTCACCGATTTTTTCTGCGGAATAAAAATCCGGTAACCGATCCCGAGCTTCATGAACAGGAACAGAAAAACCAGCAGGAACGCCAGCACCAAGGCGACCACCGCCTTGTTGTATTCCTGCCGGTAGTATATCTCACCCTGCCCTATCTTCGGGATCTTTTTCGGACCGATGGGTATCTTGTAATTCTGTGCCAGGGTTTTGAGGTAATTGATATTCAGGATAGGAATGTTGTTCCGGGCAAACCTGCTCATGACGCTTTCAATGCGCATCGCCTTCTGCGAGGGCTTGAGGTTCAGCCCGGCCTTGTAGCGCATCTTTCCTATGAAAGAGCCAATGGCAACCGTCCCTCCGCCGACATTGATGTACGCGGCAATCTGGGAATCCTTCGCCTGGTCATAATAGATTTCCATGCGCGCGCCGATGTTGCGCCTCATGTCTTCATACTCTAACAGCGTTATGTGATATTTACTGATTGTCGTGCGCAGTATGTTCTTTCCTTCCTCTGACATGCCCAGGGCGTTGTCCTGCACGCCCCCCAGGGATGCGGCGATGGAACGGTACGTGGAAAACTTCTCCTCCTGTAAAACATGCTCCATGTCGAGCCAGGTGAACCCGGGGATATTGGCGCCCCAGGTCGATGCCGACACGCTGGTGATGATGATCAGGCGCAGATCCAGGGCCCTGGCCGCGGAAAAGACAGCCAGGTTCATCGCGGGAAACGAACCGGTCAGGGAAACGGCCACGGTACTGCCGTTTTTCACCTTTGCTTCCTTCAGCATGGAGACAATAACCGCGGCCCAGTTCGGGTTTATACTGGTAAGTTTCGAGTCTATGTCCACGGTGGTGCTGGTTATCGGCGTCGTGAGCACGCCGATCAGACCGGACCGCATCGGGTCAATTACCTTGTTTATGGGGCCGATTTTTTCCAGCCGGTGCCGTTTCAGAACCTCCATGCCCTTCAGCATGTACCGGGCCGCGAGGACCTTTTCCTTGTAATAGGGCTGCTTGACGCTGACCTTGAAGGATTCGACTATGACCAGACCTATGATCGCCATGATGGCGATAACAAGATGGATCTGCCACGAAACAGTGCTCGGCTTCCAGATCAGTTTCTTCATAGCGACATATCCCTGCCGAAAAAGAGTATCAGTATAAAGCGGACAATAGCGCTGGAGGTAATCAGGGCTGCCATGGTCTCGATAATCCCCTGCCGGTCGATCCATATCGCGATCAGGCCCGGAATAATATAGCCCACAATGGAAAGCTCGACCGCCTGGGGACCGAGGGGGATCGGTTCCAGCGTCCGCACCAGCCACCCGAGAAAGAACCCGAGGAGTATCATCAGGACCGTCCGCCGCCTTCCGTAGATGATCATGAAGGAGCCCAGCGAATTGACGATAAAATAGGTAAGCAGGCTCACCAGAGCCGTGGTGATGATGACCATGGGCCTGTTCAGGTAGAGGGCAATATACCCGGGCACGACCATCCCTCCTGCGGCAATTCCGAAAAACTCTGAAAAGAGAAGGCTCACACAGAGGCCCAGGCCGATTGACAGGGTGATGATGTTTTCCATACTGGTACGACTCCCCGGGCCCCGCGGGGCCCCTTCGATTACACCGGCGTCTCTTCGGACCTGTTCCTGAAATACGTGATCAGTTCCAGGCCGGGACCGGCTATGTTGCCGATCCCCATCACCAGTGTCGATTTTCCGCAATGTTTCAGCACCTCTTCGAAGATGACCTCGGTATCGAGATCCTCCGCGTTTGTGAACAGGCGCGCATCGATGCCCGCCTTGACGGCGTAGCGGACAAGGAAATACGAACCGGATCCGATCAGGATATACCGGTCAGCCCGTTCCCAGAGGGCCAGGGCTTCCCCGATCTGCCGCGACCGGTCAGGACGGTCAATGCGGCTGTTGATGATCATGATTCGACGCTGCACATCAGGATGCTTTTTCAGCACCATGCGCCAGATCATGCCGGTGGATTCAGGATCATTGGCGGCAAAGCCGTTGATGAAATGGATGCGCCTGCCGAAAAAATCAAGCTTCAGGTCGCTCATGGCCCCGGCGTCCGGTTCCGCCTTTTTCATCCCCCGGAGCGCCACATCGTCAGGCACGCCGACGGCACGGCACACCTTAAGCGCCAGGGCGACGTTGTCCCGGTGCTCCACATACCGGAACTCACGAAGGTCTCCGTCGCTTACCGATTGTATCTCCTCATCGGAAACGACGACAAGGCGGGCTCCGCGGTCCCGGCAGACTGTTTCGAACTCAAGGGAATAATCCCTTTCGCAGGTGAAAAGTTCCCTGCCGGGAGGGGTCGTGCCAAGGAGCGCCAGGGCGACGTCCCGCTCCCCGGGGCCCATCATGTCAAGGTGGTCTTCCCTCACGTTGGTGATCACGCCGTGGGTCGACCGCACGAGCTTCATTTCGCACAGGCTCTGCAGGTACGGCTGTAATGCCATGCATTCGATGACCAGGGCTTCGGCGCGGTTGCGGGCAGCGAAGGCTACGATCCGGACCTGCTCAATAATGTTAGGCTTTGACTGCCGGTAGACGGGATATTCGCTGCCGTCGTGGATTATCATGCGGGGGAGCGTGCCGGTGGTCTTGGCGAAGGTTCTGATCCCGCCCTCGCGCAGGCCTGCGGCGATAAGCCTGGTCACGGAGGACTTCCCCCGGGTGCCGTTAACATGTATCCGGATGGGGATTGATCGCAGGTTTTTTTCATGGTATGCATATTCCGCCGCGCCGAACAGAACCATCAGCAGAAAAAGAGCGCCCATGAACAGTATCTCATTCACTCAGACCCCCGTTAGTAGCCCACTGTACATAGTACGGGGGTTTGAAAAAGTCAAGTTATTTTGTCGCCATGGCAGCCGGCGGCAGGTTATCGGCCGTTCCCCCGCATCTGGATATACTTGCTGTACAGGTACTGCTTGGAGAGGCACAGCACCGCCATTTCCGGTGTCTGGTACACGATGACCTTGTAAGGGCTTCCTTCTCTGGCGTGAACTATTTTATCTTCGGGAAACGCCGCGAGGGACACGGGATAGATCGGCTTGTGGTACTTGTCCATGAGGGTCATGATGGCGTCCAGGATGAAATAATCCACGACCCGAGCCCCTTCTTCAAATATCTTCAGCTCGTCGGCCGTGATATAGCCCAGGCGGTGCGCGGCCTGGATGGGCCGTATGCCGAAGGGCGCGGAGCCGATGAGGCCCAGCACGATGATCGCGTCAAATTCGTCCGAGGCCACCATGAGCTCGATGGACTCCTTGAAGAGACCGGCGTCGGGCTGTCCGACCAGGTCCACCGGATTCGCCCTGCTCCAGAAGGGCGGGAGCTTTTCATCGAACTTCTTTTTGATCTCCTCCGGGAGCGGCGGAAGCACCAGCCCCCGCTCCTCGCATTCGTCCGCGGTGATGACGCCCCAGCCGCCGCCCAGGGTCACGATGCCGACCCGGTTTCCCTTCGGCAGGGGGTAGCTGTCGAAGGCCGCGGAAAGCTCCAAGAGCTCAGTCGGGTTCATGGCTATCATGATGCCGGTCTGCTTCATCACGCTTTCGAATATCTGGAACGAGCCCGCCATGGCCCCGGTATGGGACTGGGCGGCCCTGCTTCCCCCCGCGGTCCTCCCCGCCTTGAGGGCGATCACCGGCTTTTTCAGGGAGGTGTTTTTTGCGATGTCGATGAATTTCCTCCCGTCATCGACACCTTCAAGATATATCAGGATGACCGACGTATCTTCGTCGTTGTTGAAATAATCGAGGTAATCCTCGACCTTGATTACCGCCTCGTTGCCGGAACCGACGAACTTGCTGATGCCGAAACCCTCGATCTCGGCCCAGAGCATGATCTGGTTTCCCACGTTGCCGCTCTGGGCTATGATGGATATCCTTCCCGGCTTCGGCCTCGGATGGGCGCCGGTGCCGTTCAGGGCGCAGTTGATGTTGGACATCCCCATGGTATTGGGGCCCACTACGTTGATTCCATGCTTCTGGGCGAAATCGACCATTTCCTTTTCGTGGCGCACGCCCTCTCCCCCGGCCTCGCTGAACCCCGATGATATGATAACGGCGTTATGGACATCCTTCTCGACGCACTCCTGGAGAACGTCCAGGACCGTGTTCGCCGGGGTCGCGACGTAGATCAGGTCAACGGGTCCCGGTATTTCCTGGAGGGTCTTGTAGGCCTTGAGGCCGTAGACGGTGTCACGGGATGAGGATACGGGATAGACCGGGCCCTTGAATCCGCCGTCGAGGATATTCGTAAGGACGTTGGAGCCCCATTTCAGTCTCCCCTCCGTTGCGCCGACGACGGCTATGCTCTTAGGGTTAAAAAGCGAATCTAGATTTTTCATACTCAACCTGCCGGAACCGATCAATATGCTAGCCGCCAGTTAAGATCTATCATAATTTTTTTTCAAGCGATTTATCATTAAAAATGACATGTCAGTTCATTTTTAACCGGGTCTTTCGCCGGCCGGTGAAAAATTAAACACTTTTTATTTCCTAAGTATTATTTACGGCATTCCGAAGGAATTGGGAATGCGACGGAGAGAGCGGCGGCTTTATTCATGACACGCCGAAGAAGTGTCAGGCAGGCGAAATCTGATTGACCGCACTGAAGCTGAAGGTACACTTCCTTGCAGATAACAGCAGGAGGCATCCGGTGACGGTAAAAACTGATTACATAACGATATCGACCAGGGGAAATCGTGACGTCATTGACCTGACACCCGAGTTTAGGAAGATCATCGGCAGGCACGGCCTGTCCGACGGGATAGCCGTTGTCTTCTCCCCGGGGTCAACGGCGGGCGTAACGACAATCGAATATGAGCCGGGTTTGAAAAAGGATATCGGCATCTTTCTGGAAAAGCTCGTGCCCTACGGCGGGAAGTATCACCATCACGAGACCTGGCATGATGACAACGGGTCGTCCCATCTGCAGGCGGCCTTCATCGGGCCGTCCGTCGCCGTGCCGGTGGTCGGCGGCGAACCGTCCCTCGGGACCTGGCAGCAGGTGGTCCTCATCGACTGCGACACCAGGCCGCGCAAGCGCGAGATCGTTGTCCAGCTGGTATACTGATAAAATACCCCGTAGCAAGCTACGGGGTATTTTGTCGCATAATGTTTTGCGCGCTCTCATCCCCGGAGCAGAGCTCCGGGGTTTGCGCGCGCTGCGATCAGCGCCGCTTCTGCTCGTACTCCTTGATGTATTCGTCAATAAGGCTTTTGCTCGAATCGGATTCAGCTTCCCGCCGATTCCGTATATCCTTGCCGCGGTCGAAGAGCAGGACCAGCTTTTTAACAGGCAGCGCCAGCAGGCCCCCGATGAACTTGAAAAAATCGACGACAGCGCTTGACGCCTCCTTGAGCCAGGACGATTTCATGCCCCGGGCGGCGGCGGAACCGCCTGACCTGAAGGCATTGAGGGTCTGGGTGGCCGCCTCCGCGGTCTTGGAAGCGACCGCTCCCGCGCCTTTACTTACCGCTTCAGCCGTTTTGGCAACGGCCTGGGAGCCGTACTGCGGCGGCACCGTGCCGGGACTCCGGGTTATTTCAAATTTCGGTATCGCCGATGATCCGCTATAGGTCCCCCTGAGCCTGAACATGCCGGCGCTTGATTCGGCGCCGCGGTCTATGAAAAACAGGAACAGGTAATACACATACATGAAGGCATTGTAGAATATAAGAAAAAAGGCTATCCATATCTCAATGAAGGACCAGATAAACTCCACGAACATCTTGCCGCAGTCCACCCATTTGAATATGAATGAAAAAATATTATCAATAACGCCGTTTGAAAATTGCTTAACTACAGTATATCTCATGCTGTCCCTCCACGATCGGATCGCCGGACACGCCAGAAAAGCCTTGCCGGCAGGTCTCAAGAATGATGATATTTATTGGGATTAGATTCAGCGAGTCAATAAAAAAATCCGTCCCCCGGCGGGAGCGGGAGGCATATATGCCATCCCCGCTCGAATCTTCACCGTAATTGTCAGCGCCCGCTTCTTCCTATTTCCTTGTCCAGTTCCTCGAAGAGCGTCCCGGCCGATCCGGGCACCATCTCTTCGACTTCACGCTGGGGGACCCTCATGTCCGCGAGATCCTCGGTGATTTCCTCTTCTTCAATCGTCACGGGTTCCGTTACTTCCGGTTCATTTTCCTGCGGCGGTATCACCGCGCCCGTCTCGTTGCCCTCGTAGAGGTGGTCCCGTGACCGGTGGTACCGGGCCTTGGAGGAAACCAGGCTCGGATTATCAATGACGGTCTGCCCCATGTAAAAATTAAGGTTCTGATCCCGTGAAAGATCAGACATTGCGTCGGCGATCTTGTCATTGGGAATGCTGTTCATTTTCAGAAGTTCATCGATGCCGAAATTGAATATGTGCGGTTCCCTGCTTTTCAGGGAAACATTGTCCTCGATTAGCTTGTTCTCCAGGAACACGTAGACCCTGGTGATGGGCTTCTGGTAGAATTTCGATTCGGTGCGGATAAAGGTGAACCAGACCCGCTGGCTGATGGCGGTGAAGATCCTCTTGAGCAGATCTGACGACTTCTGTATCAGCTTCAGCAACGACTCCTTGTCGATGGGAAGGAGCACCGTGGTGCCGAAACTGACCGCCGTGGCGTTCCTCGGCTTGTCCGACACAATGGCCAGTTCGCCGAATATTTCCCCCTCCCTCAGGACGGAGAGGATGATTTCGCTGTCGCCGTGATATTTCACAATCTTGACCCGGCCGCTTTTGATGATATAGAGCTCATTGCCCGGCTCATGCTCGCAGAATATTATCTGCTTGTCAGCGTACTGGCGGTAAATGCCGTCCGGCACCGGCTCGGGGACCCTTTTAATTCCGGTCTTCTCAATTTCAACGAGGACTTTCCGGGCCCCATTCAGGTCGGGTCCGGCGGGGAAGAGCTGGACGTAACGGCTCAGGACATAGTAGGCGTTGGAAAGCATTTTACTGTTGAAATAATACAGGCCCAGATTGAAGAGCTGTGTTTCTTCCGGTAAAAACACCCCCTTGACACCCCCCAGGGGAAAGATCATCGTGTCGTAGAGTCGCAGCTCATCCGCGTAGGAATTGAGGAGTTTGATGGCTATCTCTGAATTTTTTTTGAGAAGCACCAGGAACCGTTCGCGGTTGAATACGATGACCGTCGAATTCACCTTGGCGAAGGCGGTTTCCATGCGCGGCCTCTGGCTCAGTGATGATATGAAGCCGAAGACGTCCCCCGGCGCTGCGTTTTCCCCGTGGGTGCGGACCCTCTGGTTGGTGCTCTTGAATTCGACGAGGCCCTTCTCGACAATGTAGACCTCGTCTACATCCTCATCTCCCTCGATGTAAATATAGGAGCCGGCCTTGAAGAGCCTCTTGCTTTGATCGTTCATGTGGTTACATCCAGTACACCTGCATGTTCTCCTTCAGGGTTTCCGCCGTGTCCTTCCCCGCAAGGACAGCCACCAGTTCAAGGGCAAATGGAATGGCGCAGCCCGGTCCCCTCCCGGTAATGATATTACCGTCACGGACCACCGGGTCGGACAGGGGCATCGCCCCCGTCATCTGGGCCTCGAAGCCCGGATAGCAGGTGGCCCGCTTGCCCCTGAGGACCCCCGCGTGCCCCAGGACCAGCGGCGCTGCGCACAGGGCCGCAGTGATCTTGTCCGACCCGCTGATTTCCCTGACAAGGGAAATAACCCTCGGGTCGTCCTTGAGATTGCTGCTGCCCGGCATGCCGCCGGGGAGAACTATGCAGTCAAAATCTGACGACCGTATGTCGTCAATATCCTTATCGGCCGTAACGGTTATGGCATGTGAGCCCATTACCGGATTTTTTTTCAGGTAAGCGGCGGTAACCCGGACCCCCGCCCTTCTCAGGACATCAATGATGGTAACGGCCTCAATCTCCTCGAACCCTTCAGCCAGGGGTACAATAACATCCATGGCAAACTCCCTGTTGTAGTGTAACGGCCCGCAGTTTCCCGGGGCCCGATCAGCATCGGCGGTTGATTCCCGCCCTTTGTGACCCCCTAGGTCAGCTTCATCCCCGCGGGGGACGAACCGGCCTCTTTCAGCTTGGTCTTCAGCTCTCCCTCGAGCTTGGCCAGCTCGCCTTCCGCCTGCTGCCGCTTCGCCTTCCCTTCCTGCTGGATCTTCAGGGTCTCTTCTATGGTGGATATCAGATTGTCATGGACCTTCTTCAGGGTTTCCATCTCCACGATCCCCTTCTCGGATTCCCGGGCCACTTCAACGGTCCCGGCCTTAAGCATCTCGGAGTTCTTCTGCAGCAGCTCGTTGGTGGTCTTGGAGACTTCCGTCTGGGCCTCCAGGGCCTTTTTCTGGCGGACGATGCCGATGGCAATGACCACCTGGTTCTTCCACAGGGGGATCGTGTTGAGGATGGAGCTCTGGATCTTTTCCACCAGCACCTGGTCGCCGCTCTGGATGAGCCTCACCTGGGGATTCGTCTGCAGGGCCACCATGCGCGAGAGCTGCAGGTCGTATATCTTTTTCTCCAGCCTGTTCTGGGCCTGGGTCATGTCCTGCACCTTCTGGGCGTCCAGGGTATCCTTGGTCTGGTCGGCCTTCGCCTTGAGCTCCGGGATAACCTTCTCCCCGATCTCCTTCAGCTTCAGCTTGCCGGCCAGGATGTACAGGTCCAGCTCCCGGATGTACTGGATGTTCTTCTCGTAGAGGGAATCGAACATGGTGATATCTTTTAAGAGCTGCATCCTGGCCTTGGTGAGCTCGTCCACGATCTTCTCGATCTGCTCCGATAGCTTCTCGAAGCTGGCGAAGGATTTCTTGGCGCTGCTGACAAGACTGCCGATGATAGGAATCTTTGACAGGCCGCTTTCCCCCGCCGACAGGCCGCTCACGTCAAGGCTTTTCACCTTGAGCATCAGGTCGGTGAGGATGTTCCCGACATAGCCGCTGTCCCGGGCCCTGATCTCGCTCAGGATGGTGTCCGAAAAATTGGAGATCCCGCTCTGGGACCCGACGCCGAACTGGATGACGCTCTGGGAATTGTCCAGATCCAGCTCTTTCTGTATCTGCTCGACCTTCTTTTTTTCATCTTCCTTAAGGTCGGCCAGCGTAAGCTCCTTCACCTCGACCGGTTTCGCCGCCTGGGCGTCCACGTTTTGCAAATCCATGGCATCCTCCTTCTGTCCGTATTTTCATCAAATCTGGTTCGCAATGATGGATTTGTTATTGCGAGCAAGCGGCACGGATGCCGCTGGCAGCCGAGTCTTGCAGGATGCAAATACGAGGCGGAGCGAGCAAAACAAATCCATCATCATTGTTCAATTATTAACGCCGATGCCGGCGCTGAAGACGCCGGCATCGTTATATCCTACCCTTCCATCTTCATGGTGTTTTTCAGAACCGTCAATTCCGTGTTGATGTCCAGCAGATTATCCTCGAGGAGGTTCGCCATCTGCCGGTCAAAGGTCTGCTTGATCAGGTCCAGCATCCCTTCCACCTTCTGCAGCGCCTGCTCGATTTCCGGGGTCCTGTCGCGCCTGCCGGAAAGCTCAACATACTGCTCGATGATCTTTTTGGTCGCGTCCAGGTAATAGTTGGTGAACTGCTTCACCTTGTTGATCTTTCCCGGATTTTTCTTGATGTAGTCGAAGATTTCCACGCCCACCTTACAGAATTCCCTGATCCTGGCTGCGACGTCGTTGCTCTGGATCATCCGCGTGGTGTTGCTGATCTGGCGGAGCTTTTCCATGCCGTCACGGACCAGGTCCCCGGCCGCTTTTTCCGGGGCGGGCCGGCCCTCTTCCCGCTTCCGCTTCGTCCGGTCATACAGCTTCAGGGCCGATCCCAGGAGCATCATCCCGGCGACACCCGCCACGGACGAAAGGAGAAATCCGAGGACCGTGAACTGCCAGCACGCTGCGAATATCGCGGTGCCGACAAGAAAGAGAATAAAAAACCGTTTCACAGACTACCCTCCGCTATGTCACCGGGCTTTAAGTATCTCAACCAGCATCTCCACGACCGAGGGTGCGGCCTCCCGTATGCGTTCCAGCTCCTCGGCGGTAAAATTCGAGAGCACATGGTCAGCCACCCCAACCTCGGGATTTTCGGGTCTTCCCACGCCGAAGCGTATGCGGTGAAAATCCGGGGTGCCCAGTTCCTGGATGATGGACCTGATGCCGTTCTGGCCCTTGTGGCCGCCGCCGAACTTCGACCGGAACTGGCAGAAGGGAAGCTCGATATCATCGTGGATCACCACGAGCCGATCCGGTGGCACTTTATAAAAGTCAACGGCCTTCCGCACCGGGCCGCCGCTGTTGTTCATGTACGACTGGGGCATCACTATGAGCACGTCACGCCCTTCCACGGTTCCCTTTCCCGCAAGGGCGCCGAAGGGAGAGGCGGCAAGCGATATCCGGTACAGACCGGCTATATAATCGCCAAGCAGGAAGCCTACATTATGCCTGTTCTTGGCATATTTTTTACCCGGATTCCCAAGGCAGGCGACAACGAACATTTCGGTATTCTCCATTCCGGGACAGATCAGCTGTTTTCGCGAATGTAATCCAGCGCGTTCTGAAGGGACTCGAATATTTTTATCTGCCTGGTTATCCCCGTCAGCCTGAACACGTCGTATATCTTCTGATTGATACTGGAGAGAAGCAGATGCCTGCCGTTCTTCCTGAGCGTGGAATAAAACTTGATGATAGAGCCGAGGGCGGCGCTGTCGACAAAGGCGACCTTGGAGAGGTCAAGGATGATGTGGACCGGCTGAGTCACGAACCGGCTGATTTCATTGTCGAATTCAAACTTCATGTCTGAGGAAAGGGATCCCTCTATCTCGAGGACGGCTATTGAATTTTCAACGCTACTTTTTATCTTCATGCCATTACACGCGGAGCAGAATACATCGCCTGACGATGATGCCGATACATAAAAAATTAGACAGAGCTGCGCTAATATGTCAAGAGTAAATAGTGCCCGGGTGAATTAATTTATGCCGTCCGGCCGCACGGAACGTCCGCTATATGAAATTTGTCAGGATTTCCAGTATTCCCCTGTCGACCGAACCATACTGCCTGATTATTTCGCGCTTGATGTTCTCCACTTCAAACAACTGGACATAATCAGCCAGATACCGGTACCGCCCGATCCTCCTGCCGACGATAAAGGATTCCCTGTCGTCAAGGCCCATCTCAAGGAACGTGTCAATGACCTTGAGCAACCGTTCCTTGTCGCCGGGAAGGGTCCCTTCAACATCCTCCAGCAGGTTCATGATATGATCGCTCTGCACCGTACTGGTGATACCCTCAAGTTTTTCAATGAAAAGGCGGATCTCCCGGACCTTTTCCTCTTCAGTAAGGGGCGTCCACCTGCCCTCTTCCATCATGTCATGGAGCGGCGTGCCGGGCACCGGTATCGTGCTGCGTATCCTGATAAAGGTGGGATTCACCTGGTTCAGGACCATTGCCGATTCAACGGCATTCTCATCGGTAAGTTCGTTTCCTCCCAGGCCCGGCATGAAATACTGCGAAAGTTCGAAGCCGGCATCCACCACGTTCCTTCCCGCGCGGATCTGCTCCTCCTGGGTCACGCCCTTGTTGACCAGGGCAAGGACCTCGTCGGCGCCGGTCTCAAGGCCGATATGTATCCGGTTGAGTCCCGCCTGCCTGATGGCCCGCAGCTCTTCCGGCGTCTTGCGGCTTACGGTCTGGGCCCGGGAATAGGTGGTGATCCTCTCTATGGTCGGGAACTTTTTCCTCACGTAGTTAAGGATGTCCACCAGGTCGCCGGTCCGGAGCACCAGGGCGTCGGCATCCTGCAGGAAGAGGCTGCTCATGCCGTGATAGAGCCAGAAGGCCACCTGCCTGGCGCAGCCCTGGTCGATTTCCCCGCCGAAATCAATGTCCTTGATCACGTGCACCACCGGCGAGTTGTCCTTCCGGTCGGGATAGCGCTTGTTCAACTCGCGGGATATCTTCTCAGCGATATCCGACATCACGTCGATATCAGCCTTGATCTCGTCCACTTTTCTCATGGAAAATTGCCGGCCTTTATAGACGGGGCAGAAGGCGCACTTGTTCCAGTGGCAGTTGCGCGTAAGCCGAAGAAGTATGCTCTGCGCCTCGCTGGGGGGCCTGATAGGGCCCAATTCAAAACATGACATCTTGTTCACCTTTAGTATGAGATTCCTGCATCTTTCCCTTTTGGGGCGGCCTGGTCAGGGGCATACCGTCCCGAATATACTGGTTGAGAATGTTCCAGCTGGGGCCATTGAAGCCTTCTATAAGTCCAAGTGAAGAAAACTCGATAATTCCCGCCACAAGGAGGATAAGGGGAAGCGAAACGAACATGGCCGCTGTCCTTTTAAGCTGGTCCCACTCCGTCTTCCTCATCTCGAAAAAATAATAGGCCGCACCAAAGGAAAAAACCGCGGCAAACCACGACACGAAATTCACCAGGGGCACCCCGAACCAGTACAGGCTGTTATTACCGTTATACGCCCTGTTCCATGCCCACAGGCCGAAGTCCGTTGCGAAGGGGTCAATGAGGGCATCGAAGAACACCGCAACCAGGGCTACAAACAAACCCTGCCAGGCAAAGGACCTCCTTCCAATAAGAGGCAGTCCCCGGCGAATTCCTTCTAAAATGAAAACGCATGGATAGAAGACAGTGCTCCAACCGAACATGGTGGCCACCGGGGCGCTGAAGCCCGGTATATACAGATGGTAATGGTCCTCGAAGAAAAACCCCATGGTCACACCGGAGCTTTCCAGGATCATGCCGTAGAGAAGGGCCACGCCGAAGAAGAGGAGGAATTTCTTCCATCCCTGGAACAGGTAGCAGTGCAGCGCGACAAGCAGGGTCCATGTGATGTTCGACGCCTCAAAGCCCAGGACGGCCCGGTCAAAATGCGAGGGCCAGTCGGAAGCGAGGCGTATCGGCCGCGACAGGGCGAAGGCCAGGATGAGGACGGCCGAGGTCATCCCCGCAACGATCAAAAATTTCCTCAACCCGCCCGGCTGGTTATTTCCCTCATCGGCCCCGGACCTCCCGTAATAATAAAGCAGAAACAAGCTGTAAGGAAACAGCGCGGTCACCGCATAATCCGGGCGCGGCTTCTCAAGCAGGGCGGTAAAGCCGAAGACGGTATAGGCTGTCACATAGAAAATATACCATACCGGGAGATTATCCCATATCTCTTTAGCTGCTTTTTTCATGACCTTCATTCTGATCCGCCGCCTTTTTGAAACAGCCCCAACTCCCATTCATCGTTAACCTCATCGCACCGGAGGATATAGATGTTGCCGTCATCGGCGCGCACCCTGAAATAGAGGTAATCGGGGCCGTACCATCGGTCGATGACATCCGTCACCTCGAACCGCTTTTCACCCAGGAGAAAGCGCATTGGCCGCTCATGGGCCCTGCTTCCTTCATAGCACGTGACCTTGAGCCTGATTCCGCCAGTCATAACCAGCCCCTGCTTTTCATTATTCCCAATATATTGAAAAACGAAAATAATGTAAATAGTTTTATCCCCAATTGGGCCGGATACGTGAGTCAACAGTTATTTCTGACTGTTCGCGGGGTCAATTGTCCCGGGCAGAAAATTTTCCTGTTGACATGATTAATTTGTCAGTTTAAATAATTGCAGCCGTGTACCCTGGCCCTGGCTCCAGGGCGTAAGCGGAAGGAATTCCTTGAAGATGATTCATTAAAGGACGGAGTGGCGATGAAAAAGAAAATTGTCCTGTGGAAAATCATTGCAGGAGCCGTTGCTGTCCCGCTGGCCGGCTACATGCTTTACGCAACAATGACAATAATGCCCGCTGCCGACAGGGAATGGAGAGAGAGATCAGTGCAGACAACCGGCACCGTGGTCCGGTTACGGGAAACCTTGCGCAACAGGGCCCGGTGCTGTTACGTGGACATTTCATTCAAGGATGACGCGGGGCGCGGACACACATTCACGCCCTACGATTGTTATTCCTGCGGGGCGTTTTCCGCCGGCCAGATGGTCCGGGTGAGATACAGCAGGGACAATCCTGAAACTGTATTTATTGACTCGGAAAGCCATGACCGGGCCACCTATATCGCGATTTACGCGATGTGCGGTTTACTGCTTGTTGCCGGAGTTTTTTTGATTATTTCAGGAGCGGGGGGGAAAGATGCATAGCATGCACAGTGCGCGTCATCTGCCCGATAATCCGCACCATTCATCCTTGCTCACATCAGCGTATAATCTCGTTCCGGGCGCGCAGTGACTCCATTTCCCCGCGGATGATCTCATTCATCTCTTCCTGTTTCTCGCCGAGCATAAGAGACATCATCTGGATGATGTTTCTGGCGGACAGTATTCTCGGGATAAAAACATAGTCCGCTCCTTCCGCGTACATCTTAAGCGCCCGTTCTATGCTTTCAGCGGTTACGATAATTTTCGCATGGGGAGAAATCTCCTTGATATGCCTGATGATTCTCAGGTTATCGGTTCCGACAAGGATCGTGTCCGGTATGGTTGAAATCACGATTTTAGCGTCATGGATCCCCGCATGGTGGAGGGTGTCGGGATGTCCGATGTCGCCGTAGACGACCTTGACCCCCAGGCTCTGGAGCGACTCGTGAATTTCGGGGTTGAAATCCACGACTATTATCCTGTCCTTGAGGCTGCCGCCGCCCGCGTCTTTTTCGCCGCCGATTATCTCATGGAGGAGGGAGCTGGCGGTGCGAAAGAACCCGAGGATGGCTATTTCCTTGCCGGGAGCCGAATCCTCCTCCCTGTCCGCTGTTTTGATTTCCTTCAGCCCGATCTTCTTCAGGAGAGCAGCGGCTCCTTTCTGTATCGCGTCATTGTACTTGATCATATACGTTGACGCAACCGAGGTTATGACAAAGACAAAGATTATAATCGACATGGTGTCCCGCGAAATATGGCCGGCCGCCACGCCGAGGGAGGCAATGACAAGGGAAAACTCGCTGATCTGCGAAAGGTTGATCGGGGTCAGGAGGCTTACCCGCAGGCCGTTTCCAAGGGAATAAAGCACCGGGAAGATCGCCAGGAACCGCGAGAGTATGAGAAACGCGGAAACGGCAACGGCGGTGGCCAGAATGGATATATCCGCAAAGGGATTCGGTATCTGCATGCCCAGGGAAACGAAAAAGAGTGTAACGAAGAAATCCCTGATGTTGACCACCTTGGCGATGACATCGAGGTTGTAGGGGAACGTTGAAATGGCCACTCCGGCGATCAGGGCGCCCATTTCGAGGGAGAGGTTGAGAAATGACGCGGCGCCGCATATCAGGAAGCACCATCCCAGGGAGGAGACAAGCACCAGTTCCGGCACCTTGGCGACAGACCTGAAGACCTTCGGCAGTATGTACTTGCTGATGAGCATGCTTACCGCCACGAGAAGGAATCCCTTCCCGAAGGACAGAAGGATCTGCATGATATCGGGATCGGCCAGGTTCGGCTGTATCCCCAGCAGCAGGATGGCCCAGATGTCCTGGAACACGAGAATCCCCAGGGTAATCCTTCCGGCCAGGGTATCGAGTTCGAACTTGCCGTACAGGAGCTTGACGACGATGGCGGTGCTGCTCAGACTGCAGCACGCTGCCAGGTAGATGAGGTCATACTTTCCCTTGTCCAGGGCATATCCCATCAGCAGGAAAAACCCCATCCCGATCAGGAGCGAGACGGGGAACTGCGAAAGGCCGCTTATGATCAGCGATTCGCCCGAATCCTTCAGTTTCTTGATGTCAATCTCAAGGCCTATCAGGAAGAGGAGCAGGATGAGGCCGAAATGAGAAATCGTCTCTATGTCCCGGATATTCTGTATGAGCCCCAGCCCGATGCCGGGTCCAATGACGATACCGGCAGCCAGATACGCGAGAAGAAGCGGCTGCTTCATCAGGTGGCCGATATAGGCCATGACTGTCGCGGCAAGTATCGCGATGCCCACGCTGCTTATCACGCTGCTGTGGCTGTCCCCCTGGTCCCCCGCCAGCAGCACCGCCGGCAGCAGCAGGAACGATAGTGACATGAGGATGGAATATGTAGGGATTTGTTTTTTTTCATATGCTTCAAATTATCCGACAATGGTTTAATGCATAACGACATCTCTGGCATGATCAAGAAAAAACGATTTAAACACTTCTGATTTGACAAGGGCCTTGCAGGTGAAAATCGCAATGCTGAAGGCTAGATAAAAATAGCCGAAAAGGGTCTGTGCCCCGCTGACGATTCTCGCGCCGAAGGTCGCCGGAATGATGTCGCCGTAACCGACTGTCGTCTGCGATGTAATACTGAAATAGAACGATTCAAAAAAACCGGCAACATGCGATGCCGACTGGACGCACGTGTTATATTTCAAGGACGGCGCTCCTTCGATTTGAGAGAGCAAAACATAATACATGAACGAAAACATTACAGCGGCGAGTATATACATGCCGATTATATAAAAGACAATTCTGGGGTTGTTAATTACATTCCATATATTGATTTTCATCTTGCAGCAACCTCGTTTATGATAGTTCAATGATCGGCCCGTGCCCTTTTCCCGCATGAACACCATACGACCGCACCGTGATGTCATACCGATAATCAATTATCCGGCGGGGGGAATGGAAACCGGCGGCACCTTGCACCAGTTCTGGTACTTGAGGAAATAAGGGGAGGAATGCTAGAAGAAAGTACCCTTTGACCAGACATCATATTTGCCGATCACACTGAAGGGCATGAAGGTCAAGGGCTTGTTTTCACAGATAACACATGAAACCAAAAACCATTTGGGCAGTGAAATGCAGGTGCCCGGGTTTTTCGAATTTAATTTTTTGTACGCGGCCGATATTTGAAATTTATAAGCCGTTAAATTTTTATTGGAAGTCTTGTTCGAACAGTTTCTGTCAACAATGAATTCCGACAGGATATAAACAGCCGCAATGAGGAAAATCGTTATAATGAAAAATTTACTTTTCATTTTACTGAATTACATTGTTTGATATGTCATCCTGCAAGCCATTATAAACATCATTCTTTACATTGCAAGCAAGTTTCTCGAGGATCATTATGTAGCGCTGGATTTACATCGCATGCAATCATAGCATGCAGGTCTTCATTCCCTGACTCCAGGTTGATGGAATAATAAATTTATTGACACGTAATCCCGCGCGATTATCATAATTATGATGGATGCTACATGATGACGCCACCGGCAAAAATATTACTTGCGACGGACCTCAGCTCCCTCAGCGACCGGGCCCAGGACCGCGCCGCTTCGCTTGCGAAGCAGCACGATTGCGAACTGATAGTGCTCCACGTCCTCGAATCGCCCAATAAAAACAACAGCATCAGGCGGATCCCCTTCCTGCCTTTTCTCAACTACAACAAGCTGGCAATAGAAAAAGCGCGCAGGCGGCTCCTCGACGACATGTCCGCCATGCATGCTCACGCCGACATAATGATCGAGGAAGGCGAGCCTCACGAGATCATCATGCGGGTCGCTGAAAAAAGGAATTGCGATCTCATCGTCACCGGGGTCGCGCGCAATGAGATCCTCGGGCAGCGCACCCTGGGTAAAACCGTTGCTCGGCTCCTCGGTAAATCGGAAATTTCACTGCTGATCGTCAATGAAAGATTCAGGGGGCCCTACAGCAGGATCGCCGTATCCGCCGACCTTTCCCCTGCATCAAAGAAGGCGATAGAGACCGCGGCTGCCTGGTTCCCGGGCGGGGCATTGGCCATCGTATATCCCTTTACCGCGCCGAAATCCCACGCCGCGGAAAATATTGACGATTACCAGGAACAGATGAGGCAGGTGGCCCACCGGGACCTGACGAACTTCATCTCCGCCATTGACATGACCGAAGAACAGCGCGCCCGCCTGAACAAGATCATCGAGCACGGCAGCGAGGCCGGGGTTCTAAAGGACTTCATCCGCGTATCGGACACGGAGCTGGCCGTCATAGGCTCTCCCCTGCAGGGGTTCCTTTCGTATGCCGTTTTCGGGAATCACGCCAGGCGCATCATATCATCCCTCGTGTGTGACGTACTTGTCGTCCGGGACCGGCGTTGACAGCAGGAGAGGAAAACGGCCATGCAGGAATTACATGTATTACTCACTTTTACCGGGGGCCTGGCTGCGGCGCTTGTGCTCGGTTATATAGCCCAGAGATTGAAGCTGTCGCCTATCGTCGGCTATCTCCTGGCCGGCATCGCGGTCGGCCCCTTTACACCGGGCTTTACCGCGCACCAGCCCGTAGCCGAGCAGTTTGCCGAAATCGGCGTAATCCTCCTTCTCTTCGGCATCGGCCTGCATTTTCACCTCCGTGAGCTGGCGGCCGTGTGGCGTATCGCCGTGCCGGGCGCCCTGATCCAGAGCGCCTTCTCCACCGCCGCTCTGGCCGCGCTGCTCCGGGCGCTGGGCTGGGAGTGGGGCCCGGGGATCGTCCTCGGCCTTGCGATCTCGGTGGCCAGCACGGTGGTGATGGCCTTTGTCCTGGCGGAGCGCAGGGACCTCCACGCGCCGATCGGGCATATCGCCATCGGCTGGACCGTCATGGAGGACATTCTCACCGTCATGTACCTGCTGATGCTCCCCATTTTGTTTTCAGGGAGCGGCGGCACCGGCGGTGGGGCCGTATCCGCCATCGCCATTACCTTCCTCAAGATCATCGGCCTAGTCGCCGCCGTAATAATTCTCGGCCGGTGGGTCATTCCCTGGGTGCTGGAACGGATTGCGATCACGCGGTCCCGGGAGCTCTTCCTGCTCGCGGTGCTGGTGATCGCCATGGGCATCGCCATCGGGTCCTCCAAGATCTTCGGCGTATCCATGGCCCTGGGGGCCTTCCTTGCCGGCCTTGCGGTCGGCCGAACTGAATTTGCCGCCAGGGCCGGCGCCGACGCCCTGCCGATGCGTGATGCCTTTGCCGTCCTGTTCTTCGTCTCCATCGGCATGCTCTTCGATCCCCGCAGCGTTGCGGAAGAACCGCTGCTGATCGGTATCGTCCTGGCGGTGGTGCTGATCGGGAAGCCCCTATCCACGCTGCTGACCGTGCGCATACTGGGCCGCCCCCTTTCCACGGCCATCCCCGTGGGCGCGGCCCTGTCACAGGTCGGCGAATTCAGCTTTATCCTGGGCGCCGCGGCCAGGGAAATGAAGTTGATAAATGAGGCGGGATGGAACGCCATCATAGCCGCCTCCATCATTTCGATAGTCCTTAATCCGTCGGTCTACCGCATGGCGCGGCGGTTGTCTTCTCTAGCAGGGGCGGTGCATCCGCCCTCCGGCGAACCGCCGGCGATCGATCCCCGGAAATGCATCATCGTCGGATACGGGCCCGTCGGCAAAACCGTGCACCGGCTGCTTGCCGAGGGCGGTGCCGAGATCTCCGTCATCGAATTAAACCTGGACACGGTCCGCCGCCTGAGGGCCGGCGGATGCCGCGCCCTGTACGGCGATGTGCTGCGGCCGGGGACCCTTGAGGAGGCGGGGATATCCACAGCCGGAAGCCTTATCCTCACCGCCGACGTCGAGGACGCGGCGGAGATCGTGCGGCAGGCCCGTGTTCTCAACAAGGACCTGCGCATACTCGTGCGGTGCGCGCATCTCCGTGATGTCCCTGCCATACGGCGCGCCGGGGCCACGGTGGTCGCCGCCGGCGAGGTTGAGGTGGCTGTCGCCCTGGCCGAAGCGGTTTCCGGCGACGACAAGCCGGACCACCTGGCGCTGGCGGACCAGCGTGACGCGATACGGCGCCACCTCTATGACAAGCCGGCGGAATGAACCGGCCGCTGACCGCCCGGAAAATGCCCATTGACTTATTTTAATCGTGTTGTACACTTGCTCCATGAACCTCACGGTCAACGAAATATTCTATTCCATCCAGGGCGAGACCGTGACCGCGGGCCTCCCCTCGGCCTTCGTGCGCCTTACCGGTTGCAATCTCGACTGTGCGTATTGCGACACCAGGCATGCCCGGGAGAACGGCACGGTCATGGAGCTGGATGACATCATCCGCGAGCTGGAGCAGTACCCGTCCGCGGACCACGTGACCGTGACCGGCGGGGAGCCGATGCTCCAGGCCAATACCGTCCCCCTGCTGAAGCTGATCATCGATCACGGCTGGAAATGCCAGCTGGAAACGAACGGCAGCATACTCCTGAAGGACGTCCCCGAAAAGGTGCGCAAGATCGTCGACGTGAAGACTCCTTCAAGCGGCGAGGCCGACTCCTTTGAGATGCGCAATCTTAAATATCTCGCCGACCGGGACGAAATCAAGTTCGTGCTCTCCGGCATCGAGGATTACGAATTCGCCCGGGACTTCATCGCAAAATACCTTGTGAAAAAGGGGGTGGTTATCAACTTTTCCCCCTCCTCCGGCGTCATGGGCGGAACGGAGCTGGCGGACCTGATCATCAGGGACCGACTCCCGGTACGGCTCAACCTTCAGCTGCACAAGATCCTGTGGGGACCCGACGCAAAAGGGAAATAGAAATTATTATTGCTAAAAATAACCCCTCCCGGAAAGGTGTAACCGGAACAGTAGTAGGAGTTCATATGTAATATTTTCCCCCTCCCTTGACGGGAGGGGTGATGGGAGGGTGAACATTCCTGATCACCCCCACCTAACCTCCCCCATCGAGGGGGAGGGATGATACGATACAACAAGGTTACTGCGATGGATTACGTAGGACACGTCATTCGGCCTCCCAGCGAGGCATACAGCATGATCATCCAGGTCACCGTGGGGTGCTCCCACAACATGTGCACCTTCTGCGGCACGTACAAGGAGCAGAAATTCCGCGTCAAGGACATGGCAACCATCAAGCGGGACATCGACGAGGCGTCGCGGTACCGCTTTGACCGCGTGTTCCTCGCCGACGGCGACGTCCTCATACTCCCCACGGCAACGATCCTTGAGATCATCGACTACATAAAGAAAAAGAACCGCCACGTGGAGCGCATCGGCGTGTACGCCAACACCAAGGCCATCCTCAAGAAGACCCCGGCCGAGCTGAAGGAGCTGAAAGAAGCCGGCATCGGGATCCTCTACCAGGGCATCGAATCGGGCAACAAGGAGGTGCTGCGGCGCATCAAGAAAGGCGCCTTCCCCGTCAACATGAAGGAGGCGGCCGCCAAGGTAAAGGAGTCGGGCATCCTCCTGTCCCAGACGGTGCTCCTGGGCATCGGCGGCACGGAATTGACCATGGACCACGCCCGTGACACGGGGAAGCTCCTGGGCGAGATGTCGCCGGACTTCGCCTCCGCCCTTACCGTAATGCTCCTTCCCAACACGGAGCTCTACCAGGCCTACCGGGCCGGCACGTTCGTTCTTCCGGACAAGTTCGGCCTCCTTGAAGAGCTGAAGGTCATCGTGGAAACCATGGACGTGAAAAGCCGGTGCCTGTTCACGTCGAACCATGCGTCGAACTATCTTCCCATCCGGGCGGTCCTCCCGGACCAGAAAGGGGAGATCCTGGACCTTCTCGACCATGTGCTGAAAAAAAGGGACGAAAACCTTCTCAAGCCGGAATACATGCGGGCATTATAATTCAGGAACCGGAGAATCGCCATGGACAAATCGATGGAAGACGCACTGCGTTTTATCAGCGGCGAGCTGAAAGCCGATCCGAAAGCGGATAAATCCAAGCTGATTGAAAAGGCTGCCCAGAAGTTCGACCTTGACCCGAAGCAGACCGATTTCCTGGTCAACAAGATCATTCTGGAAAAGTAAGAGCGCTTACCCCGGGGGAAAGATGGAAGGCAGCGCCACGGCATCAGTGCATTACAGCAGTTTCCCGATTTCCGCCACGATCTTTTTCGACAATGCGCCGTAGAACCGGAAAAGATTGTCCTCGCCGGCGGCCCTGATGGTCACTGTTTCGAACCTGTTTTTATCCATGACGAACAGGGTCATCGAGCAGATATAATTCACACCGCTTTTGATCTCCTCATCCTTCATCGCGGTCTCGGGAACCATGGTGCCGCAGCAGGCATATCCCGCCTTCATTTCTTCGCAGAGGCTTTTTATATCATCCCGCTTGAGCTTCCGCACCTGTCTCTCCCGGCCTTCATGAAAGATGGATTCTATCTCCATCACCGGCACGATGCGGTACCCGGACTGGCTGAATTCTTTCATGACCGCCTCCCTGAGGAGCCTGTCCTGGATATCATTAAGGAGCGTTGTATCAAAGCCCAGTACCAGGATCGGTTCAGCCGGCTTTGACTGGAGAGACGGCCCCAGGAGCATGACCGCCGTCATCAGGGCTGCCGCGAAGGGCCGGTATAAGCTTCGTGTGCTCATCATTGTCCTCCTTCCGTCAGGCCAGGTATACCTTTTCTTTATCGGGAACAGCCAGTCCGGGATCGATATCCTCCGGTTCCACGGCAACCAGGGGCGATATCTCCAGGGCCTTCACCCCTGCCGGTATCCTCACCCCCCTGACGGCAAGCCACGACCGGTACTGGTCATCCATCATCCTCTGGGCCGATTCCACCGAATCCACGCCAGATGGATTCTTGACCGGGGCGAATTCCTCCTCTCGAAGCGTTTCAAAAACGATATTTTTTTCCGTCAGGGGCAGGGCGTCGAAGACGAACTTCTCGAACTTGAAGCCATCTATTTCCCTTGCTTCGCCGCCCTTGAAGGCCTTTATCTTTTTCCGCGCCGTGTGGAACGGCAGGGATATCTCCGACCCGGCGGTTACCCGCTCTATGAAGTCCCTTCTGAACAGGTGGATGGCGATGCTGCCCGAGGAATACCGGAGACCCCCCTTTTCATCTTTACTGAAGGTTTTCTCCTCCGGCAGGTCCGAGTATTCCACCACGCCGATGGTGTTGTTGCTGAAGCGGACGAAGACGCCCACCTTTTCCTCGGGGTACGCCTTACGGACCGCCTTGCTGGATATATCCGCCCCGCGCAGAACATGGAAGCCGATGAACACCGGGTCGATTATCTTCACCAGGGGATTATCGACCTGGAAGTAGGAGATGGTCTCGATCCCCCGCTTATACATTTCTCCGATGACCCCCGACGTATACAGGGCCGTGAGGCTGCCGCCGTGACCGTCGGGGTTCTTGAACACGTTCTTCTTCGTTTCCATGATCAGTTTTCCCTCCGTGTCAAGGGAGGGGATCATGTTCTGGGGAAAAATATAAACATTTTCCGCGCCGAGGCCGAAATAGCTATTTTCCCGGAAATAGGCTTCGGTCTCGTCATGGTTGGCCCGGGAGGTCATGATGAGAAAGGGGATCGCCGCGCCGTACTTGCGGGAGTATTTTACTATTTTTTCAGCGTGTATCTGGAAGAGCGTCTTTCCCGACACCTGCCCTACCGGGTATTTTCCCTTGGGCCCTTCGTACCCGAGGCGCGACCCCTGGCCGCCGGCCACGACGAAGGCGGCGGTTTTCCCGCCGCGCACATGGTCGATGCCCGCGTCCCGGGCCCGCCGGTGCTCTGACCGTTCCGCATCGGTTGCCGGCACCGGGATGTAGGGCGCGGGTTCGAAATAGGTGTCAGCCATAAGCTCCTTTGATGAATAGAGCCGTTGGAGCAGGTCAAAATCGATATCTGACAGGTCGTCAAGGAGCTGTTTTTTCTCGCTTTCATCCAGGTCGTCCCAGTACTCGAAGACATGGTCCTGCCTGTTCTCGTAGACCCTGGTGATGACGGCCTCATAGCCCGGAAAGGTGATCATGGTTCCTCCTGTGACCTCCACGCAGTATGGCATCACCATATCAAACCGGGGGGTATTGATCAATTATAATTTTAATGGACTCGTAAACATGGCCGCGTTCCTTTCGTCCACTTCCGTCAAAAGCGGTCCCGTGTCAGGATGAAGAATCCTCCTTGCATTCTACATCAGACTGATCCCGTTCCATGCGTCCGATAAGAACGGTGATACTTTCTTTCAGATGGAGAAATTCCTCTGCAGTAAGGCCGGTACGGCAGAATAGTTCCCGGGGAACTGCTGCGGCTTTTTCTTTCAGTTTTTTTCCCCGCGCCGTAAGATAGACTGCCACCTTTCGCTCATCCGAAACTGTCCTTCGCCGGGACAGGAGGCCCTGTGACTCCATGCGCTTCAGCAAAGGCGTCAGAGTCCCGGTATCAAGCCTGAGGCGGCTGCCGATGGCGCTCACGCCCAGGCCGTCCTCCTCCCACAGCACGAGGAGAACAAGGTACTGCGGATAGGTGATTCCCAGCTTTTTCAGGAGCGGTGTATAGAGCCTGGTAATGGCCCTGGATCCCGCGTACAGGACAAAACAAAGCTGGTTATCAAGCTTGAGATATTCGTCATTGTTGTCCATCAGAGAATCTTCCTTAATTCCTTTTCAATCGATTCCGGCTTGGTTATCGGCGCATATCTTCTCACCACTTTTCCCGAACGGTCAACTAAAAACTTTGTAAAGTTCCACTTGATCTCCCTGGAACCGAAAATACCCGGGGCTGTTCTGGTCAGGTGCGTGAAGAGGGGATCGGCGTCGGGACCCTTCACGTCGATTTTTGAGAAAACAGGAAACCGGATGTTGAAATTGACCTCGCAGAATTCTTTGATCTCCTTGTCAGACCCCGGCTCCTGATTCATGAACTGGTTGGAAGGGAAAGCCAGGACTTCAAAACCCTTGTCTTTATAGCTTTCGTAGAGTTTCTGCAGTCCGTCATATTGGGGTGTGAATCCGCAGCGGCTCGCGGTATTCACGATTAAAAGGACCTTTCCCCTGTAATCACCCAGAGATTTATTCAAGCCTGCGCCGGTTTTTACAGTAAAATCATATACGGTTGGTTCTGATCTGTCTGCCATTTTATTACTCCCTATTATATTTTATAAAATTATATTTTATAAAATATAATAACAGTTTCTTAAAACGTCAATATTTCATGGAATATTTTTCTTAAAAACATTCCTTTGCAGCTTGACAAAAAAATACCGGTCGGTATTTTTTTGTCATGAGAGATAACACCCCGGAGGGGAAATCAGAGCGCACAAAACGATATATTATCGAAAAGGTGTCCCCCCTGTTTAACATGAAAGGATACGCCGGTACCTCCCTGTCGGACATGACCAGGGCGACGGGGCTCACCAAGGGGAGCATCTACGGCAACTTCATGAACAAGGACGAGGTTGCCCTGCGCGCCTTTGACCACGGCATCGGACGGATTATTGACGCCATCTCCGATGAAATGGCGCGACAGTCGACCTGCCTTGATAAGCTCCTCGCCTATCCGAAGGTTTACCGCGCCCTGCGCGACGATATTCTCGCAACCGGGGGATGCCCCCTGGCCAACACCCTGACGGACGCCGACGACACGCACCAGGCCCTCAGGAAGGCCGCAACCGGCATCCTGGTCTACTGGAGAAAAACCGTCAGCCGCCTCATAGAAAAAGGGATACGCGCCGGTGAATTCAGGCACGACGCCGACCCCGTCAAGACGGCGCTGTCTATTATCACCATCATTGAGGGGTCATCGGTCCTCGCCAAGGGAACCGGCTCCGTCGAATATTATGCTAACGGGATCGACGCCGTCGAGGAGCTGATCCTGTCCTTGAAAAAACAGCACCCGGAGGATGTGACCCATGATGAACGATGACCTGTACCGCTCAATGCAGAAAAAGCTCGACGCCTATTCGGTAGGATTCACGGCGACGGAATCAGGAATAGAAATCGAAATACTGAAGGAGCTGTTCACCCGGGAGGAGGCCGAGCTCTTTCTGGCCATGAGCCCCATGGTCGAAACGCCAGAGTCGGTGGCCGCGCGCATCGGAAAACCGCTGGAGGAAACCGCTGCAAAACTCGAGGACATGGCTTCGCGGGGCCTCCTTTTCAGGCTGAAAAAAGACTCGCTGGTCCGGTACGGCGCCATTCCCTTCGTGCACGGGCTGTTCGAATTCCAGGTCAACAGGCTGAACGAGAAGCTGTCCCGGATGTTCCTCCGGTATTCCGACGAGGGCTTCAACCGGGCCTTCGCCGACGTCAAAGGGGCCTTCCTGCGCACCATTCCCGTCAATGAAGCAGTCACGCCGGAGCTGAATATTGCCGCCCTGGACGATGTCAGCAAGATTTTGGAAGGGATCGATACCATCGTCGTCACGGAATGCATCTGCCGGAAGACAAAGAACATGCTCCATCAGGGGTGCGACGCGCCGATGGAGACCTGCTTCATGTTCGGATCCATGGCCCGCTACTATCTTGACAACAACATGGGCCGCCGGGTCACCTCAGCGGAGGCCTTCGAAATTATCAGTTCAGCGCAGAAAGCAGGACTGGTGACCCAGCCCTCGACATCGCAAAACCCCAACGGCTTGTGCAACTGCTGCGGGGACTGCTGCGGCGTGCTGAATTCCGTAAAGAACCATCCCCGCCCGGCGGAGATAGTGTATACCAATCATTTTTCCTCAATCAATGCTGAATCATGCTCCGGATGCGGAGACTGCCTGACGCGGTGCCCCATGGGGGCCATCGCGCTGAATGACCGGGGCGCTGCCGAGGTAAACCGGGACCGCTGCATCGGATGCGGCGTATGCGTGCCCAATTGTCCCGCCGGAGCTGCAGTCCTCAGGGCGAAGGACCCGGCGGACAGAAAACCGCTTCCCGAGAACGCCCTCGCCCAGATGATTCAGATGGGGCGCAACAGGGGCATACTAGCGTAATCATCGGACAACCGGCGCTCAAGGGCGATGGGGAGTTCCCGCCGCCCCGCCGATGACGGCTTGGGCCTTGAACCGCCGATTAAATGATTTGACAAAACCTGAATCCGTGACGTCTAATAAATATCCGGGAATGGAAAAAGGTCCGGGCTTTCCGTGTCCATCAATCCATAACCGCGGCTTGCCATGATGAAAATAATACATTGCACTGACATCCACGGAAGCTTTTCCCGGGTCTACAACCTCCTGAAGGAGACCGTCGCCGACCTGTATATCATCGCCGGCGACCTGATCGACCTGCCCTTCTATTCCCTGGGCCAGTCCGTCGAGTACTCCGAGGTCCAGAACCGTTTTCGCGCCATGCGCCGGGAGTCTAAGAAAGAACAGATCCTCCTTGAAGATTACGTCGGATTCCTCCTGGAGGGCGGGGACCTCAATGATGAATTGGCAGGCGCTGCCCGCTACTACCTCGACGCTTCAGAAATGGCCCGGGAGGTGATGCTTAAAAAATACCAGATTTTAGAGAACATTTTCAGCGCCGGCGCTAAGAAGATGATCGTTACCATCCCCGGCAATTATGACATGGACCTGGCCGGGACTGCCCTGGCGGAGCGCAGCATCCACCTGAAGAGCGCGGCCGCCGGGGGCCTTACCATCGCCGGGTACGGCGGCGCCGATGTGCGCACTCCCGGCTTCCCGGAAAAATATCTGGTGCGATACGGCGGCAGGGCCATGAAGGACACCGACTCCGAACTGTACCGCTTCCTGGAAGGGGCACGGCCGGACATCATCGTTGTCCATCATCCCGCTTCGGGCATCCTGGACGACATCAGCTTCCTCGGATCGTGGGGCTCCCCCGCCCTCAGGACCTACTGCGACAACAACCCCGTCATGGCGTGCTTCAGCGGCCACGTCCACGAAAACTGGGGGGTGCGCTTCGTGAACGGCACCCTTTACATGAACCCGTCCAATTTCGGGGAGGTAATGACGCCCCGCGGGGAGATTTCCGAAGGGGGGTTTTTCTTCGAGGTCACCGTTGACGGCGGCGGCATCCCGGAGGTGAAGCTTAAAAAAATCGCCGATTACCGCGTGTACGACATCGCCGATTACCGCAGGGAGGGCGCCTCGTACCGGGAAACCGTAATCGACCCGGAGCGGCTCAAGGCCCTCAGGGACATCTCCGTCATTGACGAAAACATCGAGCGGTACACCCTGGTGCCGGAGATCCGCATCTTCCGCGACATCCGGAACTTTTTCAGGATCCACCAGACGAAGCAGAGCGAGGAGCGGGTCCAGAACCTTGAAAACGCCCTCCAGTCCCTGGGGGGCCTCACCGGCCACATAGCCCTAGACCTGGTCGGCTCGGTCAACATGGGCATGGCCCAGGACTCGTCCGATGTAGACGCCGTTCTTTATTTAAAGGACCAGAAAACATGCGGCGGAGACTTCGAATCGTGCGATTTTGCACGGGATGTGGCGGCGCGGATTAAGGAGATACTGTCGGACCGGCACGGGTTCCAGGTGATCGATTTCATAAACCTCGACCGGGTCGTCGAGAGCATCAACGCCGGGGTGGCCGACTGCGACATGACCCAGCGCTTCGCCGTGTACCGCTCCTTCTGCAGGCCGGTCAACTACCGGCTCCTGGCGCCGGTGGAGGACCTGCTCAACAGGAACATATCGCTGCGGAAACAGGTCGAGGAAAACATGAGGTCCTATCTCCGCGTCCTGGCGGCATCGTCTGACACCAGGAAATCCTTTGAGAAGTACATCACGCGCCTCAAGACGGCCGGGGTCGTGATACCCGACGCCATGATGCAGCGGATCGAGACGCTCCTCCAGAAAAAACGGTGACGGCAGTGATTATTAATAGCATATACCAGAGGAGGCGACATGACGGTACATCGGCAAAAACTTGAGCTCTTGATCCTGAACCTGGTCTGCGGCAGCGCGGTGCTGATCAGCTACGCCCACGGCCTTGTCAACAATCCTTCCGCCAGGGGAGCCCTCTGGGGCGATGTGCCGCCATGGCTCATGCCCTTCTACACCGCCTCGATGTTGACCGCCGCGGCAGGGTATCTGGCCTTCACGTTTTTCATTCTCCTGGCGGTCAATCCCGGGGAGGCGCGCATCGGCCGGTACCGGTATCGGCTTTTTCTTTTTCTCTACGGAGCCGTGCTGGTTCCGTCAGCGCTCTGGATGCCCCTGACCTTTGAGATGATCAGGGAGCCTTCAGCCGTCTTGTGGATCGCCATACGGATCGTCTTGGCCCTGGTGGGTCTCGGTTCCATCGGGATATTCACGGCCCTGGTCATGGTGCGGCCCCGCCGGCCTTCGTGGGCCTTCGGCCTCGCCGTTGCCGGGGCAATAGCCTTCACCATCCAGACGGCGGTCCTCGACGCCTTGATATGGACCGCCTTTTTCCCCTTCAGCCTCTGGTAACGGCGAGGGGACATGAATTGTTCGTGAATTAAGCCTTTTTCGGGAACCAAGGGATAAAGACGCTCGTTCTCTTTTTATATTCTTCGAATCCCGGATGCCTGGCCATCATCCGCTCTGTCATGGGTATTCCTGAAACGAAGAGTATCATCGCCGTGATCACCGCCGGACCGGCAACGGAGATCCATCCCATTTCGCCGGGGAGCGCGATGATGAAGATGCCCCACCACATGGTGACCTCGCCGAAATAGTTCGGGTGCCGGGAATAGCGCCACAGGCCCCTATCGATAATCTTTCCCCTGCTGGCCGGGTCCCTCATGAAGGCGTCAAGCTGGTAGTCCCCGATCGTTTCGAAGAGAAAACCGCAGATCCACAGGGCGATGCCGATGTAATCGGACCAGGCGGGGACCGAGCGCTCCGAGGCCGCTATGACCAGGACCGGCGACACGTTCACCAGGAGGATGAGGCCCTGGAGAAGGAAGACCTGGAGATAGCTCCTGAGAATGAAAAACTTTCCCCATGATTCGCGCCATTTTTTATAGCGGGGGTCTTCCCCGCGGCCGCGGTTGCGCAGGAAGATCCTGGTCGCCAGCCGCAGACCCCATGCCGAGACCATTATAAGAACGATCATCTGGAGGAGATCAAAGGACCGGTTGTACCAGATCGCGGCTATGGCGGCGATTATAAAGCCGGGACCCCAGGCTATATCTGCGATACTGTTGTCTTTCAAAACCAGGGCCAGAATAAAAATTGACGTCATGTAACAGAATATGACCAGCGTCGCGAATAAAAACGTATCAAGCAGGATCATGGTATACCTCCATACAACCATCAGTGCATCAATTATCAAGTCCGGCCCTGATGATATCTCTCACTTTATCAATAAGATCATCAAAGGACGCATCATCGCAGGCAGCGGTATCTATGGGCTGATGGACCTTCATAACAGCCCTTCCCGGAAACAGATCGAAGGTTCCCGTGGGAAGGATCTTCCCGGTGTTCATGATCGTCACCGGAAGGATCGGCAATTTCAGCTCACGGGCAAGCCAGAAGGCGCCTTTTTTAAATTCACCCACCTCGCCGTTTCTGCTTCTGGTCCCCTCCGGAAGGATGATGATGGATGTCCCGTTCACCACTTTTTTCCGCGCCTGCCGGAGGGATTCGTACGCCGCTTTCGGATCGGAGCGGTCTATGAAGATATTCCCGCCCTTGTCAGCGGCGAAGCCTATGACCGGGACCTTCCGGAGCTCTTTCTTTATCACCCACTTCAGGTCGACGCCGAGCCACCCGTACAGGACCAGCACGTCGTACATGCTCTGGTGGTTTGACACGATGATGTAGGACTGCTTTTTTCTAATGTGTTCGCGGCCGCGGACCTTCACCACCATGGGGGTGATATAGGCGGTGAGCCGCGCCCACCAGACGCCGGTGGTCCTGTTGGCGGCGTAATCGTCAAAAACGAGTATAACAATGATGCCGATCAATACCAGGACGCAGGTGAAAAGGGCAAAGAGCGGAAAAAATATAAGCCATTTATACGGCTGATACAGAACACGAAGGAACCTCTCCATGGCCGGGGACCCTAGAACCAGCGCAGGGCAATCAGGCAGGCAATGGCCGACACCCCTGCCGATAAAACTGTTCCCCAGATCAGGTCAACGATAACGACGACCAGGGGCCAGTCCCTGATCGTGGCATAATTGGTCAGATCATAGGTGGCGTAAGAGACCAGCCCCAGAGCCGCTCCCATGAGGAGCGCCCTGAGGAGGGACTGTTTTTCAACGGCCGGCATGACCGCGAACAGGACAATGCCGGCAATATAGAGCAGATAAAAGAGCAGCGCCGCCGGCCACTTGACGGATTCCGCCATGACATAGCCCAGGTGCTCTTTATAAAATCCTTTTGATATAACGGCCAGCCATACCATGTCTATGGCAAAGAAAACCGGAATCGTTATGAGATACAGCTTGATAAAAAGCGTCATGTTCATAATCCTTACCCCCTAGTTAAATGCTTATTCATGGCCCCCATCATACCTTGAACTTTATTCCAGGCATAACTGCCTAAATATTAAACATGGTGCAAAACCGATATAACGACCCTTCCCCTTATTACAGGATGGGGTAAAATCATAATAGAATTTTTTTAGAGTTCTCTCCCCTTCAGGGTGAGTTCGAAATGACAGATTCAGAAAAGCAACATGTACAATATACAAAATATTCGTTTATTCAGCCACATGAGGGACTATTTTTCTTCCGGATATAGAGGAGCGCCGCCGTTGCAGCGAAGAGTCAATCGACGATGGATCCCGCAAGGGCCCGCTTTCCTTTTTCGATGAGCCTGTCGAACTCCAGGGCCCCTTTGGATGAAAAATGAACGCCGTCGACCGACATGACAGCTTTGGGGTAGAGGCCGAGCCATCCGGCAAATTTCCGCTGAAGCGGCAGCAGGACCGCGTCGCGGTCCGCCCGCACCCACCGGTACAGCGCCGCCTCGAAGGGGATGGCGTTGGTGTTGACATAGGTGCTGACCGTGGGGGGTATGCCATAGACGATTATCCGCGCCGACGGATACAGCCGCCTGACGGCGTCAAGGGCGGCCAGGCTGTGCGTGATCGTTACGTCCACCGGCTGGCGCAAGAGGAGGGGGTTCCCGCCCAGGCTTCCGATAACGATATATCTGACGGAAATGGAAATGCCGGCCCGCTCCAGGGCAGGCCGTATATCGGCAGCCATCCGGGCCATATGGTGCGCCCAAGAGCCGCTGATCGAAAAATTCAGGCGGTCCGGCACTGATTGCAGCTTTTTTCTCGTCAGGTCCAGCAGGGAATCGCCGAAGGCAATGGTATCGCCCCGGGGCGCGCCGCGGAGGTTTTCGGTATACAGTTTCAGTCGCGCCTGATGGGCGGGACTATCCCTCTTCCATAACCCGGGGTCCGGCTTCATCCGGGAAAGGACGACGTCCAGCAGGGCGGAATTCCGCATGTTCCGCCGATACTGCCGTTCATACATTTTTGTTTTTATCCAGATGAGGGCCTCATCACCGGAGGACGTCTCCACGGCCCCCAGGGCCGTAGCAGCCATTACCAGGACCGCCATGGCGGCAACTCCAGCCCTCATGCCGATGTCGCCCTTCCCCGTTCCGATTTTCATTGTCATGGAATGCCTTCCTCGCGATGAGATTGGTCCTGATCAACCGTGGACATGGTTCCCGATGCGGCGGACCCGCTCCATTTCCGCTTCGGTCAGGGGCCCCCGGGCAAGGGCTTCGATTCCCTCGACCATCTGTTTCTCATTGGAAGGTCCGAACAGACAGAGGTCAACGTGAGGGTTTGAAAGCACGAAGCGGTAGCAATCGGCCGCATCCAGCGGCTTTTCACCTTCAGGCATCCGGTCCGGCTTCAGGAGCTTCCGCCAGAAAGTCGCCGTGTATATCGTGATGCCGGGCCTGTTTTTTTCAGGAAGAAAGGGAAATATATCCTTTTCAGCCCCGGGATGCGCCGCGTTATACCGGATCATGAAGACATCTGCCGGGCATGACGCGTCCGCGGCCATGGCCCCGAAGGTCTTCCGCCTGTGGCCCGACATGCCGATGAAACGGATCTTCCCCTTTTCAACGAGGCGCCGCGCCGTGTCCAGGAGCCGGCCCCGGAGCACGGAGTTATGCCACCCCAGGACAAGGATGTCGGCGTAATCGATGCCGAGGTCCGAGAGCCCCCTGTCAACGGCCCTTTCGGTGAAGAGGCCCGAATGATCATAGGACTGCAGGGCGATGACGATTTTCTCCCGCGCCGCGGTGGCGATGTTTCCCAGACCGTCGCCGAACCCGGACCGGCGCGGCGTGCTCCAGAAGAAATAATTAATGCCGTATTCATCGAAGGCCTTTTCAACGGCACGGGCCGGCACCCCGTAGCCGGAGGCGAGGCCGAGCCTGCTGACCGACAGCCCCGTTCTTCCGAGAATGATCTGTTTTCTGAAGTCCATGCCATTGATCCTCTTCACGATTATTCATCTTGTCCATGGAGCATTCTACTCAATAGGAAAAAAGATTACACCCATACCGGGAAAAATCAATATTATTTTTATTGTTCGGGATAGCGATCAGCTACCATGACAGGGAAACGAAACAACGGGTTATCTCCTTATAAACGGAAGGAAGCGCGCCGCCAAGCGCCTGATGAACTGCACCTCGGGCAGTTTAAACATAAAGGCCACGGCAAAATAGATGATGCCGTAGGGGCCGAGGATCAGCAGGGCCTGGAGTATGGGATGGACATGAAGGGTGACCAGTTTCACCGCCCACGCCGCGGCCGCTCCGGCGCCGGCCGCGATCCAGAGTTTTGCCGTAAAGGAGAATTCAATGCCGCTTTTACCTATGCGTCTATTCAGGCTCCGGCGGAGCAGTGTGAATTCGATCCATCCTGCCAGCCCGGACGCCACGGTAATGCCCGCGGCGCCCCAGCGCTCTTCAATGCCGACCAGTCCCGGAATATACTGCGACGCGAGGAATCCCATGAGCGCCGCCAGGGAGACCCGGACCAGGGCGTAGCGGAGGGGCGTCCTCGTGTCGCGGAGGGCGTAGAAGGTCGAGGAATAGAGGCGTCCCATGGTCGACGCGAGAAGGCCCACCGCCGAGCCGGCCAGGATGGCCCACACGTACACTGAGTCCGCAGCGGTAAACTTTCCCCGCTGGTAGAGCGCGGCCGTTATGATATCGCCCAGGGCGAAAAACGCCATGGCGGAAGGTACGATGAAAAACGCGATCTGGCGGAGTCCCGCGTTGAGGCGCTTCCTCAGGTAGTCCGCGATTTCCGCTTCGCTGCCGGTCGCCCGGGACATGGCCGGGAGTTCCGCGGCCGACACGGACATGCCGAAGAGGCTGACCGGCAGGGTATAGAGTATCTGCGCGTAGGTGAAGGCGGCGACCGCGCCGGTGGGGAGAAAGCTCGCCAGCATCGCGTCGATATAGGAGCTTATCTGGACCACGCCGCGGCTGAAAAAAACCGGGACGAAATTGCGCACCACCTCGCGCACGTGGCTTACGCGGTGATTGAGGGACAGGCGGAACCTCCCCAGGAGCCGCAGTACCACCGGCAGCTGTATCAGGACCTGCACGGCGCTGCCGGCGACCGATCCCCAGGCAACCCACCCGGCGAGGGGTTCCTCGCCGGTCCTTCCGCCGAAGATGATCATGGTCGCGACGATGACCAGGTTCCAGACCACCGGCGCCGCGTAGGAGAGAAAGAACTTGCCATGGCTGTTGAGGATCCCCAGGCACCAGGCCGACCATACCAGGAGCCCCGCGCCGGGGAACAGTATCCGCACCAGGACGATGCACAGTTCCCGCTTCGGTCCCTCGAAGCCGGGGGTCACCAGGTCGATGATCCACGGCGTTGCCAGCACGCCGATCAGCACCAGCACCGATGTCGCCATCATCAGCAGCGCGGCGACAGCCCCGGCCACCCGGTCAGCTTCCTCCTTTTCGCCCCGGGCCATCAGGTTGGCATACACCGGGATAAAGGACGCTGAAAGCACACCCTCGCCGAAAAGGTTCTGGAGGAGGTTGGGAATGCGGAAGGCCGCCTTCAGGGCGTCGGCCGTGGCCGAATTTCCGAAAAAGTAGGCGAATACGCTTTCCCTGACAAGGCCCGCCATGCGGCTGAGCATGATGCCGCTGGCGACCAGAAAGGCATGCCAGCGGGTGCGCGATTTTACCGGGACCGTATGTGGTTCAATCGATGTCATCGTGAGGTACGATATTTTCATCGGCCCATTTATATCAAGAATATTACCTCCGGATCTGAAAAATATTATTGACGTTACGTTAAAATTGCCCCTTGGTTGCCACCAGACATATACGGGTTTTTGTGCAATCCCGATCTGTCATAATTCATTTGCCGGGCGGCCCCACATGAAAAAATATATCGATAAAGTTAATACCCTCCTGGAATCGCTTCCCTACATCAGGGAATTTTACGGGAAAACCATCGTTGTGAAATACGGGGGCCACGCCATGGTGGATGACGCCCTGCAGAAATCCTTCGCCAGAGACATGGTCCTCCTGAAACTGGTGGGCATGAATCCCGTTATCGTCCACGGCGGCGGACCGCAGATCAACGACCTGCTGAAGCAGATCGGCAAAAAAAGCGACTTCGTTGACGGCATGCGCGTCACCGACCGGGAGACCATGGACGTGGTCGAGATGGTTCTGGTGGGCAAGATCAACAAGGAGATTGTCAACAACATCAACCTGACCGGCGGAAAGGCAGTTGGGCTTTCCGGCAAGGACGGGAACCTGATCACCGCGGAGAAGATGTATCACGTCACGAAAGAGAACGAGAAAGTCGACATCGGCCAGGTGGGCACGGTCCGGTCGATCAACCCCGCGGTCCTGGACACCCTCGACCGCGACCGTTTCATCCCGGTCATCGCCCCCATCGGCGTTGACGACGAGGGCACCACCTACAACATCAACGCGGACCTTGCCGCCGGGAAGATCGCCGAGGCCCTGAAGGCGGAGAAACTCATGCTTCTCACCGACGTCGAAGGAGTCATGCTGGAGGAAAAGCTCGTTTCCACCCTCAAAATAAAGAAGGTATACTCCCATATCGAGAAGGGCCAGATAACCGGCGGCATGATCCCCAAGGTCAACTGCTGCTGCGATGCCGTCGCCGGCGGCGTGGGCAAAGCCCATATCATCGACGGCCGCGTCGAGCACGCGGTGCTGCTGGAGATATTCACTCAGGCGGGCATCGGCACGGAGATAGTGGGCGACTGAAAGCTCCCGGCAGCCGGAAAACAGAAGCGGCGATGTCCATCGCCGCCAGCGTCATACCCCCATCATTCAAGGTCAGCCCCGCAGTGGGGGCATTCGGCCCCGTAATCCTCGTCGAGGGAATCGCTGTCCCTGTAAACCGATTCGCATTCATCGCAGCGGAGAAAAGGCTGGCCGCACTTCTTGCACTTGACCCTTTTAAGGGATCCCTCCTCGCAGAAGGGACAGATGATGGCTTCTTTTTCTTTCATGAAGGTTCCCCATTTTTAAATCATTGAAGAGGCCGTCCTAGAAGCCCCCCCTATTGGGGGTTTGGGGGGGTCTCCTGAGAAGGCCCCATATTACATAGGGAAAAACGTGATCACCGCCGTCGTTCCCTTTGTTATCACCAGGCGGACCGAATCGAGCTTCGGGTTCCCCCGCTCGCGCCCTTTTCTGCCGCCGAGATAGCCGACGGGCCGCCCCATCCTGACCGTGTAGGCAATCTTCCCGCCCCGTTCGTTTCCCGCGACGGCGCCGGACCTGATTTTTTTCCAGGCCTCGTCCATGAGGCCGATCACCTCCGCCTTCGTCACCGAAAAGACCCCGTGCTTCGGCCTCCGGGGATTGTCCATCGCGTGTCGCATGATATGGTCAAGGCGGGTGCGTCCGTCCGGATCGCGACCGGCAATAACCAGGCCGGAACGCGTCATCCAAGCGTCCTTCCCGGCGGGGATTATCACCCCTGAGCGTTCAAGCTCCCGGATCTCCTGGACGGAAATATAGACAGCATGGTCCCGGGATCTGCGCCGCGCCTCGGCGTCCCCCGCCAGGATCACAGCAATGCATACCAGGGAGACCAGTATCCGCAATGCATGTTTCATGGTGATATACCAATCACAACGCCGATGGCCAGTCAATCGTATTTCTGACCGTGAAACTGTTATTGCGTGACCCCATCATCGCGCCATGCAATAAAAAATAGAATTGACAGCTATCAGGAATAAATTCCTGTTAAGGAAGAACCGCCATGAAATCCTTTTACGACAACATGACCCACCGCACCCTGATGGTTATAGGCGAGAAAGCCCTGGCCCGGCTCGGCACGGTATCGGTGATCATTTTCGGCGTCGGCGGCGTCGGAAGCTGGTGTGCCGAAAGCCTGGTACGGTCCGGCCTGGTAAACCTCACCATGGTCGATTCGGACATTGTCTGTCCCACCAACATCAACCGCCAGATACAGGCCCTGGCGCGCAATGTCGGTGAATCAAAGGTGGAAGAGATGAAAAAACGCCTCCTGGAAATAAATCCGCAGGCCTCCATAACCGCCCTCCACGCGGCCTATGATGAAACCAGTTTCCATACCTTTAGCCTTTCATCCTACGACTATGTCATCGACGCCATTGATTCCCTCAAGAACAAGGTACTGCTTCTGGAGCAGTGCGTCTCCTCCGGAGTGAAAATATTCTCCTCCATGGGCGCCGGCGCAAAGACCGACCCTTCAAAGATCAGGATCGACCTGCTGTCCAAAACGAAAACCTGCCCCCTCGCGCGCAACGTGCGCAGGAACCTCAGGAAAAAAAGCATCTCCACCGACATCATGTGCGTGTACAGCGAGGAACTGCCGATGGACCCTGCCGCGGAAACGGTATGCGGCTCCGGCGACTGTCCCTGCGCGAAGGACCGCGCAAAATTCTGCGCCGACCATGACGAGGCGCCCATCGACTGGTGCGGCATGAAAAAACAGATCAACGGCGCCCTGGTGCACATAACCGGCATTTTCGGTTTCATGCTGGCGGGCCTGATTATAAACGACCTCAAGGCCCGGGTCGAAGCCGGGGAACAGGTCCATCAGTAACTCATTCTGCGCCAGTAACAATAAATGAGTTGAAAAAAATCCGATCTGCTTTATACTGTATCGGTTCATCGGTGCTGCCGTTGCCGGTCTGGCCGCTATCGGTTGGAAAGTTAAAACGATGTCATTAACCGCAAAAATAAAGCTCATCACGTTCCTGTCGGCCCTCTCGGCGGCATTTATCGCCGCCGGCATTGCTCCCGCGCTTGGGCAGGACGCGGCCTCAAAAAAGATACCCTTCGAAATAGTCGACGAAAAGGCCCCGGATTCAGCGGCGCAGCACCACTTCGGCCTCGGCGTCAACCTGGATTTCTTCCCCACGATTGTGAGCCTTGTTGACACCGAATTCGGCCTGTCCATACAGCCGTGGTTCGGCATCGACCGGTTCAAGATACGACTCAACATCGTCCACATGCGCATACCGAACTCACTGGCCGGCACCAGGTATTTTTACAAGAACGACGTCAATGCCTTTTCCCTTGCCGTTGAATACTGTTTCGGCCAAAATTTTGACGGATTCACCATCGGGGCAGGCATCGGCGTCTGGAACAACATGGTCAGCCATACATTTTTTAATAAAAAAGGAAGCTCCATCACTCCCTTTTTGACCCTCGAGGGGGGATATATCTGGAAATTCTACAACAACCTTTTCATCGAGCCGTGCCTCGCCTTGGACGTGATGCTTACCAGGCAAAAGATCAGCATTTACGGCTCCAGTTATAAACCCCTCCCGGTATCCGGAGAAATTACTCTTAAATTCGGACTCAATGTCGATATTTAACCCTTCAGTTCCCGCTTTTTAGGCAAAATTTCACCTTCGCTAATTGCAACAGGCATCGATTCCATCTTTTTTATTTGACAATCATCCGCGTTTTAATAATTTTGCTCCCGGAGAGTTGTCCGAGTGGCCGATGGAGGCGGTCTTGAAAACCGTTGTACCGCAAGGTACCGGGGGTTCGAATCCCTCACTCTCCGAACCTGACATTGATAAGCGCACAAAAACTTGTGCCCTTATCAATGGAGAGGTGCCCGAGAGGCCGAAGGGGACGGTTTGCTAAACCGTTGTACTGGTAACGGTACCGAGGGTTCGAATCCCTCCTTCTCCGAATGAGTTGACAGGCAATGGTAGAAAAGTTCAGCGTAAAAATTAAGCGGTTCAATATCGATTTCGAGGTGCCCCTGATCTGGTTCACCTATTTTCCTTTTATCGGGTGGATCTATCCCTTTGCATTCAGGAAGGACGACGCATTCGCCATGCATCATGGAAAGCAGGCCTTTATCATGGCGCTGTTTTTCACCGCGTTGCCGATACTGCTGACCTTTTCAACCGTATTCGTCCCTATTTCGTTCCGTGTTCTCAAGCTGATCATTGTGATTCTGATTTACCTTTCTCACGGGGCCTATTTCGCCCTATGCGCGCTGGGCTTCATGAAGGTAAAGGACTCGGAACAGTACGATTTTCCGATCGTCATTCAATACGCAAAAAAAATAAATGTCTGATTTACACGGCTGATATATTTTTTCTTGTTGCCGGATACGGCGGGGAAAAGTATACTACATATAGTTTAAACACGCGTCCGTAGCTCAGTTGGATAGAGCGCCGGACTACGAATCCGTAGGTCGCAGGTTCGAATCCTGCCGGGCGCGCATCTTTCAACTTTCCATCGTGGTTTTCCATGCCGTATCCATAGCGGGGCCGGGTATCAATCTCCAGTGAAGAAGGGTCATGCCGTCTCATGAAAGCGCCGCCGCATATGCGGCTGGAACGGTTATCAAGGGATCTGTATGAAAAAAACATCTTTGATGCTGGCATTATTGATTGGCGCCGCGGCCTTCATCCGCTGCAGCACGGGCCAGGATATACATGAAACCTACAGCGATATCACCGCAGCTGTCATGAACAACGATATCGAGGAAGTGCGGAGTTATCTTTCCCGCGGCTTCAACGCAAACAACCGGTTCCTTGACGGGTGGACCCTTCTGCACATTGCCGCGCGCTGGGACACCTACCGGGTCGTGACACAGTGTTTTGACGACAGCAATGGCAAAAGGACCGGCATCTTCACCGTCACGCGGAAAACCGAGGAGGAATCAAAACGGGCGCGGGAAATGGTTTCCCTGATAATGGACCGTGGCGGTGATGTGAACATGAAAGCCGAAGACGGCAGCACGCCGCTCCACATAATCCTGTCGTCCCTCCAATGCTCGTCACCGGACATACCTTCCATACCCCCGGTAGAGGGTAGAATCTCTTCGCGCTTCGGATGGCGCGGATCGCCCTTTGACAACAGCAGCGATTACCACCGCGCCCTTGACATCGCGGCCAAAAGCGGGACCCCCGTTCGCGCCACCGCCAACGGCGTCGTGGCAATGACCGGCGTCAGCAGCACCCTTGGCAATTACATAATCATACAGCACCGGAACGGATACCAGTCGACATACGGCCACTGTCATCTCTTTGCGGTCAAGAAGAACGCCCAGGTCAGACGCGGCGCCATTATCGGCTATGTCGGCATGACCGGGTCCGCCAGCGGCGATCACTGCCACTACGAGGTCCGCCTGAACGGCTCCCCGGTCAATCCGATCGAATTCATCAACGGCAAGATAATCGGGGAGACCCAGCACGCCATAGCAATGAGTATCGTTGAGGAGCTCCTGTCAAAAAAAATTCAGATCGACGCCCGCAACAACGACGGACGCACCCCGCTCATTGAGGCGGCGGGAAAAAGCCCGGCCATATCCCGGCTCCTGATCGACCATGGGGCCGACATCAACGCCGGCGATGAGAACGGCATCACCCCCCTCCACATGGCTGCCGCGGGCGATGCCGAACTGGTCCGCCTCCTGCTTCGGAAGGGTTCCCGGGTCAATTCCCGCACCAGATCATCCATCTGCGCCATAGCCGGCACTCTCTTCCCCGAGGGGACGACGCCCCTCACGGTGGCCCGCAAGTGCGGGAACAGCGCCATTGCCGAGATCTTAAAGGACAGCGGAGCCGTGGAATGAAACGGTGCTGGTCGATGGCCGCAGCCGCACCATGTTGAACACACTGCCGGGCAGTGCCATGGACGCCCCGATGACTGGAACGATCGATGAAAAAAATAATCCTTGCCGGCATTAACGCGCGCTACACCCATTCCTGTCTCGCCCTCTTCTGCCTTAAATCCGCCCTGCGGGGCATTGAGGTTGAGACCGTAGTCCGCGAGTTTTCCATCAACCAGCCTGTTGAAGAGATCGCAGCGCGCCTCGCCGCCGAAGGGGCCGATGTCATGGCTTTTTCGGTGTATATCTGGAACTCGGAGCTGGTCAGGAGATTAATTCCCCTGGTCCATGGGCGGTCCGCCGCCCTGCTGGTCCTGGGCGGTCCTGAAGTGAGTTACAACCCCGGTTCCTGGCTGGAGAACTTTCCCTACCTGGATTATATTGTCACGGGCCACGGCGAGGAGGGATTCAGGGCTCTGGCAGAACAAGGATTCAGGGGCAGGGAAAAGGTTATCGCTCTCCCCAATCCTCCCTTTGCCGATATGCCGGCGCCCTATACCGAAGAAGACCTGGCCGGCCTTAAGAATAGGTATATTTACTATGAATCAAGCAGGGGGTGCCCCTTCCAGTGCACCTACTGCATTTCTTCCCGCTCCGACCAGAAAATGGAGCTGAAGGATACCGGCACCGTGGAAAAGGAACTGGATTTCATCCTCCGGAGAAAGCCGCCCCTGGTTAAATTCGTTGACCGCACCTTTAACGCGGCCCGCGGGCACAGCCGCGCCATCTGGCGCTACCTCCTGGAAAAATACGGCACCGGCCCCACCACCTTTCACTTCGAAATACACCCACTCTACCTTGACGAGGAGGATTTCCAGATCCTGTCCCTCTGTCCGACGGGTCTCTTCCAGTTCGAGGTAGGCATCCAGTCAACGAACATCGAAACGCTGGCGGCGGTGAAACGATCAGGCGACCGGGACAGGGAACGGGCCGCCCTGGAACGCCTCATCGCGATGGGGACCATCCGGATACACCTTGATCTTATTGCCGGCCTTCCCTTCGAGGACATGCCCTCCTTCTCCCGTTCCTTTAACGACGTGTACGGTCTCCGGCCCGATCATCTCCAGGTGGGATTTCTCAAGGTCCTTCCCGGAACCGCAATGATGGATGACGCCGGCCGCTACGGGATGACCTATTCACGGCGGCCGCCGTACCAGGTCAGCGAGACAAAATGGCTCAGCGGAAACGAGTTGGGACTCCTTGAAAAAATTTCCCATCTTGTTGACCGCCTGTATAACACCCGGCGCTTCGGCACGACCCTGGCGGCCCTTGCCGAGCGTCATGAATCCTCCTTTGACCTGTATCGCGATCTGGCATTACACGATAATGATTCTGACGCGCAGGTAACCAGGAGCTGGGAATCCTGCGCCGTATTCCTCATGACATATATAATGTCGCGGTTTCCCGCGGAAAGAATTTTTTTTCTGGACGCGATGCGGTGGGACTGGTGTGCTGTTACGCGGACTCTCTATTATCCGGATATGATCAAGCCGGAGGGCCTTGCGGCGACAAGGAAGATAGGCCTTGCTTTTTTCAGGAGTCATGAAGAAAACGGCAGCATCACGTATAAGGGGTTCCGTTTCGGGATTTCAGACCTGAAGAGGTCCCACTTTTTCGAGGCTGAATCAGACAGATTCATGATGGACCACATGGACGGGAATACCCGCGCCATTTTTCTACCCGATAAAAAGGTAATCATGTATACCGGATAGGTATTATTTGCCCCCAACCCCCCCGGAGGGGGACTTTGTCACTATTTACAGTAAAAGCCCCCCTCCGGGGGGGGTTGGGGGGGTGATACGGAACACCATATCAAGGTTAATGCAATTGAAAAAAAAAGAACGCCGGCAGATAAACAGCCTCATTGAGCGGTTCCGCGGGGAAGGAACCGCCCCGGCATGCCCCCACTTCGGCAGTTGCGGCGGCTGCCTCTTCCAGGACATGGCGTACGGCGACCAGCTGTTGATGAAAAAACAGATGGTCAACGACACCCTCCAGGGCATCGCAGCCATTAATTCCGTCCGCCCCTCGGTCCCGTACCGGTACCGGAGCCGCATGGACATGGTGACCGCCTTCGGCTGTATAGGCCTCCGCCGGCGCGGCAGTTTCCGCTTCGTCGTGAACGTGACGGGCTGCAGCATCATGCAGGAGAAATCCGACAGCCTCTACCGGAAAGTCCGCCCTCATCTGGAAGCGGTGGAGGGATACGATTATCTCCGTCACAAGGGATATCTCCGGTACGCGGTACTCAGGGAAGCCCGTTTTACCGGCCAGGTGATGCTCAATTTCGTCGTCGCGGAAAAGGAAAACCGGCTTACAGCGGTGATTGATCAGGTTATTGGAGACGCAGATTCAGTGTCCATCCTCCATCACGGCGGCCTTGCCGACCTGAGCTTCGGCGACATCATGGAAACGGCAAAGGGGGGATATATCGAGGAAGATTTCGACGGCATCCGATACCGCATAACGCCCAATTCCTTTTTCCAGTCCAATGCCGGAATCGCGCTGCAGATGTACCAGAAGATCCGCGAACATGCCCGCGGGAGCGTCCTGGACCTCTGCGCCGGCGTGGGGAGCATTTCCCTGTTCATCGCCGGCACGGCAGACCGGGTGACCGGCGTCGAGCTTAATCCCGAGGCCGTTGAAACGGCCCGGGCGAACAGGGAAATCAACGGCATCAACAACGTTGAATTCGTGTGCACCGACGCGGCCGCGTTCCTCAAGACGGCCGGGGATTATGAGACCATTGTCATGGACCCGCCCCGTGCCGGGATGCAGAAAGGCGTGATGGAGACCATCGACCGCATGGGGGCGGGGACCATCGTGTATATGTCGTGCAACCCGAAGACATTCCGGGACGATGTTGCGATTCTTCGCAATTATGCCGTGGAATCGGTGGAGGCCTTTGACATGTTCCCGCAGACGCCCCACGTTGAACTTCTCGCCGTGCTGAAACCCCGACACGGGCAGATCAGATCTTGATCTCCATGTCAAGGAGGTCCTTCAGCGTGACATACGAATCGTATACCGTGTTGGCCAGCAGCTTGAAATTGATCGTGTCAAAGGTATCATCCGATGAATGGTAGTTCTTGTTGCGGTAGAATCCCGTGTCCGATATCATGATGGCCCGGTAGCCGGAGCGGATGAAGGACATGTGGTCGGAAAGGTCCATGCCGGGAATCGATGCAGGGCCGATATACTCATATATTTTGCACCGGGCCCGCGAATTATAAATCTTTTTCCACAGGTACACGAAGGACGCGTTTGACGGGAGGGATATAACGCTTATGTAATTACCGTATGCCGGGAATTCCTTTTTGTTATGGTTGAGGGGATAATCCTGGTGGCAGGTTCTCCAGCCGTATCCGAGCATTTCAAGGCAGACCATCAATTCAATGTTCTCTTTCCGCTTCTTGCAGTTTTTTGCGTTGACCATGCTTCCCATCAGTTCCGTTGAAAAGAAAGGCGGCTCCTCAAGGGTAAAGGCGACAAAGCGCACTGTTTTTTTAAATGTGTGCCGCGACAGCAGGCGGAACAGCTCCAGGAGCCCGGCTATTCCCGAGGCATTGTCATCGGCGCCGGGCGTATCTTCGATGGTGTCATAGTGGGCGCCGACCAGAATGATCGCGTCCGGGGTCTCCGTTCCAGGTATTTCCGCGATGATGTTGGCCACCATGTGATTGTCCGCTTCGTATGTTTCCTCTCGGGGCACGACACCATGCCGCGTAAAGTAATCGATGATATAGGCGCGTGACCGCTCAAGATTTTCGTATCTGCGTATGGTCCGCTCGCCGATATCAACCGACAGATGATGGATTATTTCCCTGGTATTTTTGAAGACAGCTTTTCTTTCACGGGAATCAGCGGATAATAGTGATATCATTCAACGGAAATCCTTGCCTGCGATTAACGACAATAAACCGTCCGGACGATTATTTTTCAAGGATTTTTCGTAGTTATTTCTTGACTTAATTGCTCGATGGTTCATACTTCCGCTAGCATATGAATAAGGCGGCCGCGGCCTGGTTGCGGATTCGACGCCACATTATAGTTATCGAGAGGCGCCACATGGAAGTTTTTGACGGTTTCATATCAGCCATAGCCAGCGAGTTCAAGATACGGTTCCACAAGGATGCCCAGGGAAGCTACACGACCCATATAGAATTCGACAACGGCCGCTCCCAGGAGGTTCTCATTACCCTGGCCAAGGACGAATCCGGCGACCGGATCATCAATTATTATTCGATCATCGGAAAGCTCAAAAAGGACCTGTGCGAGCTCTACAAGTACTGCCTGCAGCTGAACGCGACCCTTGACTACGGCTCCATAGCCCTTTTAAACGATACCATGATTTTAAGAAACAGCATTCTTCTTAAAGACTGCGATCCTCTCCGGTTCATGAAATCCCTGTCTTTCATAGCTGCCAAGGCTGACGAACTGGAAGAAATCCTAATAAAGGACAATATTTATTGAGGTCCTGACAGCCTCCGGATACCCCGGGGCCCGGCAGATACCGGGCCTTTCTGTTATTTTTTCGCCCCTTTTTTCCGAAAATATACCATGACCACTACACTGCAACCATGCTCCATGATCAAGGAAACGATCAAGATTCACGACAATTACCAGTTTGAGATAAAACAGTCTTACAACCTCTCGCTGGACAATAAAACGTCCAATTCCTATTTCGTTCAGACTTACTTTTTCATACCCAACAATCTCAATATCAACCGGGAAACCTATACCAGCGCGGATTTCTACAAGGACCTGCGGGCCACCATACGCCTCAAGACGCCGGCGATACTCCTGAAGAATCTCGCGGTTGACACCGAAAGCATTGACCGCATGAGAAGAAGCATAGAGGACCTCCTGGCTTCAAAGACACGGAAGAGCGTCTCGAACTATGAATACCACGTTAAAATGTTCTGCCTGGTTTACAAAAAAGCCATCGGCACACAGCTGCGATTTCTGAAAAAGACCGAAAAATTGAAGGATTGCGATAATCTCGTTTCGGAATTCATTTCCTGCGTCAGCGACATCATAAGCCGGTTCAGGCAGCTGAAACCGCTCATTATCGCAGACGGCCTTTCCCGGAAATTGCAGACAGTCTACCTCTTCGCCGATGAATATATCAGCCTGAAGACCGAAACCCATGCCTGTTACCTTCTCGAGATACTGAAGGAAAAACAGCCGCGCCTGCATAAAAAACATTACCGCCGCCTCATGGACATGGTCCACGGAGAGACCTCGTACCGGGTACAGAGCGGCTACCCGTCAGTGCCTTCCATTGAAGGTGACAACGAAAAATTCGTGTTCCGCCAGGGCGCGCTGAAAAAATTCCTGAGCAACATCCTCTACCTGGAAACCCAGGTCAAGCATGGGGGGAAATTCCTTGAACAGGCCGTCTACAGCATCGCCGCCGGTATCGCCATGATATTCGCCACCATGGTCGCCTTCATTGGCCAGAGCTGGTACGGGAGCCTTTCCCTTCCCTTCTTCATAGCCCTGGTCATCAGCTACATGTTCAAGGACCGCATGAAGGAACTGCTCCGCCTCTACCTCAGCGTGACGCTGCACAAATGGCTTTACGACCGGCAGCGTACCATATACCACAGCTTTGACCAGAAGATCGGCACCTGCAAGGAAAGCTTCAACATCATCACCGACAGCGGCGTACCGGCAAAAATCGTCGAGTACCGTTCCCGCGACAGCATAACCGATATAAACAACAGTATGACCGGGGAAAACGTTATCCTCTACCGGAAATATATCCGTCTGAGCGCCAAGAAATTCAGGAAGATACGTCACCGCCATTCGACCAATGACGTCATTGACATTATCCGTTTCAACATTCAGCACTTTCTGAGAAGCATGGACAACCCGGAGAAAAAGATTTTCATCCCCCTCAAATCCGGTTACCGTAAAGCCTTCGGCATGCGGGTCTATCACATCAACATGATCACCTATTTCATCATCGACAAGCAGGAATATCTACGCCGCTTCAGGATAGTCCTTAACAGAAACGGCATACGAAGGATTGAAGAAGTAATATAGAAGGAGCAGGTCTGTAATAAAAGGGCCGCCCTCCCGGACAGCCCTTTTATTTTTTCCATGTGATATTCTGATTCTTATTCTTTCACCATGTAGCTTTCCTGATATTTTTCGTTATCCTGGATATCCTTAAGCAGGTCGAGGGCCTTTTTCTTCGAAGCAATCGGTCCGATCCTGACCCTGAAATACTGTTTCCCCTTCACCAGCGATTCATCAAGGTATGCGTCATAATTGAGGTCCTTCAGGGCCCTGACTTCCGACTGGGCCTTCGCTTTTTTATCAAAGGATCCGACCTGGATGGCGTAATTGCCCGGGTGATGATTTTTTCCTTCTTCTGGTTTGTCGACGGAAACGGCAACAACCTTTGACTTGCCCCGTTTCTTTTTCTTCGTGTCGTTCTTTACCGTGGCTTTTTTAACCGGCTTGTCAATCAGATCATTGTCATCGGACCGCGTTAATTTCTTCCCTTCATCCAGGTCACGGGCCCTCTTCTTCTTGACCACCCTTGCCTTGGGGGGATTGTCATTGAAATTATCGCTGGTCAGCATATCCGCCGATTCATTCTTCGATGAAGCCGAGAGGTCTTCTTTTTTATCCTTATCGATGACGCGGTTTTCATGGAAGCCCTTTTCTTTTTCCAGGGCTTTTTCATCCTTGTCGGAGGCGACAAGCTTTTCATCCATCGGTTTTGACAGGTCATCCTCATCAGCCGGATCCGGGATGTTGTTTTTTAACAGATCAAGCTCTTTCTGGCTGTCAAATATATCATTCTTCGTAACCAGGGCCTTGTTCCCGTCCCCGCCCTTGATGAAATTCATTCCCAGAAGAAATGAAACTATGATAATGCCGATGACAGCGGCCGAAATCAGTATGATGCGAGCGGCATCCAGGTGAAGCATATACACGCTTTTTTCCTTTACCTTCTGGTGAGGGATATTGAATTGATCCATGTCCATAATGCGACCTGCCTTTCAGAATTGATGAACAGCTGTTAGTACAATACCATAATCGGCCAAAACAGTTCTGCCGTTTAAATAAATTTTATCGAAATCGGAAGGTAAACCGTCCCTTTACCGGCCGTAACCGAGGGCTATGGCCTCGTAGCGCTTCCTCGCGCCGGCATCGACCCGTTTTCCCAGGGACGCCTCCAGGAGGTCATCGAATATCGCATTGTTGACAATCCGGCTGACTGCCTCGATCAGGGGCGCGGCGTCAATCTTCCTCGAGGCGTCCCGCACGGCACCGGTAATTTCCTTCTTGCCTATCCTTTCCGGACAGAACCGTTTCAGAAAATCATTCATGGGCATGGGCGTTACACCCTCAAGTCCAATACCCCGGTCATTCAGGGCGACCAGCTGCGTCAGGCCATTAATCCTGATGAAATCGCCAAGGGACTGGTTGTAATGAATGAAGGATTTTCTGGTAAATTTTTTCCCTTCCCTGATGCCGCCGCTGGAATCAAGAATATATTTCAGGTTAAGCGTTTCAACGGTGGAAAAGCGGTCCTGGAAAAAGGTCCCATACCGCTTCTGGTACGCCGTTCCCCTGGCATATATCGCAAAGTCGGAAAAGGAAAAATCAAGTCCCGTCATGCCGATGCGTGAAAATCCGCATTTCACCGCCAGGCTCACCGCATCCCCGGCAACGGTGCCGGTGCCGGAATCAACGGATCCGACGCGGTCGCCGTAAATCTCCGCCGCAAGCTGTGAAAAGGGGTGTGAATTAAAGGAGAGGAATCCCCCGAGCTTTTCAACGAGGGAGTGATAGGAGGTTATCGAATGTACTGCCAGAACAGTGCCGCAATCGCAGCCCTGGAAATGCTCCTGCACATAGGGCTGCGGGTCAATGGATATGACCATGTCCGGACGAATCCCTCTTCCCATCAGGGTCGGGAGGGCAGAATCAACGGCGATGATAAAAAGCCGGTCCTGGTTCATTCCTATCATGTCTGCATCACCGTTCAGGGAGGGCCCTGACCCGATAATGACGGCGGGATACTCCCGGAAGGCGTTAAACAGGTGCCGCACCGGACGGGTATTCTTCATCATTGCCAGATTAAACAGGGCATTCCGGAGATAGCGCGCCCCAAAGGCCTGCCGTGTGGCCTTGTTGCCGGCCTTGATGCTGATGACCTTATCAATGGATCTCTTCACGGCGCTGTAATAATCATTGAATATTCTCACCGATGCGGGATGTTCGAGAACCGATATCCCCCTGACGGCGTCCATGTCCAGAAGCTCCGCCACGGTCCTCTCCACCTCGGCCGCGGTCTTGCCCGCCACGAGGGTAACACCGGGATCATCGATGAGAAATGATGTCAGCCGGTTCCGCGCCATGGCCTTGTCAATGCCGTCAAGAATATCCACGAGAATGACGCGGGAATAGCTGTGAAGGATATCCTTCAGTGGCAGGCAATGGTAGCCGAGGCCCACCCCCAGTATGACGAGAAAATCATACCGGGACGGGTCAAGCCTCTCCCTGAGCAGGTCAGAATCACGCTCGGGATTCACCTTGCTGTGGAGCGGCATCTCCCTCCCGCCGGACTTCACCATGATGGTTTCCAGGCCATGCCCGGCTGGAATCACTTCATATGTAATTTTTTCAGAGATCATGTATGGTACTATTATCGACCATTCAGTATCTTTTTTAACCGGAGTAATTATATTTAATGATACATGATGCACCAGGCCAGAAAGCAGAACGTGAATAAAAAATATTAGCTATATCTATTAAAATTAGTTGACACTAACTTTATCTGATAGTATATTTAAATCAAGGCCTGAATATATCGATAGTTCTTTTTCATGAACAATAGCATGACTCTCTCTGAATTATATAATGGACAGAAAGGCATAATAAGAAAAGTTCGCGGGCGAGGTCCCTTCCGCAAAAGAATCACCGAAATGGGGTTCATCAGGGGAAGGATCGTGACCGTCATTAAAAATGCCCCCCTGAAAGATCCGGTAGAATACCGGCTGATGGATTCCAACATTTCCCTCAGGCGGGCCGAGGCGCGCCTCATCGAGGTGGAGCTCCCCCATGAATCAGAGGCGCAGCAGCTCCCTCTCCATGAAACAAGGGGCCGCTGCTTCGACCGTGATATTCCGGAACATAAAGGCAGGCACCGGCGCCGGGGCGGCGTTCATGGCAGGACCGGCGAACCTGCCCGCACTGAAAAACATCCCGGCTCAATCAGCGTCGCCCTGGTGGGAAACCCCAACTGCGGCAAAACCACCATCTTTAATCACGCCTCCGGGTCCCGGGAGCGGGTCGGCAATTACGGAGGCGTGACCGTGGAATCGCGGGAGGCCCGATTCAAACAGGGGGACCGGACCTTTATCATAACCGACCTCCCCGGCACCTATTCCATCACGGAGTATTCCCCGGAGGAACTCTACGTGAGAAGGCATATTGTTGAAAAAAGGCCCGACGTGGTAGTCAATGTCGTGGATTCCTCCAATCTCGAGCGCAACCTGTATCTGACCACGCAGCTCCTGGAAATGGGGGTGAAGGTCGTTGTGGCCCTCAACATGCATGACGAGATGGAACATAAGGGGGATATCCTTGACCACGGGTCACTGGGCAAACTGATGGGCATCCCCTTCGTCCCGACCGTCGGGCGCACCGGTTTTGGCATAGATGAGCTCTTCAAGACGGTCGCAGCGGTCCATGAAAACCGCGACGGGACCGTCAGGCCGGTCATGATCAACTACGGGACCGATACTGAGAAATCTATAGACACCCTCCAGAAGTTACTGGCGGCCGGCAGCGGGCCCGACTTGCCGGTCCCGTCGCGCTATGCGGCGATCAAGCTCCTTGAAAAGGATTCCGATACCGTTGAATTGCTTTCCTGCGGCAAGAATAACGCCGCGGTATTACAGCAGGCGGAAAGGGAGATACGCGCCCTTGAATCCGAACTGAAAGAGGATACCGGGACCCTGATCTCCGATGCCCGGTACGGCTTTATCGCCGGGGCGCTCCGCGAAACGTTCCGGCCCGGGCCGCGGCCGAAAACGACCATCAGCGAACAAATTGACCGGATCCTGACGCACCAGGTCCTGGGCTTTCCCATCTTTCTCCTGTTCATGTGGGTCACGTTCCAGCTCACCTTCACGGCAGGGGAATACCCCATGAGCTGGATCGAGGCGGGAATTTCGCATATCTCCCGATTTATCGAATCATCCATGCAGCCCGGCCTTCTGCGGGAGCTCCTGACAGACGGCATTATCGCCGGCGTCGGCGGCGTCATCGTGTTTATCCCGAGCATACTTATCCTCTTTTTCATGATCTCTCTCATGGAAGACACCGGGTACATGGCCCGGGCCGCCTTCATCATGGACCGGTTGATGCACGCCCTGGGCCTCCACGGGAAGTCCTTCATTCCCCTTATCATGGGTTTCGGATGCAACGTGCCGGCGATCATGGCCACCCGCACCCTGGAAAGCAGGAAAGACCGGATCCTGACCATGCTCATCGTACCGTTCATGTCGTGCAGCGCCCGTCTTCCCGTGTATGTCCTCTTCATCAGCGCCTTCTTCCCGGGCCATCCCGGCACCGTCCTGTTCGGAATATATCTTCTGGGAATCGCCCTGGCCATCCTGAGCGCCATAGTGATGAAAAATACCTTTTTCCGCAATGCTGAAGCGCCCTTCGTCATGGAGCTCCCGCCGTACCGCCTCCCCCGCCTGAAAAACACCTCGCGCCACATGTGGGATCGCGGCAAGGAGTACATGAAAAAAATCGGAGGTGTTGTCCTCGTAGCGGCCGTCATCATCTGGGCCCTGGGCCGTTTCCCGGACCATGGCGATGCCGGCGGCTACGGCGCCAGGATCTCACAAACCCAGAAACGCTACCGGGCGGAGATCGGAAGCATCAAGACCGGCGACAGGGCCGCCAGGGCCATGATTGAAAAAAAGATGAAGGCCGAGATGCAGGTTATTGAACATCAGCGCGAAGCGGAGCGGCTTGAACAGTCCTATATTGGAATGATCGGAAAGTTCATCGAACCCGCCCTGGCCCCCCTCGGCTTTGACTGGCGCATGAGCGTGAGCGTCATAACCGGTCTCGCGGCCAAGGAGATAGCCGTAGGCACCATGGGCATACTCTATCATGCCGATGCTGTATCGCCGGGCAGCAGGGACTCCCTTGTCTCACGAATCAGGGAATTGCGGCACACCTCGGGTCCGAGGACCGGGCACCCTGTATTCGACCCCGTGACCGCCCTCAGTTTTATGGCCTTCATGCTTCTCTATGTTCCCTGCGTGGCCACCCTGGCAACGATGAGACGGGAATCCGGGTCATGGAAGTGGCCTCTCTTTTCAGCCTTCCTGACCATATCACTGGCATGGACAGCGGCGTTCCTGATACGTCATATCGGCCGCCTGGTGGGGTGAAGGCAATGATTCAGACGGCGCTGGTCATACTGATCGTATCCATGAGCGCAGCCGCAGCAGCGGTAAAACTATACCGGTTTTTCTATCCATCGCACAGAACGAACACCTGTTCACCTGACGCGTGCGACGCCTGTCCTTACCGGAAGGGCATGAACTGCGCCGGAAAAATCAAAAAAAATTAAAAAAATCAATATTTTCACTTGACTGAAAGAGAGTGTTTCTATACATAGTAACTATGTTTCTATAAATAGAAACATAGCGGCAACAGAGAGAAAGGATCAATGAGCAGGATAACAGCTACATACAAAACCATATGGTGGTGGCGCCCGGGAACCTTCCGATAGGCAGGCGGCATGTCATATGTGGTTATTATGAAAAAGTGCGGCAGCCTGCCGCACTTTTTTTTATTTTTTCATATTATATGGTGAAACAATGCTATATCCGACATTAGAACAGTTTAGAACCCTCGCCGGTCAGCACCGGCGCGTTGTCGTGTACCGCGAGGTTGCCGGTGATATGATAACACCCATCGGCCTCCTTTTCAATTTTTCAGACGCCGATCACCTGTTTCTCCTGGAAAGCGCAAACCTCGATAAAAGCTTTTCCCGGTATACCTTCTTCGGCATCCGGCCGCGGCGGATCCTGACCTTCCAGGACGGGACACTCACCGTTGAGTCTCACGAATCGGGGATCGAGCGGCTGGAGACAAACCCGATTGAATACCTGGTGCGGGAGCTTGAAAACGAGAACTCCACCAAGAATGCCGGCATGGGCAACTTCTGCGGCGGGTACGTGGGGTACATGGGATATGATATGGTCAATTACATGGACATTCTCCGGGCGCGGGTGCGCGAAGACGCCGACAACCCCGCCATGGTCTTTTTCCAGGTTGACGAGTTTTACGTTTTCGACAACCACATGGGCAAGCTCTACGCCGCCTATTCGGCCCTCATAACCCCCGGTGCCGAACCGGGCGGGATATACGCCGCGGCCGACCGCCGCACGCTGGAAATGGCTGCCGAGATCCTCCACAGCCATAAAAAGTTCTTTATACCCGGCGATGAGCCGGAACAGACCCAGGAATTCGACCGTGATTCATACACGGAAGCGGTACGGCGCCTCAAAGATGACATTATAAGCGGGGAATGCATCCAGACGGTGCTCTCGAACAAGTACGAAATCGCCTGTGCCATAAACCCCATCAACCTGTACCGCCTTTTAAGGAACATAAACCCGTCTCCCTACATGTTCTACATCAAGTCCGGGAGCGAGGTCCTCTGCGGAACCTCGCCGGAGGTGCACCTGAAGATCCAGGACCGGACGGCCACCCTGAAACCGATAGCCGGCACATACCGCATCGACGGCGGTTCCATCGATGAGATATCGGCGAAACTGCTCGCCGATGAAAAGGAGCGCGCCGAGCACCTCATGCTCCTGGACCTGGCGCGCAACGACCTCTACACCGGCTGCGATTCGGACAGCGTCAGGGTGGTCAGCTCCTTCGAGCCGGAGGTATACTCGCACCTGATCCATATCGTGTCGGAGGTGCAGGGAAGGATGCGGGACGACATGTCGCCCCTGCGGCTCTTCTGCAACAGCTTCCCCGCCGGCACCGTGACCGGGGCGCCCAAGGTTCGGGCCATGGAGCTCATCGACCGGTATGAGAAGTCCCCCCGCGGCTTTTATGCCGGGTGCGCCGGATACTTCTCGTACAGCCAGGACATCGACACCTGCATTATAATACGGAGCGCCTATGTCAAGCGCGACCGCGTCATCCTCCGGGCCGGCGCCGGCATCGTGTACGACAGCGACCCCGACAGGGAATACCTCGAGGTCGGCAACAAGCTGGGCGCCCTGTTCCAGGCCATAAAAAAAATCAACACGCTGGAGAAACGAAATGTATTTAATGATCGATAATTACGACTCCTTTACCTACAACCTCCAGGCCCTCTTCAGGGAATGCGGCGCCGATATCGACATAGTGAAGAACGACCGGTATGTTCCGGCGGACCGGTATGACGGCATTATCATTTCCCCGGGCCCCTCGTCGCCGAAAAACTCGGGGACGACGCTCCGCTATCTCGGCGAATACCTGGGCAGAAAGCCGGTCTTCGGGGTGTGCCTCGGCATGCAGGCCATAGCCTATTCCCTGGGATACCCCGTCGTCCGGGCCGCCACCGTGAAGCACGGCAAGCTCGACGAGATTACCGTAACGGGAAAATCGGTCCTCTTCGGCAACATGCCCGGGCACTTTTCCGCGGTGCGTTATCATTCACTGGCGGTGGACATGGACGAAGCCCGCGTTACGTCCCGGTCAAAAAACGACGGCACCGTGATGTCCATCGAGGATATCGGGCAGAAATTTTTCGGCGTGCAGTTCCACCCCGAATCGATCCTGAGCCAATTCGGGGGGCAGATTGTCAGCAATTTCCTCGATTTCGCAGCGTCCGGCGCCGCATCCGAAATCGAACAGTGCAGGGTGAGGGCATAACATGGAAAAACTGGTAAAAAAAGTCAATTCAGGCGAGCGCCTCAGTTTCGAGGACGCCCGCACTCTTTTCGAAGGAATGGTCCAGGGCATGCTTACCGAATCCCAGATCGCGTCGGCCCTGATCGCGATGAAATTCCGCCGCGAGACCGTTGACGAGGTGGCGGCCCTTGCCGCGACCCTCGACTGTCACAAGCGCAAGTTCGAGACCGTCTCCTCCGGCACCATCGACACCTGCGGGACCGGCGGCGACGGGAAGTCCACAGTCAACATATCCACGGCGGTGAGCATCATCCTGTCCTCTCTGGGCTGCGGGGTGGTCAAGCACGGCAACACGGCGCAGAGCGGGGTCGTCGGATCCGCCGACATCCTGTCCGACCTGGGAATGGACCTTGACTACGGGGGGACGTCCCCCGAGGAATTCTTCAGCCGCCACAATTACGTCTTCATGCTGGCCCCCCGCTACCATCCGGCCCTGAAAGGCATCGGGAAAGTGCGGCGCGAGCTGAAGGTGCCCACCATCTTCAATTTCGTGGGCCCCCTTGTCAACCCCGCCGACCCGGCATACCAGGTCATCGGCATCAGCAGGCGGGACCGCCTTGATTTCATTGCCCAGGTAATACGGAAAATCGGCAGGAGCAATATAACCGTGTATTCGTCCCGCGACGGGTACGACGAGGTATCTTCCCGGGACACCACCGAATGCATCCATATCGGCGAGGGGAACGACCGCCGCTTCTCCATCGATCCATCCGATTTTTTTGAGCCCTTCCCCATGCCGGTGGTCAGGGACCGCAGCGAAGCGAAGCAGCTCTTCCTGGAGGGCCTTTCCGGCGCCAACGAACGGATGTCGGACATCTTCTCCCTTAACGCGGCACTGGCCCTGCGCACCATGAACAGCCACGGCATGCGTGACGGGTTCCAGCTGGTGAAACGGCACATCGCGGCAGGAGGCGCCATGCAGAAGCTCAACGACCTGGTCGGCAGCGGCTCTATTCTTAAACAGGCTATGCAGGGATAATACCATGTATCTTAATGAAATAATCGAACACAAGCGGAACGAGATAAGGAACCTGGTGCCGGCCGAACTGAAACGCCAGAGGCCGGTGGCGGACCCCCTGCCGCATCTCAGGGACAAGCCCTTTATCACCGAAATAAAAAAAGCCTCCCCGTCGCGGGGAGCCATAAACCGCGATGTGGACATACGGCACCAGGCTGAATCATATGAGCGGGGCGGGGCCGGGGCCGTGAGCATACTCACCGACAGCCGCTATTTCCAGGGAAACTACGAATACCTGACCGAGGCTTCAAAGGCGGTGACAATTCCACTCCTGTGCAAGGACTTCATCATGAGTGAGGTTCAGATAGACAACGCCTTTGCCCACGGGGCTGATTTCATCCTCCTCATCGCGTCGATATTGAATATCAGGGAGCTCTATTTCCTCACCCAGCGGGCGCGCCGCTATTCCCTGAAAGTCCTTTACGAGATCCATGACAGGGAAGAATTCAAGAAGATCAAGGCCCTTGACCCGGAGATGGTGGGAGTGAATTCCCGAGACCTCACAACCTTCAAAATAAACAAGGAAAAAGCCGCTGACACCATCGCGTCTCTCAAGGGCGATTTCATGACCATAGCCGAAAGCGGCATCGAGACCGTTGAGGACGTACGGACCTTCAGAAAGGCCGGCGCCGACGCCTTTCTGATCGGGACGACCCTCATGACAGCCGACGATCCGGCGAAAAAGCTGAAAGAATTGTACGGCGCCCTGGTGGAGCCATGTTTGTAAAAATCTGCGGCATAACGTCAATTGAACAGGTTGACTGGGCGGTCGATCTCGGGTATTCGGCCATCGGGGTCGTGCTTCACCGCCGGAGCGTCCGGTACCTGCCGGCGGATTACGCGATAAAACTGGCGAACCACGCCCGCGGACGGATCTCCACCGTGGCGGTCGGCGTAACCTTTGACGAGGTTGCCGAATGCTATCCCGACTTCGATTATGCCCAGGTGTACGAACCATGCGGGAATGACCGGATAATTGCAGCGGGCGACCGGAAAGAGCGGTCCCGCGACGGAGCCATGTTCCTGTACGATACAAGCCGCGGCAGCGGTGAGGCGAAGGAACTCCCTTCCTGGCTCCATGATGTGCGGGAGCGGCTCATCATTTCCGGCGGCCTTGACGCCGCTACCGTGGCCGGGGTCATCCGCGAGTACCGCCCCTTCGGGGTGGACGTATCAAGCGGCGTCGAAGCCGTGCGGGGGACCAAGGATTACAGGCTTATGAAACAATTCATTACCGAGGTACGCAATGCTGTCAGATAAAGGATTTTACGGGCCCTATGGAGGCCAGTTCGTTCCGGAACTGCTGATACCGGCCCTTGACCAGCTGGAGCAGGCATACCGTGAATTCGCCGGCAGCGACGCGTTAATGAGGGAATTCAACCGCTACCTGGAGGAATACGCGGGCAGACCCACGCCCATATACCATGCCAGGAACATCTCTGAAAAATACGGTTTCACCCTGTATCTCAAACGGGAGGACCTGCTCCATACCGGGGCCCACAAGATCAATAATACCATAGGGCAGGCCCTTCTGACCAGGCACATGGGAAAGAAACGCATCATCGCCGAGACCGGGGCCGGCCAGCATGGCGTCGCCACGGCCACTGCCGCCGCCCTCTTCGGCCTCACGTGCCGCATCTACATGGGCAGCCTGGATGTGGAACGGCAGATGCCCAACGTGAAAAAAATGAAGCTCCTGGGGGCGGAGGTGGTTCCGGTCGACGAAGGACTCCGCACCCTTAAAGACGCCATCAGCGCATCCCTCAAGGACTGGGTCACCAACGTAACCGACACCCATTATCTCCTGGGCACGGTCGCGGGGCCCCACCCGTTCCCGGAAATGGTTGCCTTCTTCCACGCCGTGACCGGCAGGGAGGCCCTTGAGTACTTCCATGGCCGGGGGTTCCTTCCCGACTGCGTCATTGCCTGCGTCGGCGGCGGAAGCAACGCCATGGGGATATACCAGGGCTTTCTCGACCTTCCGGAAGTGGCGCTGATCGGTGTTGAAGCCGGCGGCAGGTCCCTCGCCCCCGGCGACAACGCGGCCACCCTCACCCTGGGGACCAGGGGCATATTCCAGGGCGCGCTTTCCTATCTGCTCCAGGATAAAAACTTCCAGGTGCAGGATGTTCATTCCGTTTCTGCGGGCCTCGATTACGCCGGCATCGGCCCCCAGCATTCCTTTCTAAAAGATTCCGGCAGGGTGCGGTATGAAAGCGTAAACGACAAAGATGCCCTTCGGGCCTTCCACGAGCTGACCAGGATTGAAGGCATCATTCCCGCCCTGGAATCGTCCCACGCCCTGGCATGGGCCCTTACCCGCGCCGACGAACTGAGGGGAAAGCGGGTCCTGGTCAACCTCTCCGGGAGGGGCGACAAGGACCTGGGCATTATCGAGCAGCAGAAGAGGGAGGAACTATGAGAGGAATATATCTGGCCGGCGGCTATCCCGAAACCGGCACATTCAGGAAATGCTTCGGCGCGGTGGTGAACAACGGCTTTGATTTCGTTGAAATCGGCATTCCCTTCAACGACCCGACGGCTGACGGCCCTGTCATAGCCCGGGCCATCCACGCCTCCCTGGAAAGCGGCATGACGCCCGCGAAAGTCATGGACGAGATACTCTCCCTGGGGGGCGCTTCGATAAAAAAATACGTCATGACCTATGCCAACATCATCTACTCGTACGGCATGAAGGAGTTCTCGGAGCGCATGGCGGGCTGCCTCGACGGTGTGATCATCCCGGACCTTCCCAACCGGATGACGCCGCTCTTCTACGACAGCGGCTTCGATATCCCCATCGTCCCCTTCGCCACCCTCGAATCGCGTGAATCGGATATCGAGATCATGAACAGGTCCGAAAGCGGGATCATCTATTTCATCGGGGTGAGGGGAATCACCGGATCGAAGTCAGACTTCACGTCGCCGGAACTTCTGGAAAAGATCCGCATGATCAGGGAGCATACCGACAAGAAGGTCATCATCGGATTCGGCATTAAAACAGATGATGACGCCAGGCAGGCCCTGACCATCGGCGACGGATATGTTGTGGGAACCGAGGCGGTGCTTCGCCAGAAGGACCCGGCGGCGCTGAACGACTATCTCGCTTCGCTGGGGTAACGGGCGCCGGGGCTACTCGATCTTGAATTTCTTCAATGTCTCGTTCAGGGACAGCGCCATCTGCTGCAGCTGATCCGACAGGTCTGAGAGCTTGCCCGACTTTTCGGCGAAATCCTGGACCCCGGTATTGACCCTGGTTATGATGTCCGAGACATGAAATGCGTTCTGGATCTGCTCGTTGGTCGACTCTGAAAGGTTCCTCGAAAAATCGCTGATGTTCCGTATATCGTTCTTCAGGCCCAGGATATCGTTGATCCGCTGCTGGATCGTCTCAACGAAACCGCTGACGACGGAGCCGGTGTCGGAGATGCTTTTCATTATCCCGCCGAAGGAGTTTTTCATGTCAAGGACCATCTCCTTACCCTTTTTCACCTCGCTGTCCCCTTCGTTGATCAGGGTCGTAATCTCGTTGACGCTGGAACCGGTCCGGTCGGCGAGCTTGGAGATCTCCTGGGCGACCACGGCGAATCCCTTCCCGTGCTCGCCGGCCCGGGCCGCCTCAATGGATGCGTTCAGCGAAAGGAGGTTGACCTGGTCAGCTATTTCCGATATGATCTGAATAACATCAAGGATACGCCCGTAAAACGTTTCTATGTTCTGCATGCCGGAAAAGGTGTTTTCCACCAGGGATTCGCCGCGGTTGGCGCTCACCTCCATGGTTTTCATCGAACTGATGACATCGCCGGTGCTTTTCGAAACCGCCATCATAGATTCGCTCAACGAATTGATGGCGTTCTCGAAGTTCTGGATGAGCTCCTTCTGGTCCCCGGAGCGTTCCGCTATAGATGAAAATGAAGCTGAAAAACCCTGGATGAGCTCCGTGCTTTCCCTGAGGGTTTCCGCATGCTCGATGGAAGCGCCGCGGATATAGGCTCCCATCTCGTCAATTGACCGGGACAGGTCCAATAGCATGGCGGAGAGTTCCCCCGATTTACCCACGACTTCCCGGATAGTTTCAAGGAACGCCGTGAAGGCCCGGGTGAATTCCTCGAGGATGTCCCTGGTCTTCACCATGGTTATCTCCTGGGTGAGGTCGCCCTTGGAGGCCCTGGTGATGGATGGTATTACCAGGTCCATGGCGCGGGAAAGAGCGGTTAACCTTCTGTTTGCCACGAACCAGATCATCAGTGTTAATAAAATTAATCCATTGGTAATCAGGAATATGATGAAATAGAACTTCCCATAAATAACCTTATCATACAGTGATATTACGAGTGTATCCCCGGAGGCGGTTTTTTTTGAGAAAAATACCGAAGATTTTCCCCTATGCACCCCTTCAAACCGGGATGCGTCATGACGTTGAAGGTTTTTTATATTACCGATGGTGCTTTCGTAAAGGTATTCCGCCTGGTGGCCCTTCTCAACAATATCCAGAAATTTTTTCCCTGTATCACGGTTCGACGGAGAATATACCAGCACACCATCCCGGTCAACCAGGAACACCTCCCCTTTAATTCCCCGCAATAAATCATCCCATGGAACCGATGACGGGTCATCCATCTTGTCCACAGCTCCGCATATCGTTGAAATGCGATATTGCATCGTTTCATCTATCTGGTCCTTGACAAAACTGCTGAAGGAGAAATAAACCACTACCAACGTAACAACCGTTACAATCACGACGACAGGCAAAATAAGGGAAACGATTTTACTTTTAAGGGACTGCACAGATATGGGTATGCCAAACCTTCCCATCGGATAGGTCCTGCGATACCATACCATCATCGAGTAGTATCCGAAGTACAAATTAATAAAAAAACAGATGAAGAGAACATAAAAATGGTAGTAGAAATTATCATATCCGAAAAGTAGATAGGCAATTAAAACAAAAGGGATAAAAATAATGATAATAAACACCCAGTTGAGATAAAAAGTTAAAATCGGTGTTATCCTAAATTTTTTTTTCAGGATTTCATACCGCACGGGGTCTTTAATATGATACACATTATCCACAATCCAGCGCTGGGCTAAAATCAGATACGTGCCGAACAGCAGCATAAAGGCCAGTGGGATAATGATCAACAACGATATCAGAAGTCGAATATCCGACAGCACAGGATAGGCGATGCAGAATACGATGCTCGAGATAATAGCATTGGAAATTATTACCATACCGCCGAATTTAATAAACGGTATTAATTGCTTATCAATTTTCATTGGTTACCTTCTGCTCATGTTATCGACTCTGAGAACACAATCATCAAAATGGCCGCCGGAATGAGTTGTTACCCTGCGCTAGTTGCACCGTTCGAAGGTGATATCCCCTTTTGACGTCCCCCCGCCGGGAAACACGCAATCAATGGTTACCTTCCCGTTTATCATGACAATATTATTGACCATGATGCCGGTCTTGTTCACGGTCACATCATAGCGCGAACAGAATTTCGGATCAATAATAACCTCTTTGCATTTTTCGTAGTCCGGCGGTTCGCATGATCCCGGGACTTCGACCTTGATCATCTTTCCCTTGACCGGATCAATGATGGCCACCAGGGCCCCGTCCTGCGGGCCTTCCCCCAGAAGAACCGACCCGAAAAAACTCATGTGCTGGCCTGACCGGCATTGTTTCGGGACAAAGGTGAAGTTACCCAGGGGCTCCCCTTTTGCGGTAAATGTCCCTGTCACCCTAGAGCATCCCTTGTTCATGAATAAAAACCCCCCGACCATGGCCAAGTTTATTCCGAGGGCTACAAACAGCACTTTTTTTATGTTCCTTTTGGGAGCTGACCCGCCTGTCGCGGCCTGTATATCTATCAGGCGTGTGCCGCATTTGCTGCAGTACAGGGCCTCATCATCATCGATCTGCTTACGGCAGTTGTGGCATTGTCTCATATGAATTCCCCCGGGTTATAGCGCTTTGACATATAGAGTTAACCGGCAACGATAAACAGCCTATCAGGCAGAATAAAAGAAATCAAGATATATTTACAGTGCTGCATTCTTTCCATTCCTGATTTTTCCATACAGGAAATCCTTGACACCGCCGGTAAAAGGCTCATACCTGTAACCAGGCAGAGACCGTTTATGAACTCCTACAAAGATATCGCGTCTGAATTATCAAGGCTACTCGGCGCTGAAAACGTCATTATCGACCGTGAAATCCTTGCAAGCTATTCCCGGGACGAAACATCGGACCTTTCGGCAATGCCGGACATCCTGGTCAGGGCGGGCTCGGTGGAAGATGTAAGTTCGACCCTGAGGCTATGCAACGAGATGGGAGTGCCGGTGATACCCCGCGGGGCCGGCACCGGCGTTACGGGCGGCGCCGTGCCGGTACGGGGCGGCGTGATCCTCTCCCTTGAAAAAATGAACCGCGTCATAGAAATCGACCGTGAGAACATGGTGGCCGTGGTGGAGCCGGGGGCGATCACCGGGACCATCCAGGACGCCGCCCTCGCGGAGGGCCTCCTGTATCCGCCGGATCCGGCAAGCCTGGAATCCTGCTCCATCGGCGGGAACGTGGCCGAGAATGCCGGCGGCCCCCGGGCCGTCAAGTACGGCGTCACCAAGGACTATATCCTGGGAATGGAGTTCGTTCTTGCCGACGGCAGCGTGATAACCACCGGCGGCAAAATCGTGAAAAATGTCACCGGCTATAACCTGGCCGGCATTTTGATCGGTTCCGAAGGGACCCTGGCGGTCATCACGAAGATTGTTCTGAAATTGATACCGGCGCCGCGCCACACGATCGACATGCTCATACCCTTCCCGTCGCTCAAGGAGGCTGCGGAAGCCGTCCACGCTATTCTGGTCAACCGGATCGTTCCGTGCGCCATCGAATTCATGGAGCACGATGCCATTATCCTGGTCGCCAGATATCTCAACCGGGACATGCACTTCCCCGACGCCGGCGCACACCTTCTCATCCAGATCAACGGCAATTCCGAGCAGGCCCTCCTTGATGACGTGGAAACGATAGGGACGGCCGTTAACGTCGACCAGGAAACAATCATTATGGCCCAGTCGCCACTCCAGCGGGAACGGCTCTGGAAGGCCCGCCGTTCCATACGCGAGGCAATCCACGCGGAAAGCCCGGTCTTCCTGGCCGAGGACTGCGTGGTCCCGCGCTCAAAAATTCCGGAATTCCTGGCTGGGCTTAAATCATATTTCATGGCCAAATCGCTGCGCTCGGTCATGTTCGGCCATGCCGGCGACGGCAACGTGCACATCGACGTGCTGAAGGGGGACCTCGACTATGACCAGTGGAAGCAGATGCTGCCGGGTCTGAAGCGCGAAATCTACCGGCGGGCCATCGGGCTGGGCGGCACCATAACGGGCGAACATGGCGTGGGATATATCCGCAGGGACTACCTGGGCCTCGCACTTTCACCGGAGGAGATCGAACTACTCAAACGCATAAAAAAAGCCTTTGATCCGAAGGGGATCCTCAATCCGGATAAAATATTTACCTGACGGGGCGCCCAACGGCACAGAGCGTGTTTATTGCCATATCATTACATCATCGATGCAGGAGTGTTGAGACATGAAACAAAACAGGTCAGCATCATTACCTTCCATTCTCGTCCCGGGGATCATCCTTGCTTCTATCGTTATACTGTTCCAGGCCGGCTTCTCCGCCCAACAGGTACAACAGTCGAAGAAGAAAACACCCTACGAGGTGACGAAAGCGATGGACTGGAAGCTCACGGCAGAGCGAAGGGCCGCCATTGAGGAGGGGCTCCCCGAAACAAAGGGTTTCATCGACGGCACTGAAATCATGGAGGAGATCAAGAGCAAGAACATCCGGAACAGGGAGGAACGGGTAAAGCTCTTCAAGAAAAAAGCCATGGGGAAGTATATCTTCTTTGCCGCGCAGGTAAACCCGAATCCCTTCAACAATAACGCAAGCCTCAACCTCATCTTTGGCGAAGGGGGACTCATGCCCGATTTCATGATGGTCCAGCTTCGGGCGCCTAAAAATTTCGACAGGGCACAATACATGGCCAGATACGGGGGCACCGGCTACATATCTGCCTTCGTGGGAAAGGTCATTGAAGCGCCGGACCTCACCCTCGAACCGGTGTATGACGTGTTCCTGCCGGGATACTGGAAATAAACCTGCCGAGGGGGAGCGCCCGCATGCACCGCGCCGCGCGGTTGATGCGGGCATGATGATTACAGGCTTCCGATTGTAGTAACGATTTTCGGTGCGCCGTTTTTCGGCTTTATTATCGGAATGGGAGCGGGAAGCCCGGCGACTCCGTCTTTCTTTGCGATCCAGATCTTGTACCGCGCACCCTGTATCAGGGTGGGACCGTACCCGTCGTAATCGTCCTCGACAAAAACGACCCTGGTTATGACCGCCGGCACCTTGTAAAATTTCACATTTTCATAATCTTTTTTCAGACTGAAGGGCAGGACGTCCCGGGAGATGGAACCTGACTGGGACAGCATGTGCCCCCCGGATATTTTCGCCACTTCCGCGGCACAGGCCTCAAGGGACGGGCTTGTGGACAATATTTTCAGATATTTGTTTAAAACTTCAATGACGTCCCCGGGAACCTTTTCCTTGGGGATATCTGTCTGTTTTGCATTCATCGATCCGGCCCAGAGCAGCATCAGCGCCGCCAGGGACACAGCCGCAGCTTTTTTGATTTTCATAGTACCTCCCTTTGTTCCGTTTCTGTATATGGTAATCAAAACACCCGGATTGGCAACGATTTTTTTTAAGTTGCCCCGCGTCCAGACAGACCATTTATACCAGGGACCATTCCCCCGGTTCCGCTTTTTTTCTTGCGATAAAAAGCCCCTTCCCGTTATATCGTAACCGGTGTACACCAGATCCGGGATGCCGTCCCAGCAAAACCCGGGACATCAAACAAAGCGAGGGTACTCATGGACAAGGCAACAATCGGCGTTATCGGCGGCTCGGGACTGTATGAAATTGACGGAGCCAAAACGATAGAAGAAATATCCGTTAAAACACCCTGGGGAAAACCTTCTCATACTATCGTGATTTCCGAGATTGAAGGCCACCGCGCCGCTTTTCTGCCCCGCCACGGGAAAGGGCATGCCCATCTGGCCCATGAAGTGAATTTCCGCGCCAATATCGCGGCATTGAAAATGATCGGGGTGCGCGAGATCATAGCCTTTTCGGCCGTGGGAAGCCTCAAGGAGGAGATCAGGCCCCTGGATTTCGTACTCCCCGACCAGGTTATCGACCGTACGAAGTCCCGGCCAAGCTCGTTTTTCGGAAACGGTGTGGCCGCGCATATTTCCTTCGGCCACCCCTTTTGCGAGAGGCTGCGGGGCATTATCGAGAAGGCCGCCGGCGAGATGGACCTGACAATGCACACCGGCGAGACCCTGATCTGCATGGAAGGACCCGCTTTTTCCACCAAGGCCGAGAGCAATCTCTACCGCTCCTGGGGCGCCGGCATAATCAACATGAGCACCCTGCCCGAGGCGAAACTGGCCCGCGAGGCGGAAATCTGCTACGCCGTCATCTGCATGAGCACCGATTACGACTGCTGGCATGAAACAGAGGAGCACGTCACCATCGACATGGTCATCCGCAACCTCACGACCAATGCCGGGAACGCGAAAAAACTGCTGAAGCTCATACTGGAGCGGACCGGCAAGGAGCGCGGATGCGGCTGCGCCGAGGCCTCAAAATACGCGATAATCACGTCGCAGGACAAGCGCGACAGGGCCCAGTCGAAAAAGCTGAAGGCGATACTTCCTGATTATTTCTGACCGTCAGAGGTGCTCGTACACGTATTTTTTCAGAACACTCTGCGAGCTGGGCGACATTTCGTCGAATTTGACCGTGTAGTACATGGTGCCGCCCTCCTCCACGGTTTTCGTCGCTATGATCCTGACGAAGATGCGAAAGTTGAAATCCATCGCCTGGAAATCGAGTATATACCGGTAATTAAAGTCAAGCTTCTGCGTAAGCCTCAAAACAGCCTCGTAGTCATTCAGCTTGTAAATCGTGCAGGGCAGCTTTTCTTCCCCCGACTCATCAATGATCATGCCTTCATCCTCGGAAAGTTTCGTTTTATCCTCTTCTTTTTCCATGATATTCTCTATTTCCAGGAGCTCCTTCTCATTCGGTATCTTCTTTTCCTGGGAGATCAGCGCCGGAAGTATCACATCAATATAGGGATGCCGCGATTCCTCGCGCTTCACGACTTCCTCCGGCAGTCCAACCTTGAGAGCTGTCCCTTCCCGGCCGTGTACGGGAGAGGTGAAATCATACTCGGCATCGCCGACCCGGAAGACATGAAAGGTGACCGGCCGTTTCTCCGGAACGGCAGCGAGGTCCCCGGGATTACCGAAGATTCTTATCTGCATGGTCGCCGCATCGCGCGATATGATTTTTCCCAGAAAAACCTTGCCGGCGACCGGAGTAAAATAGATCAGCTGTTCCTCGTCCACGTCCTGGATGCCCTTGAGCGGCTTCTTGGCCTTCATGTGGAAATAGAGTTTATCGTAAATGGTGGTAAGGTCCCTGCATATCAATAACTGCGAGTCCTCCGATTCGCCGGTTCCCCGGGTGTGGGTGAGGAACCTGCCGACGGCCCTTTCGAACATTTCGGGGTTTTCAATGAACTGCATTGGCCGGGGGAAACCGAGCATTTCGATGAGATTGTTGACGATCCTTATCTGGAAGTTGGAGAGGCCGAGGCGCTTGAGCCTGAACAGGAAAAGCTGTTCTTCATGAACTTTTCTGTTTTTAAGAGTCTGGATGATTTTCAGCAGGATGAAAAGGCTGACGGGGATCATGAGGATCGTGAAAACGATTATCAAGTCACCCGTGGAGGCCTTCCGCCATGTGATGCCGAGCACTGTTATGATGTCCACACAATCACCCCCCTACCTGGCAGGACAAGCCTGCCGTGATCTAAAATCCGCCGGACATACCGAGAAACAGATCAACCGCCAATGTGCGGGTGAGGCCGTCAATGGACACGGGCCCTATGTATTCCAGATTGGAAGTGGTTACCGTACGCTGATGCGTGTAGACCAGCCGGGAGCCTGCCATGATGAGCAGGGAATCGACCGCCTTTATGTCAAGGCCTATGGTGCCGCCGTAGGTGTCGGTGTTGATTGACTCATACCTGTTTCTTGATCTTCCCCGTTCACGGGTGGTGCTCACTCGGCCTCCCAGGCTTACCGTGACGGGACCAGCGGGAAGTATCTCAAAACCGGCGCGGACGGCATAGAGTCCGCCCTTGCGGATTGTCATGTTATTCGAAACGCCGAAGAAACCCGTGGTCTCGTCATACCGCACCGCTTTGTAGTTGTAATGGACCGGCACTTCATATTCCCCTTCAAGGGCGACGGCAATGAAAGGAGCGAGCTTATGATACCCCCCCGCCAGGACGCTGAAGCCACGGTCATAGGCGAGATAGAAGGGCTCCGACACGGCGCTGGAAAAAAGTATGGTTTTGGCGAAATCGCCATGGCCGAAATTGATTTTTGTCCTCTCCCAGTTGAACCTTCCGGAGCGCACCATCAGTCCCGCCTGTGAAGTCTCGGTCCTGTATGAATAGCCCAGGGACATTTCTGCCGCGACATCCTCCATGGTTTTTGTCGCCCAGTGATAACCGTTGATAGCGGCGTTTACCATGTATGTGATTGTCGACCGTTCCCGGGTCCGCGAGTAACCCAGAGTCCACTGGAGCCCCAGTGAATGGTTCCCCGAAACCACAATGCCGTATGAAATAACCAGCCTGGGTGAAACGGCAAGGGATTTGCCGCTGAAATCCATATTTTCATAGTTCATCGTTCCGTCGTAATTGATCCCGAAAAATTTTCGCTGGTGCCTTCTATACATGGCCTGGTACGGATTATCCGTATCAATGGCGAGTCCAACGGTGCCCCGGGGCGTCTTGCCGCTGTAAGCAAGATAGAGGCACCCTGCAAGGCGCTTTGTCTCATGGATGTCGGGAACAGAAATCGTGGATCCCAGCGTGGCGCTATAGGAATAGCGCCTGTTCGTGTAGGGAGGGGCAACAAACATGAACCCCAAGGCATTGCCCGTTACCTGTGCCGTCAAAAGCGAAGGATTTCTGAGAACATCGAAGGAAGCGTCAGAAGCAACGGTCTGGAACTGGCCCATGGTGAAAGCGGCACCATGGGCATATTCACCGGCGACACTGCCGATCGCCATGCTTAACAGAAAAAAAAATATGACCCTTATCTTCATTGGCATGCCATGTATACCGCCGGTACGTGGGTACGATAAATAAATTATTTCACGAAGTCAAATAAAAATTTATTGATGTAATTCGGTTCCTGCGACAACCTAACGGGCGATGATAATTGATTTCCACACCCACCTGTTCAGCACCGATATCTGCAGGGACCGGACCCCCGCTCTCGCGGATGACCATTTCCGCTCCATCTACGCAGATGAAAAATCAAAACTGGCCGACCATCACGATCTCCTGGCCGCCATGAAGGATTCCTGCGTCGACTGCGCCGTTGCCATGGGCTTTCCCTGGAACCATGAGGGGCTCTGCGCGGCCCAGAACGACTATCTGAGGAGCGTCATCGAGCTCTCCGGCGGCACGATCATTCCCTTCGGATCAGTGCCGCGTAATTCATCCAGGCCCGTAGAAGAATGGGTACGAGAGATCAGCGACATGGGGCTGCGGGGAGTGGGGGAAGTCGGTTTTTACAACCAGGGATTGAATGAAGAAAGCCTGGAGCATCTGGAGAAACTTCTCGCAGCGGCAAAGAAACACTTGCTCCCCCTCTGCCTCCATGTCAACGAGCCGGTGGGGCACCGGTACCGGGGAAAATACGACCCTAACCTGCGGGATCTCTACCATATTCTTGCAAGAAACCAGGAAGTGCCCATTATCCTTTCCCACTGGGGGGGCGGCCTGATCTTTTACGAGCTCATGCCGGAAGTATCGAAGACCCTTTCTCACTGTTTCTATGACACGGCCGCTTCGCCGTTCATCTATTCTGACGCGATATACCGCATCGCTCCTCTCATGGTCAGCCCCGGGAAAATCCTTTTCGGCAGCGACTATCCGCTGATCAACTTCCGGAGATATTTTGACGCGATTAACAGGGAATGCGGCAATGAAGAATGGAAGGCGGACGTCCTTGGAAAGAACGCCGCCCGGCTTCTGAAGATTATCTGACGCCCATTCGGGCGGAACAGCACGGACTGTGCGCTATTGTTTCTTTTCTTTCTCGTCCTGAAGCCTCATTTCCCCGAGCTTTTCCTTAAGCTTCGTGTCCTTTTCCACCTTGTCGAACATGTCCTTGTACTGCTGGTAGGTATAACCGTACTTTTTGGCCACTTCCTCCACTTTCACCTTGTCAAGCTCGGGATCGGGCAGGTTTATCTCAAGCTCTATCTTGGCATAGTCTTCCAGGGTCATCTCCTTCTTCATTTTGCATGATACCGCGAGGACCGAAGCCAGCATGATGATAATCATTATTTTGAAAAACCGCATATAACCTCCTCGATGAATTGAAATGATATCCCGTGCGGGATTTTTCCGGTGCCGCACACATGAGACAGTAATTATGGGTATTCTTCGTATTATGTCAAGGATAAATCCGCATAACGGCCGGCCCCGCGGATCCCGTCATTTGTTCGAGTAGACGACGTTGCCGTTGCAGATGGTGTACTCCACCGAACCGGAAAGCTCCTTCCCCATGAAGGGCGAGTTCTTGCATTTGGACAGCATGAAGGACTCGTCGATCCTGACTTTTTTTTCCGGATCGATTATGGTCACGTCGGCGATGCTGCCGATCTTCAACTCGCCGCGTTCTATTTTAAGCACACGGGCCGGATTGATGGTCACTTTCTCGAAGGCCTCGAAATACGAGAAGCCGTTCTCCTTCACCAGCACCGTGATGATCAGCGGCACCGTCGTTTCCAGGCCGACTATGCCGAAGGGAGCGTATTCGAGCTCCTGCATTTTCTCATTGGGTGAATGGGGCGCATGGTCGGAGGCAATGACGTCAATGATCCCCCTCTTGAGCCCCTCGATGATCGCCTTCCGGTCGTTCTCCGTCCTGAGGGGCGGCTTCATCTTCGCCATGGACAGGTATTCCGCGACGGCGTCATCGGTCAGGGAAAAGTAGTGGGGAGCGGTTTCGCAGGTGACCCTGATGCCGTCGCTTTTGGCGCGCCGTATTATTTCAACCGAACCGCCCGATGAAACGTGGGCGACATGGAGCCGGCCCCCGGCAAGGCGGGTCAGTATCACGTCCCGGGCAATCATGACCTCCTCCGCCTCCCGGGGGATGCCCTTGAGACCCAGGAGCATCGAGTTTTTCCCCTCGTTCATGATGCCGTCATCGGTCAGCTCGAGGTCCTCCGAATGGGTTATGATGGGGACGTCGAACATGCGCGAATACTCAAGGGCCCGGCGCATCAGGATGGAGCTCATGACCGGCAGCCCGTCATCGGTGAATCCGACCGCGCCGGCGCCGATCAGCTCGCCCATTTCGGAAATCTCTTCGCCCTTCATTCCCTTCGTAATGGTGGCTGCCGGGAACACGTTGATCGGCCCTTTTTCGGCTTCCAGCTTTATGAACCGCACCAGGGCCTGGTTGTCAATGACCGGATCGGTGTTGGGCATGGTGCATACCGACGTAAACCCGCCCTTGGCCGCCACCTTCGAGCCGCTGTATATGGTTTCGACGTCTTCCCGGCCCGGTTCGCGGAAGTGCACATGCATATCGATGAGGCCCGGCAGGACCAGGCACCCGCCGGCGTCAATGACGCCGTAGCCGTCCCGCACCGATATGCCGCGGGAAATGTCCGCTATTGAATCATCCTCAATGAGGATGTCCAGCGTATCATCGGTCCTGGACGCCGGGTCTATGACCCGGCCGTTCTTAATTACTATTTTCAAGAGAACCTCGTTCCTCGCTCATCTCTTCAAGCGGGGCCCCGCCCGCCAGGAGATAAAATATTGCCATCCGGACAGCCACGCCGTTGGTGACCTGTTCGTTGATAATGGTCTTCGGGCTGCTCATGACGGCGTCATCGATTTCTATGCCGCGGTTTACCGGTCCCGGGTGCATTATGATCACATCGTCCCTGCAGCGGCGGTACCTCTCATCGGTCAGGGCGAACTGCCGGTGATATTCCCGCAGCGACGGGAAGAGCGAGCCTTTCTGGCGCTCCTTCTGGATCCGGAGCAGGTTTATTACGTCCAGCTGGGGCAGCAGGGCGTCCAGGTTGTAGGAAATCTCCACGCCATAGTGCTCGAAGGCGTCCGGGACCAGGGTGGGCGGCCCGCAGAGCGTCACTCGGGCGCCCAGTTTCTTAAAGGCCTCGATGTCGGAGCGCGCCACCCGGGAATGCTTGATATCGCCGATGATGCCGATATGGAGCCCCTCCATGCTGCCCCCCTCCAGGCTCCCCCGACGCTCCATGATGGAATACGAGTCAAGCAGCCCCTGTGTCGGGTGCGCGTGGAAACCGTCCCCGGCGTTTATGACCGATGCCTTGATGTTACGGGATAAAAAATGCGGCGCCATTGACGCCGCATGTCTCATTACAATGTAATCCACCTTCATGGCTTCCAAGGTGTGGACCGTATCGATGAGGGACTCGCCCTTCACGACGCTTGACGTCGACACCGAGAAATTGATCAGATCTGCCGACAGCCGCTTGGCGGCAAGATCGAAGCTCAGCTTCGTTCGTGTCGACGGCTCATAAAAAAGGGTGCAAACGGATTTCCCCCTTAAAATGGGGACGCTCTTCACTGAGCGGGTAAAAATATCTTTAAAATATTTGGCAGATCTGCAGATAAGAAGAATCTCCTCTACAGATAATGATTGGATATCAAGGAGATCTTTTCGTTTGAGGGAACTCATATTAAAATCTGATAATTCACGCATGGTGCAAAATTGTCAAATTAATTATCACTGTGAAAATGATAATTTTTACATTTACCGGGTCTTCTGCCGGATATGGCTTAATATATACAAATATTTTATTGACCATGCCGCTGATATGTCCATATAATATCTGTATAACACCAGCATAAAGGCTTGCGTTCGGCGTCACATTGGAACAATTCAAGGCTGTTCGGTTTCAGAAAGGGTATCCTGACAACACCCCGCACATTCAGAACATCTTCGACCGAAACCAGCACTCCGCCGGCGCTGATATAAATTGAAAGGGCACCGCCAGCCGGGCTGTTGCCGTCCCTGCGCGCTCCTTTACGGGAAATCCGCACATTGAAATGATTGGCAACCCTCTGGAATCTCCGCCGTTCTTCAGGTCTTTGCATAAACGCGGGAACCCTCCCTCTTTGTTCATTTAAGTCGGGCTGATCCCGGCCGAAATATGCCGGTCAGGCAAAAGGCGGCCTTTCAGAACCTGCCCTGGTTCACGGTAATGGCGCTTCCCGTTTCAATCAATGAATACCTTCCCTTTTTAAATGATCCGGAATTTGCCACAATGCATTGGTTGAATTGTTCGACACCGTAGGCCTCATGGATATGACCGGCCAGGCACAGGTCTACCTTATTGTTCTCGATGAAACTCCTGACGGACCTGCTGCCGCCCCTGATGCCGATAAACGTACGGTCCCGGACCCGGTGAGGCGGGGTATGGGTTATCAGAACCGACAGTGCGGCTCCTGACATCTCCCTGTATTCCTCCTCAAGGAATTCACTGAATTCCTCCTCGGTATATTCGCTCGCGGTGTTCATCGGGGTCTGGGTCGACCCCCCCACCCCGAAAAAACCGACGCCGTCGATAATCTTTCCCCGGCCGTGAAGGCTGTAGCCCCTCCTTTCAAGGATGGTGCACACTTCGCTCCCGTCCCAGTTTCCGTGCACCCCGACGATCCTGTCCGTATGACGCTCGATGCAGGAAAGAACGTCTTCCGCCGACTTCCAGTCTCCGCCCTTGGCAAGGTCGCCGCACAGGGCCACGAGATCCGCCGATCCGATCAGATCAGCGGCGGCATCAAAATATTTTTTCTCACCGTGGATGTCGCCGATGGCCAGAATTTTCATGTTCTTTCCTCAGACCCATTATGTTGAAAATATATAAAAATTCAACAATTAATTAACCCCCATCGCAAAACGTACAAGCTGATATCCGATTGGCATCCCCACGGTTTTTCTTCAGGTTCAACCCATGCTGACTGAAACAGGATGTTCCAGTCAGCATGACCCCGGACTATTTTATACTTGCAATTACGGCCCCGATACGGGTACAACGACTGAAGAACGTTTCCCCGGATACCGCCATGTATATCGATTCCCACGCACATTTCGACCTTATCCTGGAAGACACCAGCGACTCGGAAGATACCCTTGTTAAGAACCTGCGCGCAAACACCCTATCCAGGGTCGTGCAGGCTTCCATAGACGTGGCCAGCTCCCGCTGGTCCCGCGATTTCGCGAAGCGCCGGGACGGTGTTCTTTTTACAGCGGGGATACATCCCTCCTCCCCTGCCCCCGATGAGGAGCTTCGGGCCCTGCAGAACCTTGCAGATGAAATTCACACCAGCGCCGATTCGGGCCTTTTCTTCGGCATCGGCGAGTGCGGCCTTGATTTTTACCGCATGCGCCAGCCGAAGACAATGCAGGAACAATCATTCCGTTTCCAGATCGGCCTGGCAAACCGCCTCGGCATGCCCCTCATCGTTCATTCGCGGGATGCCATGGAAGAGACCCTTGCCATACTCAGGGAAACAAGCAGGACCGGGGGCATCATCCATTGCTTTTCCGGCGACCGCCGCGCGGCGCAGCAGGCCCTTGACCTTGGTTTCCACATATCCTTCGCGGGCAATGTCACCTATCGCAATGCCGCGGTACTTCAAGATTCTGCGGCCTATGTGCCCCTTGACCGCCTGCTGGTGGAGACCGACGCGCCGTTCCTTACCCCCGTGCCACTGCGGGGCAGGCAGAACAGGCCGGAGCATGTCATCCATGTCTACCGGTTCATCGCGGAACTGCGCGGCGAATCCCTTGATACGATCGTGGAGAACGTGCGCAAAAATTTTATGGAGTTAGCGGACCATGAGGCCAAAAAAGTTCAAATCTGATTTCCTGGTAATCGGCAGCGGCATCGCGGGCCTTGCCTTCGCCATCAAGGCCTCCCGCCTGGGGACGGTGAACATCGTCACCAAGAAGAAGGATTTTGACTCCAACACCAACTACGCCCAGGGAGGCATTGCCTCCGTCCTTTCGCCGGAGGATTCCTTCGATAAGCACATAGACGACACCATAAAAGCCGGGTCTGGACTTGGCGACCGCGCGACCATTGAATTACTGGTACGGTCCGGTCCCGAGCGTATTCAGGAACTGATGGACTGGGGGACACAGTTTTCCGAAAAAGAGGGTCCCGGCGGCAGGGTTCTCGACCTGGGAAGGGAGGGCGGCCATTCGAAGAACCGCATCGTCCATGCCCGGGACCTCACCGGCCAGGAGGTTGAGCGGGCCCTTCTGAAGAAGGTGTCGGAGATAAAGAATATCCAGCTCTTTGAGGACCACACCGGGGTCGACCTCCTTACCGAGCACCAGCTGAAAATAAAAGGCACAAAGCGGAACGCCATACACTGCTACGGCGCCTACATCCTCGACAACACCACCGGCATGGTGAACACCTTCAACGCCAAGATGACGCTCCTGGCGACGGGCGGCGTTGGGCAGGTCTACCTCCATACCACCAACCCGGAAATCGCCACCGGCGACGGCATCGCCATGGCATACCGCGCGGGCGCGCTCATCGCCGACATGGAGTTCATCCAGTTCCATCCCACGGCGCTCTACAGCCCCAAGCAGACCGGGCCCTGTTTTCTCATCAGCGAGGCGGTCCGCGGCGAGGGGGCCGTGCTTGTCAACAAGCGGGGGGAGCGCTTCATGGAGAATGTCCATCCCCTCAAGGACCTGGCCCCGCGGGATATCGTCGCCCGCACCATAGACATGGAGCTGAAAAAACATGGCGTCACCAACGTCTACCTTGACATCACCAGCAAGAGCAAGAAGTTCCTCATGCAGCGGTTCCCCCATATCTACGCCCAGTGCCTTGAAGAGGGTATCGACATGTCACGGGAACCGGTCCCGGTCGTGCCGGCCGCCCACTATCTCTGCGGCGGCGTGGTGAGCGACTGCGACGCCAAGACATCGATCGAGAACCTCTATGTCTCCGGCGAATCGTCCTGCACCGGGGTGCACGGCGCCAACCGTCTGGCCAGCAATTCGCTCCTGGAAGGGATCGTGTTTTCCCACCGCGCCTACCTGCAGGCCGAAGAGCATCTGAAAACATTCGACAAAAAACATGTCATCCCCGAGTTCCCCAACTGGAACAAGGCCGGCACCTTCGATCTCGAGGAATGGGTCCTGGTGCAGCACGATATCGAGGACGTGAAACGCCTCATGTGGGATTACGTGGGGATCGTCCGCTCCGACAAGCGGCTGCAAAAGGCACACAAAAGGATACTCATGCTCGCCGAGGACATCCATGATTACTACAAGAAGAGCACCATATCCTCCCGCATCGTCGAGCTCAGGAACCTGGCCACCGTGGCCAAGCTCATCATCAGAAGCGCCCTGGCCCGCAGGGACAGCATCGGCCTCCATTATAACTCCGACCATCCGACGCCGGGTGCAAAAAAGGTGAACGTGGTGCTCCAGGCCGACCATGAGCCGCGGCTCATGAAGCTGGATCGTTCGTAGATGAAGGGACGCATCGAAATAAGGCCAATGAAGGTCGACGACCTCAGGGAGATATACCTCCTGGGGCATGAAGCATTCGGGGACCATTGGTCTCCCCTGCAGCCGGCCTGGAACGAGGCCAATCTTGCCGATGTCATGGCCGGAGACGGACTCTGCCTTGTCGCAGCATCAAAAAAAAGTATCGACGGCTTTATCATTGTCTCCCTTGAAGAATCAGGAGGCCATGCCTGTGCGGTCATCCGCTGGCTCTGCACCCGGGAAAACAAGCCTGCCGGATTATTGACCGACATGCTGAGCGCTCTCAAATCAACCCTCGTTGAACGAAAAATAGAAAAGATTATAGTGTCCATTCCCGTAGAAAATACCGAATTAATTGAATATTACCGAAATTTTGGCTTTACTGAATCAAATCGATTTATAATTATGGAGAACTTTTCACCGGAAAAATCGTGATCGTCCCTGTGTTCTCCAGCATGAACGGACGGTCCCGCATTTCCGGAAATTTTACAGGGGCGGCTTCCGGCGGGACGCCGGCGCCGCGGGTACAGCCATGAAACTCAAACTGGTGGAAAAAAACAGTCCCGAATCGCTCGTCTCCAGGGTCGGCAGCAGCATCCCCCCCTCGGGGATCCGTGAATTCTTCGATATCGTGTATTCGACGCCCGACTGCATCTCCCTGGGCGTCGGGGAGCCTGACTTTGTCACTCCCTGGCGGATATCGGACAGCGGCATCTTCGCCATCAAGGACGGCAATACCCATTACACGCCCAACCGCGGCCTGTCGGAACTGCGGGAACTGATCGTGGAATACGTGGCGTCGAAATACAACGTCCGCTACAATCCGGACACGGAACTCGTCGTCACCATGGGCGTCAGCCAGGGCCTTGACCTGGCCCTCCGGAGCATCCTTAACCCGGGGGACGAAGTAATCATCTTCGAGCCATGCTACGTTTCCTACACGGCCAACGTCAAGCTGCTCCACGGGAAGCCGGTCATCATCCCGACCTATCAGAAGGACCGCTTCAAGATCGACATTGATGTCCTTAAAAAATCGATTACCGACAAGACCAAGGCGGTCATGCTCAATTATCCGTCGAATCCGACCGGCAATACCATAGACGAAGAGACCCTCGGAAAGGTGGCGGAGCTCGCCATGAGGCATAACCTGATCGTGCTCAGCGACGAGATCTACTGCGCCCTCTCCTACGACCGGAAACATTTCTCCATCGCCTCCATACCGGAAATGAAATCGCGCACCATCTACCTGAACGGTTTTTCAAAGTCCCATGCCATGACGGGATGGCGCCTCGGCTACGTGGGCGGGCCGAAATTCCTGATCGACATCATGATGAAGATCCACCAGTACACGGCGCTCTGCGCGTCTTCCATGGCCCAGTACGCCGCCATCGAGGCCCTCCGGAAGGGCGAAAAGGACGTCATCGCCATGAGGAAGGAATACCTGAAGCGGAGGAATTTCATCGCCGGCAGGTTCAACGAGATCGGCCTGGACTGCCTGGTTCCCGAAGGGGCCTTCTACGTGTTCCCCGACGTCTCCGGCACCGGCCTGACCGGCAGGGAGTTCGCGCTCCAGCTCCTGAATACGGAAAAAGTAGCCGTGGTGCCGGGCAGGGCCTTCGGCGAATGCGGCACCGGCCATATCCGCTGTTCCTACGCCACGTCCATGGAAAACCTGAAGGAGTCGATGATACGGATCGAGCGGTTCGTGAAAGGCCTCAAATAATGCCCCATGGTACTGCTGATTGACGGATTCAACCTCATCTACAAGTTCCCCGACCTGGAGGAGAAGATGCTCCGCGGTGAGCTCAACGACGCCCGGGCCGGGCTTCTTGACAGGCTGAAGGAATTCCAGAAGATCAGGAAATCCCAGATACGGGTCGTCTTCGACGGCAAGAAAAACCCGTCCCACAATATCCGCAGCGAAAAAGTCGGAAGAATCGACGTGTATTACTCCCTCGATTATTCAGCGGACTTCCTTATCAAGGAATTCATCAAGAAGGACCCGAACCCGAAGATGAGCACCGTGGTGACCTCGGACAAGGACATACTCTTTTACGTGAACCGCTTCAAGGCCAAGACCATGACGAGCGAGAAGTTCGCCGACTTCGTCACGAAGACGATCGAGGAACACTATACGGAGGTCCTTCCGGAAAAGGAAGACAACCCCGATGTGTCGGATGAGGAGATTTCCTTCTGGGAGAGGCTCTTTTCGAGGAAGAAATCATAATGGGTGCACCGCACGGGGTGGGGTTTTTAACCCCACCCTGTATGATGATTCATTTCTTCAGCCGGTTGTCGAAAAAGGCGAACACCTCAGGCACCAGGCTCCCCCAGTATTTCCAGTCGTGGCCTGCGCCGTCGCTTTTTTCCTTGTCCACCACGAGCTCATATCCCCCCTTGTCGGCGGCGAGCTGCTCCAGGCGGTCAGCGAGCATCCTGGTCTGGGGAGGCGGCACCACGCCGTCGCGCGTGCCGTGGCCGAGAAAGACCGGCGTTTTTTTCAGATTCTCCGCCAACTTGATGATGTTGACCTCTTCCTCCCAGCGCTCCCTGTTTGTTTCATAATGGCCGTATACCGACACGAGGAGCCTGTCGTTTGACAGGGATTCAGAATCATAGTCTCCGGAAAGGCCGGCGGCTGCGCCGAAGAGCTTCCTGTGCCGGGCCGCGAGGAGGAGCGCGCCGCGGGCCCCGGTGGAAATGCCGAAAATGCCGGTATTGCTCCTGTCCTTCGCGAGGCCGAACTGCTTGCGCAGAAATTCGACCAGGGTCTTCGAGATGAACACGCCGCCCGGCTGCGGCGCCCATCTATTCACGGTCTCGGGGAAATATTTCGATTCGTACAGGGTCGTGGACATGGCGGGACAAACCAGAACAAAGCCGTAGCGGTCGGCGTAATCTGCCACCGGGGTGCTGTTTTCCCAGTCGCTCGGCTGCTGCCGGTAGCCGTGAAGCACGATCAGGG
>DAONAJ010000003.1:0-178565 GCA_035400945.1 Spirochaetota bacterium
ATGATGCGCGCATTCCAGCAGACTCCTGTGATACGGTTGCCGTCATTGCCCCGGGCGCCGATTATACCCGCCACATGGGTCCCATGGCCCAGCATGTCCCGGGGGTCCTTGTCCTTTTCCACGAAATCATAGCCATGGAGGCAACCGCCCATAGGATTACCCCCTTCATCCACGCAGGCAGCACCGTCCCACATGTTATCCGCCAGGTCGCGGTGTGTATAATTTACACCGGAATCGAGGACCGCGACGATAACATTGCTACAGTTAGTGGCGGTGTCCCAGGCAGCGGAAGCATTGATGTCATAGCCGGCCGTGCCGGTTCGTTCATCCACCGTTTGCCCGGTATTACGCAGTCCCCATTGAGAGGTAAATTCGTAATCATCAGGTATCGCTGAGGCGCGGTAAATATAATTAGGCTGAACGTATTCCACGTCCGGGTCCTTCGACAATTCCGCCATGGCCTTTTCCACGGTCATGGCTTTATCAAGAATAACCTTGCGCGTTATTGAGCTCTTTTTCCCTGAAATAATTGTTTTCGAGTTGGGAAAGCCCTTTTGTTTTATTGAATTATATGACCTCAGGGCCATTCCGCCATTGCGGAATTTAACAATGACTTCCCCAGGCCTGTACTTTGCCTTTACATTTTTTTCTTTTATTAAAGAATCAGTTAGCACTGACGAAGCATTAAAGCCATTCTCCTCTGAGCCATCTGAAGCCGACATGGTCATGAAAGCACTTTCTTTAAATTTCTTCCCGCAACTGCAGGAGGGTCCGGTGTTTTCCGGGTCTGGCGGTAGAACTTCCTGATTTCTTCCCATGGTGAAAATATGGGCGGTCACAAAGGAATCCATTTTTTTTACAGTGTCAGTATAATCAGCACACATGCATAATGGTAAAACCAAAATGATAATGGTGATGATGGGTAATTTTGATTTTATGGAATCGAATATTTTTTCCATCTGCATATTCCTTCATTCATTAATAATTGCAAATGAGCCTATATTGCGTTTAATTATACCGGCCCGACCATAGCAGGCGCCCGCTTTCTATCAAAAAATTGGCATATATCGCTGTTCACAAAACCGCCACACAATACGCCGGCAGCCGGCTGGTTTCCCAGCCTCCCCGGTCAGTCGAGGTGGCCGGCGGCACTTGGCGCCTGCCGAATGCCTGTTGTATTTTGTATATAGATAAATGTGAATGATTACATACCCGATACATTACGCCGTTTCTTTTTGTCAAATAAAATAAGCAGACTCATTGTATAACCTGACAATCATCATTATAGGGCTTCCTCAGAACACCACCCAACCCCCTGGAGGGGGGCTTATAATGACAGTTTGGTTCAAAAAAGCCCCCCTCCGGGGGATTGTGAGGCTTTTAGGAAAGCCCCATAACAATAATTACAGTCAGTCGTACAACTAGTCCGGTGTTTACATATAACAAGTGTCATTTCATGGGGTAAAAAGACAATATTTTCTCCCGATGAGTAATATCTTGAACTATATTCATTTTACTGAAGTTAAATTTTCCCGGGTTGTGTGGCGAGTTAATCCGCGACTGACCATGCCTCATGCAATAATAACCCAGATATCTTTATTTGTAAATAGGCAAAACCGGAGGCCGTCATATAGGTAAATTTACCGATGCGGATCAAGAAACTTCGCCGCGAACTCCCGCACCGCGCCCTCGTCAAAGCGGGACACGCTCACGGTGATATTTATCACCTGGCCGATGACGCTCTTCTCGATAAGGCTCAGCTTGTCGAAATCGAGCTCGCCGCCGAAGATGCCCGCGGCAATGGCGCGGGACCGGAGCCGCCCATCAAAGACCGACTCGTAATGCTGCCGTGCTGCGTCTCCCTGGTTCATGCAGCAGATGAAGAGGCCGATCCGCTTTGCCAGGAGCTGCGCGAGGTTCTTATCGCAGAATTTTCTGAGGCCCCTCTGGAGGGCCCCGAGGTAGATTGACCCGCCGATGATGACCGTGTCGAAACGGGACAGGTCCACGGGGGCCTTCGACGCAAGATCAACGACAGCCGCATCGCCGCCAAGGGCTTCGGCGATGGTGCGGGCCGCCTTTTCCGCGCAGCCGTGCTTTGACATGTAGACGATAAGGGTTCCCATGGCGGTCCGTTGTTCAGGAAGATGGCGGCATCACAGCGTCGCGGCTATGGAGGCCGCGCCGATGGCGCCCATCACCTGCGCCGACGGCGACACCTCTATGGGCATGCCGAGCTTGCTTTCAAGCGCCTTCACCACGCCGATATTCTTGGCCACCCCTCCGGTCATCATGAGCGGCGGCTTCACGCCCACGCGGCTGGCCATGGCCGAGATGCGCGTGGCGATGGATTCGTGTATCCCGGCAATGATGTTCTCCCGGTTCTCCCCTTTGGATATGAGGGAGATGACCTCGGACTCGGCGAAGACCGTGCAGAGGCTCGATATCTTGCCCGGCCTGTCCGCCCTCAGGGAAATCTCGCCGAACTCCTCCAGGTCGACCTGGAGCGCCCTCGCCATCACTTCGAGGAAGCGGCCGGTGCCGGCGGCGCACTTGTCGTTCATCACGAAATCCTTCACCCTGCCGTTCTCGTCCAGGACGATCGACTTCGAGTCCTGGCCGCCGATGTCGATGATGGAGCGGATATGGGGCGCGCTGAAATGGACCCCGGCGGCGTGGCAGGTGATCTCCGTGACCGACTTGTGCGCGGCATCGACGCCGTTCCTGCCGTAGCCGGTGGAGACGATCTTTTCCATGGCCGAAAAATCCAGCGCCAGGGCGGAGAGGAGCTCGTCCGTGACGTGCTTCCACGCCTTGCCCACGTTGTAGCCGGTGAAGCCCACGTGGGCGCCCATGAATTTGCCGTCCTTCATGACCGCCGCCTTGGTGGTGATTGAGCCGATGTCGATGCCGAGGGTGTACATGAGTTTATCCTGAACGATTGGTGTCGTGTGCCTGAATCTTCAGGCACACGATAGCCGGGAGGCCTCCGGGCGCTACTTCTTTTTGAAGAACTGGTTCACATTTTTCACGCTGGAGAACACGAGCTCGTCCCCCGTGACCTTGATGATCTCCAGCGGCATCGGGTTCTTGCTCCGGACTATCTTGTTGTCCTTGAAGGTGTAGGTGCCGCTCGCGACGTCCGGTGCCTTTGCCGCGCCCAGGGTGGCCTTTTCCTCATAGGTGCCGTCGGCCTTGAAGGTTATGATCCATTCATTGAAAACCTTCATAGATATGGCCCTGTCGGAAAACATCTTCGACTCCGTGTGGTCATAGGACCACGTCCCGATGATCTGCTTGTCCGTTCCGCCTTTGCAGCCGCTCACCGCGGCGAAGGCCAGAGCCAGGGCAACTACCATAAAACCGGAAAACATGCGTGATTTCATTAAGGCCTCCTTGCTGTTATTTATTAGGGACTGTTTGCGCAGAGATACATTTATATGGTCATGCTTGCATATTGTACACGAAAACTCAATCATTAAACCGTTTAACGTGACGGGGGGGGCAGAGCAAGCAGGATAATCAGCCAAGATAACCGATAACTATCCTTTGAATGCTGCACAAAGAAGGGAAAACGTCAGAAGTCAACCGATAACTATCGGCATGTTCCATTGAGGGGTCAGAGCAAACCAGACAGCAACAGGCTGTAACGATAACTATCATGTTGAAAGGCTTACGGGAGGGGTCAGAGCAGATACAATACACGGACGCACCGATAACTATCGGTGAAAGGAGCAGTTATTTATAGAAGAAAGAGCCTCAAGCCCCTACGACTTGAATATCTCCTTGTCGTAGGTCTTAACCCAGTGCTTCTTCAGCACCACCTTGGCTTCCTTGATCTTGTCCACCTCAAGGATGATGATGGCCTCGTCGCCCTTGAGGTAAATGAAGGGATACATGCAGTCGATATTGACTTTCGCCTCGATGAGGGGGCGCAGGATGGCGTTGAGTCCACCCGGATGGTCCGGCGCTGCGACCGCCACGACCTCTTTGGTGGAGACCGTGAAGCTGTTCATCTCGAGGACCTTCACCGCCCGATCCGGGTCATCGACGATCATGTGCACCTGCACCGGGTTCAGGCCGGAAGACGCCATGATGGCCTTGATGTTGATCTGCTCCTTCTCGAGGAGCGATGTCGCCTTGTACAGGCTGCCGGGGTTGTTGTCAACGGCGATGGAAACCTGGATGACTGGCATGGTGTAACCTCTTTATTTCTCACCCCCTCTCCTTTCTCCCATTCTAAATGGGAGAGGCCGGCTTCCGCCCTCATGGCTCTGCCGGCATTGGGACGTCCTGTCCGGCAGGTGCCGGGGGTGAGGTATTATTGAAACGGGAACCCGTCGTAGCCCGCCTGGAGGGCCTTCAGGCTCGATTCGGCGAGCTTCTTCTTGGATCCCATCATCATCTCTATGCTCTTGACGACCGTCTCGATGTTGATGATCTTTATCAGCTTCACCAGCGAGCCCAGCATGACCATGTTGGCCCCGCGCTCGCTGCCGAGGTCGCGGCCGATCCTGTTGACCGGGGCTCCGAAGAGGTCGACGTCGTGGCGCTCCGGAACGGTGTCCACGAGGTCGGCGTTATACAGGAGCTGGCCTCCCGCCTCGAGTCTGCTGATGAAGGCCATGAGCGACGGCTGGTTCATCGCGACCAGGATGTCCGGCGTGGACGCCACGGGGGACGCCACTTCTTCGTCGGAAACGCAGATGGTGCAGTTGGCCGTCCCGCCCCGCATGGCCGCGCCGTAGGAAGGCAGATAGGTCACATGGAAATTATCGAGCATTGCGGCATTGCCGAGCACGTTGCCTATGGTGAGCACTCCCTGCCCCCCGGAACCGGCGATTAATAGTTTCAGCAGCATATCAATCCTTCTTCCTCTTGTCTGTCAGTACGCCCGTGGGAAATTCTTTCATCATCACCTCGGTGACCCATTTGAAGGAATCCACGGGGGACAGCTTCCAGTTTGTCGGGCAGGGCGACAGCACCTCTATGATGGAATAGCCGAGGCCGTCCACCTGCGTCTGGAAGGCGGTGGCGATGGCCTTCTTGGTCTTGCGGATGCCCGCCGGGCCGTCGACCGCCACGCGCTCAGCGTACACGACGCCGGGAAACTGAGCGACAACGTCCGTTATGTGGAGCGGGTACCCGTCATACTTGGGATCGCGCCCCAGGGGCGTGGTGGTGGACTTCATGCCGACCAGGGTGGTCGGCGCGAGCTGGCCGCCGGTCATGCCGTACACCGCGTTGTTGATGAAGATAACGGTGATATTCTCGCCGCGGTTGGCGGAATGGATCGTCTCGGCCGTGCCTATGGCGGAGAGGTCGCCGTCCCCCTGGTAGGTGAAGACGAAGAGGTCCGGCCGCGAGCGCTTGACGCCGGTGGCGATGGCGGTGCCGCGTCCGTGGGCCGACTCGATCACGTCGAAATCGAAGTAGAGGTACGCCAGCACCGCGCAGCCCGCCGGGTTCACGCAGATGGCGCGCTTGCCCAGGTCAAGCTCCTCCAGCACCTCTGCCACGATGCGGTGCACGATGCCGTGGCCGCACCCGGGGCAGTAGTGGGTGACCACGTTTTTCTTGTAATATTTCGGCCATGCGTTCTTGAGTTCCATGGTTATGACTTCGCTGTTTTCTGGTATTCTCGGTAAATGATCCGGGCGAATTCGACCGGCGTGGGCACCACGCCGCCGGGCCTGCCGTGGAAGACGATGTCCGCTTTCCCCTGCAGGGCTATCTGCACGTCCTCCAGCATCTGGCCGGTGCTCATCTCGAAGACCACGAAGGTCTTGACCCGCGAGGCCATGTCGTTCAGGACCTGTTTCGGGAAGGGCCAGAGGGTGATGGGCCGTATCATGCCCGCGCGCACGCCGTCCTTGCGCACCCGCTTGATGGCGCCCTTGGCGATGCGCGCCGTGGTGCCGTAGGCGATGACGATGATCTCGGCGTCGTCGGTCATGTATTCTTCGAAGCGTGTCTCGTTCTTTTCGATTTCGTTGTATTTGCGCACCAGCTTCCAGTTGTGGCGCTCCATCTCCATCGCGTCCAGGATGAGGGAACAGAGGTACCGGCTGGGGCCCTCGCCCCGACCGCCCAGGGCCCATTCCTTCTGCGGCAGCTCCGCGATCCTCTCCGGGAACACGACGGGCTCCTTCATCTGGCCCATCATGCCGTCGGAAAGCATCATAACCGGGGTGCGGTACCGGTCCGCCACGTCAAAGGCGTGATAGGTGAGGTCCGCTATCTCCTGCACCGACGCCGGCGCGAACACCGGGGTGCGGTAGTCGCCGTGGCCGCCGCCGCGGGTCGCCTGGAAGTAGTCGCCCTGGGCCGGCGCGATGTTGCCGAGGCCCGGGCCGCCGCGCATGACGTTCACGATGACCGCCGGGAGCTCGAACCCCGCCAGGAAGGATATCCCCTCCTGCTTCAGGCTCACCCCGGGGCTCGACGACGAGGTCATGACCCGCGACCCGGTGGCCGCGGCGCCGATGACCATGTTGATGGCGGCGGTTTCGCTTTCGGACTGTATGAAGACGCGGCCCTCGCGCCGCATGTGGTCGGCCATGTACTCGCCCAGCTCGTTCTGCGGGGTGATGGGATACCCGAAATAGCAGTGGCACCCGGCCCGTATGGCGGATTCGGCGAAGGCGTGGTTGCCGCTCATGAAGATCTTATTCATCGTACACCTCGATCACCACCTCGGGGCACACCAGGGTGCAGATGAGGCACCCGGTGCACTGGTCCATGTCATCCGGCTCGGCGTAGTGGTACCCGGCCTTGTTCAGGTGCTCGGACTCTTTCAGGACCTTCTTCGGGCAGTAGGCGACGCAGAGGCCGCACCCCTTGCACATCTCGGTGTTGATTTTGACTATATGTTTTACCGCTGTTTTCGTCATGCAATGACCCGTATTGGACAAAAAGTAGGTCACAGACTACAGGGGGGCGCTTTTTTTTCAATAAGAAATTTTTGAGGATGATATATAAAGGATAGATTCAGGTGAACGAGGTTATGTCCGATGGGGAACCGGTAAAATCCCCGGGCGGGGAGCACCCCGCCCGGGGATGATAACACTACTTTACAAATATCGCATTAACATACGCATCGAAGCCCTCGTCACTGTAAAGCGTCTTCCTTTCGGTGCCCTCCCAGTAACAGGGTATCTGGAGGGAACCGTTATTGATCCATCCGCCCGAATACACGGTGCCGCCTGACACATAAATCGAACGGACATAGGCATAGTCAGATGCGGGGCCCGGGAGGTCCTGCTTTGAGGTGTTGGCCCAGTAGCAGGGAATACTGATATTCGAGGCGTCCATATAATTGCCGCCCATATAAACAGTACCATTTGAAACAAATATCGAATAAACCCACCCGTTGTTGTCAATACCCTCGGTCAGGTCCGTCCTGGTCGTGCCGGTCCAGAAGCAGGGTTTCTGAGTAGCAACATTTATTTCATATCCCCCGGTATATACCGTACCTTCCGATACGTAAATTGACATTGCTATACCGGAGGGTGTATCTATCGGAAGATCCTGCTTTGTGGGTCCTTCGCTATCTGTTATCCAGTAACAGGGTGACGCATGAGTCGCATCTACATCATAGACCCCAGCGGCGTACACTGTATCATCTACAACATAAATCGAAAAAGCATTCGCATTGAAATCGCCCGATGCTTCGCCGGGGAGATCCTGCCGCGTTATTGATGCCCCATCATCGGCGATTTTTCAGAAGCAGGCCACCCTCACATCTGAAGTGTTTTTATAAGCTCCCGCGACATAAATAATGTTTTTCGAAATGGTTATTGAATATCCATATCCGTCACCGGAACCGGCAGGTCATGTTTCACAGTTCCCACCCAGTAGCAGGGAATGTCCTTCGATACGACCTCGCAGTAACCTGCAGTGTAAACTTTCCCGCCCGCGGCAACAATAGACTTGGCTTCTCCGTTGTTCCCGTCAGATATCAGGCTCAGCCTGTCCGCGCCTTTCCAGTAGCAGGGGAGATAGTTCGATCCGTCCGATGAATAGAATCCTGCCGAATAAACTGTCTTCTGCAACCCCAGCAGCGCCAGGATAATGCTGGAGTTGTCTGACTTGGTTTCCCTGCACCCCGTCACAGGCATCAGGACAGCGATAATGAGAAAAACAAAAATCGAAACAATATTACGCTTCATAAAACCTCCAGAAATGGAATGACCGCACATTCACACAACAATTGTCGTGTTTTTACAGTTGTTAAATGAAATATATATTTAATGTAGACCGTTCCGTTCACAAAACAGTTCTGCCAAAGAGGATGTTTTCATACACCCGCAGGAAAAAAATTTGCCATGATTTCTGATTTATTGTATGATAGATAGGATTGCTCAAAGGAGAATTGACCATGAACAAAATAAAAATTCCGATAATTATAATATTCATCACAGTGCTTTCTTTCGCCCCATCATGCAAGAAAACAGAGGAAAGCGCCGACCCCGCGGGCCTGGCCCTGGTTTCCCTCATGCCCGGGGATATAACCGTCAACCACACCTCCCGCCCCTTTTACCTGGGCCTGACGCCCTTCCCCTACAGCATTTCGTCTTACAGCGCCATCGAGTATGTGTATGATAAAATAGGCGGCGACGCGGACCTCATCTGCCACCACTTCGACAACGGCATCCCCTGGGACGAAGCCCTGTTGAGCGACGACCACACAACATATCCGGCAAAGGTCACGGAGGACTGGGACTACCGCCGGAGCCATATACCGGCGGGACACAAGCTCTACGTCGCCATAAATCCCATCAACAGCATGCGGAACGGCCTGGCGCCTATCTGGAACGAGACCGGCGACAACCAGCCCCTTACAACGCCGTGGAGCGGATACGACTTTAACGATACCGACGTGAAGGACGCCTATCTCAATTACTGTCGAAGCGTGATAAATTATTTCAATCCCGACTATATCGCCATCGGCGTGGAGGTAAACCTGGTCATGGCGAACATTAAGCCACAATGGGACGCATACCTGGAGCTTCAGAGCGAAACCTATGCCACGCTGGAGACTGAATACCCGGACCTTCCCAAATTCGTCACCCTCACCGGGATCGACCTGGTCGAAGGCTATTCCAATTCCAATCATACTGACCAGATGTCGGCCCTGGCGGATATCATGAGCATCACAACACCCTGCACCGACTACTACGCCATATCGCTCCATCCCTTCTTCGCGGAACAACCCGGCGCAGCGATACCGGCGGACATGTTCGAGAAGATATTCTCCTCCACCCTGAACACGGCAGCCAAGCCCGTCTGCATCACCGAGACGAGCTACCCGGCGCAGCGCCTCACCATGACCGCCTATGACCCGGACATCACCCTCGCCGGCACAAAGGCGAAACAGAAGGAGTACTTCACCCTGCTCCTGGACGAGGCGCACCGCCTCAACATGGTCTTCGTGGTTAACTTTCTCGTGCGGGACTACGACACCCTGTGGCGCACGACCCTGGGGGCTCCGGAGGACATCAACAAGGCGTGGCGCGACACCGGCTTTTACGACGAGTTCGGCTTCAGGCGGCCGGTCCTGGGCCTGTGGAAGGCGTACCTGGGACTGCCGGTGGTTCCCTGACGTTACTCCTCCGGGGCCGGTCCCTCATCGCGCGGCAGTCAGCAGGCAAAAAACTCTTGATTTTGCCGGCAATGTCTGCATGATGTATGATCATGACATGGTCACGGCACGCAACATCCGGCGCGGCTGCCGCCGCCCTTCTCCTGCTTTCGTGCGGAGAGCTCCTCGCCAACGGCTACAACCGCATCAGTGAGCTCGCCGTCCCGGCCCTTTTCATACTCTTCGCCCTGGCCTACGGGGTGATCGCCCTTGTCCCCGGCGCCCTGGTATTTATTGCGGTGAAAAAAGCGGCGCGGGTAAAATCCCCGGAGTTCATCCGGTCCTATATCGGGGCCCTTATCGGCGGCGAGATCGGGACCGCCCTGTCCTTCGTCATTGAAAGAATGAGCGGCCCCGGCTGGAACAGTTATCATTACACCCTGTATCCCTATCTGGTTTTAGGCCTCTCCCTTGCGGGGGCCGCCCTCTACTCCCTGATAAAGACAAAAAAATGAAGCGCGGATACAGGGTTTCGGGACACATGAACATTACACCAAGGAGATGTGCCATGAAAACATATTTCCCGCTTTTCATCCTCATTGCCGCGTGCGTCGTTTTCGCGATAACCTGTAAAAAAGAAGAGGCGCCGAAAGAGGAAAGCCCGGCCGTGGAAGAGACGGCGAAGCCCCTGATCATCTCAAAGGTTTCGGCAGCGCCGCAGCAGAAGGCAGTCACCTTCAACCACACGGCGCACAAGAAGAGCGCGACGGCGCTGGGGAAAAACTGCAAGACCTGCCACCACAAGGGAAAGGTGAACGAGAAATGCTCGAACAAGGGGTGCCACTTCGGCCCCGGCGCGGAAAAGCCCGTGCACAAAAAATGCTACGGCGAATGCCACCTGACCGCCGCGGCGGCGCCGAAGCAGGGGCAGTGCGCGGTCTGCCACCGGCCGTAGGGCCGCGGCGCTGCGCGCCGCCATCAACCGTGACTCCTGAAATGACTTGACATTATCCCGCCCGGGAACCAGGTTTAGACGCGATGTTCAATTTACGCGGGATGCCCGGTTTGCGCCGCCCATGAAAAAGAAATATCACAAGGAAACCTTCGACAACATACCCGAGGAAAAGCGGCTGCGCCTCATTGAAACCACCATCCGCGTGATGGGCAGGAAGGGCATATCCAGCGCCAAGATCGAGGACATAGCCCGGGAGATGGGCGTGTCCTACGGTTCCATCTACTCCTATTTCGCCACCAAGGACGACCTGGCCCACACCATCATAACGATGGGCATCGAGATACAGCGCAAAACCTTCGAACAGCCGGTCGAGCACCGGGACACCTTCTCGCACATCGAGGCGGTCCTTGAGCGGTCCCTGAAGCTGGGGCGCGAACAACCGGAGCTAATCTGCCTCTGGCATGAAATGAGCCTGCCCTCCAACGCGCAGTACGCGGAACACACGACCGAGCTGTTCCGCCTCGGCGTCATCGAGTGGAAGAGCATCCTCCGGAAGGGAACGGAGCGGGGGGAGATCCGCGCCGACATCGACATCGACGCGGCGGCCTTCATGCTGAACGCCATGACGTCTCAGCTTCTGCGCTACAACATGTCCGACTTCCAGAAAAAGAAGCATGACATCCATTTTTCACGAAGTCCGGAGGACCCGATTCCGGGCCTGATGGCTGAACTGAAAAAAATGCTGGCCTGACGATACCGGTGAAAATTCCATGATATCATCCGATCCCTTCCCCAAGCCGGCTCCCGCACGCCGCCCGTCCGGAATGGACCGGCGTGATTTTCTGCGGCAGGCGTCGCTCGCGGCGGCGGGCCTTGCCGTGCCGTGCCTTCATAAACCCTGCCGGTTCGATGAACGTCCCGTCGGGGACATCGTCTTCCGGTTTGCGACAGCGTCGGACGGCCATTACGGCGGCACGGAGCATGATGACGCCCACCATACGGACCTGGCCCGATGGCTCATGAAGGAAAAACAGGGGGCCGGACTGGATCTCTTCATCCATCTCGGCGACATGGGGCACCACCGCCCGCCGGTTTATAAGCAGGAAATTCACGCGGTGCAAAGAATACTCCTCAAGCCCCTTGCCATGGACGTGTTTGCCGCCCGGGGAAATCACGATTACTTGAGCGACGCCGAATGGGAGAAGGAGTTCGGCTACCCGCCGAACCACGCCTTTGAGCGGGGCGACTGCGGATTCATCATCGGCAGCAGCACCGACGGACCTACCGGCAACGTGCAGTGCCCCGGCGCCGGCGCAACACAATGGCTCAGCGACCGGCTGGCCCGGTTTTCGCAAAAAAAATACGTTTTCTATTTTTCCCACGTTTTCCCCTACCGGGACCTGAGGGGCGGCCAGATCACCGTTGCCTGTCCCGAAGTGACGGCGTTGTTGCACGGATCGCGGAACGTCATCGCGTCCTATCACGGCCACATGCACCTGACCGATTATGTTTTCGCGAAGAAGGCCTGCGGCAGGGAGCTTCATTACTGCTTTCACGGCCGCTTCGGCTGGACCTGGGGCACGCTATACCGCGGATACCGCATCACGGAGATATACCGGGACGGGACCGTTTACACCTACCAATACAATCCGAAATCAGGAGAAGCTGTTAACGCAGCGATTCTAGGGTAGTCTCCGATACATGTTATTCCCCCGGTCAGCCAATCCTCTTATTCCGGCCCGGCAACAAGGTCCTTCAGCCGGGACACCTCGCGTCATACACCAACCAGCATAACGCAGCCTCATGGTTATCGAACACCTTGACATTGCGGCCGCGGTTCACGCATACATTTTCAAAAAAAAGGAAGTCCTTGACGAGCTTGTTCCATACCAGGGCGGCCTTCGTGTCTCTTGAGAACCCGAGTCCGGCATAGACATCGGGGCGCTTGAAGGTGGTCATGAAGGTGAAGTTCATCCTGCTTTTCCGGTGGTCGACAAGGAGGGAATTGCACCGGTAATGCCCGGCGCCCCGGACCAGGTCAGCAAGCATTGCCATGTCCAGCTCCGGGGTCCACGCGCCGCCGCACGTTACAACGATGATCTTCAGGTCGCTGTTATATTCTATGGTCCAGGACATGGCGCCAGCCGTCGCTCCTGTTATCAGGACGCCCGAAGAGACCGGGGAATCATCATTATCCCCTTACACCACGGATGGAATTAATGCAAGTAAAAAAGCGGGCCGTCTGCCGGTCACATGCTGCGCCGATACTGCCCGCCCACCTCGTAGAGGGCGTTCGTTATCTGTCCGATACTGCAGCAGCGCACCGTGTCCATGAGCTCGGCGAAAATGTTCTTCCCCGCAAGGGCCGCCTCCTGAAGACGCTTCAGGGCCGCCGGCGCCTCCCTTTCATTCCTCTTGTGGAAAGCAGCCAGGCGGTTAAGCTGTGAACGCTTCTCATCCTCAGTCGCCCGCGCCAGCTCCACCCTGGCCACCGCCTCTTCCGGCTTCGCCTCCATGTCGATGAAGGTGTTCACCCCCACGATGGGGAGTTCCCCCGTGTGCTTCCGATGCTCGTAGTAGATCGACTCCTCCTGGATCTGGCTCCGCTGGTAGCCCTTTTCCATGGCCCCCAGCACGCCGCCCCGCTCGGTGATGCGGTCGAACTCGGCCAGCACCGCCTCCTCAACGAGGCGGGTCAGCTCCTCGACGATGAAGCTCCCCTGCTCCGGGTTCTCGCACCGGGCCAGGCCCCACTCGCGGTTAATGATCTGCTGGATGGCCAGGGCCCGCCGCACCGACTCGCGGCTCGGCGTGGTGATCGCCTCGTCGTAGGCGTTGGTGTGGAGGCTGTTGCAGTTGTCGTAGACCGCGCAGAGGGCCTGGAGGGTCGTGCGTATGTCGTTGAACTGGATCTCCTGGCTGTGCAGCGACCGCCCCGAGGTCTGGATGTGGTACTTGAGCATCTGCGAGCGCGGCCCCGCCTTGTACTTCTCGCGCATGGCCACGGCCCAGATGCGCCGCGCCACCCGGCCGATGACTGTGTACTCCGGGTCCATGCCGTTGGAAAAGAAGAACGAAAGGTTCGGCGCGAAGCTGTCTATCGCCATGCCCCGGGACAGATAATATTCCACGTAGGTGAAGCCGTTGGCCAGGGTGAAGGCAAGCTGCGAGATGGGGTTGGCGCCGGCCTCGGCGATGTGGTAGCCGGAGATCGACACCGAGTAGAGATTGCGCACGTTGTTCTCTATGAAATACTGCTGTATGTCGCCCATCATCTTCAGGGCGAAGTCGATGGAGAAGATGCAGGTGTTCTGGCCCTGGTCCTCCTTGAGGATGTCGGCCTGGACCGTGCCCCGGACGGAGGAAAGCACGTCCGCGCGGATCCTCTCCTTCTCCTCCCTGTTCGGCCTGCGCCCGTGCCGCGCCTCGAAGCGGTCCTCCTGCTGGTCAATGGCGGTGTTGAGGAACATGGCCAGCATGATGGGCGCCGGCCCGTTGATGGTCATGGAGACCGACGTGTTGGGAGAGCAGAGGTCGAAGCCGCCGTAGAGCACCTTCACGTCGTCAAGGGTGCACACGCTCACGCCGGACGTCCCGACCTTGCCGTACACGTCGGGCTGCGGGTCCGGGTCCCGGCCGTAGAGCGTGACCGAGTCAAAGGCCGTGCTCAGGCGCTTCGCCTCGAAGGACGCGGAGAGGAGCCTGAAGCGGGCGTTGGTGCGGGCCGGGTCCCCCTCGCCGGCGAACATCCTGGTCGGGTCCTCGTCCATGCGCTTGAGGGGGAACACGCCCGCGGTATAGGGGAAATGCCCGGGGATGTTCTCCTCGCGCATCCACCGGTACACCTCGCCCGGATCGATAAAGCGGGGCAGGGAGATTTTCGGTATCCTCTTGCGCGACAGCGATTCATAGTAGAGGGGCGTCCGAATCTCGTTGTCCCGGACGATGTAGACGAGTTCGTCCCTGCTGTAATCCTCCCTGATCGTGTCCCACTGGTACAGGAGGTAGGTCGTCTCGCTTTCAATCTTCTTTTCAAGGACTGCGGCCTCTTCCGCCAGCCGGTCGACGGCGCCGGCCGCGTCCTTATGCTCGCCAAGCCGCGCCGCCGCCTCGCGCAGGTGCCAGAGGCTGCGCACGACGTCCGCCTGCTCCTCCGTCCGCCGGTGATACTCCCGCACGGTCTCCGCAATTTCCGCGAGATAGCGCGTCCTCCGGGGCGGGATGATGATGGTCTTGGATGATGACGCTTTCACCCCGGTCCGCGGCAGGGAGGACACGAAACGTTTTTTCCGCTTCGCGTTCACCAGGTCAAGGAGGTGGTGATACAGGGCGGTCACGCCGTCGTCGTTGAAGCGCGAGGCTATGGTGCCGAAGACCGGCATCTCCTCGATGGAGCTGTTGAAGGCCTTGCGGTTCCTCTGCACCTGCTTGCGCACGTCGCGGAGGGCGTCTTCGGCCCCTTCCTTTTCGAACTTGTTCACCGCGACGGCGTCGGCGTAGTCGAGCATGGTGATCTTTTCCAGCTGCGACGCGGCTCCGTACTCGCTGGTCATCACGTACACGGAGCAGTCGGCGATATCGGTGAGGCCGGCGCTCCCCTGCCCCACGCCGGCGGTCTCCGCGATGGCCAGGTCGAAGCCGGCCGCCCTCACCACGGCCAGGGCGTCCGACAGGGCGCCCGAAAAATCGGTGTTGAGGTGGTTGGCCGCAAAGGAGCGCATGTACGTGCGCCGGCCGGTGATGGCGTTCATGCGTATCCTGTCGCCCAGGAGGGCGCCGCCGCTCCGCCGCTTGGCCGGATCGCTGCAGAGGACCGCGATGTGGATGTCGCTGAAATCGCGGAGCAGGCGTACAATTATCTCGTCGATGAGTGACGACTTGCCTGCTCCGCCGGTGCCGGTAATGCCGATGACGGCCATGTCGCTGCCGGCGGCCTTCTCCCTGACCCGCTCCATCAGACGGGCATAGGCGACTGCATCGCGCGGGGCCGCCCCCTCGGTCATGGAGATGAGGCGGGCGATGGCCTGCTTGTTTTCCGGGGCGAGGCCGCTGACGTCGATGTCAAGGGCGTCGGGTACCGGATAATCGATGCTGCCCATCAGGTGGTTGATGATGCCCTGGAGGCCCCACCGGGTCCCGTGCTCCGGGGTGTAGATCTTCGCGACCCCGTACTCCTCGAGCTCGCGCGCTTCCTCCGGGACAATCACGCCGCCGCCGCCGCCGAAGACCCGGATGTGCGGCGCGCCGCGCTCTTTCAGGAGGTCGATCATGTACTTGAAGAATTCCATGTGGCCGCCCTGGTAGCATGACACGGCTATCCCCTGGACGTCCTCCTCGATGGCGGCGCTCACGATCTCGTCAACCGAGCGGTTGTGGCCCAGGTGCACCACCTCGGCGCCGGATTCCTGGAGGATGCGCCGGAATATGTTTATGGAAACATCATGGCCGTCGAAGAGGGAGGTTGCGGTCACCACCCTGATCCGGTTTTTCGGAGCGTATATCCCGGGCTCGGCCGAAAGGGCCTCGCCGGCGTGCTCATTTACGGTTGATGCTGTTTTCATACTCCTTTTCCTCTTCTGCGGTTATTCGCTTCAGCCTATTTGCTCTTTCCGGTATTGTACATGCCCAGTATGAAATCGGTCTGGAGCCTGATATAATCGTCGATACTGTACTTGCGTCCGAAAAACCATCGCCGGAACGTCCACATGTGGCCCAGCACGGTGATGTTGTGGGCCGCCACCTCCACGGCGCTGTCGTCGAGATGGCCCAGGTCGCCGGACGATATGAGGACCTTGATCAGGGTGATGAAAATGCCGGTGATGCGGACCTCGTTCTCGAGCACCTTCTTGCGCCACTGCCGCGGGAGCGACTGGGTCTCCTGGTAGATGAGGAGTATATGGTCGCTCATGCGGTCGCACACCAGGAAGTATTCCCGTATGGCCCCGGCCAGCACGTTTTTTCCCTTCGTTGCCCTGGCCATGGCCTCGATCACCCCTCTCTCGACCTCGGCATGGATCGCGTCGCAGACCAGGTAGAGGATGTCCTCCTTGGAGGCCACATACTCGTACATCGATCCGATGGGCATCTTCGCGGCCGACGCGATCTGACGCGTCGTGGTCTTGTGGAAGCCCTTTTCCACGAAAAGGCGGACCGCCGCGTCGATGATCTGGCGCCGACGCTTTTCCACCAGTTCCTGGTTTTTTATCTGCGTGGGAACATTTCTTGATTTTTCTTTCTTTTTCATGCAAGCCTTTTTGTTGGTTTTTGTCCAAAAAAAGCGACCCGATCCCGCGTGGAACTATGGACGACCGGCCCCACTGCCAATATAGTTCCGAACGAGCGCTCGGTCAATATTATGTTGCCTGTTTTTTCCTGTCAAGCCTGTTTTGCGCATTCGTATCGCCGAAATACCGCCCCATGGCGCTCCGTATCTTCCGGTGCGCCTCCCGCTCAATCTTCCGCACGTGATAGGCGGACACGCCGCTTTCCCGCGCCAGGGACGCGGCCGGCCTGCCGTCGATGCACCGTGCCTCGACCATGGCCCTCCTGTTCTCGGGGAAGGCGCTGATGACGTCGCTCAGGGTCGACAGCACCTCGCCGCGCAGGCACATGTTCTCGATGTCCTCGTAAAACTGCCGGTCCAGCACGGCCTCCTCGACCTGGATGCTCCGGAGCTTCTCCTCCTCGCACCTCTTCCGCCGCAGAAAGTCGATGGCGGCGTTCTTTGCCGCGGTGAAGAAGAAGTTCAGTGTCTGCGGCGACTCAGGGTCAAGATCGATCTTCTTCTCGTAGACCCGGAGAAACACATCCTGGCATATTTCCTCCGATACGTGCAGGTCAAACACAATCCGCCTGAGAAACCTGATCACGGCGGGGCTGTAACGCCGGTAGATGGTTGAGAACAATTCATCGTAAACCGCATCCGAACTTTGCAACACTGACATGGTCCCTCCTTATCCGTCACCCGCGCCGGCAGACCGGCCCTGGGTGCGCATGTTTTTATTAAAATAATAATGTTTTGTATCTCTAACATGAACGGATCGCAATGCATGATGAACAAACGGCATGAACGGCGGCATGAATGATACGCCGCGTCAAACAATGGAGGGAAATCCTTCGAACAAATATTATTTGACAAACATGATAAAAACTATTGCCTGATTATTACCCGGAACAAACTCTCGAGGAGCGCCATGCCGTTATCAGACCAGGAAATCAGGCAGCTGAAGGGCCTCACGGAACAGGAAGTCCGCGACCGGATACAGCGCGACGGCTTCAACGAGCTGCCGTCGGCGAAGAAGCGCGGCATCTTCAGGATCATCATCGGGATTTTCACGGAGCCGATGTTCATCCTCCTCGTCGCCTGCGGCGTTATCTACCTCATCCTCGGCGACTTTGAAGAAGCCATGATGCTTCTCGGCTTCGTCTTCGTCATCATGGGGATCACCATCTACCAGGAGAACAAGACCGAAAAAGCCCTGGAGGCGCTGAAGGACCTCTCGAGCCCCCGGGCCCTGGTCATTCGCGACGGCGCGGAGCGGCGGATCGCCGGGAGGGACGTGGTCGTCGACGACCTGATCATCATACGCGAAGGGGACCGCGTGCCGGCCGACGCCGTTTTATTGTGGAGCATGAACCTGACAGCCGACGAGTCACTCCTGACCGGGGAGTCTGTCGCGGTCCGCAAGGCCGCATCAGATGACCGTGACCGGTCAGTATCCCGGCCCGGCGGCGACGACCTCCCCTTCATCTACTCCGGCACCCTCGTGGTGGGAGGACAGGGCATAGCCCGGGTCCTCGGGACCGGGCTGAAGACTGAACTGGGCAAGATCGGCAAGGCCCTCCACGGCATTGAAGAGGAGAAAACGATTCTGCAGAAGGAGACCGGAAGGCTGGTCAAAACCGTTTTTATTTTCGCCGCCATCCTCTGCTGCGTCCTGGTCCTCGTGTACGGCTACACCCGGGGTGACTGGCTGAACGGCGTCCTTTCGGGAATCACCCTGGCCATGGCGATGATACCGGAGGAATTCCCGGTGGTCCTCACCATATTCCTGGCCCTCGGCGCATGGCGCATTTCCAGAAAGCAGGTGCTGACCAGGAGGGTCGCCGCGGTGGAAACCCTGGGGGCGGCCACGGTGCTCTGCGTCGACAAGACCGGGACCCTGACGCAGAACAGGATGACGATCAAGAAGCTTCACTGCAATGGGGAATTCTTCGATATTCCCGACAGCGGGACCGCGGCGCTGCCGGAGAACTTCCACGTCCTGGTCGAGTACGGCATTCTTGCCAGCAAGAAGGACCCCTTCGACCCCATGGAGCGCGCCCTGGTGGAGCTGGGTGACAAGACCCTCTTCGATACCGAGCACCTCCATGCCGGCTGGTCCATCCTTGAGGAGTACCCCCTTTCGAAAGAACTTCTTTCCATTTCCCACGTGTACCGCTCGCCCGGTCCCGGGAACTACGTCATTTCAGCCAAGGGCGCGCCGGAAGCCATCGCGGACCTCTGTCACGTGGACGAGAACACGCTGGAGGAGATCAGGCGGAACGTCACCGCCATGGCCGAGGAAGGCCTGCGGGTCCTTGGAGTTGCGAAAGCCATCTCAGCCGCCCGGGAACTCCCCCGGAACCAGCACGATTTCGATTTCGTGTTCATCGGCCTTATCGGCCTTGCTGATCCGGTCCGTGACACCGTTCCCGCGGCCATCGCCGAATGCTACGGCGCCGGCATCCGCGTGGTGATGATCACCGGCGACTACCCGGTCACGGCGCGGAACATCGCGGCGCAGATCGGCCTCGCGAACAGGGACGCCGCCGTCAAGGGACCTGACCTTGAAGCCATGCCCGCGGAGGAGCTCCGGGAACGAATCAAATCCACCGACATCTTCGCCCGGGTAGTGCCGGAGCAGAAGCTCCTCATCGTCAATGCGCTGAAGGATAACGGCGAAGTCGTGGCCATGACCGGCGACGGCGTCAATGACGCGCCGGCCCTCAAGTCTGCTCACATCGGCGTGGCCATGGGCGAGCGCGGCACCGACGTGGCCCGGGAATCGTCGGACATCGTCCTTTTAAAGGACGATTTCAGTTCCATCGTGGCTGCGGTCCGCCTCGGAAGGAGGATTTTCGACAACCTGAAGAAGGCCATGGCCTACATCATCGGCGTTCACGTGCCCATCGCGGGCCTGTCGCTCCTGCCGGTCATACTCCAGTGGCCCGCCATACTCTATCCCGTGCACATCGTCTTTCTCGAGCTGATCATAGACCCGGCCTGCTCCATCGTGTTCGAGCAGGAGAACGAGGAGGAAAACATCATGAGCAGGCCGCCCCGGAAACCGGACGAGCCCCTCTTCGGCAGGAGACTCCTCGTCCTGAGCCTTCTCCAGGGACTTTTCTCCCTTGCCGCGATAACGGCGCTCTACAAGCTGGCCCTCTGCCTGGGCCAGTCCGAGGCCGAGGCGCGCACCCTGGCCTTTGCCGCCCTCATCGTGTCGAACCTGACCATGACCATGGCAAACCGGTCCTGGTCGAAGATCATCATCTCCGCCATGAAGGTGCCGAACAGGGCCCTCGCATGGGTCGCGGCCGGCGCCGTTACCTTCCTGGGCATCGTCATATATGTTCCGTTTCTCCGGGACATCTTTCACTTCGCTCCGCTCCATCCGCTGGACATAGCAATCGCCCTGGCCAGCGGCTTCGTGAGCGTCGTGTGGTTCGAGATCGTGAAGTACGTCGCCTTCAGGAAGCACGTGGAGCTGTTGAAAGACTGACAGGAACCGGGACCACACCCCGGCGGTTCATCACGATCACATCGCTGCCGCTTTTTCTCTCCACACCTGGACACAGACCCACAGAAAGAAAACGCCGAAAAGAAAAGCATTTACGCCATATACGCTGTAGAAAAAGCCGGTAAGGGCATCCTGCGCATAGAGGACGCTCAGATCTCCTGCATGGTTCCAGAGCCAGCGTCCCCAGACGGCGGTATAAAAGAATTTTTCAAGGGCAAAGACCGCGGTGATGGCCGGAACAAGCGTATAGATTCCGGAGGCGGCGATATAGGCAAGTCCCTACAGCATTATCACGGCCAGGCCCACGCTGGAAAAGGTCCCGGCATCGACAGTCATCAACAGGGTATTGGTAAACAACCTGCTGAAGGCGGGAATACCCAACACATTAACGCATCCGGCAACGATAAAACCAGCGGTAATCACCTGTTCCTTACGCATGGCCATCCTCCATGGCTGTAATGGAACCGTGGCCCTTCCATTCCTTCATGCAATCCCCTGCGCCGGCCATGATAAGAAGGTTGAGTTTCGATGAAAATGCGGCCAATTCTTTTTCTGCACTGCTGATGGCATCCCTGTTATTGTCCCACACGGCGACAAAACACCCTTCGTTCAGAAGGCGCTGAACAATGGCATAACCGATTCCCATGGCGCCGCCCGTAACAACAGCTTTTTTATCTGATATGTTTTTCATTATCTTCACCATCCCCGCCCATTACGACTCAACAGGTTTTGTAATATACCGGCCATTCAGGCATACCGGGATAAGTCCGCCGGTGAGGCCCGGCGTAGCATCAACAGGCCGTATAGCGTGGGGTGTATTCTTCGGTATATACACCGCCGAAGGCGTCGACACTTCGTAGAACTCATCCCCCAGCATAACCTCGAAGGTAATCGCCTTCTCGTCCCCGATCATCAGATACATTTCATCATAATCGTGCATGTGAGGAGTTGCCCGGTCGCCTTTTATGGCGATTTTTTTAAGAGCCTCCGTTATCTCCTTTATATAAAGGTAAAGGACCCAGGCCTTCGCTTCCGGGACAAGCTCGTTGCCCATGAGAACCGGATACGGTATTGCCTGACTTAAATCATGGTCCGGCAGTTCATTGACATTCATTGGTTTTCTGACTATGTATCGCTCATAGGTGCCAGCCATAGACCCCCCTCGTTAATAATTGGTAACCGATGGTTAGTAACCATTGGTTACCAATGTACATGCTTTTCCCGGGATTGTCAAGGCCCACTCCGCTTTTTTTCAGAAATTATTAAACTGTTGCGCCAGTTTCACCGGCATGCATGGCGGTCAATCACCAAACAAAAAATGGGATCCGGTGAAATATACTTGCCATTGCGCCATCATGGGGACTAGCCTTGACCATGGCACATAAATCAGGAAAAACGGCACGAAACCGCCGGGAAGAAATAATAAAATCCGCTCGTCAGCTTTTTCTCAAAAACGGATACAGGCTGACATCGATAGACCAGATAGCGAAAAAGGCCGGGTACAGCAAGCGGACCGTATATCTTGAATACATAAACAAGGATGACCTTTTCCTGGACATAGCCACTGACGGCCTTGAAATACTGCTCCATCAGCTGCAGGACATCAGGGCTGACCATGTGAATCTTGCCGATTACATCGAAAAATATCTCGGCACCATTACAGATTTCGCCTTCATCCATGGCGATTACTTCAGACTTCTTGCCTCGGATGTATCAGCTGAAGTGATAGCCAACAGCACCGCCAGGGTCAAAAAGAGAGCGGCGGAAATAGAACGGGCAGGCGTCAGGCTTCTCTCCGAACAGATAGACAGGGCAATACGGGAAAAGAAGATAAAAAACGTCGACCCGTGGGAAACCTCCGAGATAATCATCGGCTCGGCGGTGGGAATCATCGTGCTGTCCCTGGGCGGCAGCCAGACGATCCTGTCCCAGGAAAAACTGAAGATAAAAGTATCAAGGATGTGGCAGGTATTTTACCAGGGCCTGAAGAAATAGGCTGTCATCTTTTTCCGATTGATCACCTTACCTGAAAATCAAACATCTTCTTTCCTTCGAGGGAGCCGACAAGCCTGTCTCCAGCCCTGACAGGGCCGACCCCGGCAGGCGTCCCGGTATAGACCAGGTCCCCCGCTTCAAGGGTGACGAATTTTGAAACGTAGGCGATTATTCCATCAATCGTAAAGATCATGTCCCGCGTATTGCCCTCCTGGACAAGAACGTCATTTTTCAAGAGGGCGAAGCTGATGGCATGCCTGTCGGGAAGCGTTTCAATTTCCAAAAATGCCCCCAGTTGGGCCGACTGGTCAAAGGCCTTGGCGATTTCCCACGGGAGTCCGTTTTCCTTGCATTTCTTCTGTATATCGCGCGCGGTGAAATCTATCCCCAGCCCTATTTCGCTGTAATACTCTCCAGCCCGTTCCTCGTCGATGGCCTTGCCGGTCCGGCTGATCTTCGCAACAACTTCCACCTCGTGGTGGATCTCCCACGAAAAGCCGGGCAGATGAAAAGGCTCGTTGTTTAACAGCAGGGCGCTTTCCGGCTTCATAAAAAAGACCGGCTCGGCGGGGACCCTGTTGTTGAGCTCTTTCGCGTGTTCAATGTAGTTGCGGCCGATGCAGATAATTTTCATGGATGATCCATCCTTTTAAAAATCCGTTCATTATTGAAATCATACTATTTTTTTTCATACTCTTTTTTTTAAGATCAAAAACAGACCTTCCCCCCTCTAACCATCAGGAAGAAACACCCATTACCGCCAGAGGGGGAACACCGGCAATGAAAAACTACATTCTTGTCCTGATCATGATCTTAACTTCATCAGCGCTATTCTCAAACACGCTGGCTGTGACGCCGGACAAAACGGCGGCCTATCGATCATACAGCGGCGTGATACAGAAAACCGCCTGGATGGCGAGCGACGGCAACGTCCAAACCCTGGCGCAGAAATACGGTCTCCAGGTGCTCAATGTCACATGGGAGGACACGGGACGGTACAAGGGCTCCTCCGTCGGTCCCAACATCAGCGACATGACCATCCAGGTGCAGCAGCAGGACCCGGCGACCAAACAGTATCGCCTTACCTGCATGCCGGTGATCCGCTATCCCAACTACGCGGACCTGAGCGCCGATATCGACCCCGGCCGCTTCTATATCCTCGTGGGGAACGAAACGGGGAAGCCCCTGAAGCGCTTGGCCCTGACGCAGTACCTTGACAACCCGCGGAAGTACATGAGCGCCCCGTCCTCGTGGAAGGGATGGCATAAATCCCTCCTGGCGAAGCGTGACACCCGCGTCCTGGTGAGCGCCCAGGCCTGTTTCCTCCCGGTGCCGAAGAAAGGCATCGCGGAGTTTAACCCGGTTCTCTTCAACTACCAGTCCCATGAAGGCGACCCGGCGGTCCTGACGATCCTCGCCACGAGGGAGGGGACCAGCATGACCGTCATCGACAACAAGCGGGACGGCTTCCAGGCCGGCATGACCTGGGGCCAGCGCCTCTTCTTCAACCAGAAGGGGGAGCGGGCGTCCCTCACCGGGAAGCGCCTGAGCGATTTTAACGCGGAGAGCAGGGACAGCAGGAAGGGAAACGGCGCGAAGCACACGGCATCGGCCGCCGGAGAGAGCGGCCTGAACCTGGTGCTTCTCATCCAGGTGCCGCTGAAGCAGAAAACGCCGATGAGGCATATGGAAATGGCATGCGAAGACAGCAAGGCGTACAACAAGGCGGCCCCGTCGGGGAAAAGCGACGTTGAAGCCGCGGTCATCGGCCACGGAAAAGTCGAGGGCCCCTTCACGGAGGTCGCCGGCCTTGACATCGAGCGGGACGAGCGGTACCCGGTCCGCGTCACCGTGCAGTTCTACAAGGCCACGGGCAACGGCGTCGTTTCCGAGGCCGATATAAAAGAAATCAGCGGTCAGATCCAGCGGGTGTACCGGCAGGCGGATTACGTGGGAAGCCTGGTCGTTGACGGCGACACGAAGCGTCCCACGGAATACGACGGCCCCAAGGACGAGCCTGCCGACTGGTGGGAGCAGTTCTGGAAAAGGCACCAGGGAAACACGGGCATGACCCCGCCGGACACCATGCAGCTGCTGCGCAGGCTCTTCGGACCGAACTGGAAACCGCGGGTGATGTGATCCTTACGCGGGAGGGCACTTGGCGTCTGCCAGCCCGTGGTTAAACCCCGGGCTGGCAGACGCCATTCATTTTCTTTACATACTTTTTCGGAGTATCCCCGGTAATCCTGCTGAACCATTCATAAAAGACGGTGGTGGAGTTGAAACCGACGGCGTAGGCCACGGAAATGATGGTCCGGTCCGCTTCCGCCAGGAGGATCTTCTGCGCCTCCTTGATGCGGTACTCGTTGACGAAATAATTGAAGTTCTTGTTGAACGTTTCATTGATGATCTGGGAAAGCTGGTAGGGCTCAATGGCAAGCTCCCGGGCCAGGCCGTTCACCGTGAGCTCCTCGTCGAAGAATATTTTCTTGTCCTCCATGAGGTATTTGATCTGCGACAGGACCCGGGCCACATCGACGTTCTTTATCTTTGAAATTTCATAGCGCCTGTTTTCCAGCTGGTCATGGAGTACCTTGAAAAAGTTGATGTTCCTTTTTTCCATGATGAAGACGACCAGCGTCAGGAAAAAGGATCCGACCGTCAGGGAATGAATTATCGGAAAATAATAGGAATGGGCCCCTTCCACCAGGTTGATGGCAAAAATACTCATGAAGAAGACGATTTGAAAGGGGAAACATATAAACATGACCATCATGAGATAGGGAGAAACCTTCCTTTCCCTGATCAGCCTGATGTCCAGCATGAAAAAACACTCCCTCATGAAATACACCAGATACCCTATGATATTTACGATGACGACGATGAGCAATCCTGAATAGAGGCGGAACATCGCATTCACGCCGGTGAATTTCGGAGGGGTCATGATGAAGGAGACCTTGGTCGCGGTATCCATGGTGACCAGAGGCATCAGGAAGGGGATTATCACTATGCCGCAGGAAAAATGGAGATAGTCCACGGGCCTGAGCCTGAAGAAATCGTTGTTGGCTGATTTAAATGAGAAAAAAAAGAGCGGTCCGATCCAGGCAAGGAACGGCAGGTGCCAGAACAACAAGGCTGAATAAACGTCGGCCCTCTGTTCAACGATCAGGCCGTCTGAAATCTGTAAAACGCCGAGGCAGAACATAAGCGCGGCAAATACATATTGATATGTTTTCTTATCTTTTTCAAGGATCAGTCCCAGGGCGATTGTATATGACATGAAACCGCCGAAAAAAATAAAAAAACAGCATATCTGCTCAATCATAATTCTATCCTCATGCCGTGGCGCCGCAAACCGTCAGTATCAGTGAAACGTTATTTATTACCGAGAAGGATTCTGAAGAAAAACGTTATCGATGTACTATATGATGGACCTGGACCTGTTTTCACCCCTTTTGTTGACTGCAGTAAACCAGTGTAATCAAAATGATAAATCGACATTTATACGAGCGTGAATCTGATTAAACTGAACTCACGCGATACTCATCCTTTGAGCAGAGCCGGTACGTGGACAAGCATGCGTTTAAATCTAGAATTCATTTAAAGATTGTTCCTGTCAATATTTTTCAAACGTTAAATTTAATGGGAATGATTTTTAAAATATATTTCACACTTACAGATTGTATACAAAAAACGACCATGGTGTTTCTAATCATGAGACAATTTCACCAAAGTTGAAATGTCTCATCATCATTGCATAAAATTCATGAATTAACATAGATAATTTTATCAGCATTTATAAATACTGATGAAATTGATTTTTCTACAGGATATAGTTTGATAAACAGTCTAGACGGTTTGTAAAAACATAAAACTACTGTCGAAGTTTGTTATCTCAAGAGAGAAATGGGGGAGAATATGATGCGTTATAAAAACATACTGCTGGCCATGATGCTGATGGGCATCGTGGCTGCGCCATCATGCTACACCGACAGCACCAGCACTGATGCGCTGAAGACGGCCCTTTTCACGACCGATACATCTTCCGGTAACGTGGTCGTTAACGGCGACTCATGCAAAGATTGTCCGAGCCAGCTGACCAGCAGCGATGCGGAAAAAATCACCGGGGCCCTGGACAACAAAAACGTGAGCGGCAACATCATAGAGCTCAATGTCAAAATCAACGTTCCGAAAGCGGATAATCCCTACGCGATATCCGATGGCGAGCTCTGGGCAACCATTATAAGGCCCGCCGGGGGCGAAAAGCTCCCTACCATCCTTCAAGTCACGCCGTACGGCCGTGAAATCATGATGATGTTCAGCCTCGGGGTTGTGGGTAACGGATATAACTTCATCGTGGTCGACATCCGCGGGACCGGATCCTCCGGCGGCCCCTGGGCTTCCTTCGGAATGGCCGAGCAGTATGATACCCGGTATATAATAGATAAATACATTCCGGCCCAGGCATGGTCTGACGGCAAGGTCGGCATGATCGGCGGCTCCTACGAAGCGATCTCGCAGTTCCTCGCCGCCGGTCTTGTGGACATTGACAAAAAAACCGGGGAGCCGGTTCACCTGAAAGCCATCTTCCCCAAGGCCCCCATGGCTGACGCCGCAGGAGATATCGCCATCCAGGGAGGCATGATGGACCTCCTGTTCGTTCCCGCCTGGATCGGCATCGTGGACATGATCGGCGCGTTTCCCCCGATGCTGCTCCTCGGCGAGGACGGCAAGGTCACCAAGGAAAACATTACGGAATCGATGGACATCCTCAAGGAACATGTAAACTATATCACGACCACCATCGGCTGGGTCCTTGACCCGAAGGTGACGATACGGGGCGATTTCCTTGACGAGCGTTCCTCGATGATGTACTGGCCCATGAAACCGAAGGGTGGATGGCGCATACCGGAAGGCAATACCAACTCAATTTCCAGCAAGCTGCCGGTATTCGAGACGGGCGGATGGTACTGCATCTTCACCCGCGGCACCGCCAACCACTATGCCTACGGCCTGAAGAACCACGCCGCCACGGACAAGAAAATGATCATCGGCGAATATTACCATCTGGAAGCGGCAACCGGCATCGGCAACAACGCCATAATCAGCGGAAAATTGCCGCTCCGGTGGTTCGACTGGAAGATCAAAAAGAAAAATGACCCCTTCATGGAGGAATTCCCGGTGCTCCTGTACGTGATGGGAGAAGACCGGTGGCGCGCCGAGAAGTCATGGCCCCTTCCGGCGTCGCGGCTCAATAAAAAGACCCTGTATCTCACCAAGCACGCGCCCACCGTCATCGACGGCGACTGGTACACCGACGACCAGACCCTGCTGAAGATTTACCGGAACAACAACTACGGGCTGAGCGAGACCCCGGACTATTCGGGGGAAAACCCGGTGCTGAAGCACAACCCGGTTGACGCCCTGCAGGGCATCAACCTCCACGGCGGCAATTCACGGGAGAGCGTCCGCTGGTTCTTTGGCTTTCAGGGGTTCGTTCCGGACGTGTACAAATGGTACCTGGGCGACGATTTCGTTGCCAGGCAGTGGTACGAGGACGAGCGCCGCAACGAAAAAGAAGGCCTCACCTTCACCACCGAGCCCCTTGAAAACGACCTCAACATCACCGGCCCCATCGCCCTTACCTTCTGGGCAAAGACCGATTTCACCAATCCCCTCACCACCACGATGACCAGGATGATACTGGATTATCTCGGCGAGACGATGCAGATCGAGAACACGTCCATCATGCAGTACATCACCAAGAAAGACGTGCAGTGGATCTCCAGCCTGGACGACGTGTTCCCGGACGGCCGGGCCCGCAACATCACCATGGGCTGGCTCTCGGCATGGTGCCGCCAGTACGACCCGGCCGGCGCGACAGGCACCGCCATCGTGGACGGCGACGAGGTCGTCGAGCACCGGCCCGACCCCGCCTACGCGCCCTTCGATCCCTTCTACTTCGGGCCGGAAAAGAACCCGAAGGCGATCAACGAGGGCGAGCTGTACCGCTACACCGTCGAACTCTGGCCGACCTGCAACACCTTCAGGAAGGGCCACCGGATCAGGGTCAGCCTGCTCAATTCCGATTTTCCGCACTTCCTGCCCACGTTCCAGTCGTCGAACAACACCATCGTGATCGACGCGGACCACCCGGCGAAGCTCGACTTCACGGCGACCAACACCGCGGGGGAAGGCTCGACCTGGAAGATGATCGGAACCAACGAGGACGCCGACAACTATCTCCTGAACGGCGGGAAGACCGGCTGCGGCTCCGTCGCGTCGGCGGCCCAGTACCGCGGCACCGCCGCCGGGTACGCGTCCGAGGCCATGGGACTTCTCGCCATGATGATGATCCCCCTGGGCCTCATGGCGGTCACGAGGCGCTTCAGGAACCGGAGGCGCTGCCGGGCGTAAATCCTACTGATCAAAACCCGAGCGACACGGGACTATCAAGATGAAGGCGGGGATGCTGGTCCCCGCCTTTTCCGTCAATAATCCTCCGCATCGTCCGTGGGGCGGCTTCCGCTGATCATTTTTTGCTTGAACTGTTTTACGATTATTATACTATCCTGAAACGATTAAGGATTATATTTACGCCCTGAGTGTTTTTTTCGCCTTTTCACGGCTGGCCATGCCATTCATGCTTGATCATATTTCGAGAAACCGATGAACATACACCTAACACAACAGACTTTAACCCTTTTTTTAGTCAGCGTGGTCTCCATCATCTTTTTGGGCGCCATATCGTTGACGGTCTATTTCCACAACCGCCGCAGCAGGGTAAACCAGCTCTTCTCCCTGTACCTGTTTCTCATCATCGGCTGGCTGGCCCCGGCCGCGATATACATATCGTTCAGCATCTCCGTCGCGGAGATGATACTGGTCCAGATGATGCCCGGGTCGCTCCTCGGAACCATGTTCTACTTCTTCTCGCGGGCCATATACCGATCTGACTACTCCATAAAACCCGTCGAGTATCCGCTCTTCATTCCGCCGGCAATCATCATCGGGTACAACATCATGATCCTCTTGGATCCGGCCATGCTCGAACAGTACCGGGCCACCGTTGCCGTGACCAATTTCGCGCTGACAAGAAAGCCGGACGCCCTGTACGCGCTGTACAGCGTCAACCTGATAGTTACATTCCTCGCCGGCCTTGTCATCATAGGCCTCTCCTGCGTCAGGGAGAAAGACCCCCCCACGCGGAAAAGAAATATCTGGATATTTCTCGTCCTGGTCCTCACCGTGCCGGTCCTCCTGGTGATAGTGAACATCATGACCCTCCTGGGGTCCGCCACTAGGGGTGAAGCCGTTTCCCTGATCCTGACGGTTTCCATCGTCCTCATCGGTTTTTCCATCGTGCGGCAGCGCGCCTGGACCATCGAGTACCTCCTCGACGTGATCCGCGACCGGGAGGGGAAACTCGCGCAGGCGAACCGGGAACTGACCGCCGCCAACGGCAGGCTCCTCGCGGCCCAGGAGATCGCGCAGCGGGACCTGAACATGGCGGTCAATGTCCAGAGGACGTTCCTTCCTTCGGAAGCGCCCGCCTCCGATGAATGGGAACTGTCGTATTTCCTGCATCCCATGGCCGGGGTTTCCGGCGATTTCTACGATTTTTATGTGCTGGACGGCAGGCTGACGGGCGTCGGCATCTTCGACGTATCCGGCCACGGCATCGCCTCCGGTCTTGTCACCATGATAGCGAAATCGATCATTTTCCGCAACTTCAAGAAAAACACGGGCGCAGATCTCGGCGGCGTATTCGACCGCTCCAATCATGAATTATACCATGAAATTGGAATGTCCGGCTTCTACCTCACGGGGATACTGCTGCGGCTGTCGGGAGGCCGGGTCGAATACGCCAACGCGAACCATCCGCAGCTCCTGCTGAAAAGAGGGTCGTCCGCGGAAAGGATTGTCAATAACGGCGGTTTCTTCATAGGCATGTTTCCGGACCACCGGGAATACGAGACCGTCTCCTTCGATTGCGCGCCCGGCGACTTCCTTGTCCTCTACTCGGACGGCGTCATCGAGGCGGCCGGCGAAAACGGGGCCATACTGGGAGAAGAGCGGCTCAGATCGCTCCTGGCCGGAGCCCCGGCTGGCAGCGCGTCGGCCGTTCTGGACCGCCTTGTTGCCGGCCTCACGGATTTTACCGGCGGCCTGGAGCTCCTGAAAGACGATGCGACCATCATTGTTTTGAAAAAGCTGTGATGCACCCCGGCTGCTGCAGTACAGCGGCCGGAAAAATGCATCCTTCATCATATAACCGGTCGAATATCCCCCGTTTCTTCCTTGACATTAATAGTATTCTGTTTTAATCCTATCACTTCCCTGACCGGGAAATAAAATCACACATACCAGTTGCGAGGACAATAATATGAAAAAAACGATGGCGCTCATGACTGTTCTGACCCTTGCCGCCCTGTTCAGCTGCGGAAAAAAGGAAGGGGCTGATACCCTGGTCATACAGAATTATATCGGCACCGTAACCATACAGGGCAGCGGAGGCAGCCGTGCCCCTGAAATCGGCGGCCCCATCGCGGTAGGCGAAACCATCGTGACCGCCGGCATTTCTTCGGTGGACCTTGTGTACAACGAATCGGCCCTGGTCAGGATAAACGAAAACTCCTCGGTCCGCGTCGATTCCGTGATCGCCGGCATGAAAAAATCGACCGAACTTTCCCTGCAGAAGGGATCGGTATTCAACACGGTCTCGAAGCTGAAGGACAATGAAACCTTCAGCGTCAGCACGCCGACCATGGTCGTCGCGGTGCGGGGGACCAGTTTCCGGGTAAGCACCGACGCAACCACTTCCGACACGGACGTCCTTTCCGGCACGGTCAAGGTCAACCCGGTCCAGGACGGCAAGGTGGTTACCGAGGTCACCAATCTTGTCGGGGAAAACAACCGGGCCGAGATCAGAAGGGACCAGATCCGCGAGATCATGAAGAACAGGAAGATCGAAGTCGCGGCGATCAGGGCTGACCGCCTCCAGAGACTGCGCGATGACCTGAACCGCATTGACCATGCCGTCGTCGACCGTCTGAACCCCGGCCTGCGGAAGGAATTCCGGATGAAGATACTTCAGATGAGACAGGACCGTTTTGAGATGATGGAAAAGCAGAGGAAAGACCGCATGCAGAAATTCCTCGAACGGAAAAAGGAGTCCGGCGCCAGGATACGGGAGCGTCTCCTGGAAAAATCGCTCAAACGGGAAGAAAAGAAGGCTCTGCTGGAGAAACGCCTGGAAGAACGCCGCGAAAAGAAAGAAGCACTGAAGGAGAAGATTCTGAAAAAAAGGGAAGAGCGGGCGGAACAGCGCAAAGAGAAAAAAGAGGCATTTATAGAGAAACTCCGCGAAAAGAAACAGGCGGCCGCCGAGAAAAGAAACGAAAAAATAGAAGAACTCAAAAAGAAACGCGAAGAGGCTCAAAAAAAACGTCGCGGTGGCAATTAGCAACTGCCTGCGCGGATGAAGTCCCGCAAGGGGCTCCAGCAGCAAATAACCATGAAACACACAGCCGCCGGGCGGTTTAAGCCCGGCGGCTTTTTTATCAAGCGCCCGGAAACGAAAAAAAAAGATTGCCTCCGCCGCCGCTCAGCAAATAATATCCCCATGAAATTCCGCGTGGTCCTCTGCCAGAAGCAACTGGGCGTCCCCGTGACGCATGAAGAAGCCGATACGATGCGTCGCTACAGGCCGCACTTCGTCTGTTTTCCGGAATATTTTTTCGTGAACACGTCACTGGGGACCCAGGTGCAGACGCCCCACAACCAGGCGCGCCAGCTTTGCCGTATCGAAACCATTTCCCGGGGACTCTCCGCTGTTGTCATCGGAGGGACCATGCCCGAGCTTGGCGACGGGGTGGTTTACAATACCGCCTTCGTGTTCCAGGAGGGAAAACTTTTGGGCAGCTACCGGAAGAAGAACCTTTTCGCCCCGGAAAAGGCCAGGATCACGCCGGGGGACTCGTACCGGGTCTTCGAGGCCTACGGCGTGACCTTCGGGGTGATCATCTGCGCCGACGTGTTCGACGATGAGGGCTTTCATTTCATGCGCGACAACGGCGCGCGCATCATATTTTCGCCGGTGTTTTCCCCGAGAAAAGAAGAGACCGTGGAGGAGAAATTCAGGCGGGACAATGACCTCTACGTGCGCGGCGCCGCGCTGTCGGGCGCGGTCATCGTCAAGGTGTGCGGCGTGAAATCGGAGTTCCGTGATTTCCTGCAGGCGCGGAGCCTCATCGCGGACCGGCACGGCGTCATATACCGCGTCAGGCCCGAAGACGAAAATTCGACCATGATCATCTGCCGTGAGATAGAGGTTTGAGCCCCCGCATCACCCCCATCAGGAGCTCCTCCAGCATTTCATAGGAAAAATTCTCCCTCGCGACGCGGTAATTGTGCTCAGCCCTTCTCCCGCGCAAATCGGCATCGGCAAGGAGCTCCTCGACCTCGCGGATCGTTGCGCCGGTCACCATGCCGTTGATGAGGCAGAGGTCGAAGCCCTTCGGCTCGATGTCCGCGATGAAGACGGGGTAGCGATTCATCACGATGGGTTTCCCAAAATACACGGTTTCCAGGAAGGCGTTCCCGAATCCCTCGTAGGAGGACGGGTAGGTCACCAGGTCGGCGGCCTGGTACACGTCCCCGATGGTATAGGGGCGGTCCTTTGACGCAGAGCGGCCCGGTGACACGATATGGTCGATAAAGACCAGGACCACGCCTCTCATCTCCGCGTACTCCCTGAGGCGGCGCTCATATTCATTGCCCTCATCGCCGGATGGGTGCGATATAACGAGCCTCTTCCCGGCGCCGCTGAGTCCGCCCACAAGGTCAATGGCCCGCTCAATGCATTTCCGCGGGACGACCCTGGTCGGCTGCAGCACCAGGAGTTCCCCGGGACCGACGCCGGTCTCCCGGCGGAGGCTTTCTGCAACAGCCGAATCCGGCGCCGCCGGAGGATTGCCGTAATCGAAAGTGTTGGGTATGACCGTGCTGGTCACGCCGCGCCGGTGGGCCAGGGAGGCCTGCGCCAGGGAGTTGATCACCACGTGGTGCACGGAGGGGAGCACCGGCGGAAAGCTCATCTGGATGAAGTCGCCGGCAGCGTTGACCAGGTACCGCTCCCGCTCCCACGCGAAATCATGGTGGTGGGCCACCACGGGGATCCCGGTCTCCGCGATGAGCTCCGTCATGGCGACCCCCAGGGGGATGTTCATCGGTATGGCCAGGGCGTTTTCCGCTATGATGCAGTCAATGTCGAAGGTTTGGATGAAGCGCGCCAGCTCCTGCCTGAGATGCGCGGTCATGGCGTGTATCAGCCGCGTGACCTCCCTCCCCCTGGTATGGCCGCCGGACACCCCCCGGTTAATCGCCTCAATGTCGGGATGCTTGAAGTGGGCCTCGTCAATGACCATGCACCGTTCCGCGGGACGGTCCACTTCGCCGGCGCAGTAAAAGCAGGAACAGCCGTTGCGTTCAAGGGCCCATGCCCACTTTTCAATCTCATGGCTCACGCCATCAGTTCCGGAAATACGGGTCGATATGATTCCGATGTTTTTCATGATGATTCAGTCCGCCTGTCAGAGAAAAACATATCTATTCACGGCAGCCGCCCGTTGTGTCAATCATTATACCGGGACCATAATGAATGATCAATTATTTTTCTGAATTATGGTTGCCTTTCATATGAATTCATTTTAAATTTGTTTTAATGATTTTTTTGCGGCATGCGGGCTGTAAGCTTCAGGCAACGGGGACCTGGTTTCGTCGAACCGTATGCCGCATCAGATCTCGCATAACATATGAAACATACAACATACAGAAGCCGGGTTATGTCGGGTAACCATAGCGCGGATTCATGGCGTCCAACACCGCACCATCAGTATCGCCGGAGCGTTCTTCCGCTCACCCGGCAAAGCCTTCCCTCTATTGGCGAGAGGACCGGGCCATGCTGAAGCGTCTCAAGTCCCTATCGGAAGGCGCCGTAGACCTGGAGAACCTGCGAGGCCGTTTCATTGATTACCTGGCATATGTCTTTGTTTTTCTCCTGCCGCTTTCGTTCATCATAAATTTTCCGGTATTCATACGCCAGGAAAGCTACGGCCTGATCGCCGTGGACGTCATCCTCTGGATATTCCTTCTGGTCCGCGTATTCATCCCGTCGCTGGGCCGCAGGCTGGGAAACATCATCTGGATCGCCATCATCTACTCGATGGCCACTTCCTTCCTTATTATTCTGGGGCCCTATTATGCGCGGCCGGCATGGCTTATTTTTTGCGTGGTCACGGCCGCGATACTTTACGGATCCCGCGCCGCGGTGCTGGCAACGGCCGTCAATGCGGCCATCCTCGGGGCGCTCTACTTCATTTCAGCGGACAACAATCCGGCGTGGGCCATGGTGCGCAGGGACGGCATGGACAAATGGCTGTCATTCATCTTCAACCTGAGCCTTGCCACGCTCTGCATCGGCCTGCCGGTCGGATTCCTGATCAAACGCATGAATACCTCCCTCCTGAACGAGAGGCAGACCAAGGATGAACAGTCCGCCACGCTGGAGGAGCTCGAGGCCGCGATGGAGGAACTGCAGGCCACCAACGAGGAATTCGAGGCGCAGAACGAGGAGCTGGTGCGGTCGGAGCAGGAGCTGAGCGCGAAAGAAACATTCATCAGGCGCATCGTTGAGAACGCCCCGGCGGTCATTTTCAGGCTTAACCTTACGACGGGACTCATGGAATTCGTGAGCCCGGGATCCATAGACCTGACGGGGTACACCCTGGAAGAGACGGCCACCGGGAGGAACCTGTTTAAGAAACTGATCCCTGACGAGTGGAAGGGCACCCTCAAGTCGTACTGGAAGAACCTGGAGAAGGGCAACTCCAGCGATGCCATCAGGTATCCCATTATCCATAAATCGGGCGAGATCCGGTGGATCGAGCAACGCAACGTCATCCTGCACGATGAAAGCGGCAAACTTGTCGGCGTGGAGGGCTTCTGCACCGATATCACCATGCAGGTGGAAATGGAAGAGGCCCTGCGCCAGAGCGAGGAAAAATACCGCAACCTCGTGGAGAACATCAACGAGGTCATATTCTCGGTCGACGCCGCAGGATACTTCACTTATATCACCCATGCCATCACGCGCGTGGCCGAATACACGCCGGCAGAGCTGGTGGGAAAGAATTTCCTCTCCTTCATTCATCCCGAAGACATCAACATCATAACCAAACGTTTTGTCGAACTTTCCGAGAACATACGGATGCCGCTGGAATACCGCATTATGACCAGGTCCGGGCAGACCCGGTGGGTCATGAGTTACAGCAACGCCATAATCGTCAACGGCGAATTCCAGGGCATCAACGGCATCATCACCGACATCCACGACCGCAAGGAGGCCGAGGCCGAGCGGGAGCGCGTCCAGAACCAGCTGGTTCAGGCGCAGAAGATGGAGGCCGTGGGAACCCTCGCCGGGGGGCTCGCCCACGATTTCAACAACATGCTGGGCGGCATCATGGGGAGCCTTGACCTGGTCAGCATCCTCCTGAAAAAGGAAGAACTCAGCCAGGGAGAGGCGATACAGAATTACGTCGACACCGCCCTCGATTCCACCCACCGCGCGGCGGACCTCACCCGGAGGCTCCTGACCCTCTCACGCAAAAAGGAGCTGAATCTGGCCCCGGTTGACGTCAACAAGGCCCTCGCCAACGTGCTTAAAATCTGCAGGGGCAGCTTCCCGAAATCTGTCAAGCTCGACTTCCAGATCGGTGAGCAGGAACTCCTCATCAATGCCGACGCAACACAGGTCGAGCAGGTCCTCATAAATCTATGCCTGAACGCCTCCCAGGCCATGACCACCATGCGGCCGGCGGGTGACAAGGCGGGGGGAACGCTCCGGGTCCTCGCGGAACCGTTCCGATGCAGCAAGGAATTCTGCGCGATCCATCCGGAAGCGGAACCAGCCGACGGCTATGTCAGGATACAGGTGCTCGATACCGGCGTGGGGATGGACCCCGATACAAAAAAGCGGATCTTCGAGCCCTTCTTCACCACCAAGCAGAAGGACTCCGGCACCGGCCTGGGCCTCGCCATGGCCTACGGGATCATCAAGCAGCACCAGGGCTTCATCGATGTATACTCGGAACCCGGAAGAGGTTCAACCTTCACCGTCTACATACCGCAGATGACCGAAACGGCCGGGGTGCTGGCGGCCGAGAAGAAGAACGGCATCGTGCAGGGCCGGGGGCTCATCCTGGTTGTCGACGACGAGGAGGCTATCCTGCGGGTCGCCACGGGAATGCTGGGCCAGTTCGGCTATGAGGTGATGACCGCGAAAAACGCCGCAGAGGGCATCGACCTGTACCGCAGGGATCACGGACGCATCAGCGCCGTCATCCTTGACCTGTCGATGCCCGGTATGTCCGGCCTTGAGGCCTACGACAGGATGAAAGAGATAAACCCGGGGATACGGGCCCTCCTCACGTCCGGCCTGATGGAGGACGAGCACATGGCCCGGTCCCGGGAAAAGGGGATACGGGGCTTTGTCCAGAAGCCATACTCCGCCGAGGAGCTGTCCCGCAAGATAAAGGAAATTATAGAATGAGTAACAAATCTGCGGGCGAGGTCACGTGACCTCGCCCGCAGATTTATATGTCCTTATTTATTTCACCGTGCTCTTGAACTTTTTAATCTCCGGTTTCACGCTTTCAAGCTTCTGCTGAGACTCCTGCTGCTGCCTCTCGACGCCTTCCCTGGCCTCGGTGCCGGTCTTGTCCGCCGTTCCCTTGATCCTGTCGATATTTTCCTTATCTTTCGCTTTTTGCTTTTCCACGTTCTCAAGGTCCTTCGCCTTCTGGCGTTCCACCGATTCCTGATTTCTCGCCCGCTGGTCTTCCACGGCCTTCCGGATCTCTTCGCGCTTCTTCTCAAAGCGCTCGCGGATGTCCCGCTTCATGTCCTGAAAATTCCTCGAGATGTCCTCCATGAGGCGCCTGTTCTCGGCGGACAGGTCCCTGACGACCATCTCCCTGTCCTTCTCGACCGTGACTTCCTTTTTATCAGCCACGTCAACTGATCCCTTATCCGGCGAAGCCTCGTTCTTCACTTCCACTGTTCCCTTCAGGCAGGCAACCAGGCCCTTACCGTCCGCCTCGGCGACAAGGAATTCCGTGCCGCGCACCCCCGCCGTCGCCGTGGGGGTGCTGACCCGGAACCGGTCGTTCTTCGCCAGCTTCCGCGCCACCTTGGCAAAAACCTTCCCCTTCATGACCAGTAACCCGGTTTTCTCGGAGCCCTCATTCATGTTCAGCTCCAATTCGCTGATTTCCACCACGCTGTTCTCAAGGATCTTTATCGCGTTCTCATCAAAGAATATATCAACAAAGGACCTTTCGCCGGTCTCGATTTTCATTCCCTTCTTCACCGTGTCGCCCACCTTTGCCGGCGTCCTCTTCCCGCCGTCAATGATGGTGACCGTGCCATTCATAAAGTTCACGATCCCCTCCCGCTCGACCTTTGCCTGTTTCTTGCAGCAGAGGCAGGCGACCAGGAGCATTGCCAGAGCCAGATATGACATTCGTTTCATGTTCCCTCCATTATTGCTGACAGGATGCAGATGTGCATTAGATGACATCGGTTGAACAAAAAAGTCAAGAATAAATAACGGATGTTCAAAACAATAATTGACAAATAGCGCACCCGGTTTATGACAAAAACAGACATTTCAGACAAGGAACAACTCCATGAAGAAACTGAACATCGCCATCATCGGCTTCGGGACCGTCGGGGGCGGCCTCTACAGCCTCCTTGAGAAAAACGCCGAAGTGATAGCGCAGCGGACCGGCATCGACATCTCCGTCACGGCGGTCTGTGACGTAAGGTCCGATCACGTAAAGAAAACCGCCCCCGGCGCGCGGATCGTTTCCGACTGGAAGGAAATCGTGAAGGACAAATCGGTCGACATCGTGGCGGAGCTTATCGGCGGCATCGAACCGGCGAAATCCATCATCATGGAAGCCCTGAAGAACGGCAAGGGAGTGGTCACCGCCAACAAGAAGCTCCTGGCCGAGGATGGAAGGGATATTTTCAAGCAGGCCAATGCCGGCGCGGGGCGCATCGGCTTCGAGGCGGCCGTGGGCGGCGGCATCCCCTGCATACTGGCCCTGCGCCACGGCCTGGTGGGGAACCGGATGAGGTCCATCATGGGGATCCTGAACGGCACCACCAACTTCATCCTTACCATGATGCGTGAAAACAACATGCCCTTTCCCGAAGCCCTCAGGGACGCCCAGGAAAAAGGCTTCGCCGAGGCCGACCCGACCTTCGACATAGAAGGCTACGACGCGGGGCACAAGATCGCCCTCCTCGCGATGATCGCCTTCAATAAAAATATCTCCTACGGGGACATCCGCGTCGAGGGGATATCCCACATCAGCAAGGCCGACATCGCCTACGCCCGCGACATGGGCTACGTGATAAAGCTCCTGGGCATCGCCAAGGAAATCGACGGCAACATCGACATCCGCGTGCACCCGACCATGATCCCGGAGGGACACCACCTGGCGTCGGTGCGGTATGAATACAACTCCATCATGTTCGACGGCGACATGACCGATCCGGTGATCCTCACCGGCCGGGGCGCGGGCGCATCCCCCACCGCCTCCGCGGTGCTTTCCGACATCGTCCAGATCGCCCAGCAGGGACCGGCCTACGTGTCCCCCCTGGTTACCGACGGAGACGCGCGCCTGATCGAGCCGGGGAAACGGATGTCCCGCTACTATCTGCGCATGCAGACCGACGACCGGCCCGGCATACTATCCCAGATTGCCGGGGTCTTCGGCAGGCACGGCATATCCATCGCCTCCGTGATACAGAAGGAGCTCCACGCCGAGCACGTCCCCCTCATCTTCATGACCCACGAGGCCGTGGAGGAAGGGATGATGCGCGCCCTGGAGGAGATCACGAAATTCAACTTCACCCACGGCGGCGTCATGCTGATACGGGTTGAGGATTCCATTTGAGTTGTTGCAAAACAACTCAAATGCGCCTGCTGGATGCAGGCGCATTCGCGCAGCGAATGCAAGAAATCGCGGGTCCCCCGCGATTTCGCCACGTTGCAAAACTCCAAGGACGGAGTTTTGCAACAAGTCAATTAAGCGCAGGAGAAAAGAAATGAGCGACTACCGTGCCGTGTTCCGCTGCATCGCCGGCTGCGGCGAGGAATACCCCCTCGACGAGGTCGTGTACGAGTGCAAAAAATGCGGAAACCTCCTGGAGGTGAGCCACGACCTGGACCGGCTCTCGCGCCAGAGCGGCAAAGACTGGCGGCGCCTCTTTGACAGCCGCACCGGAACCACGGAGTGGCCCTACGGGAGCGGCATCTGGAGCAAGAAGGAATGGGTGGTCCCTTCCATAAACAACGACAACATCGTTTCCATGTTCGAGGGGAACACGAACCTCTTCTGGGCGAGGCGCTTCGGCGCCATGATGGGCATGGACGACCTCTGGATCAAGATGTGCGGCAACAGCCACACCGGCTCCTTCAAGGACCTGGGCATGACCGTGCTGGTCTCCGTGGTGAACGACATGATCAGGCGCGGAAAAAACATCAAGGCCGTGGCCTGCGCCTCCACCGGCGATACCTCCGCGGCCCTGGCTGCCTTCGCGGCCTACGCCGGCATCCCCTCCATCGTGTTCCTCCCGGCGAACAAGATCTCCACCGCGCAGCTGGTGCAGCCGATGGCGAACAACGCCATCGTCCTCTCCCTGGACACCGACTTCGACGGGTGCATGCGGGTGGTGCGGGAGATCACGAAGGACAACACTATCTACCTTGCCAATTCCATGAACTCACTCCGCATCGAGGGGCAGAAGACCATCTCCATAGAAATGGTGCAGCAGTTCGACTGGGAGGTGCCGGACGTGGTTATCATCCCCGGCGGGAACCTGGGCAACGTCTCGGCCCTGGGCAGCGGCTTCAGGATGATGCTCGACCTGGGCCTCATCAAGAAGAAGCCGCGCATAGTGCTCGCCCAGGCGCAGAAGGCGAACCCGCTCTACCTTTCGTACCAGACGGGCTTCAGGGAATTCCACCCCATCACGCCGCAGAAGACCCTGGCCTCGGCGATCCAGATCGGGGACCCGGTGTCGGTGCAGAAGGCGATCAGGACCCTGAAGGAGTTCGACGGCATCGTGGAGCAGGCGAGCGAGGACGAGCTGGCCAACGCGGCGGCCCTGGCGGACCGTACCGGCACCTACGCCTGCCCCCACACCGGCGTGGCCCTGGCGGTGCTGATGAAGCTCATTGACAGGCAGGTGCTCTCGAAGAAAGACCGCACCATAGTCATATCGACCGCCCACGGCCTCAAGTTCTCAGAGTTCAAGGTGGGATACCACGAGGGGACGCTCGCCGACGTGAACTGCAAGTACGCCAACAGGCCCATCGCCCTCCCCCCGGACATCGGGAAGATCAAGGAGGCCCTGGATCGGGAATTCGCGGCGCGGAAGTAGCTTCTTACCGATAGTTATCGGCTGATACCATCATCATGCCCGGAGCAACACGACCGGAATATAGTTCGATTACTATCGGCCCGCATTGATATATTATAATCCGTTACAGCAACTCACCGGGAGGTATATAATAGTACCCCATGCCACCGGGGCTAGCAAGAACAGGACGATAGCCGCAATTACCGTCATTCCCATAGATCACATGAAGGGCATCCTCACGACCGTTGCCGCCATTGTATTCCCAGTTGGGATTTTCGGAAACGACCTCTTTCCATGCCTTCCAGTTATCGATATAGCTTATGCTGTTGAAGTAGTAGCCATACGAATAAGTGCCAACCATCACCACACCGCCGATCCATTGCGCAAGACCGGAAAGAGAGCCCCGGTTCTGGCCGTTTGCATAAACCCTGACCATGGAGCCGGCCTGAGTCTTCCGCCATACTACATATACATGGGCCCATGATTTCGCGATCGTCGGCATTTCCACTGAGCTCGCAAGGACATTATTCAGGTATATGTCCGCATGATCCTGGTGCACCTCGACCCGGTTGGCGGAGCCGCCGAAACAGACCGTAATGAAAAAATCAACGAGGCCGTTGCATACCGGATGATACCATCCCGAGAAGGCCCCCTCGTTCACGGATGCGCTCATCCCGAAGGGATACAGATCAAAATAATTGGCACCATTGCTTGAAATCTTGATACCATACCCCATCTTGGGCATTGCATTCGAAGATTCCACGAGTGTATCGGCATCCGGTATCCACACCGGCGATTCATCGGAAATTTCCGGTGACGTAATGCTCTCCACGTTTTCAAAGCGGGTCCAGTATGCCGGCCGCGGCAGGACGAAGCGTCCCAGGGCCGGGTCGACGAAAAACTGTCCCGCTCCAGGGGCAACCTTCATATCCGCAGTGGTGAGGAGCCGTTTCATCACCGGGACGAGATTGAGATCGGAAACCAGGTTTTTCCCGTTGTGGACCATGCGGATGAATCTGCCCGCGGCCAGGTCTCCCCATGCTGAAGCATCAAAAATCCCCGCGAGAGAATCGCCGTAGCTGAACATGCCTGCCAGGCTTGTGCCGTTATTATCGGTGAGGAGATCGCCGCAGATACCGTCCGGCGTGTTGTTCATGTCACCGAAATTTCCGAAGGTATTGAAGGCAGCGAGATTCCGGGGAGTTTCCAGGTCAACAGCTTCCACTTTCCTTCCGTCATGCAGTTCAATATGGGCGCGGAGCACGATCTCCCATGAGGCCAGGACCGCAAGCATATCCTTGACATAGGGATTCAGAGCGGCGTCATTCAGGGCGCTTCCCAGGTCGACAGCGCTCATGAGGCCATCCTTGATGAGTTTCAGCCGCGTCAGGTCAGCCTGGGCGATAGCGGCACGGTACTGGACCAGGTCGTCTCCGCCATAGAAAGTCGAGGCATAGGCGAGGCGGAGATCGCTCATTTCCCTGATGAAAAGAATATCCGACAGGAGCATCAGTCCCGGCACGTCAACATCAGACGCCGATCGATTGTTCAACAACTGTGTCCTTTCGTTGGCCGACGTGTAGGCCTTGTTGACAAGCTGCTCATAGTTATTGAGAAAAAAATCTTTTATCTGATCGATCCGGCATGCCGGATCAATGCCATCAAGGGCCGCAAATTCAACAAGGCGGCTGTTCAGGATCACCTTTGCGTCATGAAGGTCTTTCTCACGTACCCAAAGGGTATTATTGTATATATCGAAATGAACATCTTCTATGCCGACATTTGCGGCCTGCAGCTGCAGAATGACAGTATTCATTTTTTCGTCTATAATTCACAGCTTTTTCAAAATTTTACCAAAAATGAGCAATTCCATTTCCGTCATGCCGCCGGCGTCGCTGCTGTTGTACCGCTCTACTGTCGAGGCTATATCCGTTGCCACGCCGACTGCGGATATAACGAGACCGATAATCTCAATTACCATGCCGCGCTTTTCAGGAAAAAACGTCTTTTTCACTCCCGATGAAACCATGCCAATGATCGACTTGGTAACGCTTGGCGAATAGTAATCCAAGATAGCCTGTTGTCCTTCATGGGTTTGCTGATACGCGGCAACTTTCTCCGCATCGACCTCGAGGCGTTCCCACCAGGTGTCTGAACCGGTGTTCTCGTCGCTTTTCCCCAGGCTTTCAAGAAGGGGCGCCTTCATGTAGGATGCCACTTCAGCCCTGAGCTCATCCGTGACCGGCATGCCGCTCATAGCCTGGTCGTTAAGCCGCTTCCCGTTCTCATTGTCGTACATGTATTCCATGTACCTCAGGGAAGCGGCTTTATCGGCCTTAACCTTCTGGCAATCCGGACTCTCCGGATCACATGAACCTAAGAACGGCAGTTTCATCCCCCCGCCGTTATTGCAGCCAGCCATTCCCGCCGTGAAAATCACAACGAGGAACATTGAAATTAATCTTTTCATTGCACATCCTCCAAAAATTTATCTTGATTATTGCCGGGGCCTTAACGGCGCAACGAGCCGTTTCAACCCGCGAGTAGCCTCGCTACTTGCAGGGGAAGCGTCCGGGGGTGAGTGAAAGTGACAAAATTTTTCTGGAAAAAAATTATGCCGCAGTGACAGATTCCGCCACTGAATGTGTTTCATTATCAGCCCGCTCAGGCTGTTAATTCAATATGCGCGGATAAAGATTAGGATTAAGTTTCAGGAAAATACTTGACGATGCATTACTTGATCAGTATAGAGGTCACTGATTCTTTTTATCTAACAGTTTTTCTCGGCTGATGCCTCGAAAAACGGCGATACTTCCATGTATCGCTTAGCAGTTTGCTGTTTTTCAGCAAACTGCTAATAAATAAAGAAAGCAATTGAACCAATGAAGAAGTTTATTACCTTACTATTCGCCGCCATCGTGCTGGTGGGGGGGCAGATGCATACCGCACACGCCATCGGTCTTGCCCTGAGCCGCCAGGACAGTTCCAGCGGCATGCCCGGACCCCAGATCTACTACTCTTCGATATTTAACCGCCTCGTTGACAATATACAGGGACTGGCGATCATTTTCGACACCGCGGTGGCCAAGGACCGGCTATTCAATTACCGCCTCAACATCGACTGCAGCAGCGTGATGCTGCAGAAAGACCTGGTCTTCGCGAACATATCCTACAGCGTCAACCGCCTCACCGTGGCAAACACCTTCGGGTTCGGTTTCATCAGGACGCCCTTCATAAGGGTGTGGGCGGGTCCGCAGGTTGCCCTCACCTACGAGTTCAAGAACAGGAACAGCACTATTTTCAACCCGGTGCTCTACAACAAGGTCGGTTCCATGGTGGGGGTGAACATCCACGCCGGGAACAATATGACCTTCGCCGTGGAGATGGGGTTCAGGAGCGGCTTCGGGTTTGACATGGGAAAATCACCGGCCAATTCACTGGTTGAATTAAAAGTGGAGCCCATTGCTTCGGTCAGGCTTATATTCAGGTCCTGGGATTTCTTCGATCCCTCCGGAGTCTGATCCGCCCTACGCCCGTGATCCCGCGAAGATTGGATGTAACGCCTCAGAATTTCAATCCCATGCCGGCAAGACAGGTAACATAGCTTATATCCCCGGCCTTTTCGAAAATGATGTTGTAATCGGCGCCGACCCTGATATATATATTCTTTCCGGTGAGAAAGTCGAAGGATAGCCCCGCATTGAGCATCGGCTGGAGCCCGTTCCTCCTGACTTTCCAGTAGCGGAACCGGTCCGTGTAATAATAGTTCATGGAATAACAGCCGCCGGCGGAAACGAAGGGGACGATGGAAACCTTCCACACGGTATAGGCATAGCCGAATTGGGCCAGCAGGGGGACCATCATCGCCTTTTGCATGCTCCCCTTTCCCTCGAGGTACAGGAACCGCGCATCAATGCCGCAGAAGAGGCCGGTTACCAGAAGGTTCTCCACCCTCGCAGCTACCGAGGCGCCGTATCCCCCTTCAGCGATCCCCTTCAGGTACCCGACCGGAATGGCATAAAAGAAATTCGCAGACAGGAACACCGGGTACGCGAAGCCGGAGACACCCTGGCCCTTACCCTTTATCCGGTCAGCAATTCTCCTGGTCACTTCCTCGGCAGCAGGCTTCAGGTCGCCGATCTCCCGGGCGTCCTTCGACTCTGAGATTATGATTTTTCCTTCCCTTACGTTCACGACCTTGACATTGACCGTGTAGGCCCCCAGCCTGTCCACGCTCCCGATGATCACATAGTCGGCCTTCAAGAGCTGTCCCAGCCTCGCCGCGCACGCCGCGTCCCTGCATTCCAGGGCCTGCAGCTTCCGTTCCCGCAGAATGACGTCCACCTGGCTCTGCTCAAGGATGTCAAAGGAGCCGTCTTTGAAAAGGTTGATTTCCACACTGTTGCGTATACCACGGGCGACGCCGCCCTCGGTGTTATTGGCGGCGAAATTGACCACCGCGATGCGGCTCCTGGCCTTGATTTCATCAGCGCCATGGGAGGATGCCGGGAAAAATGCGGCAATTAACATCAAGCCGGCTATAGCCGTTAAGATAAGCCTCATACGTGATATTGGTGAAATCATCATCCGTATATGCATGCCTTTATTCTGAAAACAACAGTATAGTATCTTAAAAAAATTGATATCGATACAATTATTTGGGATGCGCGGTCATGTGACCGCGCCTGCGTGAAATATATCCTCCGTGCCCCCTCAGTTGGACAGGGGGGATATGCGATTATTTTATCGCGGCGTATATCTTTTTTGCCAGGCGGTCGGACACGCCGGAAGCGCGGGAGACGGCAGGTTCACACCGGTAACGGCCTGGACGCCGAAGCGGTCTTCGATCACGGCCGCCGGCTCCTTCGGTAAATCCTCATCCCCGGAAGCCGGATCCCCGCCGTTGGTATCGGTGATGCGTTCCCGGGCCTTCATGATGACTTCGGGATCAGGGACTTTCTGGAGCAGGAGAAAATACAGGGCGGTCGAAACGGCACCGGCAGTGAGGAGCGCCACGATCCCGATAAGTATGGCGCTCTTGACAATGGTGATGGCAATGCCGTACTTCTTCAGCGTGAAAAACAGGTTCGATATAAGGGCAAAGAGGGCCGAGTATCCCGAAGTACGCTTCAGGGTCCTGTTAAACTGGCGCCGCTTGTTCCTGCGCAGGTGGCGCTGGACCTCCGCCGGGAGGGGTTCTGTAAAGCGGTATTTTTCCATGACCCGGTTGAATTGTTCGATAGTGGTGTTCTCTTTCATAAGAGGTCCCCCAGGCTGTTGATCCCCTGTTTCCTGAAATACTCAACCAGGCGGTCCACGATCACGCCCTGCCGAGGATGGCCGCCATTTTCTTCAAAATCCTGCCGTTGAACCGCGCGCCGTCAAGGATGCCCCGGTACAGGTAGAGTGACCGCTTCGCCACCAGTTCCTCCTCCCCGAGGACCCGGTCCTCCTCGTCAATTTCATAGCCCTCGGTGATGGTGTGGACGACGCGCTGTATCGTAAAGCTTATCATGTCCTTGGCCTCCTGCCTGGATTCCACCACATGGTCAGTTTCCGAAAGCTTTTTGAGGAGATAGTCGACCTTGCCCTGGTCGCCGGCAGCCCCCCGGCCGCCGCTCTTCTCCCTCATGAGGCCCTGGAGCTGCTCGGAGTATCTCACAGCCTTTTCCAGGACCGGCAGGAGCGACTCTATTTCACCCTGGATAAGGCCGATCTTTTTTTCAAGGCGTTCCCGCACTCCTCCGCCTGCGGCGCCGGACAGCGTTCCGTAGAGGTCGTCGATGCGCCCGCCGATGGCGGCCGCCGCCCCGGGGATAACGATGTCCGCGTCGGGGACGTGTTTCACCCCGGGGATAAGTGCTCCGTCATTGGTCGCGTTAACGAGATTGCCGTCTTCGCGCTTCTGGAACCACGAGAGGAATATCATCATCTTCTGGTTCGTGTGGACCGTCCCGCCCCTGATCCCCTTGACGAAAATCTTCGGAAGGGCCGTGAGCTGGAAGCGGTTCATCATTTCCGCCGTGTAGAGCCTCCCGGTGCGGAGATGCACCTGCTCGTCCAGGTACGAGCCGCGGGCGTGGGCATGGCCGCCGGTGAAGGCGAGGTCCTGGCCGGTAAGATAGACGGGCGACGCCCCAAGGCGCCGGGCAAAATCATAGGCGTTGGTCGACACTGATCCGCCGTGGGTGACCTCCCCCTTCTCGCCGGAGAGCCTCTCTATCCATTTCATCAGTTCGAAGGCGACACCGGTCACGGCCACGCGGCCGGGGAAGAGGCGGAACACGGAGGGGTGAACCGTGGGGTCGGCGATCAGGACGGTCCTGCTCTGCCGGGACCCCTCGAAGTAGCGCGCGTTGATCACCTGGGGATCGACGACGATGCAGAAGTGCGGCTCGATTCCCGCCTTCATCAATATGCGGTACGAGGTGTCCACGGCGATGATGACTGCGCGGTCGCGGTTACGCCCGATGAAATCAAGGCTGCGGTGCAGCGACGGGCCGGCCGCAACAACGATGGCGGGCACGTCCCTGAACTTGTCGTAAAAAATGTTCGCCCCCGGCGAGCCGACATACACGCCGATGTTCCGGGCGATATTGGAGGCCCAGACCTTCTCGAACTTCGCCAGGGTGGCGATGTTGACTTCCTTGGTTGAAAGATAGGAACGGACGACCTGCTGCATGTTGCCGTAATAGTCGGGCTCGGCCTGGAAGGACCCCCGGTGGAGGATGAGGCTCGTCCGGCGCGATGATTTTCCTCTCAGCGCTTCGGCTATCGCCTCCTCTGACGGCTCAAGGAGCATGAGGAACCTGTCTCCGGCAAGGACCGGCGCCAGGTCCCGGCACTCCATCGCCTTCCGGAGCATGAGTGGGCTCTTCTCGATGACCAGGACCAGCGAATCATCCCCCATTCTTTTCAGGAGCTCCTCCAGGTGATACCCGAAGCCGAAACCGAAGACAATGAAGAGGTCAAAGGCGGCGGTGTCTATCTCGCCTATGAAGCGCTCCGCCTCCTTCACAGGATCAAACTTGCTGTGTATGAAGAGGCGCCTGCCATCCTTCGTGACCGCGGGGACATGGCCGTCAGTCTTCGTGGCCACGGCCTCGACAGAGCCGTCGTCCGCGGCAGATGCGACGCGGGCGTGCAAATCCGGGAAGCGCTGCTTCAACGCGGCCAGGTTGCTATCCAGGTGTCCCATGAGATACCTATCGTATGATCCGGCGGGAAATTTCAATGAAAATATTACAGATCCGACGGAAGTCGGTGGCACCCGTCATGGCCAGCAACAAAAACAACCATACTGTCAAATAATAATTGCTTAACCCATTGTCTTTCCTATAAATAGAAAAAACATTCAATATGGGATGAATCCTGTTTAAGACAGAATTTACCAAGTTGGGGGAATCCACCGTGAGGAAAAGCATATCAATACTGCGCAACGTGAACCTGGCGGACATGACCGGCCGGGGAGCGCGCATCAAGAAAAACAGGACCGTGGTCATTGACAACGGAAGGATCAAATCCATCCTTGACGCCGCGGACAACCATGATGATGCCCGCCGGGGACATGCGGTCCTCGATTGCGGCGGCGCTTACTTGCTCCCCGGCCTGATCGACCTTCATGTTCACAGCACCAATCCCTTTATCAGTCCCCGGGAAGCGATCAGGCTCCCAAGGCTGACCACCGTCATGAGCCAGGTCAGGGAAAACCTCCGCAGCTGCATCCGCGGCGGGGTGACCGCTGTCCGGGACATGGGATCGCCCCCCGGCATTGCCCTGTACATGAACATGATTGACTCCGGAAGGATGATCGGGCCGCGCATCGTCCCCTCCTTCTCGATGATAACCTGCCCCGGCGGCTACCCGGACATGGTGCCGCCATTCAGGGGAATTCAGCGGATGCTTCTCGGCGGCCAGTTTGCCGAGAGGATCACCGGGGAGGAGCAGGGTGAAAAAACCGTGGACCGCCTCGCCGACCGGGGCGCGGCATGGATCAAGACCGTGTACCAGGAGGAATCATACCTGTTCGGGCATGCCCGGCTCTCGGTACTTTCCGATGGCGCTTACAGAGCAATAGGGCGCGCCGCCCGGGCGCGGAACAAAAAAACCGCCCTGCACGCCCTTTCCCTGAAAGGCATTCGCAAGGGAATCGAGCTGAAGGTTGACACGATCGAGCACCTGCCCCTGGAGGAATTAACGGCACAAGACGTGCGCATGATAAAAGAAGCGGACATCACGGTTATCCCGACGCTGATCGCGCCGGGGATGTACCGCGAAGACCTGATCCGGGTCCTCAGGGACATCGTTATCGCTACCGATAACTATCTGGCACCCCGGTCGCGCAGGGAGACCCTGGATATCATCGACCGGGTGATTGCCGGGGAGGAGAGCGATACCCTGATCGACTACCGCTTCCTTAGAAAAAAATACGGCCTCATGGTGAAAAACCTGGTCCGGCTCCGGGAAGGAGGGGTGCGCATCGGTTTCGGAACCGATGCCGGCGGCACCGATACCTGCCTCTTCGGCCTTCCGTGGCTGGAAATGCGGCTCATGTCCGAGGCGGGGATGGGGAACTACGAGATACTTGAAACAGCCACCAGGATTAACGCGGAGGTCATAGGCCTTGACCGTGAACTTGGCACGATCGAAACGGGAAAAATCGCCGACATGGTCCTCGTGGAGGGCGACCCGGTTAAGGATTTACCTAATATCGCCCGGGTTAAAAAAGTCTGGAAAGGCGGTAAACTGGTCCATGAAAGTTAGGCTTCATGGTGACTGTCAATTTGATAGAAATTATATTCCACTGCGTCAGAAACATACCGCACTCTGTCAGGTAATATAAGGTCGGTTTAGATCAAAGGGCATTTGACTTATAGATATTAACATCCATAAGTCAACCCGTATCTAATTAAATAACTATCCATATATTGCTTTGTGAACAGCTATTTTCACTATTTTGAGAATAATTGTAAAAATATATTAAAACCCGTTGACAGCAAGCATATGTTTAATTATCTTGCACATAACTGAATAGTTTCAAAAATCCTTCAATTCTCTTACCCTCGAGTTTAATCCTGGCTTAAGTAATTGCAGTTTTGATGAGTCTTATTCTTCGGGTGTAACCCGCATTTAATTTCACAGGAGTTTTTTAATGGCTAAAGGAACAGTCAAATGGTTCAACGAGAAGAAAGGTTTTGGTTTTCTGTCACACGATGACGGAACTGACCTTTTCGTCCACCACACCGGCATTGCCGGCAGCGGCTTCAAGACCCTTTACGAAGGCGACAGAGTTGAATTCGAGGTTGAAAAGGGCGAAAAAGGCCCCCGCGCAATATCAGTCACGACCATTCAATAGTTTTTCATACCATGAAAAATCAAAAACCCGGCATTACCATGCCGGGTTTTTTTTGCCCTTTATGTCAAAACAGAAATGACGCCGCCATCCGCTTCCATATTGATCCGCTGATTGGGCATGCAGTTCCCTCATCACTATACATTGACGTTATGAACTTTTCATTATATTTTTATTACATTGAACCCTCCGGGCGGATATTGTCCCGGAGGAGTTGCTCCATATCGGCCGTTGGCGTGTCATCCGCCTCTGGCAGGGCCCTTACGGCGGCAAGGAAGTCATTGAACCGATGAATTTCCTGGAAATGAAGACCGTAGTCTTCACCTATGTGGTCATCAATGCAGTAATATCCTTCATTCTGTTCCTTCTCTTTAAACAGAACAGAAAACGCTATGCCGGGATCTCCTTCTGGCTTGCTGATTACGTTCTGCAGACCGCCGGGCAGATGCTCATCTTCATGAGGGGAATAATCCCCGATTTCATTTCGATGGTAATCAGCAACACGCTGATCATTTCAGGCATATTGCTGTTCTACCTGGGGCTGCGGCGGTTTTTCGGGGTCCGGGGGCGCCAGGCCCCCTACTACCTCTATATACCCGTTTTCATGGCACTTCATACTCATTTCATGTCTTCCCTTCCGCTCAGAAGCATCAATACCATGGCCGGCATTCTGGTCTTTTCCCTTCTCTGTTTCGCCCTCATTTTCCGGCTTCAGGACCGCGCGATGAGAATTTTGGCACGCGGGACAGCCATGGTATTTCTCCTTTATTCTGTTTTTGCCGCCGGCCGGATCGCGCTGGTTATCATGGTGCCCCAGGGAAACGATTTTTTCAGGGGTGGTCTCTATGACATCCTCTCCATTTTCCTTTTCCAGGTCCTCGGCATTGCGTTGACCTACGTGCTTATCCTGATGATAAACGGCCGCCTGATCCTGGATATAGGAAGCCATGCCGCCGAAAAGGAAAAGGCGGCCCATGACCTCGGTGAACGCGTCAAGGAACTCAACTGCCTCTATGCCATCTCGAGCCTGGATGAACAGCCAGGCCTTTCCGTCAGCGATATTATCCAGGCAGCCGCGGGATGCATCCCGCCGGCCCTTCAGTACCCGGACCATGCCGGTGCGCGGATCGCATATCACGACGAGGTTTTCACCGCGGGAAGCGCGGGGACGGCCGTTTCCACAATCGGAAGCGATATCACCGAGCATGGACAGACCGCGGGCAGGGTGGAGGCCTTCTACGTGAAGGAATGCCCCCGGGACGGGGCGGACGCCTTCCTCGAGGAGGAACGCGCCATGATCGGCGCCATCGCCAGGCACCTGGGCGGCATTATTGAAAAAATAAACGCGGAACAGGAAGTGCGCGGTCTTCTCAGGGAAAAGGAGCTGCTCCTCACCGAGGTGCATCACCGCATAAAGAACAACATGGCTTCCATAACCTCGCTCCTGGCGCTGCAGGCCGATGACGCCGATAACGAGGCAACCGCGGCGGCCCTCACCGTGGCAAAGAACCGGGTCTACGCCATGATGGAACTGTACGACCGGCTGTACCGGCAGAGCCAGTTCGATTGTCTCAATGTCAGGGATTATTTCACGTCACTCATATCGGAACTGCGTTCCGCCTATGATGCCGGCGGCGCGGCGGAGGTCACCATCGACGTAGACGACATCAACCTGGGCACCAGGCAGGTATTTCCCATCGGCATAATCATCAATGAGCTGGTGACCAACGCATTCAAGTATGCCTTTTCCGGAATGACCGGCGGAGCGCTGCTGGTTTCCCTCCACGGGAATGACGGAAAATCGGTCGAGATCGTCGTCAGTGACAACGGGCCAGGACCGCGGGAGACGAAGGGCGCTCCCGGCGGTTTCGGGCTGAAGCTGGTCGACACCTTGATCAAGGAGGCCGGTGGCACCTATACGGTTTCCCATTACGGCGGGACTCGCTATACCATCACCATCCCCGGCAGCACCTGCTGACCTCATATCAAATAAATCGGGCACCCCCGTCGCCTATCTCCCGGCCATGGGGGCCTTCGCGGGGAAGCCCAGGGCCTCAAGAACCTTCTCGCTGAAGGCCCCGGGCTGTTCAACCACAGGGTTGTGCAGCCCTTCGGGTATCGATACCACCGCAAGATTTTTAAAAAGGATGGCGACGATCTTCCCGAACTCCGCCGCCGGTCCGAAGGTCTTGCCCCCGGAAACGTATATGGCGGGGATATCCGAGCGGTAATGCGCCCGGTACCTGTTTTTTTCGCTCCGGGAATAATGGTATATGGCCCGCAGGTACTCGAGGGCGCATCCCGTGTTGGTGCGCAGGAAGCCCTCCCTGGTGTACTCCCAGCCGTTGTTGCCGTTGGTCATCTGGAGAGGCATGAAGGTATTGAGCAGGCTGAAACCGGCCCCGGTCTTGAAGAGCAGATCGTAGAGGATCCGGTTGAGCCCCGGGACCAGGAGAAGCCGGTATGCCCCCGGAAAAAAATCATAGACCTCCACCAGCACGAGCCTTGAAATGAGGCGGGGATGGGCCCTCGCGAGTTCCATCGCGACATTGCCGCCGAGGCAGTTGCCAATCATTACCGCGCCCTGCAGACCGAGGCGCTCGATGAACTCGCGGGAAAGTTCGGCAAGGTCCTCAATGGAAAAACGCTTCAGGGGAGAACTGTCGCCGTATCCGGGCCACGCGGGACGGTACACGGTATAATAACGGGCAAACTCCTGGTGGCACATGGCGAAGGTGTCCTCGTTCCCGATCCAGCCGTGGTGAAATACCAGCGGAGGCCCGCCGCCGCTCACCTTGTAGGAGATCCGGACCCCCTTCAGGTCGATGTAGCGATGATCCTCGCCTGCCGTGTACTCAACTGGCAGCGTGGTTTTGAATGATCGCGCCTTTCTTGGCAAATTGACACCTCCTCTGAACGCTGTTACGGCGCTGTTAGAAACCGGGACGGTTCCAGTACAAACGATATAACCTGCGGGAAAACATACGATCATCTAAGGTCAAATGTATCAATATAAAAATGAAAAAAAGGATTTGGTGTCAACCCAGTAACGTTAACCGTATGTAAAAAATATAAGGGTGCTGCATCATTAATTTCCTGATCCCCGCCTCTATCACGAACAAACGCGCAGGACAAAGCAGGATTGAATCTGAATTTGGCCATCGCCATCTGCGAAAAAGTGCTGGACATACCCCCCCTCAATTATGATTTGGCATTTCAATAAATAATAAATGCTATTAAAAAGATCAAAGGGTAATCATGAAAAAAATTTTATTCATCCAGCCGAAATTCAGCATTGAAAAAATGTACCAGATGAGGGACGCGATGTACAATCTCGGATTCGCGTATCTCGCGGCCTATCTGCCCGACCACTGGAAGGCCGAGTTTGTCGATGAAGAACTTGAAGAAATCAACTATGACACCGATGCCGACATCATCGGCATAACGACCATCACCCTCTACATCAACCAGGCCTACCGGATCGCGGAAAAATTTCGGGCCAGGGGGAAAACGGTCATCATGGGGGGCGTTCACGTTTCCATGTGCCCCGACGAGGCGCTGCAATTCTGCGACTCTGTCTGTATCGGAGACGGCGAACACGTGATCGCGAAAATTCTTGACGACTTCGAACACAACCGTTTGAAGAAAAAGTACAAATCCGAGGCCAAGCCGCTGGCCGGCATGAAGCTCCCCCGCCATGACATGTTCAAGCCGGTCTACCGCTTTACGCCCATCGCCACCAGCAGGGGCTGCCCCTTTGACTGCGACTTCTGCGCGATAAACGCCTTTTACGAAAACGTGTACCGCCAGAGGGACGTGGAGGACATTATCAACGAGTTGAAGTCCCTGCCGAAAAAAGACAACATGATCTATTTTACCGACGGCAATATCTACGGCAATTCACCCAGGGAGGTGAGACGGTTCAAGACCCTGTGCACAAGGATAATCGAAGAAAGAAAGAAGGGAAACATGCCCTTCAAGTATTTCATCTGCTTCGCCTCCATCAACGCCCTGGCCGACATAGAGGCCCTGGACCTGGCCTCCGAGGCGGGATGCAGAAACATGCTGATCGGCTTTGAATCGATCAATCCCGAATCGCTGAAAGACATGAACAAGATGCTGAACCTGGAAAAATTCCCTCCCGAGAAATACTCTGAGCTGGTGGACAACGCCCGGAAACGAAAGATCATCATCACCGCGGAAATGGTCTTCGGGAACGACGCCGACACAGCCGACGTGCTTGCGCAGACGGAACAGTATCTTGAGAAGGCCTCCTTCGACATCCTCCGCCTCTATGCCAAGCAGACCCTCCCGGGCACGCGTTTCTATAAAAAAATGGAGCAGGAAGGACGGCTGAAGCTCAAGAATTTCCCCGAGGACTGGGACAGGACGAGGGAAAAATTCGTGGCGGGCATTCATTTCAGGATGAAAAACCTGACCGAGGAACAGCTCCAGGGGTGGATGAAAAAAGTGGGGATGAATTTCTATTCCCCGCACAAGATCTTTTTCCGTTCAATGCGGTTTCTCAGAATAACGCGCAATCCGAAACTGGCAATGACCCTGGCATGGGTAAGCGTCAAGGGAAGGAAATGGTACACGGGCATCTGAAGGTTGACCCCCGGGGAGCCGTCATTTCAATCACGGCGACGGCACTCCGTGCGTGACAGGCGCGGGACCGGCCGGATGCGCAGGGTATTACTGTTGACATGCCCCGGGAAATCACGTATCATGCAATTTATTACGGGAATGGGAGCGGCAGCGCGATGACCGATTTCGGCAGGCAGGTTGGCGAATGGCAGGTTTTCTATGCCACGATCATGGGGTGCTCGGCGACGCTCCTGGGGCTCCTCTTCGTTTCGGTTTCCCTTAACAGGCCCATCATCAAGCACCGGGACAACGTGCACCTGATGTTCTACTCGCGGCAGACCTTTGGCCTGTTCCTGTCGATCATCAGCATCTCCCTCACCTTTCTCATCCCGAACCAGTCAACCATGGGGATCGGCATACCCCTGACCTGCATCGGGGCGGCCGGTCTGTACACGGCGGCGCGGGGCCTCATCTCCCGGCTCCTCATGAAGGAATACGGCGAGGGGCTGCGCCGCTACGGGTGGCCCACCCTCGCCTTCACAAGCATTGTCTTCGCGGCGCTCCATGTCCTGTTTTTCCTGGACACGCCGAGCCTCTCCCTGGTCATGGCGGGAATGATCATGCTCCTGGTCTCGGCGACCCGCAGCTCATGGTTTTTTCTCATGGACCTTCAGGAGAAATGAGTATCACGCTCCGTCACGCCCTCCGGCGGAGCTCCAGGATGGGAAGCTCAGGCGGGCAGTTGACGCGCGCACGGGAGATACCGGGAATCTCTCAATACGGTCCTATTTTAAGGCTGTCAATCTTGTCAAGGATAACACTTCTCCTGGAGATATCTTTCTCCTTTTCCAGCTCTGCCAGGAGGGATGTGTACGCAACCCTGATTTTTGTTTTTTTATAGTAATTGATGAAAGCCTTGATAATGTTCCTGTCAAAGTGTCTGCCGCTTTCCCCTTTCAGCAGCTGGAACGCCTCGTTGAGGGGCAGCGAGTCCCGGTAGTGCCGCCGCGAGGTTATTGCCTCGAAAAAATCGGCGACCGCAATGATCTGCGAGCCAAGGGGTATCTCAGAGCCCTTCAGCCCCAGCGGGTAACCGCTCCCGTCCAGCTTTTCATGATGGGAACCCGCGATCTCGGGGATCTTGTTGTATTCTCCCATGAAATTGATCCGCTCGAGTATCTGCCTCGTTTTTTCCGCGTGGGTCTTGATTATCTCGCGCTCGCTCTCCGTGAGGCTCCCCTTCTTTTTTAACAGTGAATCCGATATGCCGATCTTCCCGTAGTCATGGAGGGCCGCCGCGATCCCGACTATCTCGGTGTAATCCCTCGGGACCCCCATCTCCCTGCAGATCCCTATCGCGTACTCCGTCACCTTTTCCGAATGGCCCGCGGTGTACGGGTCCCGGGCGTCAATGCTGGCGGCCAGCACGTTCAGTATCGACTGCAGCTGCTTCGCCCTGGCATCGTAGAGCTCCGCGTTCTTGATGCTGATGCCGATGACCGACGAGATGCCCATCAGCAGCTGCAGATCGCTCTGGATCAGCGGCCGTTTCGTTTTCACATTGTCCACCGAAAGGACCCCCATCGGTTCCCTGTCGCACACAATCGGACAGCAGATGAAGGAGCGGGCGCCCAGCTCCCTGATAAACTGCATGCTCTGCGCCGAAAGGTTTTCATCAACGAGGGAAATGTCGTTTACCAGGTACGGTTTTTTCTCGTTGTATGAAACCGAGTAGATGTCCCTGGTTTTCTGCTTCCGAAGCCTGAACTCCGTATTTTTCAGAGTCTTAAGCTGTGCGGGTGTATACCCGAAGCCGGTTTGGAATATCAGCGCGTCCTTTTTTTCATTCCTCATGAGCAGCATGCAGCGGTCATAATCAAGGCGGTTCCTGAATATCTGTATAACGATTTTCAGGATACTCTCTATGTTTGTCTGCCGGCTTACCGCCTGGCCGATTTCATTGATCATGAGTGAATTGTTGTAATTTTTGTCCATCTGCCTCACAAGCTCCTCGTGGGTGCTCTCGCGATTGAGGAGTGATTTCCGAAGATTCTTCTTAGTCAGGTAATCGCATAAAAAGGTCAGGAAGAAAACAGCAAGCAAAGCAGCAAAAAAATAATAGATGACGGTTGTTACCGGCAGGAATATCGAAAGCACGATGCCGGCAGCCAGCCCCAGGACCGCTGCGCTGTTTCTCAATTGCTTCAGAACCGACAGCAGGTTGCTCTCCCAGGATATTATATACCGGCATTTGTTTCCGCCGCTGAAGATGCATTCGGGATGTTCTATCCTTGGTATCTTGTTATCAAAGGCAAGGCCGATCGATTCAAAATACCCCATCCGGTTTTCGCACTGGAATTTTTTTTCGGAGACGCCTTCATGGGGAGTGACGATTATCTCGATTTTTTTTGAATCTATTTTTTTGTATTCATAGACGCATGAACGGGTGAATCCCCGGGCGGCCTTTTCAATAATCTCGTAAACCGTTGCCGGGTTCATGAAACCGAAGATATACTGGCGCATGACGCCGATAGATTCGGGACTCGCTGCGTACCTGCCGGCTTCGCGGGCGATATTCTCGTCCCCGGTCAGCCTGGTCATTTTTTCATGGAACCTGTTAATCTGTTCCTGGGTGAACCAGTGGCTCTGGTCGGCCACCTCGTAGGATTTCATCCTGGCATAGGAAAGAAGCTCACCGATGTCAGCATGAGGAAAGTTTTTCTTTAAATATTTCAGATAGGTGTTGATAATGCGGCTGTTATACAAGCCAGGTCCGGCCATGATCCAATCCCCCCGTAGCGTATGAAGGAAAAATATAAAGGGGTCGCGAATCAAGTCAATGAATTAATAGAAAACATGCCCGGGACCGTCTCCCGTTCACCTATTCCCTGAGCTCCAGGACCACAAGAACTGAATCATCCAGGGGGGCGCCGGGCAGCGGCCGTTGACTGAATACCCGGCCGGTTCCATGCAGGGAGAACCGGACAGCGAAACGCTTCTTCATCTGCATGATGAGGTCAATCGATTCGGGCATCCGCATGCCCCTGAAATCAGGCATGGTCCTGCCGTCAAAATCGGCCTTCTTCATTTTCATGGGGACCGGCGCCGCAGCCTTAAGGCCCTGCCGGCGCACCCCCTGATGGGTCAGCACCCGGTCAACGAGATTAGCGAACACCGGGGTGGCGATCTGTCCGCCCGACAGCTTGTCCGCCGGGTCGTCGATAATGACCAGGATGCACACGGCCGGGTCCTCGCAGGGAGCGAGACCGATGAAGGTCGACAGCACCCGGTCGGAGTATCCCCGGGCGCGGATGAATTTCTGTGATGTGCCGGTCTTGCCGGCGACGCAGAAATAGGCGGAGCCGGCCCTCTGCCCCGTGCCGCTCGCCACGACGCCGCGCATCATTGCCATAAGCTTTTTACTGATGCTTTTGCTTATGACCCGCTCCCTGACGGCGGGCTTGAATGACCGGACAACGGTGCCGTCATGCCGCTCGACGGATTCGATGATAGAGGGCGTGATGTAAACGCCGCCATTGGCCACGGCGCAGAAGGCGGCGGCGAGCTGGACCGATGTCACGGCTATTTCCTGTCCTATTGCCATGGAAAATTTCGACAGTCCCGACCATTTCTTCCAGGGGCGCAGGATCCCCTCGGTCTCCCCGGGAAGCTCCACGCCGGTTTTCCTCCCGAACCCGAATTTTTCCAGCGTTTCATACAGGTCCTTTTTCCTGATCCCCTTGACCGCCTCGATGACGCCGACATTGCACGAATGCCTGATGACGTCTGCCATGCCGATGGTGCCGTGGACGCCGGTGCAGTTGATCCGCACGTCGGCGATATCGACCCACCCCCGGCAGGTGAACTGCCGGTTCGCAATTGCCGGGTTGTGCTCGAGCATTGAGGCCAGGGAGACGATTTTCATCGTTGACCCCGGCTCGAAGGAATCGATGAAGGAAAAATTCCTGAGGGAAAACTGGGGATACTCGTAATACCGGTTGGGGTTGTACCCGGGGCTCTTTGCCATGGCCAGGATCCTGCCCGTTTTCACCTCGAGGACCAGAACCGCGCCCTGCTTGGCCCGGTACCGGGCAACGGCATTCTCGATCTCCCGCTCGGCATGGTGCTGGATGAAGCGGTCGATGGTGAGGGTTATGTTGTTCCCGAAGGAAACCCCGCCCCCCTCCTCCGCGGCGCCGTCCCCCGGCGAAGAAAGGACCCGGTCAAAATTGTATTCGATGCCGGCAAGTCCGTTGTTGTCCACTCCCACGAAGCCGACGATGTTCGACGCGAGTTCCTCGTGGGGGTACATGCGCCGGTATTCTTTTTTCAGATACAGCCCCGGGATATTGATGCGCCGCAGTTCCTCGGCCTCGGAATCCTCGATTTTACGCTTGATCCAGATAAAGCGCTTCTTCTTCCGGAGTTTGCCGAGGATCGTATCGGCCGGCATCGAAAGGAGCCGCGACAGGACCCTCGCGGTCTCCTCCGGCTTCTGTATCTCCTCGGGGTTGGCGAACAGTGAATACTTCTCAACGGAAAGCGCCAGGAGATAGCCGTTCCGGTCGCTGATGGAGCCGCGGCGGACCTCCGGTTTTCCCGTATCGGGGACAACGATTTTGGAGGAAAAATGCAGGCTGACAAGCCTGGCGATGAAGGCAATGGAGAGCAGCGCGAATATCAGGCCGGCACTGTAGACCCGCCGTTTAAATACCTTCTGGTTCATACAACACCCGGCATGCCGTTAAACGGGATTCGCCGGCACGGATTGACGCGCCCCTGCTGCATGGCCGGCACTTCAGCGGATCAGGCCGAACCGTGAAAAATCCAGTTTGAAGACCTGCCTCGTATTCCAGTAGAGGATGAAAGCCTTGCCCTTGATGCGCTCGATATCGAGGTACCCGAAGAAACGGCTGTCCTGCGAATTCTCCCGGTTGTCACCCATGACGATGACCTTGCCCGGGGGAACGACACCCTCGATCTCGTTCTGGCGTGTGGGGCCGAAGTTGAAGGGCTTGGTGACACCCTTGACATAGGGCTCCTCGGTTTTTTTCTCGTTGATGAAGACGGCGCCCTCTTTTATCTCGAACCGGTCTCCCGGCACGGCGATGCACCGCTTGATATAGTCCTTGTCCTCGTCATGGGGCGGTCTGAAGATGACGATGTCCCCCCGCCTGATCTTGCGGATGCCCAGGCAGGAAAGGTGGACCGGCTTCTGCATCCCGATCATCTGCGGTATCACCGGGCCGTAGGTGATCTTTTCCACGAAGAGGTGGTCGCCCACCTTCAGGGTGTCCTCCATCGAGCCGGTGGGGATGTAATACGCCTGGATGATGTACTGTATGATGTGAACCGCCAGCACCAGGGCGACCACGATGGCGTCGACGAAATCCCATATCTTGCGGTACATGACCGAACGCCGGGGCGCCATGTCCTGGAAGAGGGAAAGGAACTTCTCGCGGTCGTCCTCGGGGAGCAGCATCAGGGGAAACGAGGTCTTGGCGTACTTCTGGCGGATGAGAATATTGCCGACGAAGGTCCTCTCCAGGTACGTTATTTCTGCCGCAGGGATCTTTATCGTTGCGCCGCTCTCCCTGAGCTCAAGTCCCTCCCTGGTAACCTTGATCCCGCCGTTCCGGTATTTCACGTACAGTATGACATAATTCACGATCCTCAGGACCAGCACGGCGGTCGCGCATCCGCCCAGGAAGTAAATGGGGATAAAGGGGGTCTTCACAAAGGGGATGGCCACGGCAAGGAACATTGTGGAATACACGAACAGGAGGAGGTATACGGCCCGCTTAATAAAAAAGAGGACGCTGTCCCTGCCTGAAATTACGGAAAACTGCGATTCTTCAATGGTTGAACTGTCAAAGCGCAAAAACTGAATCATGGGGTGCTCCTTGCCATATGTGCATAAAAGGAAAACGGATGAAGGATATTCGGCTAAATCCCCTGAAAGGCAGATGATCCGCAAAACGGCATAAAGGACGCTGAATAGCCCGTTACGTTTAAAACAATAAAATGTATTGCTAAAATAACAGCATCTATATAAAATAGGCATATTTCAGTGTCTACAATTTTTTTTCTTATGAAAGAAATAAGCGAATCGATCAAAAAACTGTCAGCCGAAGACTTCAAGGAACTGGGGGCCAGGCTCCAGCTGAAAAACAAGTCAAAACGCGACCTGGTGGGAGCGCTGTCGACCGTTACGGGCCTGCACACCCTGCTCAAGAGCCTGGACTCCAACAGCCACAGGCTCCTCATGGCGGTATACGGAGCCCCGGACGGGGTGACATTCGTTGAAATCCAGAAGGAGCTGAAACTCGATATTCCCGTCATCGAGAAAACGGCCGATACCCTGTCGAGGTGTCTCCTTATCTATACTATCAAGAACAGGCAGATGCTCAACACCAAGATGGACAAGGCCTACGGCATCTCGGAGGTTGCCGGTCTGCTCCGCATGGTCGAGCCCAAGACCCTGACGGACCGGCTCCACAAAAACTTCCTCCACCTTGAAACGCAGAAACAGCATCCCGAATTTGACAAGAGCCTGAAGGACCGCGAAGTGCAGGCGTTCCTCAAGTTCATGGCCGAATCGGGCTGCATCGTCACCCTGGACGCTGCGAAAGACCGGCTGCCGCAGAAGTCCGCTGAAAAAATCATTGCAGGGCTGATCTCGCAGAACATTGTCCACATCTACCAGTGCTACCGCCCTGAATTCAATTCGTTCCTGGTCCTCAACGAAAAAATCAGCCCGGCCCTGGCCGCACTTGACGAGCACGACGACACGAGGAAGAAGCTGAAGGTCAGCAACCGCTACTTCCAGATCAACAATCTCCTGAACGCCTTTGACATCATCTCAACCTTCGGGCTTTTTCTCACCAAGCAGCAGGAATTCAGGAAAATCGACATCAGGCGCATTTCCGAGGCGATGCTCCCCCTGAAGGACCAGAACGGGGCCGACCTTCCTTCCGAGGAGTCAGCGCAGCTTTCCATGTTCATACTCAACCGGCTGGGATGCCTGAAGCTGAACAAGGACATCGCCGGCATTTCGCTTTTTGAGCTCCGCGCGGAACTCGACCAGCCGCTGCTCCTTATGAAGAGAATACTGAAAACCGCCGGCGGCCCGGGCCCCTATGAGCCGTTCTTCAAGCCGCCCTTCGACATACCGTCGTATGATTTCATCAAGTCGATCATAAAGCTCCTTTATAAGCTCAAATCCGTCACCTACGGCTACCTGAAGATAACCATACTCACCAGGTCCCTGTCTGAGGCCAGCGAGAAGGCCTTTGCCGACAATCTCCTTGACCTGCAGGACGAGATGGAACGGTTCGGGACCGTGATGAACTTTCTCTGCGTCATGGGTATCATCGACATTGACGGGGGCAGGATCATGCTGTCCGATATCGGCAGGGACATCGCGTGCCAGATGATGAAGACATACTCGGAAGAGCCTGTGCCGGCAAAGAAAAATATTTACATCAATCCCGATTTCACCCTGATCATCCCGGCCCAGGAATTGCCGTCGGACGCGCTCTACCACCTCCTGACCCATACCGACATCATAAAGCATGACGTAATCATCAACACGGTCATCAGCAGGCCGGCTATCGTGCGGGCCCAGAAGCGGGGCATGACCCTCAACCGATTCCTTGAAACGCTGGAACTGTTTTCGAAAAACGAGCTCCCCCAGAACCTGGACTTCCTGCTCCGGGAATGGTCGAACCAGACCATCAACATCAAGATATCCCAGCACATACTCCTCACGTCCAGCCATTCGGAATTCGTTGACGAGCTGATGATGGGGATCGCGAAGGAAGGGATCGTTGAGCGGATATCGCAGACCCACGCCCTGGTGAAAAAAGAGTACATCGATGAAATAATCAAAATCGCGAGGAAAAAAGACGCGGTCATCTCGCTGTTCAACGAGCTTGACGAGGAAGACTAGTCCTTGATCACCTGTATCATGTTTTTCGTTTTCCAGTTAACATACTGCTGAAGCGCCTGGACGGTGCTTTCCTTCACGAAAAAAAGCTTATCATTCAGCTTGACCAGGGCGCCCCGGTAGTGGGTGTACTTCAGCTGATGATCCACCCAGCCCAGAAGCTCGACCCTTTTCCAGTTGGTCGTGGTCTTGAGAACGGGGATTTTGCTCAGGTGCAGCTCCCTGATCTTCCCGTTTTGCACGGCATCGGATAATATTGTTTCCCATTCCATCGGCATATATGAATCCCGAACCCTCTGTCAATTTTGCGCGCAACCCCGAGCGGGTCGCCATGTATGATGTTGCAAGGGCCCGGCACAATGAAGATGTATTCCCGGACCCGCCGACCCTATCGGACTATTCCTTATGGTTCTTCACGTCGGAAAGAAGGCGGTTGACCTGATCGGCCAGCTGCTTGTTAAGCTCCTTCTGCCGGTTGATCTCCCTGTGCAGATCCAGCAGTTCGGTCCGGGATAGCTCTTCCACCTTTTCCTGCGCATCAATTATTTTTTTCGCATCATTCAACTCTTTAGCCGAATAGTCGATGACCGACTCCTGGGCCTTGATCACGTCCCTGGCGTCCATCAACTCCTTGCGGCGTAATTCGGCAAGCATCTCCTCAGCCTTGATCCGGTCGCGCATGTCGAAAAGGTTCATCTGGCGGAGGAGGGTAAAATCACGGATGGCCGTGCTCAGGTTTGTCTGCTGCCGGATCAGGTTCTTCTCAAAATCAAGGATCTTCTCGAAAGCCTCTTTTTCCTTCTCGGACTCAAAAACGTTCTTGCGGTTGATGTCCATGAGCCCCTCATAAGCCTCGATCCTCGATTCGGCCTCCTTGGAAATGAACTTCATGATCTCGCGGTAACGCTCGACAATGATCGACTTCTCGAGGAGGAGAAGGAATTCACGCATGTCCACCGGCCTGTTCAGGAGCTCAAGATGCATCAGGTTGTAATTGAGCTTGGCGATCTCCTTGACCTGGCTTTTCTTCACCATCATGAATTTCAGGTATGACTGGAGGCGCTCATCCTTTGCCATTTCCTTAATGAGCTGGTCAGGGTCGGTATTGATGATATCAAAAATGAAAACATTGATTTCATCCTCGACGATGTTGGCGTGATGCAACTTGTATCCGGTGATGAGATTGACGGTCAGACCGAGACCGGTGATGGCGTTAACAATCTTGGTCCCGGCTTCGTTATCCCTCAAATACCAGACAGTCACCTTGTCCATTTCCATATCCCCACCGCGTATCTTAATTTGAAAGAAATATGCAATACAATAAAAATTACAACTACTTTTTTAGCTTATTCTCCGCCGCGGCCATGAATGCAGGATGTCATGACATTCGCGCCGGGGCAGGGATCACTGCCGCGTTATGACCGCGGCGGCTCAACGAATCTCAAGGATAATCCCGCCCTTATCGTTTCTTTTTAAGACAACGTCCGATTCCTGTCCGCCTGAAAGCCGCGTGTCTGATGACCTGAGCTTCGGGAAATCGCTGTTCTCAAGAAAGTCCCTCAGGAGCTCTATCTTATCATCGAGTTCGCCTTCAAGGTCATCCGTACTGAAATAGGTATCCATCAGCCGGCTGAACTCGTTCCGTGCCTCGGTCTCTATGCAATGGCTTTTTATATGAAGATTGACCGTGACATCCATTGGGAGTCCCTCATTTTCCATGATTAGGACCACGATAGAACAGAATGAATATTTTTCAATAAATAAAAACAAAAACAGTCAAGTTATCATGACCCCTGATGCGCGACGGCGCCCCAATACAAACGGGGTGTTCTTATAACGCAGGAACCCATCAGGCATTCACCATGTCCGCAGCATGAAAAACCGCCTCCATGCAGCAATGACGGAGGATGTTAATGCATAACGCCTTCCACCTGGAATTGCCTCAGGCCAAAAATAATAATAAAAATATACTTGCCATTCCACCTCCCATGCTGTTTTTTGACCAAAATTTGGGAATGCCATGCGACATAAAATAAAACCGGCAAAAGTCATCTGCAGCACCATTATCGTTGCCGTGTCCCTCCTATGGACCGATACGCAGCTCCTCTCCTGGGGGCTTTTCAACCTGTTCACCGACACCCGCTACAGCCAGGAGGGGCTTCATAAAGTGGAATCCTTTGATCCTGACCGGGATATCCTGTATTTGCCGCCGCTGAAGGGTAAGGATATATTCGAGTCCTCCCGTGACCTCTCCATTTGCAGGAACAAGACCGTGCGGAAGCACATATACCTCTACCTTACCAGCAAGAGGGAGTATCTTATCAGGGCAATCGAACGCTCGTACCGCTATGATGACATGATACAGGACGTGATGAAGAAAAACAGCGACATCCCGGCGGAACTGGCGCTGCTGCCTCTCCTGGAAAGCTGTTTCGACCCCCGCGCGGTTTCTAGCAGCCGCGCCGTGGGCCTGTGGCAGTTTGTCGACAACACGGCGAGGCCCCTGGGATTGCGAAGCGACCAGTGGATCGACGAGCGGCGGGATGTTGAGAAGTCAACGGCCGCCGCGATACGGCACATCCGCAACATCCGGGGGAGTTTCCCGGACTGGGCGCTGACACTGGCCGCCTATAACGGAGGCGCGGGATACGTGAAGCGCACCATGGAAAAAACCGGGATAAAGGATTTCTGGAAACTCCGCGAAGGCGGCTTTCTCCGGGATGAAACCAGCGAGTACATACCGAAGTATATAGCCCTCATGGTCATATACAAAAACCAGCGCCTTTTCGGCGTCAGCGAGGAGATCACGGTACCGAAAAAAACCGAGACCGAGCTGTACACGCTCCGGCACCCCGTTGACCTGCGCGACGTTTCCCGCCTCGGCGGTGTTTCCCTGCAGACCATCAGGGATCTGAATCCGGAAATCAATTCAAACCTGACCCCTCCGGGGATAAAAAACTACCAGCTCCGCATTCCGGCAGAGGCACGGAAGAGCCTCGACGCTAAGACGGATGCGCTGTATAAAACCAGGATCACCGGTGTCATTAAGCACCGCGTGAAGAAGGGCGAAAGCGTTACAGCCATCGCCCGGCTTTATAAAAAAAAACTGCACTCATCCTTAAATATAACAAGATAAAGAATCCGAGGTCCCTCCGGAGCGGCAGCGTCATATATGTTCCTTATTGAAATATGACCGTCTGCCCCACGGCGTGCCGATATTTTCCATGGCCGCAGCCGGGACCCTTCCCGGGTTAGAAAAAAATTTAAAAATCTCTTGTCACAAAAGATGATGATGGTAAACCTGTGTCACCTGATACTGGAGACGGCATACTCATGGACATGTATAAAATAAAAGGCGGGAAGGTTCTCTCCGGCGAAGTCGCGATTTCAGGGGCCAAGAACGCCGCCCTTCCCATCATCGTGGCGAGCCTTCTCGCCGACGGGGAAACGGTTCTGAAGAACGTCCCCGATCTCAAGGACATCAGGACCATGCTCCAGGTGATCCAGTGCCTCGGGGCCGAATATGATTTCAATACCGAAAAAAACATCCTTCGCATAAAGGTCAATTCGATCAAAAACGCCGAGGTCCCCTACGATCTGGTAAAGACCATGAGGGCCTCCTATTACGTCATGGGGCCACTCCTTGCCAGGATCGGCGAGGCCGACGTCTCACTGCCGGGAGGCTGCGCCATCGGCGAAAGGCCGATGGACATACACCTGGCCGGCTTCGAGGCCCTGGGCACGGAAGTCAGCCTTGAGCACGGCTACATCAGGGCCCGTGCCGCTTCCCTGAAGGGATCCGAGTTCAAGATGCGGACCGTGTCCGTGGGGGCCACCGCAAACCTGCTGATGGCCGCCGTGCTGACAAAGGGGAAGACCGTACTCGACAACTGCGCCATGGAGCCGGATGTCGTCGACCTGGGAAACTTCCTTATAAAAATGGGAGCGAAGATCTCCGGGCTGGGCACCGAGCGCATTGAAGTCGAAGGGGTCAAAAAGCTCCAGCCGGTGACCTATACGGTCATCCCGGACAGGATCGAGGCCGGCACCTATCTCATAGCAGGTGCCGCAACCAAGGGTTCCGTAACCATCACCGGCGCGATTCCCGAACACGTGGGGGCCTGCATGGACTCCCTTGCAGAAATGGGATACAGCATTGAATCGGGCAAAGACTGGGTTTCGGTTAAACCGGGCAAGGTGCTGAAGGGAACCATGATCAGGACCCTTCCCTTTCCCGGCTTTCCCACCGACCTCCAGGCGCCCATCATGGCGCTCGCGACGATTGTCCCCGGCATCAACGTCATCATAGAGACCATATTCGAACGCCGCTTCACCCACGTGGCTGAACTGCGCCGCATGGGCGCCGATATAACCATCGAGGGCGGTGTCGTCATCATCAAGGGAGTTAAAAAGCTCATGTCGGCCCCCGTCATGATGTCGGACCTCCGGGCCGGGGCGGCCCTGGTGATCGCCGCCCTTGCGGCCCAGGGCGTAACGGAGATACGGCGCATCTACCATTGTGACCGGGGCTATGAACGCCTCGACCGGAAACTGGCATCGCTGGGCGCGGACATCCAGCGCATCAAGGGCGGCGGAATGTAATTTTTCTTAACCTATTTTATCCCATAAAACAAAAAAGCGGGGTGGCAACATCCCGCTTTTTTTACATTTCCGACAGATGACAATGCGGTGGCGGCGGCCAGCCCCGCCGTTGAACATTACCGCGTCAACCGCCGGCGAGCATGGAAATAATAATAATACTGTCGCCCTCATGAAGCTTCGCCGCCGGCGGCATCCGCTTGCCGTCCCTCATGCATATCACCCGGAGCTCCTCCGGTATGCGCAGGCCGGAAATCAGCGTCGATATCGTTGAGCCGCTCGGAACCACCGCCTTGTTCCGGGCAATATATTTCCGCACCGGGCCCTTGCCGGCCACCTCTACTGTTATGAAGTCCCCGGCCATATCCGCTCCGCCTCATCCGACAATCCCTCGGCTTCAAGCCTGCGGCGCGACGGTACGCCCTTCACCGGGTCAAGCTCCATCAGGTGATAAAATTTCTTTTTCATGTCATCAAAATGAATTTCGATTCCGGCAGTGTCGCCGTCACGGGCCGGCTCAAGCAGTCTCGGCGACAGCGTGTCGTCCGCCGCGGTGAAGCCAAGCAGGAAATTGATGCAGCGCTTCAGGTCATAGCCGCGCATGCCCGCGTCCATCATCTCGGAGAGGGTATATTTGTAGCCGGCCGCGGCATTGATAAGTTCGGCTATCTCCTGCATGGTAAATGACCGGTCGGCGAACTGGCAGAGGCAGGCGCTGTTCTCGATGCAGCCGATAGCGGCCGCCAGCACCATGGTCTCCGGCTTCCCGTCGCCGGTGAGGGCCTCGAGGTCGAACTCGAAACCAATCTCCGGGTAGTTGCACGCCCCGGTCTCCATGAAATGCATCGCCGTCTGCACATGGCAGGCGCCGCGGGGGCTCACCGCGTAGGCCAGGGCGTGGCCGTGGCCGCCCCGGGGATCGTGCATGGGCGCCTCCAGCCCCTTGCTCTGCGCCGTGTAATTGATGGTATTGCCGCCGATGGCGCGGGCCGCTCCGGCGCTTCCCTTTGAAAGGAGCTCGCCCAGCTTCCCGCTCCGCGAGGCCATCATCGGCAGTATGCTGTTCGCCACGAGGTCCATGTCGCCCCACCGGAGGGCCATGCCCCCGGTCCGTTCATCGGTGAGATCGCCCCGCTCATACGCCTCCATGGCCCAGGCGATGGTCGCCCCGGCGCTTATCGTGTCCATGCCCAGGTCGTTGCAGACCCTCCCCGCCTTGCACACAGCGGCCAGGTCCGGCGTGCCCAGGAGGCTCCCGAAGGAGACCACGGTCTCGTATTCCGGCCCCGGGCCCTCCGGGATGGCATAGGGGCCCTCGTCAACCTGCACGATGCGCTTGCACGCCACGGCGCAGTAGGCGCAGGTACCCACCTTCTTGAGAAACCGCTCCGACAGGGTGCTCCCGGTCAGGGCGTCCCCCATCTCCTCGTTAAAATTCGACGTCCAGTTCTTCACCGGCACGTCCCCGCTGTACATATGGCCCTCGAGGTTCCCGGAGGTGCCGAAGTCATGAAGCACCTGGGATATGAGGTGCTCGCGTATCCGCGGCGTGAGCTCCTTGATCATGGCCTTCACCCGGTCCGGGTCAGCAAGGGAAAGCTCCCCCTTCGCCTCTTTTACGACGATGGCCTTCAGGTTTTTCGAGCCCATGACAGCGCCCATGCCGCAGCGGCCGAAGGCGTGGTGTGCCTCGTTCAGGATACAGGCGAAGGGAACCAGGTTCTCGCCTGCAGGGCCGATCACCAGGGACGTCGATTTCTTTCCATAGGTGCCGTGCAGGGCCATCGTGCTTTCTTCGATCCCCCTGCCCCACAGTGACGCGGCATCTTCAATCGTGATTATATCCTTATCAATACAGATGACCGACGGTTTATCCGCCCTGCCCGTTATGACCAGGCCGTCGTACCCGGCCAGCCTGAGGGCCGGCGCGAAATAACCGCCGCAGGAAGATTCTGCAAGCCCTCCCGTCAGGGGTGAACGGGCCGTGGCGCTCATCCTGCTCGCACCGGAAAGGCGTATGCCGGTCAGGGGGCCGTTCATGAGGATAAAAAGCGCTTCAGGAGAAAGGGGGTCCGCAGAGAAATCGGCGCGGTCCCAGAATAGTTTCGCCCCGAGGCCGCTCCCGCCGATGAAGCTGCGGTAGGTATCCTCCGGCAGGTTAAGCATGGTGACTGTCCCTTCCGCAAGGCTGATGTCAGCTATCTTTCCCGTGTTGCCGTGCATATCACATACTCCGCATACATAGCGTTATTTCGAAACAATAAGATGATCGAGCCCCATCTCCTTCAGGGCTATCGGGTACATCTTAAATGCCGGCTTGATGACCGGGAGCAGCTTCAGCATCGCGGTCACCTTCCCGCCCTGCTTGATGATCCCCTTGGTGACGCCGGCGATCGGATTTTCCAGGCCATGCCAGAAACGGTGGGAATGGTCAGCCGGCTGCTTTGACCACACGTCCTCCTTCAGGTCGCAGGGGCCCAGGTAGAAGGTCCCGTAATATCCTTTTTTTGAAGGCGGATTTTTCAGGTCTATGGTGATCTCCGCGTCCGGGTCCGTGTATATGAACTTTATTATGATGCCTGCCTTGCTCATTTTCGTGCCGATCTTTTCATCCTGCAGGACCCGGTCCAGGAAGTATCCGTAGATTTTATACAGGTCATCGGCGTCCTTGTAGTACGTGCTCATGTGCAACCCCCTTTGGTTATTGGTTCTATCCTTTACGCTGGTCAAAACGCCTGCCGAAGATCATGCCGGCGATCCCTATTTTCAGCATCTGTATGGTCCCCCCGGCCACGCCCCACGCCTTGGCGTCGCGGTACATCCGCTCCATGGGGAATTCATGGCTGTAGCCGTAGCCGCCGAAGACCTGCATCGCCAGGTTCGTCACGTCCACCACCATCTCATTGGCGTACGCCTTGGCCATGGAGGCCTCGTATATGGAGGGAAGGCCCCTGCCCGCGCCGTTGATGGCGCGGTACACCAGCAGGCGCGCAGCGTCCAGCCTGGTCGCCATGTCCACCATCATGAACTGCACCGCCTGGAACTCGCATATGGGCCTCCCGAAGGCCCTGCGCTCCATGGCATAGGACTTCGCTTCTTCGAAGGCGCCGCCGGCCACGCCCAGGCACATCGCCGCGTTGCCGCACCGCTCGATATCGAAGGTGGACATGAGCTTGTTGAATTCGCCCGGCGGTATCACCAGGTTTTTCTTCGGCACGCGCACGTCGTCGAAGTAGAGGTCGCACGACGGCATGCCCCTGAGGCCCATGAATGTTTCCTGCTTCCCGAAGGTGAATCCCGGTGTCCCCTTTTCCACCAGGAGGCCGCCGATGCCCTTGTAGCCCTTAATATCGCCGAAGCGGGTGTAAACCATGTAGTGGCTGGCGTGGCCGCCGCCGGTGATGAAGCATTTTTTGCCGTTAAGGATATAAGAGTCGCCGTCCTCAACCGCATGGGTCGAGAGGGCCGTGAGGTCCGAACCCGCCTCCGGCTCGGTCATGCAGACCGACACGCTGTATTCTCCCCGGCACACCCCCGGCACGACGGTTCTCTTCTGCTCCTCGGTGCCGAAGATGTCGATTACCCGCACCGGTCCCACATTCGATTCGAACACCGGCGCCGCTATCATGGGGCTGAATTTCGCCAGCTCCTCGATGCAGAGGATCGCGTTCATGGCGGGCTGCCCGCCGCCGCCATGTTCCGGCGAAACGGTCATCCCCAGGAGGCCCATCTCCGAGTATTTTTTCAGAAGTTCAAAGGGGAACTCGCCGGTCTCGTCGATGTGCTTCGCCAGTTCCTTGAACTTGTCCCGCTGGCCCATCTTCCTGATGGTATCGACCAGCATCTGTTGCTCTTCGCTCAATGTGAAATCCATTCCCGTTCCTTTTTGGTAATCTTAAATTGTATGAGCCTTAACTCAACCACCCCTAAATCCCCCGGAGGGGGACTTATTTTAAGCAGACCTCGCCTTAAAAGCCCCCCTCTGGGGGGTGGGGGGGATGTTCTGGGACAGCCCCATATATTCATTCATATCAGCGCCGCCAGGTCCCTGATGTTTTTCGCCTTATCCAGGTCCATGACCGCATCAATGATCCGGTCGGTCTTTTTCCGGTCGCGGCTTCCGGCGAAAGCCCGCACCTTCTCCGATATGTCGCCGGCCTCCATGGGATCGCGCGGGTCCCCCTTGGGGATGTCCACCTGCCTCACCAGGCGCTCGCCGTTTTTCATGAGGACCTCGATCCGGCTCGCGGTCTTGTCAGGGTACATCTTGTTCAGGGCCTCCTCCGGCTGCACCGTCACTTTTTTCGAGAGCGCTATCACCGCCGGATCGGCTATCCTCCGCTCCGTGAGCTGTCCCGGCCCCAGGGTGCCGTCGAGGAGGCAGGCGGCAACCACGTAAGGAATGGAAAATTGCGCTGATACGAAGGATCCATTTTCCGGCACACCCTTGCCCACCGCCAGGGCGCCGATGGCATAGGTGAACACCGCGATCGATTCAATATCTTCAGTTTTTATATTCGTTTCCTTGACCAGTTCGAGCGTCGCCTGGGCGGCGCCGTGGGTATGCCTGCAGGCGGTGTAGGGCTTGAAATAGATGTCCATTATGGAATAGTGCTCGCCGAGCCTGTCGGTTATGCGCTCGGGCTTGGGTTCCTGCTTTACGGTGATCTGGGTGAACCCTCCTTTCAGGGCCGTGCCTTCAAGGACAAAGGGGCTGCCGGTAATGCCGCGGTCAGCCAGTCCGGCGGCCATGATGCCGGCGCTCGCGGCCTGCCCTCCCTGCACGATCTTAACAGTATAACCGCCCATGAGCTGTTCCGCCATGGAGAGCGGCAGGATATAGCCGGATATGCCGATGGCGTTCAGCATCGTATCATACCCGTGCCCCATCAGCCTGGACACGGCCACCGCGGTCCCCAATGTGCCGCAGGTGCCGGTGGGAAGGAACCCGGAAAGCGTATGAAAGGGATGGACCGCGGCAGCAGCCCTTCCCGCCACCTCGTATCCGGCCACCACCGCCTCGATCAGTCGTATGCCCGGCAGGTCCCTGCTTTCCGCAATGGCGATTGCCGCGGGTATCACCGCCGATACCGGGTGGTTGCCGCCGAACCTGAGGCCGTCCTGCGCCTCGATCGCCTCTGCCGTTGTGCCATTGATAAAGGCCGCGTTCTGCAGCCCGGTCCTGAATCCGCACCCGAGGGCCGTCGCCGCTTCAGGGCCGCCGAGGGAGCGCACGAAATCCACCACAGACCGCACCGCGTCAAGTTCCAGGGACCCGTAGATATTGGCCACGTAATCAAGGACGCAGAGCTTCGCCTTGTGTTTGACATCATCGGGCAGTTTTTCGAAGGATAATTCAGAACAGAACCTGATCAGTTCCTTGGTATATTCCATGACATGCCTCCTTTACACGTACCCGCGCTTCTCGTAAATCCGTATCATGCGGTGGGGATCAAGGACCTCCCGCATGGCGCGTATCTCTTCCTCCCGCGGGGGCTCGGTCTCGTGCACGTCATCGCTCACCCTGAGCTTCCAGGGCGTGAGCTTCACCACCTCGTCAACCGTAGTGCCGGGATGATAGCTTTCCAGGTACGCCTCTTTCGTTTCTCTATCAAAGCGCATGACCGCCTTGTTGGTTATCATCACCTGCGGGCCGGTGCCGGCCGGAAGCCCCCACTTCTCCCGCGCGCCGGGGCCGTCGAGGTATCCGGGGGTGGTGATGAAGTCCACTTTTTCCGCGAGGCTCCGGGTGTTGTGCAGGGCGATGATAAGGGTGCGCTTCGCCAGGGCGCCGATCGGGTTGGCCCCGCCGGAGCCGGGCAGGCGGCTCTTCGGGCTTTCGTACGGCCCGATGACGGTCGTGTTGATGTTGCCATACTTGTCGATCTGGCTTCCGGCCAGGAACCCCACGTCGACCCATCCGCCCTGCAGAAACATCCCCATCACGTCCACCAGGCCGCCGATCATGGCGGCGCCCGGGTTCAGGCAGGGATCGCCCACGGATAGGGCCGGCCGCGCCGGGCGCGCGTCGAACACGCCGGACTCCTGCATCAGCATGGCCCGGGGCGCGTGGGTGTACCGGGCGATGTTGGCCGACATGGTGGGAAACCCGGTCCCCACCACGACGATATCGCCGTCCCTGATCTCGCGGGCGCCGCAGCAGGCCATTAATTCCGGCTTGATATAATCATTCGGATGATTGCTCATTGCCCCACCTCCCGGTCAGTACGCGTACGATACGGTATACCCGTAATCAAATTTCGCCTGCAGGCGCTTGTACTGGGCGTACCCGAATTTCTGTATGTAATGATTGATGTACTCGGTGCGGTCCTTGACGCCGAAGACCCACTCGTCCAGGAAGGCCTGGAAGCCCTCCACCGTGTTCGACGCCTCCTTGTACAGGTTCCCGAATTGTAAATCGACGTCGTAGAAGCCGGGCGTATACCCGGGGTGGGAGCCGAAGGGCTCCTCGGTGACGGCAACGACCTTGAAGGACGGAACTATGGTGCGGGACGGGTCCTTGCCCACGGTCTCGCGGCTCACGATGCGCTCGCAGCTCACGATTACCTTTTTGGCGGCATTGGCCCCCCACTTGCAGTCGCCGCCGATGCCCCACATCTGGGCATTCCCGTCCTCGTCGGACTGCTGCACGTGGATGATGGCGGTGTCCGGCCTGAGGGCCGGGGCCACCATCACGGGTGTCCCGTCGAAGGGGGACTCTATCATCTTATACTTGTTGCCGCCCATGAAGGACTTGATGTTCATGAGGTCGGTCCCCACCATGTCCTTTACCGGCACGAAGGGCATTCCCATCGCGCCGGCCATCAGCATGAGGGGAAGCGAAAGGTTGGTGTATTCCTCCAGCTCGATCTTGTGGGGGATCCCCTTCTCTATCGACCGCCGGTAGCACCGGGCCAGGCCGTACAGGCCCAGTGAGATAAAGGTGGCGATAAAGCGCTTCACGCACCCGGCGCCGATGAGCATGTCAAAATCATCGGCGGCGTTGCTCCTCGTGATGGTTAGGTCCTTCTTTTTCTGCCGGATGATCTCGTGGATGGCCGCAAAGGGCGGCCTGCAGATATAGCCGCCGATGAACAGAAAGTCGCCGTCCCCGACGAACTTCTGCACGGCATCAGCGGTGGTCATAACCTTTCCCATCCCCGTCCTCCTTGATGTGTCGTGTGAAAACCGCCGGCATGGCCCGGTCCGGCGTCGCCATTCACGGCCGCATTTCAAATTCGGTCCTGCTGATGATCTCATCCTGGGCGATCTCGCTCAGGCCGGTGAATTCGGCGGAATAGCCGCTCACCCGCACGAAGAGGTCGCGGTGTTTTTCCGGGTGCTTCTGCGCGTCCCTCAGCACTGCCGAGTCCACCATGTTGAACTGCACCTGGGTGCCGCCACGCTTGAAATATCCCTTGATCAGAGACACCAGGTTGGCCGTGCTGATCTTCTTGCCCTGGAAGCGCATGTTCAGATTGGCGCCGTTGTGAACCCGCGCGATGGGGAGCTTCGTCACGGAGTTCATGATCGCCGTCGGCCCGGATATGGCGTTCCCGGTCGTGGGGGTAACGCCGTTTCCCAGGACATCGCCGGCGAAGCGTCCGTCAGGCGTCGCTGCCGTGAAAGCGCCCATCGTTATATGAAACCCGACCGAGAATATACCCGGCCAGAAGAAACCGCCCCGGAAATTGCGCTTGTCCGCGAGAACATCGCAGAAGTGGTCAACCACCTTTGCTGCCATCGCGTCAACCTCGTCGTTATCATTCCCGTATTTCGGTATCCTGTTATGCAAATAAACACGCTTCTCCTCAGCGTCCTGCCAGTCCTGCGAGAGCCACTCGGCCAGGTCCGCCATGGAGAACCGCTTCTCGTCGAAGACGGCCTTCTTCACCGCGTACAGGCTGTCCACCACGTTGGCGAAGCCCATGAACTGGACCCCCGTTGAATTGTAGACAGCGCCTCCGGCCGTGAGGTCTTTTCCTTTTTCGAGACAGCCGTCTACCATGGCCGAGGCGAAGGGGGAAGGAACGGTTTCCGAAATCACGCGGTCGAGCACCTCCATGCCCCGCACCATCTGCCCTATGAAATGCCTCACCTGGCCGTCATAGGCGGCCCACACGTCATCAAAGCTTGTAAACCCGGCAGGATCGCCGGTTTCGATGCCGCTGGGGTAACCGAAGATATTGTCTATCCCGTTGGAAAGGGCGAGCTCCACGCACTTAATGCCGTTGAACTGCACCGCGAAGGTGGAGCCGAAGGTCTTGCCCTGGGCGTTCGGCTCCAGGCATCCCACCATTCCGTAATTACGGGCATCCTCGATGGAATGGCCCGCCTTTGCCAGGGACCGGATGATGGCCTCATCGTTGAACAAATGCATCAGCACGCCGTCCCGGTCATAGTCCACGGCCCTGTTCATCAGCTCTTCGGGACAGTCGGGCGATATCCGGACGCCGAAATTGGGCTGCACGGTCCGCACGTCCGCGTAGGCGTCGAGGGCGATATAGCTCATCTCGTTTGTGGCGTCCCGGCCGTCAGGCCCGACCCCTCCCACGGTGACGTTCTGCGTGGTCTTTCCCTCGGTGCCCTCCCCGCCGGGGATGAAGGCCTCCTCGAGGACGTTCCATATCTCGTTGGTTTTTATGAAGAGCATTGCCACGAGTTCCCGGGCCCGCTCCGCGCTCCCACGGTTCGCCGCACTATCTTTCTTATAATACGGGAAGAGTATCTGGTCGATCCTGCCGAGGGAAATGGAGTTTCCCCCTGATTCGATCTGGGCGACCAGGTGGATAAAATAGACGCTCTGGACCGCCTCGTGGAATGTCTCGGCCGGATACTCGGGCACGCGGCCGCACACGCGGGCGATCTCCCGCAGCTCCGCGGCCCGGGCCTTGTCCCGCTCCCTTTCCGCCATTGACCGGGCAAGGTCCGCGTAACGCCGGGCGAAGGATATGACGGCCCGGCAGGAGCGGATCACCGCGTCATAGAAGAGGCCCTTCTCACCGCCCCGGTCTCCGGGGGAAAGAGCTGCCAATGCACCTTCGGCGTCCTCAATGATGCCGCGAAGGCCGCGGGCCAGGACGCGCTCATGGTCCATGGTGAAATGGCCGATCCCGTATGTTATCTCGAGCATCATGGTGAAGATGTACTTGTCCATGTCCACCAGGATGTCCTCCGGCATCAGCTCCTTCATCCGGTCTTCCACGGTCCTGCCCTTCCAGAAGGGAAGTATCTCCTCCGCAAGCTCTTTCTTCTCTTCGCTGGTGATCAGGGCCCGCTGGAGGACACGGACGTCGAAATTCTCCAGGTCCCCCTCGATCCAGAGGGACTTGTTTTCCGGGAACAGGGGCGCCCCCTTGAGCTTGGAGGTGCGGCATCCCACGATCACCTCGTCGTCGCGTATGATGACGCTGATATTGTTCAGAATGTGCTCAAAGGCAAGGCTCATCCTCGTCAGGGGATGCCTGTCCCAGTGTAGCTTCATCGCCTGGGTGAGGTAGCGCGCCCGCTCGACGCACACCTCCTGGGGCGCTTCTATTATTCTCCAGCGGAGGGTGTCGACGCGTGACCGCGTCGGAGGCTGGCTCAGGGCGTGCTGCGTGCTCATGGAAGACCTCCGGTTTTTTTTGAATGCATCCCCTCACGGGGATGCGCTCTTAAACTTTAATATGCATGTGGTTCACCAGTATGGCGTCGCGCAGGGAACGGGGGAGGAACTGGTTGAGCCACAGGAAGAAGCTGCTCATGAAGTCGACCTGGTTGAAGATGCGCGGCTTTTTAGCCTCGATCACCTTCACGATCTTTCTAGCGGCGTCGGAGGGCGTCGGCGCGGTCTTGATGAGCTCGTCGTCGCGCTCGATGAACCGCCGGGCCCGGTCCCGGTAGACCGATCCTTCCGGCGGCAGCACGTGGATCTTCGCCGCGAAGGTGGTCGACACCTGCGCCGGCTCTATCAGCGCCACCTTGATGCCGAAGGGCTCGACCTCGTACTTGAGGGAAAGCACGAGCCCCGTGATGGCGAACTTGCTCGCGGAGTATATCGATTCAAAGGGAAAGGGAATGCGCCCGACCAGGGACGACATGGCGATGAGCTTCCCGGAGCGGCGCTCCCGCATGGACGGGATAAAGGCCTGGAAGATAGCCGAGGCGCCGATGACGTTGATCTCGAGGCACTTGAGCGCCTTTTCGAGATTGGCCTCTTCGAAGGGGCTGAAGAACCCTATCCCCACGTTGGAAAGGACCGTGTCAACGTGGCCGTACTTTTCCAGGACGCGGTCACGGAATTTCGTGATCCCCTTTCTGTCGGTTATATCGATCACCTCAAGCAGGTGACTGTCGCCGAACCTTGCGAGCTCCTTCTTCAAAGACGCGATGCCTGCGGAGTCGACATCAAAACCCGCTATGGAATGGCCCGACGCGGCCAGCATTGCCGCGACGTGGCGCCCCATGCCGTCAGCGCATCCGGTAATGACCACAACCTGCCCCATACAGCACCTCCCGGTTATCAAGCTGTTTTTATACCGGCCACCTGTGACCGGTACCATTCCGCTATCTGCTTCATGGACTCCCCGAAATCAGGATATATCATGCGGTAACCCGTCGATTTCAATTTGCTGTTATCGACGATGTAATCGTCATAGAGGTAGCGCACCGCGTCGAGCTCGAGGTCCGGGATGCGGCCCTTGCGTGCGGACACCATGCCGTCCATCCGGGCCACGCCCTTTACCAGCCAGAGGGGCAGGTGCAGTTTCGGCGGCCTGGTACCGAAGGCCTCGGACGCCAGGTGGAGCGCCTCCTCCAGGGACGGGTGGCTGTCCTCCGCCAGGTTGAAGGCCTGTCCCACAGCTGAATCCAGGAACGAGAGATGTTCGACCGCGGCGGCCACGTCCTCGGCACGGATATTCGACAGGAGCTGCGCGCCGCTGCCGGGTATGGCGGTGATGCTGGTCGGCCTCGAGAAGGCCTTGCCCGCCCCGTCGTTGCACCGGGGGCCGTATACCGTGCAGGGCCTCGTTATGATGGCCGGCAGACCCTCGCTGATGCGCCGCCACACCACGTCCTCGCCGTCCCGCTTGCTCCGCCCGTAGGAATCGCGGGGCTCCCGCGGGGAGTCCTCCCTGAAGGGCGTCCCCTTGTAATAGCCGTACACGCTGGTGGACCCTACATGGACATACCGCCTGACGCCGTTTTGAAGGGCAAGACCGGTGATCTCCTCGACGCCCTTCACATTGGTAGGATAGAGGGACTCATATGGCGTGGAAAAATTGCAGATGGCGCCAAGATGGAAGATGCGGTCAACGCCACCGGCGAAAAGGGGCGGCAGTGTTTCAGGTTTTGTCAGGTCCGCCGCGACATATTCCACGCCGAGGCGGCTGAAAAAAGATATGTCTTTCCGGGGGCGCGCGGTGGCCCTGACACGGACCCCCTTGCGCGCGAGATATTCCACAAGGTGGCTCCCCATGAATCCGGCAGCGCCGGTAACGAGGGTAATTCCGGTAAATTCCATAATCCCCCCTCACACAGTATGGTGGATAACTTAAACCTTTTCCAGGACCGCCTCTGACGAGTTCTTCTCGATTTCAGCGCGGGCATTGCGCAGCCATTCAAGATACATCTCATTCTGCGTGATGCCGAGTTCGGCGAGGAGCCGCGCGTAGACTCCCTGGTGCTCCCACCGCATGAAATTTTTTCTCCGCCGGTGCAGCTGCGCTTCGTACAGCGCGATCTGTTCGTCAATAAGCTCCAGGGCACGCCCGCTGTCGCCGAAACCGAAAAAGGTGAACTTGAGCAGAAACGGGTCCCTGATCAGCATAGGCCGCTCGGGTGACTCCGACAGCCATCGCGAAAACTCCTCCACCCCTTTTTCAGTTATTGAATAAAGCTTTTTATGGGGCCCTCCGTCATCCGACGGCGACAGTTCGATCATCCTGATCAATCCGTCTTTTTCGAGGTCCTTGAGATTGGGATAGATCTGGCCGAAATTGATCGACCACATATGCCCGAAATTCTTCTCAATATGCTCCTTGATGCGATAGCCGTGCATATCCGTATAATTCAACAGACCCAAAATGGCGTATTTTATTGACATGGCACCAGCCGGAATTAAAGTAAGTTTGGTACGAATTATATATTTAATATATATATAGATTTTATATAGTTGTCAACATTATTTTATATTTATATAAATAATTAATACCAAAATTGGATTTGCTTATTTTCTATATATTTTGCTACCATTAACTATCGCACATACTTCTATAAACCTATATAATGGACATTATTGATTTTTTAATTATCGCCATTACCCCCCCCTGCCGATAATTAAAGCGACATAGTGCAGGGGGTTCAATATGCTTCGAGGAATTTACACCGGTGCCAGCGGCATGATCGCACAACAGGCTCGCCTTGACGTTGTAGCCAATAATCTGGCCAATGTTGATAAAACAGGCTTCAAGAAGGACCTTGCCATTTTCAAGGCCTTCCCGGACATGCTGATACGCCGGCTGAACGATAACGGCCTGGGCGTTACCCCGGCCGGCTCGTACGACACCATGCCTTACGTCGGCAAGCTCGGCACCGGCGTTGAAGTGAATGAAGTATACACCGATTTCGACCAGGGTTCGCTCCAGCGGACCGAGAATAACTTTGACCTGGCCCTTGACGGCCGCGGTTTCCTCACGGTTAAAACCGAACGCGGCGAACGCTATACCCGGAACGGCTCCTTCACCATCAACCAGGACGGCATTCTCATGACCCACAACGGCTACCCGGTGATGGGCGAGAACGGCATTATCAAGGTCCAGCAGAACAATTTCATCGTGAATGAACGCGGGGAGATCATCGTCAACGGGGCCATCGATCCGAACGGCGTCGTCGGCATGGCGGATAACGACTGGAGCCAGCCGGTGGTGCTTGACCGGCTGAAACTGGTTGATTTTGAAAAGATCCGCGAACTCAAAAAAGAAGGCGATTCCCTCTGGAAGGAAACCGAATTCTCCGGGCCGCCCATCCCCCCGGGAGACGTCAAGGTTGTCCAGGGTTTCCTGGAGAAATCGAATGTCAACATGGTAAGGGAAATGGTCGACATGATCGAAGTCCAGCGGAGTTATGAAGCAAACCAGAAGACCGTCCAGACCCATGACACGGAACTGGGAAGGCTCATCAACGAAGTCGCGCGATAGAGCCATCTCCACACAACTGACACGCCCGGGGGACCAGGATAATGCCTGGTCCCCCGTCTTTATACAAGGTGCTTGACAAAAGCCCGATAACTCTCTATTATCACAGCAGTGATACACAACAGAAAGTTATACAAATGAAAAATTCAAACCGGCCTTTTATAACAATACCCGCATTTCTGATGCTATTCTCCCTCTACGGGAATGTCCATGCCGAAAAAGGCCCCTGCTGGATTGAACTTCAGAAGGATTGGCAGATATCAGGCATGGCATCGGCCGGAGACACCACCGGAGGCCGCAGCCAGGCGGCCTCCATTTTTCATGCCCTGCAAAACCGGAACATTGCCGGAAGCAATGGCCCCATTACGGCAAAAACGGTGATCGTCCGGCCCGGGTCTAACGCGATATCGTCCCTCTATATTCGGACTGAAGCAGCGGTATCCGCATCCCTTAACGATTCGGAACTCGCGGTGACGGTCCTTTCCAATACGGAATACCTCTTCGAAATTCCAGGAAATCTCTGGAAAGACACAAACACCGTCACCCTTCAGATCAACCGGGGTAAAGGCGATGCCGCCGGCGGCATCATGCCGGCCGTGTACCTGACCTGTGCCGAGGGAACCGAACGCCTGCGCCACGGAATAATCCGGATCGCCGCCGATGATCTTGACAGGGAGAATGCCGATCTTAGCGGTCCGGTATTCCTGAAGCAGATCTCGGAAGAAGAATTCCGGATCATGAAAAAAGAGCCGGAAGAATTCGAAATTGACTACTCGCAATGCGCCGTAGTCCCGGCTCCTTCAACGGCTGACCACGTTCCCGGCGTCACCGGAAGCCGCCATCTGGCGACCGAGTGTTCCTTTATTTTAGAAAAAATGCCGGCACGGCCTCTCTGCCTGTATATTGACACCATAAGCGGTCCGGATGAAGTCTATCTTGACGGACGCCTTATCGGCTCCACGGGAACAGCGGGAGACCCGCGGCGGCTCTACTACGACCGGATCAGGGTCTACCCGATACCGGACCGGCACATAGAACCGGGGTCACTGCACCGGGTTTCAATTCTGTCCAGCAGATCAACGGATTACCTGTCCGGCACCATTGAAGGCAACTCCTTCAGGATCGGCTACCTGGACACCGAGCTGCGGAACCTGCACTTCAGTGAAACGATGGCCATCGCTATCGTTGCGATCTATTTCACCATCGGCCTGTATTACGGACTCCTCTTCCTGCAGAGACGGGAAAACCGGGAGCACCTCTTTTATTCTTTCACGGCCCTGTGCCTCTCCTCATATTTCTTCCTGAGGACCCAGACCAAGTACCTGATCTTTGATGATTTCTTCATGCTGAAACGGATCGAATATATCGTCCTGTTCCTGCTGCTTCCTTTTATGTCCCTGTTCATGCATAACTTCTTCGTCAGGCGCGGCACCATCACGGAGAAGCTTTTCAGGGGAGTCATTTACCTGTACCTGGCCGTATCCGCCATCCTTGTCCTGCTGCCGGTCATCAGCTCCGACATCAGCTTCTGGAACGCCATACTTCCCTACGTGCAGGCCACCTGGCTTATCCCGATCCTGTACGTGGTTTACCTCATGACGAGGGAAACATTCTACTACATCATGAAGCTTATCCTCGGACGCCGCAGCCCCGGCGTCAATGTTCCGTCGGTGCCCCGTGACCGGTGGAACCGGATGGCCGGCGCGCTGCCCGGGCGCCTCGCGGAACTCGTACGGGCGCAGCCCGCGCCCTTCATGAGCCGCGTCATGGCGACCGGACCTGACGGCGCCCTCATGATCATTGCGGTGTTTATCATGATAGCGGCCGCGGTCCATGACATACTTCTCGACCGGGACATAATTTCAGGCGCCCGGCTCTCGTCCTACGGCACCCTTCTCTTCATTCTCGGCGTCGCGGGCATACTCTCCATCCGCATCCTGAAGCTCTACCGGCAGGTGGGCACGCTCAACCGCGACCTCAAGGAAGCCGTGGACGAATCGAACCGGCGGGCCGACTACCTCGCCGGCATCATCAGCGGTGTTGACGTCGCCTCCAGAGACCTGGTGTCCGTCAGCAACGAACTGACCGCCATCGAGCGCAACTTCTCATCCCTTGCCGAAGAGCAGTCCGCAAGCAGCAGGGAGATGAGAAAGACCTTCGACGACCTGACCGCCTCCATCACCGCCATCAGCAAGTCCGCGGGGAACCAGGAGGCGGAGGGCAAGAAGACCTCCGACATGATCGAAACCTTCAATAAAACACAGAGCGGGGCCACCGGGATGATCAACTCCGTCCTCGGCTCCATCTCGGGCATCTCCGAGTCGAAGCGCGAAACCGAGCGCATCATCAATGAAATGATCGGGAAAATGCAGGTCATCAACGACGGGGGAGCAGCCATAAAGAATTTCGTGGAAATCATCAACGACATTTCGGACCGCATCAACCTCCTGTCGCTGAACGCATCCATCGAGGCCGCCCGGGCCGGCGAGCACGGCCGCGGCTTTGCCGTCGTCGCCGACGAGATCGGCAAGCTGGCGACGGCCACATCAGACAACTCGAAGGAGATCTCGTCACAGATATCGAGGATACTCAGCGATATAAACGAGGGCATGCACATGGTGGATATCACCAGGTCATCCACCGAATCAATCTTTTCAGTGCTGGACGAGATAAATTCGCGCATCGACCAGGTCGAGACCATGATTGAGAGCCAGGCCGAGGCCTTCGACGATGTTATCCGCCAGGCATCCATCATCAACAGCCTTTCAGGGGAGATCGCGGGATCGACCGTCGAGCAGATGAAGTCAATGGAAAGCAGCGCCCGGGCCGTGAAGCGGCTGTCGGAGATCGCCGACGAGGTCGCCGCCCTCAACCGGAGGATTCTCATCTTCACCGAGACCATTAGCGAGAAAGCGCGGGAGCTCAACAAGCTGATCGAGGAAAAGGGTTGATGAAACCGAAGGGAACCGCTGGACGAATCGCCAGGCCGAATTACTTTGTTGACACAATAACCTCTTTTCAGTATTATTAAAGTGCGCTGGCACACCGATGAACATCGGCCGGCGGGTCTATCCTCGGAAAACGAAGGCTGGGTCCATGCACAATGGACATGAAGCGATAAACAGACATGCGGCATCTCCTTGATAGAGCTTTAAAAAAATACGAAAGCTCCGACCTCGTTATCCAGATGAAGGCCAGGTTCTTTTTTTTCCTCTGCCTGATCATACTGGTCATTCTGCCGGTTACCATTTCCTACACCGCCTATCTGCATCTACAAAATCCGATACTGGGATACAGGATTGACTTTGCCATCCTCATGCCCCAGATCATTACCTTTGGCTTATTCATCGGGGTCCTGGTGCTTCTTATACGAGGCTATTTTACCGCATCAGCCCATGTTATACTGGTTCTGCTTCTCCTGACTGCCTGGACCGTCATAATAGAAGACCGTTCTTTCATAGTTTCTCGTCTTGACACCATCGCGTTTATTTTCGGCATCCTCACTCTTACTCCCCTGGCCGTGGCACGGAACGGAACTGCCATCATCGTGTACGGCGGCATCAACCTTGCTATGCTTTTCATGTTCATGTTTTTTTTCGGAGAGCAGTTCAACATACCCCGCAATTCGCTGATTGATTATACCGCTGACAACACCATCGCCCTTATATTCATGACCATTACCGCCTTCAGCATATTTGGCATCAACCGCAGGGCCCTAGACCGGGCCAACAGGGAGATCAGCGAAAGGACTCTTGCCGAAGAAGCGCTCCGCGAAAGCGAGGAGCGGTACCGGACCCTCTTTGAAAATTCCCGCGACGGCATCATAATTATCGAGCCTCCTTCCTGGAAATTAACAGCAGCCAACCCAACGTTCCTCAACATGCTCAGGCTCGAGGACCAGAGTGGCGACTACAGGAACCTGGCCCCCTGGGACCTCTCCCCGGAAATTCAGCCAGACGGCGAGCCGTCGGCCGCCAAGGCGGCCAGAATGATTGAAACGGCAATGAATGAAGGCTGGTGTTTCTTCGAATGGCAGCACCGGCGTCTTGACGGCAATAGCTTTCCGGCCACGGTCCTGCTCTCCCGGTGCCAGCTGAAGAACCGGACATTTCTCCAGGCGACCATCCGCGACATTACCGAGCGCAAGCGGGCCGAAGAGCAAACCCAGGCCTCCCTGAAGGAAAAAGAGATCCTGTTGAAGGAGATCCATCACCGCGTAAAAAACAACATGCAGATCATCATCAGCCTCCTGAACCTGCAGACAGGCAGCATCAGGGACCGGGACCTGCTGAGGATCTTCAACGATTCGATGAACCGCATCAGGGCCATGGCCCTCGTTCACGAGAGGCTCTATCAATCCGAAGACATAGGAAAAATCGATTTCACCTCATATATCGCGACGATAACCGAGGACCTGATCAACAACAACTCGATCTTCTGCGGGAAACCACGCCTGCGCATCGAAGCGGAACCAATCCATCTCGGCCTGGACCAGGCAATCCCCTGCGGACTGATTACGAACGAACTGATAACCAACACGCTGAAATATGCTTTTCCGGAAGGTGCTTCCGATGCCGAGATACTGATCTCGCTCCGACATGATAACGGCGGAACAATCACCCTGAAGATCCGGGACAACGGCATCGGCATGGCCCAAACACCGGACCCGAAAGGAATGGCCTCGCTGGGATTACAGCTCGTCCATGTGCTGGTCGATCAGATCGGCGGCCGATACCGGATTGACCGCGAGGGCGGCACGGCATGGACCATCACCTTCCCCTCAACCAAAACCTTTGCCGCGGATTAAATGCGATCGGCACCCGATACCGGCGCATCCTGTTATTTACTTGACTTGTAACTTTTCATGAAACTACAATAAATGTATCGTTTTATAGGATAATGACCCTGTTTTTCCTGTATATTTATATCAGGTAATTAATGAAGGAACATTCTATAAAAAAACTCTGGATCGACGCGACGACCCCCCGAAGCGACAATCCCGATGAGGCGCTGCGGGAATACATGACCAAGGTCAGCTCCCTGCTCATGGGGATTACCGCCTCCCTGTTCACGATATTGTTTTTCACCGGATGGGTGTTAAGATTCATCCCTCCTGACACCCTCATAATATTGATCATCATAACATCGATATTTTTCGGCGGTTGGAAGCTCGCCGATATCGGCTACTGGAAGGCGGCCGGCTATCTGCCCCCCCTCTTTGTTTTCCTCATTGCCGTATACGGCAATATCATCGGGGGTCCGGGAGCGCCGGCCATGATTCTCTATGCGCTCTCCATAGTCCTGACCGCCATACTGCAGGGACAGCGTGCCCAGTGGGTTGTCGTGATCCTCAGTTCTATAGTGTTCACCGCGATCGGGCTGGCGCAGCTCCATGGTCTCATCCACCAGCTCCGTACTCCGGAAACACACTTTGCGAACCGCGTTGTCATCGCGGCCATTTCCTATACCGCCATTGCCGCCCTTCTCTGGTTCCTGGTCAGCCAGTACCGGCTGGCCCTTAAACGTTCCTGGTCAGCCGCGGCGGAGCTGGAAGAATACAGCGCCGAGCTGACCGAAACCAACCAGGAGCTTGAAACCGAAATAGCCGAGCGGCGTCGCGCCGAGAACGCTCTCCAGGAAAGCGAGGAGCGCTACCGCACCCTGTTCGATTTTTCCCGGGACGCGATAATAGCCATAGAACCTCCGGCGTGGACAATTTCTACAACCAACAGGACATTCGACGGCATGTTCCGGATAACAGACGGCGTCAACGGACACAACCGCCTGACTATCCTGAATATCTCTCCCGAGGCCCAGCCGGATGATGAACCTTCCAATGTAAAACTGGCGCGGATGATAGAGAAAGCCCTCGCCGAAGGAGGCTGCTTTTTTGAATGGCAGTTCAGGCGCCTCGACGGAATAGAATTCCCCGGCACGATACTCCTTTCCAAATGCGTGGTAGCCGGCAGGTCATTTCTCCAGGCTACCATCCGCGACGTCACAGAGCGCAAGCGCTCCCAGGAACTGCTTGAGCTGTCCGAGGAAAAATACCGCGGTCTGGTGGAAAAGACCCTGATCGGCATAGCAACAATCAACCCAACGGGTGAGTTCTCCTATACGAACGAGGCATTATCCCGGATGATCGGATACCAGAATGATGAATTAATAGGAAAGCACTTTATTGATTTCATCCATCCCGACGACCGTGAACGCATTATCGACAGCTTTCAAAGAAGCATAAGGGAATCGCGGGACAGGCTTGAAATTGAATTCCGCGTCATACATAAGAACGGAACCGTGGTCCATATGTACTCAACGCCCACGTCGTACCGGTTCAGGAATACGCTGCTCGGATACAACGCAATAATCCTGGACATCACCGAGCGGAAGCGGGCGGAAGAACAGATAAAAGCATCCCTCAAAGAGAAGGAAGTGCTCCTGAAGGAGATACACCACCGGGTGAAAAACAACTTCCAGATCATCATCAGCCTCATCAATCTTCAGTCAAACAACATCAAGGACCCCATCCTCTTGAAGATGTTCCACGATTCAACGAACCGCATACGGGCCATGGCCCTTGTCCATGAAAAGCTTTACCGGTCCGAAGACATTGCAAAGATCGATTTCACTTCCTACCTGAGGACAATCGCTGAAGAACTGCACGGCAGCTACACGACCACCCTGAACAGCCCGCATTTGAAAATTGAAGCCGACGATATAAACCTCGGGATAGACCATGCTATACCCTGCGGCCTGATCGTTAACGAGCTTATCACCAATGCCCTGAAATACGCCTTCCCCGACGGCGGCGACGGCAATACGATAGCCATATCACTGCGGCACAGCGGCCCCAATGATATTACCCTCATGGTTACCGACAATGGCATAGGCATCCCCGAAGCCATAAATGTCGAAGACACGACATCGCTGGGGCTTCAGCTGGTCAATGTTCTGACAAAACAGATCCATGGGACCTGCACCGTCAGCCGCGCCGGCGGGACATCCTGGACTATAACCTTCCCGATTGCAGAATAACCACCAAAAGCATTATCCGCCTGTTATGCGCGGCAACGGTTTTCAGTACTTTTCTAATGTGACATAATATTATTTCTTGACAAAATAAAATTTATGATTATTTTCTTTACATGTCGAAATAGAGATAAACGACACAACGTGGGGGGACACCATGATCCTGAGAATAAAAGATATCGGCAACATGACCATTATTTATCTTCATGGACGGCTCGATCTTTTTGAAGCCGAAAGGGTCGAAAAAGACCTGTTTGAAATCGCGGAATCCCAAAAAGAAAACCACATGATAATAGTCCTGGAAGGGCTTGACTACCTGAGCAGTTCCGGGCTGCGCGTTTTCATTTCACTGAAACGGACTCTCAATATGAACGGCCGCCAAGTCCTTTTCTGCAACAGGAACAATAACGCCGTGAACATATTCCTGAAGATCATCAACATCAAGGACATGCTGAAAATCTTCAGGACAGAGGAAGAAGCCCTCCGTCATTGCGGCGGCGCAAAGTCACGGGTACACAAAATCGCCTGACACTGCGCCATGCGGGCCGGTCCACCCGACCGGACGCGCAGTCATGCGGTTTTCAGGCCTTCCGGGCATAATAGACAAGCAGGACAATAACCGGCACGGTCAGGGCTGCAAGGAGAAGATAATTCTCCTGCACCACTGACGGCCTTTGGGCGACGGCGCCGATGATGCCGGCGAGCGCCCCGCCGATATGCGCGTCATGTCCGATCAGCGATCCCCCTCTCCCCAGGCCGTACAGGGAAATCACCATGAAGAGGATCGCATAAACCCATGAAGGAAGCGGGACGGGAAACGGCAGGATATAGATGCTCCCGCCGGGAAGAAGGAATATCGACGAGAAGATGATGGCGCAGACAGCCCCCGACGCCCCGACCGCGGAATAATCCGGATTCTTTCTTCTAATGGCCAGGGCGACGAGGTCACCGCACAGCGCACCGGCACCGTATAACCCGGCGGTAAGCCCCGGCCCGAAATTCCGCTCGATGATATCACCGAAGGAATACAGGCTTATCATGTTGAAGAGAAGATGAGCCCAGTTGGCGTGGAACAGCTGCGAGGTGACAAGACGGTACACTTCCCTGTCAACAATGATCGCCCGCACCGAGAAGAGGTTCTTTTCGAAGAGACCCCTGTTCCCGAAACCGATAATGGAAACCACCACGGTGCAGGCAATGATAGCCCATGTAACATAAGAATGATTCATAAAAAGGGGCGTTCCCGTCATGCCGGCCGTTTGCCGGTCATCAGGTCGTTTTCCATTCCTGTCGGTATTCTCTTAATTTCCACACAGCCGGCCTTCTCAAGCCACTGCCTCATTTCATCCTCGGTGAAGGTATCGCCGCTCTGCGTGTTCACCAGCATGTTCAGGGCGAACAGGGCGCCCCGCACGGGGGCTGTCCGGTCATTTTCCATGATGTGGTCCTGGATCACAATCATACCGCCGGGGTTCAGCGACCGGTAAGCCCTTGCCATGAGGGCCACATTTTCATCGCAGGAATTTATATGCACAATGGCCGACATGAAGACAAGGTCATATCCGGTCCCGAAATCATCGGTGTTGTAGTCGCCGTCCATCGTCGTAATGCTTGCGGAAAGGCCGGCCTCATCGATATACTTTTTCGTGAGCGCCGTCACCCGGGGCAGGTCAAGCACCACGGCCTGCAGGCCCGGCTTCGCCCGGGCAAAGGCCATGGAATACACGCCGGATCCGCCTCCCACGTCGAGGACCCGCCGGATTCCCGACAGGTCCAGGTGCGACACCAGGCGCTCCGCGCTTTTTTTGGCGCGGTGATGCATCGCCTCAATGAAATGGCCGAGTGAAACCGGATCGTATTCCCGGGCGAGAACGGTTTTCCCCGCCCGTACCGCGTCGGTCAGGCTTCCCCAGGAACGGTACAGGTTCAGCGAATGGCCTATGCGCGACAGAAAGTCCTCCGATCCCTTCACCAGGTACCGGAGAGAAAGGCCGGTATTCATGAAACAGCCCTTCTCCTTCCTGAGAAACCCCAGGGCGCACAGGGCATTGAGAAGCCGGTCGGTGCCCCGGGGATCCGCCTTGACGGCGTCAGCCACCTCGGTTGATGTCACGCGGCCGCTGCCGATGACGGTAAAAATATCCAGTTCGAAGGCGGTAAGTATGATCCTGCTTTTCTGGAAAGCTGAAACCATTTCTATGATCTGGTCCGGTCCGTCTATCGCTGGCTTCTCAATTTTATCAGGCATGGCGTTGTCCCCTGCTTTATTGAATCATATTGTAATGGGGACAACTATTTTTGCAATACAAATAATAATTCCTGATGAAAGGATATTTTCATAAAACTAATGGGACGCATGTTGAATTGATCCGGGACGCGGCAATATTATAATCATCCACGAATCATCCTGGCGAAGGACACCAAACAAGGATTTGCACAGGGTACGGGTGGTTGTTGATCAGAAGGGGGGAAGATTATGTATTGTTCCCTGAAATATGCGCTACGCCCTGCACTGTCGCACTATTTCGGTCAGATAGGCCCGGTAGCACCGGTTCGCCTGTTCTTCCGATACATGCTCCAGGATAAAACGGATGTCGTCGGCATCATCCCTGCTGAAGAGGATCCTGTCGCAGGCGTCCAGAATATGAATAACGGTGTTTTTTCTCAGCATGGCCATCCTCCTCATCCGTGAGGTTCCGATTAATTAATCGGCAGGACAGGCACAAATTATCATCCTAATTCATCCCGGTATCATGATTTTCCGCGCATACCGCCCGGCGTCATTCCGGAAAAGGCCGGGATGACGCCGTTTTTTTCATTATTCCGGCTTTTTCTTTCTCCTGAAGAGGGCCGCAATGACCTTCCGTTTCCAGATGATCAACCCGGCAATGGCGGCCAGGGGAAGGAGATAAATGACCACCCAGAGAAGCTTCAATAAAAAATTCACCATGCCGACGACTGCATTGAAGTAATCAGGCACATTGATGCGGTCCGGTCCCTTCAGGCTGACATGTATCCACGCCCATGCGACCCTGTCGCGGATCTTCCATTTACCGTGTTCAGCAGCGTCCAGGCGGTCCTCGCTCTGGGTCAGGGAATTGTCTATTTCGCTCCAGCTCTTCACGGCCGGCGCCACCTGGCCCGCAGCGGCGTTCTTCCGCGCTATACGAAGCTGTTCACGCTTGACCGTCCGCTCCTGCAGGGCCATCTCCTCGGTATGGTCAGTCACGCTGATGTTCTCGGAAACCAGCCTGCCCACCCTGTCGAGGTCCCGGAGGGCCTCATAGATCTTATCCGATTTTATCAGCAGATCGGATACCACGGCAGGCGGCTGGTCCTCCAGGGAGGTCCCGGCCTGCTTGATGAAGCCGTATTTCGCCACGATCCCCAGCAGTTCATGCCGGGATTTAGACAGATCGCCGCTTTCATAGGTCAGGTCGACCCGGTATTCAAGGAGCCGCTCCTTGGCAAATTCCATGGGGGTAAGAAAATGCCCGGCGAGGCCCCCTTTGCCGCCGTCTTTTTCCCCGGCAGCTTCGCGCTCTCTCTTACCCGCTGTTTCATCGGCGACATTTCTGGCCTGCTCCTGTACAGCGCTCTTATCTTCCAGGGCGGCCGGGGCTTCGGCTTCCCGCGGAGATTCAGCTTTTTTGCATGATAATGGCGGTAATAAGACCAGTGCGCACAACAGTATCACAGCATGAATTCCGGGATTATTCATAACGACTCCTCATCATATGATATTTGACGCGGTATGGCTGTATAAGGTTCTCGAAAAAATAACGGGCACAGGAAAGCATACCCTCATCCATGCATTGTCACATCTGTCTTTTATTCATGCAGATTCCTTTTTCGCAGACCGGGTTGCAGTACCACGGTCCGCACCGGACCTTCAAATCACATCCGGCATTGCGGAATTCCTGGGCAATGAGCCGGAGGCGGCCGGCGGTTTTCTCATCGGCCAGGCCGCCGCAGGGAGACTTCATGGTCGCCGGCCCGAAGCACCCGCAATCAGCGTCAATTTCGCATGTGTAGGTGGCGCCGGAAAGGACATCGTCGAAGCGCTTCCCAATTTCGCTGCATTTCTGCTTTGCGCCATGGGCCGCAAGGCAGGGACCGGGACCGAAGTCCCATATAAAGAGAAGAAGCAGGGCCCCGATTACCGCCGCCGGCACGAAATAGATTGTCAGGAATTTCATGACCTTGAAGGTACCCCGCCATTCCCTGCCTGGCAATAACTTTTTCGGAAGAGTGCCGTCGGAAAACCGGTTACCAGCGCACTATCTTCCAGCCGCGTTTACGCGCCGTCCGTTCCAGCTTCCGGTCCGGGGTCACGCACACGGGATTGCCGACCGCTTCAAGCACCGGCAGATCCGCGATCGAATCAGCGTAGTAGTACGCTGTCTCCATCGCATATCCATTATCCCGGCAATACCGCCTTGCCCGGTCAAGCTTGCCCATGCCATGGCAATAGCTGCCCTTGAGATTCCCGGTGAGCCGGCCATCCTCGACTTCCAGCTCCGTGCAGAGAATGTCATCCATGCCAAGATACTTCCTCAATTCCTCGCATATAAACGTGGGCGATGCCGAAAGTATCACGGTGCGGGTGCCGTTTACCCGGTGACGGCGTATCTCCTCCCGGGCACCCTCGCGCACCAGGCCTTTCAGCTCTTCAATCCACTCGGCAGCAATCGGTGCTATTGCTTCCACGCTCATGCCCCGGTACCATTTCATCCAGCGCGATACGGCATTCTGCGCCGAGATGATCCCAAGCTGATAGAGGATGTTGACCAGCACCGCCCTCCTGATCTCTCTTTTTCCGATGAGGCCATGCCGGTAAGAACCCTTGAACATGATGCGGCCGCTCGATGTGCTGAGTATGGTATGGTCCAGGTCAAAAAACGCCAGGTCATTCTTCACCGTATATCTCCCTCTTCTCATGCAGACTATAAAACATGCCGCGCCAGGCGCAGGGCCCACCGCCGGGCGGCATAGGTGTCGTAAAAATATATCTCCCGCGCCAGGAATCGCATCCTGCTGCCGAAGCCCCGGTAGCGGGTCGTGGGGGTCGGTGACGGGTAGGCGGTCATGCCGAGGTCATGAGCGATCCTCATGGCGCGCTTCATGTGCAGGGGATCGCTCACAACCAGGAATGTCTTCAATCCGTTTTTTCCGGCCAGATCCCGGGCGCAGGCAAGGTTTTCTTCAGTGGTCCTGGACCGGTCCTCCCCGAGTATATCCCGCAGCGGCACGCCGCGGCCGGCAGCGTAAAGCGACGCAACGGTTGATGCGGGCGGCTCATTGACGCTGTCCCGGGCCCCGGTGAAGATGATCTTTGTCACATAGCCGTTCCGGTAAAGCCATACCGCGTGATTGATACGCTCCCTGAACACAGGCGATGGCCTGTCGCCGTAGGATGCCGCGCCGAGGACTATGGCCGCGTCTGATTTCACGGGTTCCGCGTCTCTGCCGTAGGTGATGAAACTGACGGCGTTATACAGGAACACACCGGCCAGCAGTCCTGACAAGGATATTAGTATAGCGTTATGCAATTTCATCGCGGTGTTTACATGGTCGCTGCATACTGATTACATATCACACTAGTACCACGGTCATGCGATGACAAGAACATTTTTTCCATGAACGGCAACCTCCATGAACCGCGTAATATTTTTTCCTCACTGATTGATTTCTACAACAACAGCGGCCATATTCGCATTCATAATTTATCCGCAGAACAATCACCGGTGCGGACTGTCACATTCAGGGAAATCATCGGAGGGGTTGCATGAAAAAATTATATCTGCCATTAAGGGGTTTACTATGGTTAGAAAACATTTGGAAGCGCCATCGGTGATCATCCTGATGGCGTGGGGAGCGGGGCCGGCCGGTCCCCCTGATACCGCGCTACTGCGGAAAGGCAAAGTACAACATGGGTGGCCTTGTCCCCGGTATCGTGGCGGGTGTAGATTTCGATATCAAGAAACACGTGACAGTCTCGACAAGCGGCGGTCTTCGGTATGGCGCCACGGCAGGAGTGATGTCGTTCCGGCGCGGCGGATTATTTGAGGGCAACAGGATCGCCTACAGCCATGGCCATGAAGCCTTCCTCGATTTTTCGATTATGCACCAGTTCGACACGAGGCAAACCGGCAAGAAAGCGGGTTGAATGGAGATCACGTTCGGGGCGGCGGACGCATGGATCGGTCGCCGCCCGATCCTTTTACAGGTTCATCGGCTTCGGTTCCTGCTTTTCGCTGTCCCAGTACGGGGAAATCTCGAGAAGACGGTTGACCACTTCCGGCATGACGGAAAGGACATAGTCGATTTCCTCGGCCACCGTATAGCGGCTCAGGCTGAACCTGATCGATCCGTGGGCGGAAGTGAAGGGAACGCCCATGGCCCTGAGGACATGGGAAGGCTCCAGGGACCCCGAGGAACACGCCGAACCGGACGACGCGGCAATACCCATGCCGTCAAGATACAGCAATATGGCTTCGCCCTCGATGTACCCGAAACCCACATTCGTTGTGTTGGGAACACGCTTGCCCGCTTCGCCGTTGAGGCTTGAATTTTTGAAAGAAGACAACAGCCCCTTCTCCAGTCTGTCACGAAGCGCCTTTACCTTGGTGGCATAATCGGGAAGGTGCTTCAATGCCAGCTCCGCGGCCTTACCCATACCGATGATGCCGGGAACATTTTCCGTTCCGGGGCGCCTTCCCTTTTCCTGATGGCCGCCGTATAGAATCGGACGCATCCTGGTTCCGCGCCGCACATAGAGAGCCCCTATTCCCTTGGGAGCATGGAACTTGTGACCCGATATGGTAAGAAGATCGCACTGTATCCTGTTCACTTCGATCGGGATCTTGCCCGCTGCCTGGACCGCATCCACATGAAAGGGAATCCCCCGTTCTTTCAGAAACGGACCTATTTCCTCGACGGGGAAAATCACTCCCGTTTCGTTATTGGCATACATGATCGAAACAATGGCGGTGTCATCGTCAACGGAACTTTTCAGCGCGTTCATGTCCAGGTTGCCGGCATGATCCACGGGGACATAGGTGACGCGATACCCTTCTTTTTCGAGCTTTTTGTAAAGGGAGATGATCGCCGGGTGCTCGACCCTGGAGGTGATGATATGCCGCTTGTCACGGTAATAGGCCAGCACACCCATGACGGCCATGTTGTCGCTCTCGGTCCCGGTGCCGGTGAACACGATCTCATAATCGTTGTCCGCGCCAACCAGCCTGGCCACATTCATTCTCGCCAGGGCCACTTCCCTGGCCACGGACCCGCCAAAGGCGTGCATGCTGGACGGGTTTCCGTACCGCTCTTTCAGGAAGGGCATCATTGCGTCCAGGACCTCGGGCGCTATCATTGTCGTGGCGTTGTTATCCAGATATACGTTACGTTCCATCTCATCACCCCCCGCCGGATACGCGGCTTATTTCACTTCATGGACAACAATGTCCTCTTCAACAAACTCGCGGAGCTTGGCCTCCACCAGGTTTTTCAGGGTCACATCGGAGACCATGCAGTTGACGCAGTGGCCGCGCAGGCCCACGTGCACATTCTTATTGTCGATATCAATGAGCTCGATATCGCCGCCGTCTTTCTGGAGCATGGGCCTGATGACGTTGGCAATGGTTTCCTCAACCAGCTGCATTCGTTTGATGTTCGTGAGAGGCTTCCTGGCCGCCTTGGCAACCTCGGCCTCATGCACCTCGCCGGCCATTTCGTGAAGGATATCTTCTATCTTCGGGATGCATGAACCGCAGGCCCCGCCGGCCTTCGTGTAGTTGGTGACGTCTTCCACGGTCTTGAGGTTATTTTCCCGAATGACATTTCTGATAAGGTTTTCGGTCACACCGAAGCAATGGCAGATAATCTCGCCTTCGGTATCGACATGGTCGGTTATCTTTTCACCGCGCCAGTTGGCTATGGCTTTTTCGAGCGCCTCGTTCCCCATGACCGAGCAGTGCATTTTCTCCTCCGGCAGCCCGCCCAGGTAATCCGCAATGTCCTTGTTGGTTATTTTTTGCGCTTCCTCAACGGTTTTACCAATGATCATTTCGGTCAGGGCCGATGATGAGGCAATGGCGCTGCCGCAGCCGAAGGTTTCAAACTTAGCGTCACGGATAACATGGTTTTCATCGATGGAGAGGTACAGTTTAAGGGCATCGCCGCAGACAATGCTGCCTACTTCAGCGACGGCGTTGGCATTGTCAAGCTTGCCCACATTTTTCGGGTGCATATACAGCTGCTTGACTTTATCGGTATAATCCCACATTGGAAACCTCCTGCGAATTAGCTGAACAATCTGTCATCACACAAAACATCTGTCAAATAGATATTTTAAATATCACAATCCCAGTTATATTAAAATAATCTAAAATACTAAAAAAGTCGAGTATTTAAATTGGATTATTATGAATTAGTCACTATCCTGCACCCAATTTTTTAAAAAACTGCCTCAATGATAAAAATTTTAACAATATACGCTGGCGCTTCGATAACTAAATAAACATAAATTCAGAGGTATACATGTTTATTGAAACAACCATCAATGTCCATAGTGACTGCTTGAGTAAATTATCCGAAACCGCCTGCTGTACCGGTATGTCACGCACAGCGATTATTACACATCTGTTGAAATATGCCCTGGAACTGATAAAGTTGCCGAAGATGTCGGTGTCTTTAATTCTTGCTATTGTAATTGATAAATTTCTGAAGCGGTTTTTTAAGGCAAGAAAAGCCGATAACCATCAAATTCAGAATTACATGATAATGAAAAGAATAATAGATGAAATAACACATTGGATCTTCATCTGGAGATATCCGCCCAGCATTGAAGCCTATGTTAGCCATGGGGATGATATATCCTCACCAAACATCATGTAACCCGGCCATTAATGCATCAGCCGCCTACAGGTCCAGCAATTCCTCCGGTTGTTTCAGAAGCAGCCGCGCCCCGCTGGCCAACAATTCATCGGCATCCCTGAAACCCCAGAGAGCCCCCACGGGAAACATGCCGGCCGCAACCGCGGCCTTCATGTCCGTGTCCGAATCTCCCAGATAAAGAATGTCACGCGGCGCAATGTCCATCTCCCTGGCGATGAACAATGCCGCTGACGGGTCCGGTTTCTTCGGGAACCTGTCAGTTGCCCCCAGGATAATCTCAAAATGCCAGCGCGAGAAATAATGGCGGCAGATGGCCTGTGTGAAATCGTCAGGCTTGTTCGACAGGATGGACAGTGGCGTCCCGCGTTTCGTAAAAGCGTCAAGCATTGAATCGATGCCGGTGTAGAGCCTGGTCTTAATGCCCCACCGCCGGGAATATTCATCCCGCATCTGTGCGGATATCTCCGCAGCCCGCTCATCATTGTCAAATCCGTCAGGTAAAACCCGACGCGACAGATCGCCGACGCCGCCGCCCACAAACTTCTTGTACCGTTCCACCGGATGCGGGTTAAACCCGTTACGCTGGAGAACAGAATTCATCGAGTCGGCGATATCATCCAGGGTATTGAGAAGCGTCCCATCCAGGTCGAATAATAATGCCTTATAATCCATCATTCACTCCAGCCTATTACCATAACCGCCGGTTCAGATCACCCCTTCCGCCGGACGAGGTCTTTCACATATTCGCCGATTGCCATTGAGCTTGTCAGGCCCGGCGACTCGATCCCGACGAGATTCACCAGGTGCGGAAAACCCGCGTCGCTTTCTTCCCTTATATAAAAATCCTTAACCTCTTTGCCGTCAGGGCCCTGGAGTTTAGGACGAATGCCGGCGGTATCGGGATGCAGTTCATCAGGGACGATCGACGGAAACATTTTTTTCGCCGACCTGTAGAAATAATCCTTCTTGCTGTCTGAGACGGAAAAATCATCAATACTGCCGATGTATTCGGTATCGGGACCGAAGCGGATCCTTCCATCCATGTCAATGGTCGCATGGACGCCCAGGCCGGTTAATTTTTTTTCCGGCACCGGGTACACCAGGTGACTGCACCGGATTTTTCCGGTATATGAAAAATAGGACCCCTTGCAGGGATGGATCGGCGGAACCGATATTCCCGCCATTCCGGCCAAGGCCGTTGCGTGCAGGCCGGCCGCATTGATCACGTATTCGGTGGAAAACCTGCTGCCATCACCGAGTTCAAGCACATAATGCTTATCCTGACGCAGGGAAACCACCGGTGAATTATACAGCAGGCTCCCGCCGTTCTGCTGCACATCGTACGCCATGGCCTTCATCAGCGAATGACTGTCGACTATGCCTGTTTCTTTGAGGTACAATGAGGCGGTTACATTGATGTGCGGCTCCAGCATGATGGATTCGTATGTATCCAGCAGCGCCACGTTTTCGACGCCGTTCTTTCCGGCCTGGATGCGGAGCCACTCCAGCTCCGCTTCTTCTTCCGGACAGGTGGCGATGATCAGTTTGCCGCATTTTTTATGGGGGATATTCCGACGGGCGCAGTAATCGTACAGGAGCTTTCTGCCCCGGACGCAGAGCCTCTGCTTCAGGCTTCCCTCGCGGTAATAGATCCCGGAATGAATGACCTCGCTGTTGCGTGAACTGATCCCGCAGCCGAAGGTCTTCTCTTTTTCCACGACAAGGAGATCACCGCCGTCACTGCCGGCTTCGGCCAGGGCCCTGGCGACCGCGAGACCCACGACACCGGCCCCTATAATAGTATACTTGAAATCCATTGATATGTTTTCGTTCAGTCCGGATCAGTCTGCCTCAGCGCTTTTCGTAATTCTTCTCGATCCAGTTGCGGTATTCACCGCTCCTGACGCGGGCCGCCCACCGCTCGTTGTCAAGGTACCACCGGATCGTCTTGTCGAGACCTCCGTCGAAATCATAGCTCTGGCGCCATCCCAGTTCCTTCTTTATCTTGTCGCAGTTGATCGCGTAGCGGCGGTCATGGCCGGGACGGTCTTTCACGAAGGTGATCAGTTTCTTGTAATAGTCCTTATCCTTGCCCATGGCGGCGCCCATCTTTTCGCAGAGGACGTGGACGAGCTTCAGGTTTTCCCATTCATTCTCCCCGCCGATATTGTAGGTTTCCCCGGCCTTACCCTTGTTGACGATGAGCCACACAGCCGAGTTGTGGTCATCGACATAGAGCCAGTCGCGGACATTCCTGCCGTCTCCGTAGACCGGCAGGGGCTTTTCATCCTTGATATTCTGTATCATCAGGGGGATGAGCTTCTCCGGGAACTGGTACGGCCCGTAGTTATTGGAACAGTTTGACAGGGTCACCGGGATGTTATAGGTGTGGCTGTAGGCCATCACCAGGTGGTCCGACGAGGCCTTGGAAGCCGAATAGGGGCTGCGCGGGTCATAGGGGGTCGTCTCGAAAAAATATCCCGTATCGCCGAGGGAGCCGTACACCTCGTCGGTGCTGATATGATGGAAGAGCACGTCATCCCTGCCGTTCCAGCATTCGCGGGCAACTTCCAGCAGGTTGAAGGTGCCCATGATATTGGTCTGGATGAATTCCTTGGGTCCGAAGATTGAGCGGTCCACGTGGGATTCCGCCGCGAAATGTATGACCGTGTCGATGGCGTGCCTTTCAAAGAGCGCCTTGATTTTATCAAAATCGCACACGTCCGTCTTTTCAAAAAAATACCGCCTGCCGCCGTGGGCGCTTTCAATGTCCGCCAGGTTCTCGGGATTGCCGGCATAGGTGAGCTTGTCGACGTTGACAACGGTGCCGGCAAACCCCTTCTGGCCGAAGAGGTACCTGATAAAATTTGATCCGATAAAACCGGCCCCGCCGGTTACCATGATATTGGTGAGCTTTCTCATCTCATTCTCCCTGTGACTAAAATATCATTTCCGCAGATTGCCGATGCAATCCGCCAGCGCCTCGCGCCAGTCCCGGCACCGAACTCCCAGCTCGCGGATTATTTTCTCTTTTGATAAATATGAATTCTTCGGCCGGCGCGCCCTCGTGGGATACTCGGCTGTCGTGATGGGCACGACCCGCACGTCGCGGTCGACAAGGCCCTGCTTCCGCGCCTGGGCGCAAATCTCCGTCGCGAACTCGTGCCATGTTGTTTTGCCCTCGTTCGTGTAATGATAGATGCCGTACCGAGTTGACCTGTCATCCACCAGTTTCACGATCGCAGCGGCAAGGTCCCCGGTGTAGGTGGGGCTCCCCCACTGGTCCGCCACGACCCGCACCTCGTCCCGCTCCCCGAAAAGCCTGATCATGGTGAGGAGGAAATTCTTCCCCGTCCGGCCATAGAGCCAGGCGGTCCTGATTATAAAGAAGCGGTTCATGACCGCAGCGATCCGCTGTTCCCCGGCAAGTTTGCTCTCGCCGTAGGCGCCGATGGGGTTCGTCGCGTCGTCCTCGCGGTAGGCGCCGGGCTTTTCACCGTCAAACACGTAATCGGTCGAGACATGGATGAGGGCGGCACCCTTCTCTTCCGCCAGCCTGGCGATATTCATAACGCCGTCGGCGTTTATCAGGAAGGCCTTATCCCGCTCGTCTTCGGCGGCATCCACCGCGGTATAGGCGGAACAGTTGATGATCCATTCGATCTGCCGTCCGCCGGCAAAGGCGCGGAGGGCGGCGGGGTCGGTTATATCGACATCGATGTCGGACGTTATGAAGGGCAGGGCGCGCTGTTCAAGCAGCTTCTCGACATCCGACCCGAGCATGCCCCTGTTGCCGATGAGCCAGATCATACGTCCGCCAGCTCTCGCAGATACGGAAGCACCCTGTCCTTGTCGGATACGACCGGGTCCTTCACCGGCCACGCGACGCCGATATCCGGGTCGTCCCACCTGATGCCGCCGTCAAGGGCCGCATCATATTCCTCGGTGCATTTGTAGAGGAGGTGGACTTCGTCCGTCAGTGCCAGGAAGCCGTGGGCAAAGCCGGGCGGGATAAAGAGCATACGATTGTTTTCATCGGAAAGTTCCAGGCTCAGCCAGCGCCGGTACGTGGGCGAGTCTTTCCTGATATCCACCGCCACGTCCCAGACCGCGCCCCGGATGACGCGCACCAGCTTCCCCTGGGCGCGGGGCGGACGCTGGAAATGAAGGCCGCGGATGACATTGCGGATTGACCGGGAATGGTTGTCCTGGACAAAGCGGAAGGGGATCCCGGCCCGCGTGAATTCGGATTCCTTGTATGATTCAAGGAAAAAACCGCGGTCGTCGGGAAACACCCGGGGCTCCACGAGGACAAGGCCGTTTATTTCAAGGTTTGTGAATGCAAACGGCATCAGAACATTTCCTGCTCGAGTATTTTCAGAAGATAATCGCCGTACCCGGATTTCCTGAGGGGCTCAGCTATCTCGCGCAGCTGCGCATCATTGATATATCCCTTCGCAAAGGCAATCTCCTCGATGCAGGATATCTTCAGCCCCTGGCGGTCTTCAATCGCCTTAACGAACTGCGCCGCCTCTATCATCGATTCATGGGTGCCGGTATCGAGCCAGGCGAAGCCGCGGCCCATGATCTTGACCTTGAGCTTTCCCTTCCTCAGGTACTGGTTGTTGACCTCGGTTATTTCAAGTTCGCCCCGGGCCGAGGGCTTGATCGACTTGGCAATGGAGACAACCTCGTTATCATAAAAGTAGAGACCCACCACCGCGTAATTCGACTTCGGCTGTTTCGGTTTTTCTTCGATGGAAAGGACGTTGCGTTTTTCGTCGAATTCTACGACGCCGTACCGCTCCGGATCGTTCACGTAGTAACCGAACACGGTCGCCCCTGACTCCGATGCCGCCGCGTCAACCAGCATCTCGGTTATGCCGTGGCCGTAAAAAATATTGTCCCCCAGGACCAGGCAGACCCGGTCCCTGCCGATGAATTCCTCCCCCACGATAAAGGCGTCTGCCAGGCCGCGCGGGGAATCCTGCACCTTGTACGACAGCCTGATCCCGAGCCTGCTGCCGTCTCCGAGGAGCTGCTTGAAATGAGGGACGTCATTGGGCGTGGATATGATAAGAATATCCCTGATTCCCGCCAGCATGAGGGTGGAAAGGGGGTAGTAGATCATCGGTTTGTCATAGACCGGGAGAAGCTGCTTGCACATGATGTGCGTTATTGGATAGAGCCTCGTTCCGGAACCGCCAGCTAAAATTATGCCTTTCATAATGCCTCGATAAGATGTATATTATAACTATTTTTTTCAATTCCCCCTGCGCCGGAAACTGCAGGGAAAAACCATCATTCATGGTATTACAGCATATCCTGTAATACTGAATAACTCAATTCAGCATGAAACATTGTTAAAATATGAATTATACACACCCGGATTGCAGAGTGTACAGCTTAATTTTGAAGGGATATCCGTCAACGGGAAATTAATTTTTTTTATAATCCAATTTTTTTGCATAAACCGGCCAGGTGATAGACCACTATGCCGTAGGCAACGGTGACATTGAGGGACTGTTTCAGGCCATGCATCGGTATATCAACCGCCATGTCGCACAGGGACAGCAGCTCATCGGTAATGCCCTTCACCTCGTTGCCCAGGACCAGACAAAGGGGGAATTCATACCGGGCCTCGTCATAGGGAATACTCCGGCCGGTGTGCTCCAGGGCCACGATCCGGGACCCCTGGCCCCTGAGGCCGCGGATCACCTCAAACTGGTTCGGCCGGTATTCCCAGGGGACGCTTTCCACGCTCCCGAGGGCGGTCTTGTCGATCTCCGGCCGCGGAGGATGGCCCGTATAGCCGCACAGGTAGAGCTTTTCTATGCCGGCGCCGTCCGAGGTGCGGAAAATGGAACCCACATTGTACAGACTGCGAATGTCCTCGCACACCACGGTTACGGGTAACCGCTTCGCCTTCCTCAGCTGATCAAGGGAGGGGCGGGCCGATTTCAGCTCCTGGTGCGATAATTTTCTGATTGTGTCATCAGTCATGGCAGGGTCATCTCCCGCGCAACAAGCCGTTGAAACGGGCGATGGGCCATTCCTTTTCCCTGGCCCGAGCCTCCAGGAGGCGGTCCGGGTTTACCGCGCAGGGGAATCCCACCATCTCCAGAAAGGGCGCGTCATAAATGCTGTCCCCGAAAAAGGCGCAGCGGACGAGGGGAACGCCGGCTTCGGCGGCGTAGCGCTTTCCCAGCTCCACCTTGCCCTCCCCGAAGCTGTAGGGCCTGACCGGTTCGGTGAAGCGGACGCCATCGTCATGGAAGCGATTGGCGATCATATGGTCCATCTCGAGGTAATGCGCATAGGGCCCGGCAATGCATTCGTTCTGTGCCGTCAGGAGAACGACCCGGCACCCGCGTTGTTTCAGCTTCCTGATCAGGTCCGCCGCTTCCCGGTATACATGGTTCCTCCCTGCGTCATCGAAGAATTTCTTCCCCATCGCCCGGAATTCTTCCGTCCCAAGGCTGCCGACGCGGAACTTCTGGTAGCGCATGTATTCTTCAATGTGCATCCCGCCCCGGCGGAAGTCCCGGTAAAGCTTCGAAAGCCACGCGCGCTCGACCCACCCCTTCAGGTTACGGCGGGAGCGCCACGAGGCCCAGAGGGAATCCGTGTCCGCGTCGGTGATTGTCTCGTCCAGATCGAAAAAGGCGATCGACGCATCCTGCAGGTCATCGCTGATGAATTGGGTAGTCATAGCCGCACCAGGTCCTGAATGTGATATAGGGAAAAGTACATCTCGCGGAGGGAGTTAATTAATTCAAGAATTTTATGAGGCGTGCGGGAAATATTCTCTGGCCGCGCACCGGAACCTTTATCCATGAAGTTACGGGATGCGAAAATTAATCATCGATGATCAGGGCCATGTTGTGGAGATCCTGCACCATGCAGTCCAGGTCCCGGGAACTCTCCGAAAGCCTCCGGGCCCCCTCGGAGTAGACCTGGGTGATTTCATTCAGGCTGGTGATGGACTTCACGATCTCGCTCATGGACGCCTTCTGATCAGCCATCGACTTCTTGATCTCGTCGGACATGTTCATGACCGCCCCGGCCTCGTCGATGACCCTGCGGTTGATCTCCTTCTGGTTTTCCATCTGCTGGGAGATCTCCCGTATCTCGGTGCTGATGGCGCTTACGCCGGAGATGATCTTCATGATGGTGGCCACCGTTGCCTCGACGTTGGCCATGCCGCGGCCGATCTCCTCGACGTTCGCCTTGATGAGCCCGTCGATCTCCTTGATGCTCGCCGCGGTCTGGTCGGCCAGCTTGGATATCTCGTCGGCGACTACGGCGAAGCCGCGCCCGGCCTCGCCGGCCCGGGCCGCCTCGATGGCGGCGTTCAGGCTGAGGAGGTTCGTCTTGTCGGATATATCGCCGATCATGCCCACGATGCCGGTCATCTGCCCCGAGCTCTCGTTGACCTTCGTGAAGCTCGCGCTCATGGCGCTGAGGACGTCGCCGCCGCGGTTGGCGACGCCGGACACCTCGTCCGTCAGGGCAAAGGCCTTCTGGATCCGCGCGGCGATCTCCCGGACCGTGCCGGAGAGGGTCTCGATGTTCCCCGTGAGGGACACCATGCTGGTGTACTGGTTCACCACGCTGTCGGACACCATGTCGACGCCGCTGGAGATCTCCTCGGAGGTGGCGGTAATCTGTTCGATGGCCGAGGCCTGGCTCTGGGACTGCATGGAAAAGGAATCCGACTCCTTCGATAGCCGGCCGGAATTGTCCGTCAGCTTTGCCGATACATCCTTAATGGAGTCATAGAGGCCCTTGATGACCCGGTACTGGTCCTCGTTTTTCTTCGCCTGTTCTTCCGTGCGGTCAAGGGCCGTTTTATTAATCTTGAATATCTGGTATGATATGAGACCGATAAAAACAATCGCGATGCCGCTGTCCACCAGGTAATCTATGGATGAGGTTTCATCCAGCTTGAACCTGTCAGACATCAACAGGAAGAAAAGAATGAATATCAGTAAATTGACCCCCGCATAGAGAAGGATGACCCATTTTTTCTTGGACACTACCAGGGGCGTCAGCACCAGGATGCCCGGAATGTACACGATCGTGTCCAGGACGACTATGGAGCTTTTACTTTCATCAAGAAAGAGCGTGGCCCATACGGCAAGAAGGGTGATAATCATGAGCATATGCGCGGCAACGACATATTTCCCTTTTTTAAGGAAATAAATGGCGATCACCACCATGACCATGACCATGACCAGGGGGGCATTGAGTTCAATAGCCACCTGCCCCGTCACGATGTTCATGATGATGACGATAGGCACGATGCTGAAGATGATCAGCGAAATCGTGAGGATAATCCGTGATTTCTGCTTCAGGATATAGCTTGAATCACGATAGACGCCGAGAAAATAGTCAATGATTTTTGAAAACATAGTCGCCCCGTTTGCACCCTCTGAAACAGTAACAGTTTCATCCCCTCGCCCTGGTGCCGATTGTCATACCATAAACTGAACAGTGGTCAACCATTTTATTTTTTTAGAGAAAAGAAGGCGCATTTAAACCAATCTTCTTATAACGATAACGGTGCAGTCATCTCCCGGCGGCTTCAGTCCGAGAAACCGGTAGAATTCATCCATGATATGGTCCAGGATAGCCCGGGCGGGACCGGCAGGCCCCCCTTCCAGGGATTCAATGATACGCTTCTGGCCGTATTGTTCCGCGGATTCATTGACGCTTTCATCAAGACCGTCGGTATACAGGAGCAGGACGTCATCCTTGGCCATGCGGAACCGGACAACGTCAAAATCGCCGCTGATGTCATCCATGCCGAGGATGGTCCCCCGCTGGTCCCTGTCCTGCGGCTTGACCATGCCGGCCCTTCCGGTGCCGGCCCTCCTCATCAGCAGGGCGTGATGGCCGGCATTGACGTATTCCACGCGGTCATCCCTGAACCTGAGCACGATGCCGCTCAGGTAGTTGTCGACGCTGCTGATGTCCGATTTCAGGTCAGCGTTCACATTCTCAATGACCTTGCCGAGACCGGCATCCTTCATCTGGGTGAAATTCCTCCCGATGATCGATTTCGCCAGGAGGGTGAAGATCCCCGCCGATATGCCATGGCCCGAAACGTCAAAGAGGGAAAGGCCTGCCAGCCTGTTGTCATGGACGTAAAAGTCATACAGGTCGCCTGAAACCCCCGCCTTGGGAAGATAGTCGAAGGCCACATCCCACTCGTCCGACGCCGGGGCCTCCCTGGGGAACAGGCTCTCCTGCACCCCGGCCGCCATGGCCATGTCCAGGGACGCGACGCGCTGGGCGTCCTCCAGCTCGGCGTTGGTATGGACCAGGCGGTCGTTGATAGCTTCGAGCTCCTCCATGGCGGCGTGGAGCTCCTCGGTGCGCTCCTCCACCTTCTTCTCCAGGTTCCTGTTCAGCTCCTCGACCTCGATCTGGAGCCGGACATAGCGGTTCATCAGAATCTGCGCCATGGAAAGTATTATGATGATATAGGCGTATTCAATGAGGTATATGAAGGGGTAAACCGCCGCCCCCACCAGGACATCATTGGCCGCGGCGATGAAAAATATCACGAAGGCGACAAGGAGGGGGAGAATCTTCCTGTTCCCCGATTTCAGGTCTTTCACGATCAGGTAGAGTATCCACACATACCCCGCCATCATGGAGACATACTGCACCAGATAGATGAGGCCCGGATCCACTTCCTGGTAGGTGATGTTGATGTAATTTCCAAGCCTTACCGGTTTCAGCATCGGGCGGTCCAGCGACAACGTGAGTTCGTTCCTGACCGCCAGGCCGAGTATGAAAAGAACGAAAAAGTATCCGGCGATAACATAAAACAGCTTGCCGATCCGGTAATGCGAGAAATCAAAGAGGAACCAGAGCACCGCGATGCAGAGAAGGGCCAGACTGGCAAACTGGAACCGCTGCCAGAACATGCCCTCGGCCAGGGTCTGCGCGTTGTAGAGGCCCCCGCAGAAGAGGTCGTAGGCGGAAACGATAAAGCAGGTCACGGCGAAGGAAAGCTGTTCTCTCTCCGACCTTCTCCTGAAATACATCCAGAGGTAATAGAATCCCACGTAGAACGAAACGGACGCGGACATAAAAACAGGCACTGATAACCAGTTCACGGATGCGATCCCTCCTGTACAGCTCTGGTTCATGACCGGCCCCTCAGCCGCGGCCTTTATCCGCCCGCGCCGCAGGACAAGGCGGAATCGCCTGCCATGAATCCCTGCTGGTATATAAATCGGTTCCCCCGCCGATCAAATTCAGCATTACAGCGGGGTTTTTGCCCCATATAACTACGGCTTCCCTGCCGCCGGGCCGGCGCTGCCGGCAAAGGTGTCCCTGAACTTCTCGATCGTAATCCTGAACCGGCCTGAAAGCCTTCCCTCGCGGGCAGCGAGGCGGATGCCCAGGGCCATGTAGGCCGTGCGCATCGATATCTTGTAGGCGCGCGAAAGCCTGATGGTCTCCGTCGTGGCCCACCGGAGTATGAATTTAAAGGCGTAATCGTACACCGTTTCGTCAACATGCCTCAGCTCGCCGTTCCAGGCGTCAGGGTGGAACCTGCAGACCAGGTTGTGCACGATGGGATGGACGAACCCTTCCCGGTGCATGCGGCCGTAGCCGAAGACCTGGATCAGGCCGTTCAGCCATTCCAGATACGAGGCCAGGACCCCGCCGGAATTGGCCAGGATATCGGGGAAGGAGATCCTTCCCATCTCGGTTAGGACGTCCTCCGCGTCGGCGGTCACCGGCCCGTTGGCGCCCTGGAGGACGTACTCCCCTTCCAGGACCCTCACGTTCACGGTCGTGCCGCGGCCGTCGCCGCGGTTGACGATGACGTCCTCGAGGGCGGAGGGGACCACGACGTTCACGACCGCCGAAAGCGGCCGGATCGTGTCCGCCGGGATGAACTCGCCGCGGTCAAGGATTTCCCGGGGAGCGTCGGCGAGCCTGCATGTCCCGCTCCTGCAGAAGGCGTGAAGGCCGGCGATTCCCTCTATGCCCCGGTCGTTCGCCAGGGTGCCGCTGATGTCGGATATCATCTTTATCTTTCCCCCGATGCCGTCGATGATCCCGGCAAAGGAGGCGCCCACCTTGCCGAAGCCCTGGACCGCGAAGGTGAGCATCCTGATGCGGCGGTGCGCCAGGCGGTAAAACTCTTCGTCGGAGGATAGTGCGTCGCCCACCCTGGCCGGATCGGCCCAGAGGGACGGGTCGCCGTAATCGCCGAAATTCTGCTGCGCCGCCAGTACCTCGACCAGGCCCCTGCCGGTGGCGCCGGTGCGGATCCGCAGCCCCCGCGCCCCGGGCTTCCCGGTTATGGAGGCGGCGGTATATCCTTCAAGCCTGTCGCGGTCGGAGGCGAGGGTTTTCACCAGCTCGCCGGAACCGGTGCTGATGCCGAAATTCTCTTTCAGGATGCGCGCCTCCGGGGAATCCGGGGCGAGGGAGCCGGCCATGATGGCCTTCAGATCCCGGGAAGCGTTATCCGTTATGCGGTTGAACAGGATGCCGATCTCGTCCGCGCCGATGCCCACGTCCCCGGCGGGAACGTCGGAGAAGGGCCCCACGCCCGCCCGGTAATAAAGAAAATCGGCGTAGGCGTTGAGGACGTTTTCACGGGCCTCCTTCCCCTCCTCCGCCGGAAGGGAGCTGAAGCGCAGGTCTCCCAGGATGCCCCCCTTGCCGGCGGCGTAGAGGGGAATTCCCAGGCCGAGGGTCTTGAAGAGCATGTTGGTGGACAGGGCCCCCTCGCCGGAAAAGGAAACATGGTCCGCGTGGGCCCTGATCCCGCCCTTGCCGATCCCGATCCCGCTGATCCGGATAAAAAGGTACTGCCTGCCGGTCCGGGGCTCCCGGTAATCTTCATAATAAATGTCGCGGAAGGATATAAGGCGGATGATCTCCTCGTCCGTGAGGGAGCGCGCCGGGCGGTCCGCCTCGCGCTCCAGGGGCACCGTCGACGCAGTCACGATGTTCTTCAGGGTGGACCAGTAGTAATCGTTCTTCATCTCCGCCGTCGGGTTCAGGAGATAGTGCTTGATCAGGCCGAAGGTCTTTTCCCGTATGTCACGGTTCCCGTCGTTCAGCAGAAAGACCAGGGGTATCAGGTATTCCTTGCGCTTGTTCTTCTGCATCGCCTCGATCAGGTCAAGCTTCTCGTAATCCTTTGCGGTCCTGATGCGGTCCAGGAGCTCCCGTATCTCGCCCACCGAAACGGGGGCCGACTGGAGCAGCACCAGCCGGTTATAGAGCTCCCCTCTCAGGAAATCCTCAACCTCGGGCGAGAGCATCGCGGCCTCGACGCAGGTGGTGAGGGCAATGAAGGCGCGCCCGCCGATAAGGAACGTTTCGAAGTACTGGCGGTTGATGGAAATGCCGCGGCGCTCGAAGATCCTGTTGATGGTGCTGAAGTTTTCCTGGAACTTCTCCAGGGGCAGCCAGACCCGGACCATCTTTTCGTCCGACCCGTCCTCCCGGTCGGGCATGACATCGATATACAGGTCTTCATCGTTGCGGATAAGGGAGCGGACCGACAGCCAGGGAAACAAATAGTTCTGGATATTGCGCTTTTTTGCATTATGGAGCGCCCTGGTCAAAAATCCGCTCCCGCAGGAGGCGATAAAGTCGCGGATGTCACCGGCGGCGACCGGCGGCGTTTGGCCGCGAAGCGCCTCCGCCATGAAGGCCGCGGCCCCATCACCTTTGCCGGCTTCGGCGGGCCGCGCCTCCTCCCTCTCGAGGATATAGAGCCTCCGGATGTCCCTGTTCTCCGGGTGAAAGCGCACCAGGTACGAATAGAGGCGGAAGCGGCAGGGGCCGCCATCGCTCATGATGCGCTCAATGGCCGCCGTGGTCTTGCGGACAAGATCGGTCGTATCGGATATGAGGAAGAGGTGCTTGTCGGGAAAATCGCCGCGGACATCTATGTTCCGGTAACAGCCGTCGGCATCGCAGCGCTCCTTTTCCTGGTAACGGTTGTGCTCCAGGAGAAAAGAAACCTCCTCGATGCTGAGGGACAGCTCTTCCAGGTCACGGTAAAGATAGGGATAGTCCCATGAATTGATTTTTGCGGCTATGCTCTCGAGCTCATGGATGATGGATTCGGGCGAAAGATCCGAATGGCTCACCAGGTGGTCATAGAGCCTCTTGACATCCTTGTCCGATATCAGCCGTGACTTGATCCGGTTCAATCTCTCAGCATAGGGATCCGCTCCGCTTTGTGCCAGCATGATGACCGTTCCTCCTGACCGGGCGCACGAACACGCGCTATGCTATTCTTTCTGTCCCGAAAGGATCATGGGGGACTCCCTGAGCATGGCCGCCAGGGCGATATTGAGAACCGCCAGGACGATGAAAACCATCATGAATGGTATCATGCCTGCCGTGTTCATGCCGACCACGAAAAGGATGCCGGAAATCTGGCCGGCCAGGAGTATTATCCCCTGGGAAAGGGACTCCGGCGCGGGATAGCTCACTTCCGCCGCGTACTGGAACCCGATGGGGCCGGCCCCGCCCAGCAGGAAGAAACCCATGACCGCGGCGGACGCCAGCATGAGGCCGTAGCTCTCGGCGAAGGCCAGGCCGGCCAGGCCCGGCGTCATGAGGGCCATGCCCAGCAGCATGAAGACCTTCCGCTTCCGGAGCTTGTCAGACAGGGCCGGCAGCACCACGGCGCCGATGATACCGGAGATGAACATCACCCCCATGATCATGCCTGTCTGCGTTGTGCCGAGCTTCTTGATCTCGCAGATCTGGTCGATGCACGTGGTGATCGCGTTGAACATGCCGAGTCCTATGAAGAAGAGCGCCAGGGCGATCCGCATGTCCCTGTGGCTCATGATGTGCCTGAAGCCTTCGCGCGACAGGAGGCGCTCCTCCGCGCCCTGCTCTGACGGCGGCGTGGGAGGCTCCTCCCTGACCAGGGCCAGGAAGAGCACCGCGATAACCGCCGAGATGACGCCCCAGGTCATGAGCATCCCGGAGAGGTCGTAGGTATCACCGCTCTTCACCACCAGGTACGGCGTCACCATGCTCACCACTATAAAACCAACGTATTGCGCGAGGGTCCCGAGGCCCACGGCCGTGGCGCGCTCGTTCAGCGGGAACCAGTTGACCGCGACCCTGGTCACGGCGTTAAGGATGAAGGGCTGGGCGATCCCGAGCCCGACCTGGCAGACTACCATCATGGGATAGCTCGCGGCGAATATCCCCTTCATCAGGCCGAAGATACCGGTCAGGGCGGCGCCGATGCCGATTCCCTTCCTGATCCCGTACCGGTCGATGACAAACGACGCGGGAATGCACATGACAATGAACAGTATGAGAAAGATCAGGGCAAGAAGGTCTATGTAGATCCCGTCATTACTGCCAAAACCGTACGCCGCCCGGGCCTCCCGCGCGATGGGGGCAAACGACAGCCACTGGATCTCTATGGCGACTGTAATCAGGAAAAAAACCGCCAGCACGACCCACCGGTATCCGTATACCTTAAATTTTTCTTCAGCCTTCATGTATCCTCCCTATGGTATATATTATAACCTCACCCCGCCTCCGGCGCGCCCTCTCCAACAGGCGAGGGCTCCGAGTTAAGGATTCTTCTTCAACTTCCCCCTCTCCCTGCGGGAGAGGGGGACCGAGGGGGTGAGGTATCCCTAGTCCTTCTTCACCTCAATATGTTTGAAAATGCGGTCGAAGCGCTCGAGGGCATCGTCGATTACTTCATCGGTGTCAGCCATGCTCGTATAGAGACGGCTTCCGGCCAGGGTGATGATTCCCTCGGCGGTCATGGCGGCTCCCATTTCCTCCATGACCTTTTTCCGGGTCCCCACTTCCTTGAAGATATTGGGGTTCTTGATGTCCATGAGCATCGCCGCGCCGGTCTCCATGTGGCAGATGGAGGCGTGGTTGAAGGCCACGAAGGGGAGCTTGTTCCGCTCGAATATGTCAGACAGGCCCTTGGCAAGGCGGTCTCCCGCGGCGCCGGCCTTGATGTGGGCGCCGGTCTCCTCGATGGCCTTGATGGCATAATATCCGGCAGCGCAGCTCATCGGGTTTGCCGACAGGGTGCCCCCCACCATGGCGCGCTTCCCGCCGGGACCGCCGATGCCGGCGGCATAGCAGAGCATGACGTCTTTCCGTCCGCCGACGCCGCCGGCGCCGGGATAGCCGCCGGCCACGCATTTGCCGAACACGGTCAGGTCGGGCTTGATGTTGAAATAGCCCTGGGCGCCGCCCAGGCCCACGCGGAACCCGGTGACGACCTCATCGAAAATCAGGAGCGCTCCGAAACGGTCGCAGAGCTCCCGCACCTTCTGGTTATAGTCCCGGAGCACCGGCCTGGTGCCGCTCTCGGGTCCCAGGGGCTCAAGGTATACCGCCGCCGTGCCGCCGTCCTTCTCGTTATCCTCCATGCGCTTCTGCAGCGCGTCGATGTCGTTGGGGAACACTTCCTGGGTAAACTGGTAGGCTCCGGCGGGGATGCCGTGGGCGTCGAGGGGACCGACCCCGGGGACCCTCATCCCGAACACGAACTGGTCGCTCCAGCCGTGGTAGGCGCCGCCGACCTTAATGACGTATTTCTTGCCGTTGAAGCACCGGGCGGCGCGCACCGCGGCCATGCATGCCTCGGTGCCGCTCATCAGCATGCGGAACATCTCTATCGAGGGCATGTGGGCATGGATCAGCTCGGCCAGCTTCAGTTCGAACTCATGGAAAAGTCCGGTCACCGGGCCGCTTTCCCTGATAACCTCGATGACCTTTTCCTGTACCGGTTTGTAGTTGCTGCCGAGGAGCGTGGGCCCGCCCGCCTGGAGGAAGTCGATGTACCGGTTGCCGTCAACGTCCCAGAGATAGGCGCCGTCCGCCCTGGTGATGGCCAGGGGGAAGGGATAATTGAAGGCCAGGTTGTGCTGCACGCCGCCGGGGATCAATTCCTTGGCGCGATCGGTCATTGCCTTTGACTTCGCGCATTTCTTGTCGAAATAAGCCAGGTACTCCTGCATCTTTTCACGAGTGACCTGGTGGATCGGCAGCTCGTTGGCCAGGTGGTACAGCCGCTTCTGCAGCTCTTCCGTATCAGGCCAGTGGGATATTCCGTATTGTTGCGTGTTTGCCTTGTTCATGATGATTCTCCTTTTTAACATAACATTCTACCCCCTCCCCCTCGATGGGGGAGGCCGGGTGGGGGTGAATGATCTCATCACCCTTCCCTATACCGCGTTCCCAGGATGGGGTTGATGCCAACGCAGGCACAGGATGTGCCGAATGCGTTGGCCTCCCATCAAGGGAGGGGGATATTATCAAACCTTCGCCTTCAATTCCTCTTTGCGCTTTATCTCCGCGTCCTGCTTGCCCGCCACGATTTTCCCCATCATCTCCTGTATATTCTGCGGCAGGATGGTGACCTCTTTCCCGGTGGAGAGGGCCAGGCAGTAGACCTTTGCCTCCTTTTCCAGCAGCTCAGCGCAGCGCTTCGCCTTCGCCAGGTCCGGGCCAAGGGCCAGGGCCCCGTGGTTCTGGAGAAGGTAGCAGTTGCTCCGGTTGCCCAGCTTCGATTTCACGTTTTCAATGAGCTGGGGGCTGCCGGAAAGCGCATAGGGCACGACCTCGACAAGGGCGCCGATGGTCATGGAGACCTCGTCGAAGAGGGCCGGGATCGGCTGGTTGAGGAGGGCGAAGACGCTGGCGTAGATCTGGTGCGTGTGGACCACGGCGCCAACATCGGCCCGGCTTTTATACACCGCAACGTGCATGCCGGTTTCCATCGACGGCTTCAGGCCGTTGTCCACGACGGGCTTGAGGTCAAAGTCAACGACGCATATTTCATCAACGGTCATGCCGCGGTATTCACGCTGCGACGGCGTCACCGCGACCACGTCCTCGCCCTCGACGCGGAGGGAAACGTTGCCGCCGGTCCCCTGCACGTACCCTTCGCGGACCAGTTCCATGATGCAGTCGAACACCTGTTTTTTATAGATATCGTATTTTCCCATGATGTTGTATCCTCTGACTTGTTTTTTAAATTTCGATAGCGGAGCGCCCCCTAAATCCCCCGGAGGGGGACTTCTGTGATCAGAGCAAGTCCGGAAAAGCCCCCCTCCGGGGGGATGGGGGGGTGCTCTGAGACAGACCCAGCGCTATGCATCCCCTACTTGTTCAAGCTCGCGAACAGCTTCTTGTTCCTTTCGTAGAGCTTCTTGAATACCTCAAAATGCGCGTCATACATCCCCTTGTACTCCTTCCGCGGCTCGTAGGTCTTCACGGCCGGTATGAGCTTCTTGGCTTCCTGGAAGGTTTTATACAGCCCCAGGCCGACCGCGCATACCACCGTGGCGCCGATGGTCCCCACGTTCTGCGTGTTCGCCACGGTCTCTATGCGCCGGCCGGTGATGTCGGCCATGATCTGGCACCCCACTTCCGACTTCGCGCCGCCGCCCACGAAGCGTATGCTTTCCCGGCGGGGTATCTTTTTCTCAAGGGCCTCGAGGATCCACCGCTTGTGGAATGCCATGCCCTCCAGGACCGACCGGATCATCTGCCGCTTGCCTGTGGCGAGGGAAAGGTTGAAGAACATACCCCGCGCGTACGGGTCTTCCCTCGGCGACCGGTTCCCGTGAAGCCAGGGAGTGAAGATAACATTCCCCGATCCCGGGGGGGTCTGGCTTATGATCTCGTTCAGGAAATCGAAGAGGCTGTCGTACTCCTGCGTCTTGTCGACGATATGCTTGGCATTGAGGTACATGCCGATCTCATCCAGGGCCATATGATCGCGGACCCACTTCAGGCATGCTCCGGAGGTCTCCTGCTCGCCGGTGTAATTGTAAATGCCCGGCATTGCCCCGAGGATCGACGCGCAGAAATTCGTTACGTCCACCATGCGCTTGTCCACGTTGGCGCTGACCCACCCCGATGTGCCGACGTAGATGTGGGTGTCATGGAGATCAAGGCACCCCGAGCCGACGCCGGTAAGGGTGACATCGCCGCATCCGGCTAACACGGGGATACCCTCGGTGAGCCCCATCTGGGCCGCCGGGCCGGGAAGGAGATGGCCCACGACATCGGTTGAGTCCCTGACCGGAGGCAGGTGGTCAATGTTGACGTCAAATTTTTTGCACAGACCCCTGTGCCATCCCAGCTTTCCCGGCCGCGTATCATACAGGAACGTGAGATGGGCCGAATCCTTCGACATGCTGTACTCGCCGGTGCAGCGGAGGATAAGGTAATCCTTCACATCGAGCCACTTGTGCGCCCGTTTAAAAATCTCCGGCTCGTTGTCTTTCACCCAGTGGTATTTCCAGAGGGGGTCCTTGGAGGTGGCGGCAAGGCCGCCGGTTATGCGGAGCCAGTTGAGGGTCGTCATGGCGTTCCACTTTCCCTCAATTTTGATAAGCCCGGTATTTAGATACCGGTCCAACTGCTCGACGGAGCGGCCGTCCATGTAGTTCATCGGATTCCTGAGCACCCTTCCCTTCTCGTCCACAAGGACCAGGCTCTGCATCTGGGCGCTGAAGGTCATGGCCTTGATCTGCTTCGGCTTGATCCTGGTACGCTTCATAACGGTCTTCGTGGCGGAGCATATGGCGGCCCACCATTCATCCGCCTTCTGCTCCGCACCGCCGTCCGGAGTGGTATAAAGAGGATATTCCGACAGGCTCGAATCCACCAGCTCTATTGTTTTGCCGATGCGATAAATGCAGGACTTGTTACCGGTTGTGCCGACATCATGGGTTACTACATAGGTTTCAGTCATACGGTGCCTTTTTTGTTTTTCAGATTTTTATATGAAAAATATATTCCAAATGAAGGCTTGTGTAGAGATCATGATCATCTATATCTGCCACAATGCTTCGTAACAACATATACATAGCACTAAAAAACGTTCATGTCTTATCAAAAACAGACCAATCAGAAAATGAAATAATAGAAGTTTTTCCTGAGATTACTATGAACCATGATTTATACAAATATCAACACATAATGGAATAATTCATTAAAAATGTAGCATTGAATGATTTTTTATTGACAAAATAAATTTTTATGTCACAATCCAGATAGAATTACCGGGTAACATCATAAAATATAAATATTCCCCTCCGTCGTAAAAGGAACATTAAGGATAGCTTTTGAAGATTGAAAACATACCAATGTTTTTCTTGTCCCGGTATACCGATGCGCCGGTGGAAATCCGGGAAAAGGCGAAGCTGTTCCTGTACCTCATAACTTCAACGCTGGCATTCTGCACGGTTTTTTTCATCGTGCTCAATTTCACGATGGACCTGCGGGTCACCAACTATATTCTTTTCGGATTATGCTTTGTCCAGATCGCGAGCCTGTTCCTTCTCAGGTGGGGCCGCTACCATGCGGCGGTGAATATTTTCTCGTTCTGTTTTGCCGCAGCGGTGATCTTCCTCGGGTTCTACGGCCAGGTCTGGCGAGGCAGGATGGACTACATCACCAATTTTTATTTTTTCCCGTTAATAATCATTTTCACCGCCCTCTTCTGCCGGCCGTCATGGATCATCTTCCTCACATCGCTGCTGGTGGCAAGCGGCATACTATCATTTGTCGTGTATCTGCACAATCCCATAAGTAACGATTTCTTCCCGGTTGTCCAGGGCGCCCTGGTCGACTATACCGCTTCGGCCATCATGACCGTAATATTGTGCTTCACCATTCTCATGATCAACAGGAGGATTACCGAGGCGGCGCGCCGAGAAGAGCATTCCCGGGAACTGCATGCCGAGCTCGAGATCGCCCGGCTCATCCAGTCCAACCTGATGCCCGATGCTCCGAAGGACGATCCCCGCATCACCGTGTACGCCAGCTACCTTCCCATGGAGGAGATCGGCGGCGACTTCTACGACTTCTTCACCTACGGCGACGAGCTCCATATATTCATAGCCGACGTGTCCGGCCACGGCATCCCCGGCGCCTTCATGGCCCTCATTTCCAAGGTTGCCCTTCTCCATTCCATATCGGACACGGCACCAACCACGCAGGTGCTGAGCCGCATCAACGAGGTGCTCTGCGACTGCACGGTGCTGGGAAATTTCGTATCCGGCTTTTACTGCCGCATCGACAAGGCATCGAAGAAAATCCGCTACACCTCGGCGGGGCACATACCGCAGATCCTCTACCGGAAGCGCGACAACACGTTTCACGAGCTCTATTCAAAGGGAATGGCCCTGGGGTGGGAGAACAACATCCAGCTGTCGGAGGAGACCATTGACCTTGAACCGGGGGACCGCCTGGTGTTCTTCACCGACGGCGTGACCGAGTGCATGAATTCCCGCCGCGAGATGTTCTCGGACGGGCAGCTGCGAGATTACATCATAAACAACAGCCACCTGCCGGTGGAGTCTTTCTCGAAAAATCTTATCATGAATCTTGTCAATTTCTCGAAGGACGAGAAATTCCACGACGATCTGACATTGATAGCCCTCGATATCAACTGAGGCGGCCTACGCCTTCTCCCCGCGATACTGGGTCGGCGTGACGTTCATCACCTTCATGAAGGCCCGGTTGAAGGTGGGGAGGCTCTCAAAGCCCACCGAAAAAGCTATTTCAATGATATTCGCGCTGGATTCGCGGAGCTTTCGCGCAGCCTCCATGACGCGGAGCTCGTTGATGAACTCGCTTATCTTCTTGTTGGTATAGATTTTGAAAAACCTGCCAAATGAGTCGGGGTGCATGTTGAGGGACGCCGCGAGCCCCTCCCGTGAAATGTCGGAGCGGTAATTCTCCCGTATGAAGGCTATGGCCTTTTTCATCTTGTCCTCGATGTTGGGAGTGACGGACTGCTGCCTGACCGCGGCGTTACGGTCGATCATCCGCTGGTAGAGGTAGGCGTTCTCGATCGCAGAGGCGGCCTGGGACACGTAGACCCCGGCGATCCGTATGTCGCGGTCGGTAAAGGCGTCCAGGGCCGCCGGACGCTGCATGCAGCAGACGCCGATGGCCTTCCCCCGCAGGTTCACCGGCACCAGCAGCGAATGCCGGACGTCAGGCCCCCCGTCATTGCCGGATGGGTTCCCCCCGGGGTCATGCCTGTTCATGATCAGGTGCTGGTTTTCCCACAGCACCCGCTCGGCCGCGCCGGCAATCCATTCCTGGCTTTCGCCTTCGCCAATCGCAGCCGCCCGGTCGAGGCGGCCAGTCTCATCGATCATGAAGAGGTATGCCCGCTCGGCGCCGACGATCTCCGCCCCCTTCTCAAGAGAGCGGTTCAGCAGCTTGTCTATGTTGGTAATGATGCTGATGTCCTGGCTCAGGCTGCTCCCCGGGGCCGGCATGTCCTCGGGCCCCCCGCCCCTGTCCGGCGCCCGCATCGACGACTCGCCCGCGATCTCGGCGTAGAGCCGGTGGGTAATCTCGCTCAGGAAAAGCTCCATGGTGCGGTCATTGACCTTCTCCTCAAGCTGATGGGTCAGCTCCTCGACCTCGCGGTGCAGGTCGATGAATCGGCTCTGGAGAACGTGGGCCATTGAAAAAATGATAAACATGTAGGCATATTCGGTCAGGTAGATGAAGGGGTACATGCCGGCGCCCACCATCACGTCATTCATGGAAGCGGCCAGGAAGGGGACCATCGAGACCAGGATGGGGCGGACACGGGGCTCCTCGTCGTTGCGGTAGTGGTACAGGAGCACGTAAAAAAGGAACAATCCTATGAGCACCATGGATGCGTACTGTACGGCATAGATGATGCCGGGGTCCACCTCGTTGTAAACGATGGAGATGCCGCCCAGGGCGATGTACTTGACATAGGGCCGAGACGCCGACAGCGTCAGCTCATTCCTGATCACGATTCCCAGAAGGAATAGGACGGAGAGCCACGCGGTGATGACGAGAAAGGGGAGACGCGACCTGAACCTGGTGAAATAATAGAGAAACCAGGCCACTGAAACGGTGAAGACGCAGAGCGAGGCAAACTGACAGCGCTGCCAGAACATCCCCTGCTCCGGCGAAGAGGCGTTGTACAGCCCCGCGCAGAATACGTCATAGAGGGCGATGGAGAGACAGGTCGCGGCAAAGGCAAGGTTCTCCATTTCAAGGCGGCGCCGGAAATACATCCAGAAATAGTAGAATCCCACATACAGTGAAACGGCAGCCATGATGACCGCCGGAATTGAAACCCAGTTCATCAAGCACCTCGTATCATAATGCGGCACTCCCGGTTCGAACGGCCGATTGAAAGCCTTGAAAGGAGACGGTTATATAGTACACCGGATAAAAAAATTGAAAGATTATTTTTTCACACAAACAAAAAAAAAGCCGCCGGTGACGGCGGCTTCGGTCTTTTGGAGGTGCGATTGTGAAACCGTTTACTGCATGCGGCTGAATAACCGCGCTTACAGCACCTTGAAGGCATTGGTCACTCCCTCATAGGAGCTTATTTTACCGGTCCAGCCCGACTTCCAGTTCCCCTTGTGTCGGATCCGATACGTTCCCGGCTCCGCGTTTTTCGTGTGCCACGTTATGGTTATCTTCGAGTATGATATCCCGTCTCTCTGCCAGCGGTATGTTGTCTCCGGGTCCCAGTCGCGGGCCACGGGGACGTAACTCCCGTTCACCAGCTTCTCGACGACCAGGAACGTGTCCTGCGTACGGAGATTGTTGTTGGGGTGGCCGCCCCAGAACTGCGCGCTTACCGTGTCGCCCCGGCTGTAGCTCGCGCCGGGCTGGGTTATGACATCGCCGAAATTCTTGAAGAGCGGCTTGTCGTCCAGCACCACCTTGGCGGTAAAATCCACGGTGAGCCCCGTCACGTCCTGGGGAGACGGGCCGGCGGGGACATCGCTGCCGTCAACGATGGCCCTGCAGAGCTTCGCGTATTCCTGGCGGAACGCAGCCAGTTCGTTGGGACCGAACTGCGTGCAGGCGCCCTCGTACCACTGCATCGCGTATTCCTCCCTGGTGGCAAGATAGGATGCATAGGAGTTGGCGAGGCTCGATACAACCGCCATGTCCACGCCGAGTCCGGACAGGCCGGTCACCAGCGTGTCCTTGATGCGGCGTCCCGACATGGTGGTGACCTCGGCGGGAACGGCCGCTATGGCCAGGTTCCCTATCTTGAGCACCTGGAGCGGCATGACCTGCGGCGTCATGGTCGGCCCGTTGATATTGATATGGGCGATGCCGGTCGGGATGAGCACCGGTTTCTCGGCCTGGCATTTCTTGTATGCCGCGTCATTGGTGGCGGGCCACGCGAAGGCGAAGACGCCGCCGAGGAACGTGCTCAGGAACGTGCTGGCGGCATTGTCGCTCCAGTTAAGGCTGGCAACGGTGGTCCCGTTCGGGAACAACGGCGACGGGCTCGGGTTGTCCGACGGGCTCCCGGCGGAGAAGGAAGCGCCCATGCCGGCAGCGCACGTGGTGCATTTCGTCTCTTCCACGTACAGCGTCCGCATGTCCACCCATTCATGGCGGTAATCGATCGAGCCTGAAAGCTCCCTCGTTGCGCCGTTATACAGTTCTTTCGCCTTATTGTACTGCTTGAGGACCGCATTCTCAAGGCTTTTATTCTTTTCAAAGGTGACGTCAGCCGGGGCCTGGCCGAAGCCGATGTTGGGCGTCACGTCGCCAGCGCTGGCCTGGGCGAAGGCGGCGACGAAGGTCCTGGCGGCAAGGTAATCGGTTCCCTTGTCCTTTTCGAAAAGGTATGATGCCCACCCCTTGTTATCGCCGCTGATCAGTCTGTTTTCAGGCCCGATACTGTCGGGATGAACCGCGTACCAGTTCACCATGCCGATCTCCTCGCCGTCAAGGGTGACGAACTTCAGGAGGGTCATGGTTGTATCGGTAATGCTGCTGTACCGCGCCCGCTCCGCGGCGGGATTGTTGTTATAGGCGGTCTCGGCGCGGTTTCCGCCGCAGCCCTCGATGGCGCCCTGGGCCACGAGTATCCTCCCCCGCTTCAGGTTGTTATGGGCCCTGAGTATCGACTGGTAAATGCCGTCAACGATGGCGTTGAAGTTCTGCTTCACGAAGCCGTTGATGGTCACATCGTAGAGGAAATATCCCGAGTAACCCCCGGGGCCGTTGTGGGTGTGCGTGGCGGAAAGGAGAACGTTCTTCTCATTGTAATATTTCGCCAGATCCGCGTTCCCCGCGATTTTCTCGCAGACCTTGACTTTGACCATCTGGAAGAGCATCCCCAGGTCCGCGCTCACGAAAACGACCCGCTTGTCAGCGTCACCGATTATGTAGGCGCGCGAGCGGAGCCGCAGGTGAATGCCGGATGTCTTCTGCTCTGACACGGCGTATCCCATCATGCCGATTTCAGCCGCTGGTCCGGTTATATCGTAGATCCCGGCGCCGATAAGGTACACGCTTCCGCCGGACCCGGTTGTTTCATTGGGTTGTATGGCGGTTCCGCCATTACTGTCTGTCTGGCCTGAATCCGATCCTAGAAGGGGAAAGGGATTGTTGTCTGAATCACTATCACAGCCTGGATACACCAGACATAGCATCGAAAAAAGAAAAACAGCCATGAAAAATTTTTTCTTACCATTGCCCATTCCGGACCCCCTTCAGGTATTACTATGATACCAGGTTTTTTAAATTATATTAAAAAAATAAACCAAACAGCCGGTTTGATATTTAATTTATATTATATTATCATTAAAAAGTCATATCAAAATCTGACCGATCAGTATTTGAATAGTAGTCAAATCGAATGCGGGGTCAGAGTAAATTTGACAATTGGTGTGCATTTTGTTATATTTTGTCCATAAATGAAAGTAAAAAAAACAAGTATCTACACATCCCTTCAGGACTTAATAATAAAAAACTTTCACCTGAGCCCTGAAGCGATGATGGCTCAATTCTGTCAGGGGATCATGGATCTCTACCCTCTCCAGGGTGCGGCCATTGCCGCAAGAAGCGGGACAGGCTTTGCACTGCGCTATAGCCGAAACATCTTTAATGATAACCCCGACATGGAATTCGACTATACCGATGCCGATATCATTGTATTCTCAAAGGAAGATAAGCACTCCAAAAACGAGCTCTTCTTTATTCCCGATGGGGAGCGGACCATACTCCTGATACTGGCACCATCCAAGAGAAACCGCATCAACGTCCCGGAGATACAGGACGCGGCCAATCTCCTTGCCAGGGTCCTGGTGCAGCAGAAGATGAAGGCCGATCTGCTCCTCAAGTACAGCAACTACAAGACCATATTCAAGAAAACCTCGAACCTCACGGCAATACTCAACACCCGCGGGGAAGTGGTGGAATGGAACGAGGCGGCGGAGGAGCTCTTCGGCCGGGACCTTGCCGGCACCCCCGTCAGCTACGTTGATTTCGTCCATGATGACGAACTGACGCGAACCAGGGAGCTGTTCTCCTCGATGTACCGCGGCATCATGAAATACCGCAAAACCCTTGACCCGGAGCGGCTGGGGAATGATCCGGCCTACCTGAAAACGGCGCGGGAAACCATCATGGAGATGGGAACGAGCCAGGGCTTCACCAGGCTGACAAACCGGAGCGGCAGCAAGACCCTTGACGTTGATTACACCATCAGTCTCATCATCCCCCCTGGTTCGCTGGACATACTGGGCTGCATCGTCACCACCACCGATGTCACCAAGCGGAAGGTCATGCGGGAGCGGCTTGAGGAGTCGGAGCGGAAATACCGCGAGCTCTTCAACCTGGTGCCGCTCTTCTCGATGCTCATCGACACCTCGGGAAAAACCGTTGATTACAACTATGTTTCAATGGAAGACTACGGCCTTGACCCCGGACAGGAGGCCCTGTCATACATGGATTTCATCCACGAGGAAGACCGCAACCGGGCCGCGTCGCTGTTCATCAACCTCTACACCAGCGCGATCGAGATTAAGAACCGCTGGATCAAGGACAAGGCCATCACCATGGATGAATGCGCCAGGGAACTGCGTTCGCTCCGCATCAGGAACGAGCCGCTCCGTCTGCTGAGCCGGGGGAAAGACAAGTATTTCGAGACCCAGTTCAGCGCCAGCCTCTGGATCGGCGAATCAGACCTCGAGATAAAGGGCGCCCTCCTCTCCGCCATTGACGTGACGGAACGGAACAATTACCGGCGGAAACTGGAGGAATCGGAAAAGAAATACCGGGAGCTTGTCGAGGAGAAGACCAGGGACATCATCTTCTCCCTCGACAACAGGGCCCAGTTCATCATGGTCAACAGCAACATCAGGGAAAAGCTCGGCTACCCGGAGGATTCAGTCATCGGGAAGCACATCATCGACATCCTCTACAAGGACCCCATCGACAAGAACCAGATAAACCGGGAAACCTTCCTGGAGAACATCCACCGCGTCCTCGATGACCGCGTCCCCGACGTTCGCTTCAAGGCGGTCTGCGACCACAAGTTCCTCGGTGAACCGGTGACCCTCCAGTTCAAGCTGGATCCCATCATCGAGAACGACGCCGTCATCGGCATCATGGGCTTCGCGTCGGAGATATCGGACGATCCCCTGCGGGAATATCTGGAAAAGGAAACCCTGTCCTACACCATCGACAACCGTCTTACCATAGCGGACGAGGTGAGCTTCCGGATAACGCGCAATCTGCAGAAGTACCTGCCCATCGGCAAGATAAGCCTGCTGCGCCTCGGCATCAGGGAGATGATCATCAATGCCATCGAACACGGGAACCTGGGCATAACCTACGAGGAGAAGACCCTGGCCCAGAAGAACCAGAGCTACCATGATTTACTCCGGGAGCGGCAGATGAGCACCGAGAACCGCCACAAGAAGGTACGCATCGATTACCAGTTGAATGAAGAAGCCATAACCTACACCATCAGGGACGAGGGCAAAGGCTTCGACTACCGGAAATTCATCAAGCTCAAGGTCAAAGCACTGAACGACCAGATGCTGCAGCACGGCCGCGGCATCCTCATCACCCGGTCCGTTTTTGACCAGATACAATATAACGAAAAGGGAAACGAAGTTCACCTGGTGGCTTTTTTAAAGAAGAATACCGATTAAGTTGCCCTTTTTTCTTTTTTAACAAGAATTGAATAAACCAATAACTGCAATATACTGGAGTGTTGAGGTCGAATCAGGACTATGACACCCTTGAAATCCGACAAAAATACTCCTTATGTCACATAAACCGTAAAAAAACCCTCTTTATCATTTGAATATCCATTAATTACGCATCGCATCAAAATTCCATTCAGTTTATTACATCTCCTTTCGATATATTAATAGGCCAAACAACGAAACGGGTTAATTAAACATGCTCCATTTAGGCGATATTAAAATTGCTCAGAACAATAATCTTGCCGTTTCCTCACTCCCCCAGAGCGCGAAAACCGGCCACGACTATTCGACTGACGCGAGTTTCTTCTCCCTCTTGCAGGGCCAGGTCAGGGCGGGCGAGCAGGTGCCGTCCATCCCCGCGGACAGGCCGGAGCCGTTGAAAAACAGCAGCGCCACCGCGGTCAACGACCGGGCGCCCCGGGAAGAATCATCCATGAACGCCCGCAGGGAAGAGACATCGCCGGCCGTCGGCAGGGCCGAGGAACAGGGACAAAAAGCCGCCGCCCAGGTACAGGGAAAAGACATTAAAAATGCCGACGTGAAAAACACCGCGGAGAAAAAGGGCCCTGCCGACCCGCAGGGAAACCAGATCGAGAAAGGGACCGATGCCGGGGCGCGGACGCGTCAGAAGCAGAAGGAAAAGAAAACCGGTGACGCCGACATGCACGACCTCCAGGAAGGACTGCACCGGATGATCGATATATTAAAAGGAAAAGAACAGCCGGAGATGAGGGCCATCAAGGCCTCGGCCCAGGAGGTCCATGACCTGCTCCGCGATTCAAAGATGAACCCCGACCGGGGGCTGCTGAAAAAATCCCTGGATAAGCTGGCATCGCTGATCGACGCCTTCGCCGGCAGGACGCAGGCGGGAAAGAGCGAACACCTCGCCGGCGCCATGGCGGGGATAAAAGGCCTTGTGAAAAAAATGAAACCGGGCGAGGAAAAAAACCAGGCCCGCAGGCAGGGCGAGGCGGCCGAAACCGCGGCCCCTGCCGTGAAGGATATCATGGCTAAAATGGAATCGCTCCTTGACGGCGTCAGGGGCGACGGCACCAACCAAAAGTCCGGCTCCCATGACCAGGGGAACAGCACGACATTCAACTTCGGCGCCGCGAAAGTCGACATGACCGCCAGGCAGGCGGACCTCTCGGAGGCATCCCCAAGGAACAGCGTCTTCAGGGAAAACCTTGAGAGCATCATCCAGAACGCCCGGGTCGTCGTGAAAGACGGACGCAACGGCTCCTTCTCGGTGAGGCTGCACCCGGAAGAGCTCGGCACGGTCAGCATAAACCTGAAACTTCGCGAGGGTGTCGTCCAGGGCAGCTTCCTGGTCGAGACGCGTGAGGCCAGGGACCTCATCGCGGGCAGCCTTGACTATATCAGGCAGCAGCTCCATGACGCCGGCATCATGGTGGGCGAATTCCACGTCAACGTGAACGACCAGCGCGGGAGGATGCTCTACGACCGCAGCGACGACCGCAGCGCCGTTATCGCGCCTTCGGAACAGTCTGTTGAGATAGAAAGCGAATACATGGCCAACACGATACCGTATCACAACGGCCAGATCAATCTGGTCATATAGGAGAACCGTATGAACGTACCACGAATGACAGGTCAGGAACTTGCGGCTGCGCGCCTCGAAGCCGACATGGTGAACAAGAAGGTCAACCACGGCAAGGAAGGCATCAAGGGAGTCGCCGACAAGGACATGTTCATGAAGCTCCTGGTGACCCAGCTGAAGTACCAGGACCCGACCAGGCCGATGGAAGACCGTGAGTTCATCGCGCAGATGGCCCAGTTCTCCACCCTGGAGCAGATGTCAAACATGAACAAGGAAATGGGCAATCTGCTGAAAAGCTCCCGCTCCAACGAGGCCTTTTCCCTCCTGGGGAAACAGATTGACGCTCTGAACCCGCTGACGAACCGCCGCGTTTCCGGCGTCGTTTCGTCGATCCAGTACAATGGCGACGAGCAGGTCCTGATGGTAAACGGCGAACAGGTCAGGATGAACGATATCAGCGCGGTCCGCAACGCCGAGGTCCCGGCGGCCGCCGCCGCGGCATATTCGAACGCGGCCGCCGTAACGACGACCATTAATGGGGCCGCCGAGCAGAAAACGATGAGCAATCAGGCGAACGGAAGGGATGCCGTTCCGGGTAACCAATAATTCGAAGAGAGGAGAATTGCCAGTATGATGCGTGCACTCTATTCCGGCGTTTCCGGTCTGAAGAACCATCAGACCAGGATGGATGTTGTGAGCAACAACATCTCGAACGTTAACACCTACGGTTTCAAAACAAGCCGGGTCACGTTCCAGGACATGATTTCCCAGACCCTGTCCGGGGCGGCGCGGCCCGAGGAGAACCGGGGCGGCGTCAATCCCAAGCAGGTGGGTCTCGGCATGACCATCGCGTCCATCGACAGGATATTCACCCAGGGAAGCCTCCAGACCACCGGCAACCAGACCGACCTGGCCATATCCGGCGACGGGTTCTTCGTCGTGTCCGACGGGGACCGCAAATTCTACACCCGCGCCGGCACCTTCGGTATAGACAAGAACGGCACGCTGGTTAACCCGGGCAACGGCCTCAAGGTGCAGGGGTGGCAGGCGACCCGGAACCAGGCCGGGGAAATGGTAGTCAATCCGAGCGGATCGCTGGAGGACATCGTGATCCCCATTTACGGAAAAGTTGACGCAAAGGAAACAACAAACATCAAGTATAAATGCAACCTTGATTCCCGCTACGCGGTCGTCCCGCCCAACGCCACGGGACGCATGCGGTCATCGGCGGGAGTGACGACCAATATCGACGCCTACGACAACCAGGGGAACACGCACCGACTCACCATGGTGTTCTGGAAGACCGGCCCGAACCAGTGGACCGCGTCCGCCGCGATCACCGATTCGACGGTTCCCCTGACCCTCGACGTGCCGGCCGGCGCCGGGATGCAGAACAACGCGAACCCGTCGTCCCGCATCAACCTCCGCTTCAGCCCGGACGGGAAGCTCGTGTCCGTGGCGGACGAGGGGTCGCCGGACGAATCGAACCAGGGAAGCCTCATCGTCAACGCCAACTGGCGCGTCGCCGGGGACCCGAACATGCGCACGATCCAGCTCGACATGGGCAAGTCGGGACTCCTCGAAGGGATAACCCAGTTCGCCTCCCCCGCCACCACCAAGGCGGTCGAGCAGGACGGCTACAACATGGGATACATGGAATCCTTCAATGTTGACAACTCCGGCATCATTACCGGCGTCTATTCCAACGGCACGAAGCACATTGTCGGCCAGGTGGGCATGGCGGTCTTCACCAACCCGCAGGGCCTCACCGCCACCGGGGAAAACCTCTTCGAGGTGTCGAACAACTCCGGCGCGGCCAATGAGGGAGCCGCCAACACCCAGGGCCGCGGCAAAGTTGTCGCCGGCACCCTGGAAATGTCCAACGTGGACCTGTCGGACCAGTTCACCGACATGATCGTGACCCAGCGGGGCTTCCAGGCCAATTCCCGGTCCATAACCACGGCGGACCAGATGCTGCAGGAGCTGCTCACCCTGAAGCGTTAATGATGGGGCCGGGTTTTAACCCGACCTGATATGACATGAAAACAGAAAGGGCACGGTATTCCGTGCCCTTTTTTTTGTTATGGATGATTTCCTTATGCTCAGTGGGATGCCTTGGGCTGTTCGGCCGGCGGCGTCACCTTCTTCTCGTAGGTATTGATATCCAGCAGGTCATAGATGAAGCAGTACTGGGTATAGGCGGTATTCAGTATCAGCAGACCGATAGCCAGCAGGACAAACATGCCGAACCGGGTCGGTTCCAGGGAAAAAATATTCAGGATAAAGGCAAGGCCGATGAGGGTCCTGACAAAGCGGTCAGATGAGCCAACGTTTTTCTTCATTTCCATGGTGGTCCTCTCGTAAAGTATGGATTTGCTCCCGCGCTGCCTGCCGCGGGGGTTATCGCATGAGCAATAATGACTGGTTATAGTTATTAAGGAGGGGCTTTAATGCGCAAGAATAATTTTATTATTGACTATTTTTTTTACCATTCGATTTCTTTACCCAACAGACTCCGAACCGAGGAACACAATGGCACGAATACTATCCGGCATACAGCCGTCGGGAACCCTTCACATAGCCAATTATTTCGCCATGATGAAGCCGATGATCGAATACCAGCATGATAATGACCTGTTCTGCTTTATCGTCAATTACCATGCCATGACCAGCAACCAGGAGGGAGAGCGCCTCAGGAACTTCACCCTGGAGGCCGCCCTCGACTTTCTGGCCCTGGGCCTCGACCCCGATAAAAGCCACTTCTGGGTCCAGTCGGACGTGCCGGAGGTGACGGAGCTGACCTGGATCCTGTCCTGCCACACATCGCTGGGTCTCCTCGAACGGAGCCACAGCTACAAGGACAAGGTGGCCCACGGCATCGTCCCGAACACGGGCCTGTTCACCTACCCGGTCCTCATGGCCGCTGACATCCTCCTCTACCAGGCCCAGATCATCCCGGTGGGGAAAGACCAGAAGCAGCACGTGGAGATCACCCGGGACATCGCCATCCGCTTCAACAACATGTACGGCGAGATCTTCACCCTGCCGGAGCCGCGCATATCCGACGATGCCGCCGTTATCCCCGGCATCGACGGGCAGAAGATGTCCAAGAGCTATGGCAACACCATCGAGATCTTCGAGGACGAGAAGTCCCTCAAGAAGAAAGTGATGCGGATCGTGACCGATTCCACGCCGGTGGAGGAGCCCAAGAACCCGGAGACCTGCAGCCTCTTCGCCCTGTACAGGCTCTTCGCGGAACCGTCGAAGGTCGAGAACATGAAGGACCGCTACCTGAAGGGCGGCCTCGGCTACGGGGAAGTCAAGAAAGAGCTCCTGGGCCTCATCTGGGAATACTTTGCCCCCTTCAGGAAAAAACGTGAGGAATACAGCAAGGACAAGGGCGAGGTGATCCGGATTTTAAAGAAAGGGGCCGATAAGACACGCGCTGTTGCCGCACCGACCATGGAGCGCGTCAAGGAAGTGACCGGGCTCAGCTACAGCATGTAGCAGCCATAAAAGGATAACGCCCGCGCTCCCGTCCGCTTTGACCGGGATAAACCGCGTTCAATCCCCCCTATTAGCCGCGGTCCGGGAACATGCAGGATACAATAAAAAAGCACTGCCCTGATGACGGGCAGTGCCCGGATGCCGCATAAAACAAGTTATGCGTCCTCGCGAACAATCATGCTACTTGATGGCCGCGCATTTGTCGCCGCACGCCTTTGCGTTCTTTTCGCATTCAGCTTTCTTTTTAGCGTCGACTTTCTTGGTCTTCGCATCGGTCGCCTTGCTGATGCAGGCCGTCTTCTCGGCCGCGCACTTGTCGTTGCAATCCTTCCGTTTCTTCTCAACGCTCGCGCAGGAGACCAGGCCCGCCATAAAAACGGCAGCCATCATGACAATTATTGTTCTTTTCATCAATTCCTCCGGTTTGGGTAATTTTGTTGCTATTTCGTATCAGCCGGCGATTTTATTCAAGAATTTTTTACCATCCACTTCCCGGACACACGGATTATTTTACTACCATCGTACGCGGCATCAGGGTCCTGCGGAACCGCACAACACCTGTCCGAAACAGCATGGCGCGACAACTTCCAATTTCGGCACAAAAATGTCCGGGAAAAGATCCAGTAATTGAATTACCTCCATCACTGTGTGCTCTTTCAATCTATTCTGCTCTCCTTTCAATCAGGTTTTGCCTTGACTCTAGCGCGGGTGGTTTGCTAGCCTGCATGGAGAGGTTTCAAGAGTTTTATAAAGAATCTCTGTCCTGTTTAAACATAAAAAATCAAAGGGGTAGGCAAATGGAAATCAAGAAAATTTGTGTGCTGGGCGCCGGCCTGATGGGCAACGGAATCGCGCAGGTCTGCGCCCAGGCCGGGTACGAAGTGGCCATGCGCGATATCGAACAGCGTTTTGTCGACGGCGGGATGAACACCATCAAAAAGAACCTGGGCCGCGACATGGAAAAGGGCAAAATCACCAAGGAGCAGATGGACGCGGTCCTGGGACGCATCAAGCCCACGGTGGACCTGAAGGAAGCGGCGGCCGGTGCTGATGTGGTGGTCGAGGTCGTCATTGAAGTCATGGATGTGAAGAAAAAGGTCTACGAGGAGCTCGAAAGCATTGTCCCGGCCCATTGCCTCTTCTTTACCAACACATCGGGCCTGAGCATCACAGAGATGGCCGCCGCGACCAAAAGGCCCGACAAGGTCATCGGCACCCATTTCTTCAACCCGGTGCCGGTCATGAAGCTCCTGGAACTGATCTGCTGCCACCAGACATCCGAGGAGACCCTGGCCGTGGCAAAGGAATGGGGAAGGAAAATCGGCAAGGAGGCCATTATCGTAAAGGAAGCGCCGGCCTTCGTCGTCAACCGCATACTCTGCACTATGATCAATGAAGCCTTCTTCACCCTGGATGAAGGCCTGGCCACGGCAGAGGACATCGACAAGGGCATGATGCTGGGATGCAACCACCCCATCGGGCCCCTGGCGCTGGGCGACCTGATCGGCCTGGACACCCTGCTCCGCATCATGGAGGGCCTGCACCGGGAGCTGGGAGACAAGTACCGCCCCGCACCGCTCCTGAGAAAACTTGTCCGTGCGGGAAACTACGGCCGCAAGACCGGCCGCGGAGTATACGACTACAGCAAAAAATAATATAGCCGATCCCGCTGTGAAGGCACGGCAGCAAGCTCGTGCCTTCACCTTCATAGTCTGATTCGGGGATATCCTCCGCGCTCCATCATCCCCCCTTCAGCTTTTTAAGTTTCTCGCGACCTTTCTCTGTCGTCCTGAGCTCGAATGGAAACGTATCCGAGAATACCTTCATTTCAACCCATTTATCCGGATTCCTGATGAACCCATTCAGCTCCTCTTTCGAGACTTCTCTGCTCACGACCGGAACGTAAAAGTCCTCGTCTTTCATTACATACTCTGTTTTAATTACCGTGATCAATCCTTCTTCAACGAGAGATCCGATAACCGCGCAGGCGAACCTGCATGCATCACCGTGGCCGAGCTTCTTGTCCCGAAATTGTATCTCGGTGACCAGGTTACCCACGTTCAGGCCGAAGTCATCGGCCTCGATCAATACAGCTCCCTCGATTTCCATAATATCAATCATGCTCATTCTCCATAAAAAGGGTATTTACTATTGATACGGATTGAGGGGCTAAAAATTAAAAATATTTTGAAGCTAACTGCTTGTTAGGAGAGTCATGTATTGAATATCTCACGCATGATGGAAAACGGCAGATGTGAAAGATCGAAAAAGCGCGGCCCCGGGGCCGCGCTTTTAAGCGTAGAGTCTAGCGGAATCCTCTTCCGCCCCCGCCGCCGCCTCTCTTGTCTCCTTTCGGGCGGGCCTCATCCACCCGGAGGTTGCGCCCCTCAAGGTTAAAGCCGTCAAGGGCATTCTTCACGTTCTCCGCTTCCGACTGGCTGGACATCTCGACAAAGCCGAAGCCCTTGTCGCCGATGATCCGGATATCGACCACTGTGCCGTGCTGCGCGAAAAGTTCCTTTAACTGCTGTTCGCTCGCGGAATAACTGATGTTTCCGACGAAGAGTTTGCTCCCGTGCATACCATCCTCCTTTTTAATAACTATCGTGCTTAACAATGTCCGAAAAAGGAGATAGTTACATGGGGTCGAAGACCTACATCCTTAGTGAGGAACTATCAAGCGTGTTTTGCTGCAATGATACATAGCCGCATAAAATAAGCAACCAATTTATCTGTTCATGGAATTACCGGGGCCGTGTTGATTGTCATTTGCTCTATTATATTGTTGACAATAATTCATCAGCAAGAATGATTCGATGCTATAAAAATTTTCGGATTTACCTGGGCCACAGCGACCTTAATGCCCTGGGCCTGGTCAACAGCTACTATGTCAATATGACCGACGAAACACTGGTCTATAACCACACCATGACGGTGCCGGCCGGGCTCAAGGCGGGAGACTGGGTCGATATCCCCCTTGACATCGCCTTCGATTATGATCCCGGAAGCAATGTGGGAATTTACATTCTTCACGATGCCGGGTCGGGAGGGATTGAAAACTTTGTGCATGCGGAGCAGGATGCGTACGAATATCCGTCACGCCTGCTGGGGATGGAAAACCAGTCTTCCAGCCTTCCCGGATGGAAAGCGGATATATCGTACTCGATCCGATTGGGCATGGAATAAAACGCTTATCAGTAAACATGAAACGCCGGCGCTGGCTCCGCCGGCGTTTTACACCCGCCATTTATATCGCGATCAATACGCCCCGTCACTCAAAGGGTATACAGCATTGCCCGTCAGCGCCCTGGGGACAATCCATGAATACCGTTCCGCCGGTTTTGCCTGGGCAGGATTCGGTCTTCAGTCTGCAAACGCCTCCTATGGCGGCGCACGACGTAACCGGCAGGCAGCATACGGCGCTGTCAGGCTCGTCCGGCAGGTCAGGGCATCCCCATCCGACCCATCCGACATGACTCTCACCGCAGCTGTTATACAGGTCATTGCAGAACCCGCCAACCCGCTCGCAATGGGTGCCCGATAATACGGCCATCAGGGCTGTCGCAGTGTTTTTCGACGTATCGGATTTCTTTTCGCACTGTAAAGCCATGAGGGACAGGCTTCCCGCCAGTATCGAGACAACAGCAGTCATGCGGATAAATTTCCTCATAAATCCTCCCCGGTCAATATCCGGAAAGAGAAACCGTTATCGTGCGAACGCAGGTTTCGTTTTTCCCGGTGTTAATTAAAGCCATTGTACGCAATAAGGTAGTAATCCGGACATCCGCAGACATCGTGGAAAACCCCGAGACGGGACTATTTTTCCCGGTTTCTTCATATATCGCGCCAAAGTATTATCATTGACAATGATGAAATTATACACATAAATCAATCGGCGGAAAAAATCGGACCTGGCCCGGGATTACATGGGGCTCAGAGGGGAAATGCAGATGAACGCGACCTTGTGCACCGGGCTGGCGGCGGTCCTCGCCGGTATGTGTTCAATATCGTTTATTTATTTCGGGTTTTATCTCATCCCGGCGGCAAACAGAGACGAACGCTTCAGGCCCCTCGTGTACCTATGCTTTTTTTCATCCGCCTGGAGCTTCTGCTATGTGTTGTATTTCCTGAGCAGGGACGCGTCCGCGCAGGAATTCTGGCAGAGGTTCACCTTCGCGGGACAGTTCGCTTTTGCGTTTCTCTTGTGGTTCGTGATACGGTACTCCGATCCAATCCGGAGCAGGATCGCACAAATAATCCCGGCCTCAATCCTGTGGATTCCCCCCTTCATCGGCTCATACATTGGAATTACCGAGAACGCGGTGGTGAGGGATTTCCCTTCGGGATTCTGGTTCTTATATGCCCAGATTCAAACTTCAATATACAATCTGGCCTCGATGATACTGCTGATTGTCTACCATTCCAGGCAGAAGACCAACAAGGGCAGGATGCAGGTCTATATCCTCACGTCGTCCGGGTTTGTGCTGGCCATCCTCTCATGGATGGCCGACTATTTGTTCGGCTACCGGGGCACCAGCAACATCATACCTTTCTGGCTGCTGGTCTGGATCGGCATACTTCTCTACATCATAAAAAAAAATACCGCCTTATCACCATCATGCCGGACTTCATCAGCAGGGACATCACCGAAAATATCGAGGAAGGGATCATCCTCCTTGATACGTCCTTTAAGGTGATATTCAGCAACCGCGCGGCGCACGCACTGGTGAACGCGCGTCAGGGGGAGGAGGTCCGCTGGTTGGACATCGTTGTGGAGAAGCATGCGGTCCGGAGGGAATTCTCCGGACTGTTGAATTCAGACACGGCATCGGCCCGCATCCGTGTCAATATCCGGCAGCGCGGCGACGGAAGCGCAAAGATCCCCGTTGACCTGAAGGTGAAAAAGGTCATAGACTCCTTCAAGGACCTTTCTGGATTTCTCATCATCATGTCACTGGTGAAGGAGCCGGGACATCTCAGAACCCTGCACGGCATAACGTCACGGGAGCTCGATGTGATCAGGCAGCTGGCCACCGGCAAGACGAACCGGGAGATAGGGGTCATTCTCGGCATGACGGTACGTACCGTTGAAACACATATCACGAGCATCTTCGCCAAGATCGGGATCAAGAACAGGACCGAGCTCATGAGCGTGCTCTCCGGCTACGAGGGTTTCAAGGGGCAGGAATGACTGTATAGGGCCCGGATGACCCGCCGCATTCCGGGCGGCCATCGCCATCTATTATTTTGCCGTCACCAATTCGGCCAGGCACGCCTTTGCCGAATCTTGCAGCCTGGAAATATTGTCTTTCACGTCACGCCGCTGCCCTTCATAGGTCCCGGCGCTGTATTGCCTGTTCACCGTAAAAAAATAAAACATGGTGCCGCCTTTGTCTGGAAGCGGGGCCCTGAGGGTCTTCACGGTCATCAGGATCGCCTTCTCCGCCTCTTTAAAGTACGCGGAACATTTCTCCATCTGTTTTCCCTTTCGGCCCGGAGCCGAGGCGGCTCTCCCGGCGCTGTCAACCATCCGCGCGCTCCCGTCTTTTTTCACGACCAGCAGCACCAGCGCATCGCCATCCCATGTCTCCATCAGAACATGCACCAGGTCGTTGTCCTCGATATTATCGCTGAGGATGACGGAAGCCTCCGAGAAAATTTTCTCCCGCGCCTGCATATAAGCCTCGGGCAGACGGGAGGGATTCTCACCCTCTTCGATGGAGTGCGCGGTTATGGCCGCGGCCATCAGGCAGACAAGAACGATTGCAATCTTCAATTTTTCCCCTGTCCGTTTATGTCTTACAGTGACAATGCCCCGTCCATTATCACACATGGAGCCGCTCTGCCTTATCGATGAATTCCCGCATGTGCTCAGGGATGTCCGCCGAAAACGACATGGTCCCCCCCGTGGCAGGATGGGTGAACTCGAGCCTCACCGAGGCGAGGAGGAGATACGGCACCCGGTACTTCTCCCATTTCTTGGAATAGATGGGGTCCCCCACGATGGGGATGCTTGCGGAGGAGAGGTGCACCCGGATCTGGTGGGTCCTGCCGGTATGGAGGTCGATGTCAAGGAGCGTGAACACGCCAAGGCGGGAGTTGATCACCCTGCTCACCGTGAACTCCGTCAGGGCCTCACGGCCGCTCTCGTCGATTGTCATCTTGTGGCGGTACTTCCGGTGCCTGCCGATGGGAAGGTCGATAAGGCCGTGGGCCTCCTTCGGCTTTCCCACGACCAGGGCGGCGTACTTCTTCCGCACCCTGCGCCCGCTGAACTCGGCGGTGAGGAACTGGTGCGCGGCGTCGTCCTTGGCGACCACCATCAGGCCGGCCGTGTCCTTGTCAAGGCGGTGCACGATGCCGGGCCGGGCAATGCCGCCGATGGAGGAAAGGTCTTTGATGTGATACAGGAGGCCGTTCACCATGGTGCGGTTCCAGTTTCCCGGCCCGGGATGCACCACCAGGCCCGCCTGCTTGTTGACCACGACTATCGACCTGTCCTGGTAAACGATATCCAGGGGGATGTCTTCCGGCTCAAGCTCCAGCGGTTCCGGCTCGGGGATGACCACCACGATCCGGTCGTCGGTCTTGACCTTGTAGTTCGGCTTTATCGTCTTTTCGTTGACGGTAATGCTGCCGCCGTGGATCAGCTTCTGGATGTAGCTCCGCGACAGGTCCTGCTCGAGGGCAAGGGGCAGGAACTTGTCAACACGCTCCAGGTTGTTTTCTTCCGGCACAATCAGTTCTATGGGTTCAGCGCTCATGTATGAAGGTCAATCACTCCCTGTTCTATCGGCCCAGGCCGGTGTTTTGTATACTATTTCGTCATGGCGGTAAATTGCAATCACGTTTCATCCATAGTGCGATAATATTTTTCATGGCAAAAAGAGTATTGCTTCGCTGCGCCCGTGCTAACACGCTGATGGAGGTATATCAAAAAGCATCAAATGGCCCCCATCCATGGGCAGGGTGAGGACTGGATACATCAACCACTTCTTCAGCATTGAAATAAAAAACCCGCCCCGGCCGGATTGATCCCGTTGAAAACTGTTTTTCATTTTGATACTTCTCTCTTTTTTGTTTTGACATTCAACCCGCGGTCCTGTAATGGTGCTATCTAAAATACAGAAACACATTCACCCCATTTGCACTTGTCGAACCGCCGGCACCGCCGCAGGCGGAGCAAATACTATTTGTTATTCGGAATTGGATATGAAACGGCATACTCGAACCATTTTACCGGTCCTGTTTTTCCTTCTCGTCATGACCGGGACCGGCGCCATGGCCGACACCGTCAGGCTTTACGATGGCACGGTCCTGGTGGGCAAAATCATCAGGGAAGACACGTCGGCCATAACCTTCGCGAACTCCTACGGCACCTTCAAGATAAAACGGATCAGGATTGACGATATCTACAAAACCGAATCATACGATGAAGACATCGAAATCCACAGGAAGATGAAGTTTCCGGTAAACCTGTATAAAATCAGGGTCAATTACATTGCCGGGCTGAACAGGAAAGAGGGAAAGAAACGCGCGCTCATCCTTTTAAAAAAGGACAGGGAAAAGCGGGAAGCCAGACTGAAGGCCGAGAAAGAAAAAGCCGACAAGGAAAAAGCCAAGAAACAGGCAAAGGCCCGCGACAGGAAGAAACGCCGAGGAGAAAGGCGCGGGCCCGTGACCGGGGACCACTGGACCAGCGGCCGCCTCTCCTTCTCCGGTGCTTTTCACTACAACCTGGGCAGCTCCCACAGCGCCCTTCCCCACGGGTATGCCGGCTATTTCGCCCTTGACCAGGGGCTGGACTTCGCCTCCGGCAGCCGCCATCCCATGATCCCGGGCCTCAGGTTCGAAGGCGGGTACATCTATTTCAAGAGATCATCGTACATGCTGTCGGGGTATCTCTTCGGCGGTGGGCTCATGTGGGCCTTTCCGTCCATGAAAAACAGCTGGGGCTGCTTTGTCCTGGCCCTCATACCCGGAGCCTCCTACCTGGAGGCGAAAATCAGCAGCTCCTTTCCCGGGATCGACGGCGGAACTTCCCGGGGCTTCAACTTTTCCGCCCAGGCGATTTTCGGATACCAGAAATCCTTCGGCGTGTTCTCGATGTTCATCCAGGCACGGTACATGTACATCAAGGGGATGCGCTCGTACTTTCATTCAGTCGCGGGAGAATGCGGATTCGGCTTCAATGCCTGGTAGGGTTATCCCGTCCGGCAGGCTATTGTTCCTCCTCCACCTTCTCGATGAGGCCCCTGCGCTCCATGTCCTGCAGGGTGTTGAGCTCGCTCTCTATGGCCTTTCTGGCTTCCGGGTCTTCAACAGTTTCCACATCGATCACCTGGTCTTTGCCGTTCCCGATCGACCCGGCCGGCGCCGCCTCCTCCCCGGTTTTCCGCGGTGTTTCGGTCTTTTCACCCCGGGCTTTTTCAGCCGATGAACCGTCCTCAAGACTTTCCGGTTTTGATATGGAGAGCCCTTTTTTCCCTTCCTTCTCTTTCGGGACCGTTGAATAGGGCTCCGGTTCCTTGCGCTTCACGGCCACGGGCCGCTTTTTCTGCTCCGGCTTCTTTTTAAGTGCAACCGGTTTTTTCGGCCCACCCTTACCGGGCGCGACCTCTTTCTCTTCACCGGGCCCGTTCATGGCCTCCCCGGCCTCTGTTCCGGTGTAATCGACGCTTGACATCACCTCGTTGAAAACGTCCGTGTATCGCGAGAAGGAGCCGATGGGGGCCCTGCACTCGATGACCAGGGTGTTGCTGCCATACCGCGAGAACATGGTGCGCTGGAGCATCCTCACGCCCCGGGAATAATAATCGAAAACAACGACCTTGACCGTCACGTTGCCGCCTGCGGCCAGCTCCTTCGTCTCGATGATCTTCCTGAAGCCCTGCCCGGTTCCCGGGCCCAGCAGTTTCCTCCAGACGCTCAGTTCCTGAGCGCCCTCCCCGCCGGCGGGCAAAGCCGTGACGGCTATCTCGGTTCCGGCCGCGCGGGCGCGCCTGAAGATCACGTGATGCCGGTCCCCGTCTTCCCGGTAATTCTTTTTCCAGTCCGCCGGGGCGCAGATGCTGTAGTGGAAACCGGTGTCGCTGTACCTCCTGCACTCGGAGGCACGGGCCATTGATGGCAACAGCGCAACAATTACGAAGGGAAGAAGGGCAACGTTTTTCATAGGGGTCAAACATCCATGTCTACTAGCATTAAGGACTACCGCCATCCCGGGGATCGTATTTATGAAAGCAAAAACATTGGTGCGAGTCAATAACATTTTCCCCCCGCCCCGCCGGGACATAAAAAATAGGTTGATTATTCCCTGCCGGTGTGGGACATTTTTCCAGGGACGGCGGACCCGTCCCCGTTTCCCGGCAACACACCCAGGGAGGTGGCATCATGAAGATCACGGTCCTCAACGGAAGCCCCAAGGGGGACACGAGCGTCACCATGCAGTATATCCGGTATACGCAAAAACAGCACCCGGACCACACGTACTACATCCATGACATTTCCCGGGGGATAAAGGTCATCGAAAAGGATCCGAAGGCCTTCCGCGCCGTCCTGGAGGATGTCAGGGCATCAGAGCTCGTCATCTGGGCATTCCCCCTCTACTACTTCCTTGTCCCGTCGCAGTACAAACGATTCATAGAGCTGGTGTTCGAGGGGAAAGCTGCCCCGGCCTTCAGATCAAAATTCGCAGCGGTCATCACGACCTCCATCCATTTCTTCGACCACACGGCGCACAACTACATGCGCGCCATCTGCGATGACCTTGCTATGAAATTCGCCGGTTCCTACTCCGCCTCCATGTACGACCTGGTGAGGAGCCGTGAGCGGAAGCGCTTTGACGCCTTCACAACATGCATGTTCGACGCCGTGCGGGACAACACGCCTGCGGCGCGGGCCTATTACCCAGTCAGCGCCAGGATGTCGCCGTACCGGCCCTCCCCGCCGAAAATCAGGATCAATCCCGCCGGGAAAAACATCGTCATCATCACCGACGCAGCCTCCCCCTCATCCAACCTTGGGAAGATGGCCGAGCGCCTCAGCCGGTCCTTTACCGAGGCGCCGCCGGTATACAACCTCCACGACCTCAAGATCAAGGGGGGATGCCTGGGGTGCCTCCAGTGCGCCTACGACAACCGGTGCGTGTACGGGGACAGCGACGACTTTCACCTCTTCTTTGAAAGCAGGATCAAGGCGGCGGACATCATCTTTTACTGCATGGAGACGCGGGACCGGTACCTTTCGTCCCTGTGGAAGCGGTTCATCGACAGGAGCTTCTACAACAATCACACCCCCGTCCTCGAAGGAAAGCAGATAGGGTGCCTCGTGTCGGGCCCGCTGGGGAAACTTTCGTCCTTCAATGAATTTCTCCGCTGCTTTCCGGAATTCCAGCATGCAAACCTTGTTGATATCGTCACAGACGAAGGCGGGAACTCGAAGGTTCTGGACCTGCAGATCCAGAACCTGGCCTCCAACGCCGTTGCCCGGGCCGAGAAGAATTACATAGGACCCCAGACCTTCCAGAGCGTCGGCGGCTGGAAGATTTTCAGGGACGAGATCTGGAGCTGGCTGCGTTTTCCCTTCCTGGCCGACCACCGCTACTACAAGAAGCACGGCATGTACGACTTCCCGAAGCGGCGCTTCACGCAGAGCCTGGTCAACGGGGCCCTTTCGCAGATGGTCAGGTTCCCCGGCTTCAGGGAGGTCGTGTACAAGCAGCGCATGAAGGATGAGATGCTGCGGCCCTTCAAGACCATCCTGAAGCAGTAGGCAATAAGTAGCACTGCATCCAAAACCGCAATCGGGCATTTACCCCAGTAAAAACAGGCCCGGTCCTTTCCTGTTTTAGGATTTTATCTTGACAATTTAGCTGAACACTGTTAAATTAACATTGTTCATATTATTAATGACAATTATTCAGGAAGGACGGCAATGCCCAAAACCAGCAGAAGCGCCGAAGAAGTGGCGCAGGTCCGGGAGCATATTCTTAGCGCGGCCATCGGGATCATAGCCGACAAGGGATTCAGCCGCCTGAGCATGCGCAGCCTGGCGTCGGCCATCGGCATGACCGCCGCCAACATCTATAATTATTACAGCAGCAAGGACGAGCTGTACCTTGACATCCAGACCGCCGGATTCCAGGAACTCTACGCCCGCTTTGCCGGTGCGCGGGACCGTGAAAAAACGCCGCTGAAAAAAATCGCGGCGATCATGAAGGAATATATATCATACGGAACATCCAACCCGGACAGCTACAATATCATCTTCAGCATGGATACGCCCAAGTACGCCGATTACCGCGACACGCAGATCGAGCCGGTTGCCTACGCTGAAAAGAAAGCGGGGCTGGACCTCATAGAGATAACCCGCCCCGTCGTGGCGGAGCTTCTGAAAAAGCGCGGGAAGCCAGCCGCCGGGGCATGGAAAAAAACCGTGCAGGCGTGGATCATGCTCCATGGCATCGTAAGCCTCATGAACAGCCGCGTCCTCCAGGAGGTGGCGGATGACAGCTCCCGATTCATAGACGAAAGCGTGAAAGACGTTGTCAATTACCTGCTCTCATAAAACCTGACGCTACCGGGAGACCGCCCATGAACATCATAACCTACATTCTCCTCCGCCTCATGGCCCTGCTCTTCAACCTGCGGCCCTCGCTGCGGAACTACCTCGCCGGCGCGGACGGCTTCATCAACTTCGTCGTGGGGTTCGCCACGGAAGACGGCAGCGTCAACCGCGCCATTTCCTTCCGCGACGGAAAGGTCAGGGCGCTGCGCCGCATACCCGCCGATGCGGACGTGACCCTGCGGTTCCGGAGCGGCAGGACCCTCATGGAGATGCTCAGGATTACCCCCAACGAAATGCTCATCCTTATCCTGAACAACAAGATGATCCTCGAGGGAAACATCGCCTATCTCCAGCTCTTCAACTTTTACATATCGCTGCTCCTGTGGAAAACCCACCGGCGAATGCTGGACAGAAAACAGAAGAAGGACATCAGGGAGCGGAAGCGGCAGTACGGCTCCGATAGGGCCGCTCCCGGCGACGATCTTCCCGCCCGCCGCAGGGGAATGCTCCGCGCCCCCTCGGTCGACCGGAACGTGAAGCATCTCGCGGACCCCTACCTGGCCGATTACAGTCTCGACGATTTCCCGCGCCTGCGGTGGATGCTGGACCGCCATTTCGACCGCATGCCGCAGCTCTGCGTGGAGCGGCCGAAGCTCCTCACCGACTGGTACCGGGCCAACGGCTTCGAGACCGACGCATCCGGAAAGCCCTGGGTGCCGGTACTGCGGCAGGCACTGGCCTTCAAGCATCTCATGGAACACAAAAAGCCGATAATCGCCGAGAGGGAGCTGATCGCGGGCACCAGCACCGCGAAGGAGCCCACCGGCGTCATCATATATCCCGACGCCCAGGGCACCATGCTCTGGGGCGAACTCAGGTCGATCGGCGACCGCGTTCTCAATCCCTACACGATCAGTCCGGAAGACGCCGACATCCTCCACCACGAGATCTTCCCCTTCTGGGCAACGCGGAACTTCAGGGAGTATGTGCGCACGAAATACAACCATCCCCTCTGCCTCAAGATCGACGAGCGCTGGGTCTACTACTTCGTATGGAAATCGGTGGGCGTGTCCCATACCGTGCCGGACTACCCGGCGCTGCTGTCCCGGGGAACCCGGGGCCTGGCCTCCGATATCGATGCCGCCCTTTCGAGACTCGGCGATACAGACGCCGATCGCCGCGCCAATCTCGAGGCGATGAAACTGTGCCTGGAAGCCCTCGATATCTACGGGAGGAACCTTTCCCTTGAAGCGGCGCGCCTCGCAGCGGCGGAACCGGACCCGTCCCGCCGCGCCGAACTGGAGAGGATCGCGCAGATCTGCGGCCGGGTGCCGCGGGAACCGGCCCGCACCCTCGACGAGGCGGTGAACGCGGTCTGGATCGCGTGGGTGGCCCTCCACATGGAAAACACCAACACGGGCCTCTCCCTGGGCCGCCTGGACCAGTGGCTCCAGCCCTATTTCGCCGCGGACATGGAGGCCATCGCCGACGACGCCGGCCGCGACGCGTACCTGAAACGCGCCATCGAGCTCGTCGGCTGCCTCTACATGCGCGGCACCGACCACCTTCCCCTCGTGCCCGACATCGGCAACTACCTCTTCGGCGGGAGCTCGTCGGACCAGGCGATAACCCTCGGCGGGGTAACCCCGGACGGTAGCGACGGCGTGTGCGACATGACCTACATCATGCTCAAGGTCACCGAGATGCTCTCCATCAGGGACCCCAACGTGAATGCCCGCTTCAACCCGGACCGGAACAGCGAGGCCTACCTGGATCGCCTCTGCGAGGTCAACTACGTGACCGCGGCAACGCCGTCGATGCACAACGACCGCTCCGTGTCCGCGTCCCTGGAGGACAAGGGCTACGACCCCCGTCACGTGCGCGACTGGTCTGCCACCGGCTGCGTCGAGCCGACCCTGTCCGGCCGCCACATGGGTCACACGGGCTCGATACTGATGAACATGGTTTCGGCCCTCGAGATGGCCCTCAACAACGGGAACCACCCCCACGTGAACTGGCAGCTTGGACCCCGGACCGGATCCGTCGAGGGCGGTGACTTCGTCTCCTTCGAGGACTTCTTCAACGCCTGGGCGGCGCAGCAGCGTTTTCTCATCGACCAGGCGGTGGAGCTCAATAACCTCTATGCCGAGGCCCATGCCCGGTACCGTCCGTCGCCCCTCCTGAGCGCCCTCATCGACGGGTGCATAGCAAACGGCCTGGACGTGACCGCCGGCGGCGCCCGCTACAACAGCTCCGGGAGCTCTAATATCGGCCTGGCGGACGTGACCGATTCCCTCATGGCGGTCAAGACACTGGTCTTCGACGAAAAGAAGGTCTCCTTCGCGGACCTCAAAAAAGCCATCGATACCGATTTCCGCGACGCTCCGGCCCTGCGCGCCCTGGTGCAGCGGAAGGTTCCCCTCTTCGGGTCCGGAGACCAGGCCGCCCTTGACATGGCCCGGCGGGTGGCCCGGGTCGTCCATGACGCCTACGCGGCCCACCGCAACTACCGGGGCGGGCCCTACACCTCGGGCTTCTGGTCCATGTCGCAGCACGTGGCCTACGGCACCCTCTCGGGCACGCTCCCGTCGGGGCGCCTCTCGGGCAAGGCCTTCACCCCGGGGCTCACGCCGCAGCCCTCCGCGTCGCCGAGCTTCCTCGACAACATACGCGACGTGGCGCGCCTCGACCCGGCCTGCATGGACAACAACATCGCCTTCAACGTGAAGCTGGTCCCCGCGGCCGGCGAAAGCCGCGGGGACATCGTGAAAGCCATGAGGAATTACGTGAAGACCTATTTCGACCTGGGCGGCATGCAGATGCAGTTCAACGTGGTGAACTCCGCCACGCTGAAAGACGCCATGGCCAACCCCGAAAAATACCGCAACCTGCTGGTGCGGATATCGGGCTACAACGCCTATTTCGTGACGCTGAATCGCGAGATGCAGATAGAGCTGATAGAGCGGGCGGAATACGGCATGTGACTCATGCCGTGGGGCAAAACAAAGGATCAAGTATTGCCGGCAATTGTACGATAATACGGTATGCATGCCGCCGACGGCGGCACCGGGAATTGATCATTACGTTTTCCAGGCAGATTGACACTATTCCGGAGAAACCGCGATGAATGAAAAAGCATACATCCAGTCCATAGTGCTGGCCGTGCGCAACGACCTTTCAAAGGGCATGAAGAAAGACGAGGTTCTGAAGAACCTTTCCCGCGTCATCAGCAGTGACCTCTTCAGCAAGGTAAAAGCCCAGCTGTAGCATCAGCAAGTTACCAACACACGCATCTGTCCGGAATACCCTCCCGCTCACCGGAAAACCCGCCACACCTTCGCGCAGCGCCATCCGCCAGCGCACCGGACCGGGTTTTTCAGGAAACTGTTAGACTTTTTACATAACCCGTTATACTATTGAATTAATCCCCGGGCTCCATGCGGCGGCCGGGGATTGCATTGATAACGCCGCATTTCCCGGCAGGCTTTTTATATCCTGCAATAATCCGAACAAACCATTACAAGGAGAAATGCCATGGGTGAATTCTTCAGCGGATACTGGCTGCTTATTACAATTTTAACGATCGTGTTCCTGGCGATCTTCTTTTCAGGGATACGGATAGTCCGCCCGACACACCGCGGCCTGATCGAACGCCTCGGCAAATACACCCGCTTTGCCCAGCCGGGCTTTCACTGGATCATCCCCGTCATCGAGCGGATGTTCCGGGTCAACGTCACGGAACAGATGGTCGACGCCAAGCCCCAGGAAATCATAACCAACGACAACCTGAACGCCCGGGTGGACGCCCAGGTCTACTTCAAGGTGAAGGCCGACGAGGAGAGCGTCAAGAATTCCCAGTACAACGTCAACAACTACGAACTGCAGATAGTGAATCTGGCGCGGACCACCCTGCGGAACATCATCGGCACCATGACGCTGAAATCGGCGAACAGCGAGCGGAGCAAGATCAACTCCGACCTGCTGCTGACCCTCTGCAAGGAAACGGAAAAATGGGGGCTGGAGGTCGTCAGGACCGAACTGAAGGAGATCGACCCGCCCAAGGACGTACAGGAGACGATGAACAAGGTGGTGAAGGCGGAGAACGAGAAGATCGCCGCCATCGATTTCGCCACCGCGACCGAGACCGCCGCCGACGGCCAGAAGCGCGCCGACATCAAGAAGGCGGAAGGGGTGCGGCAGGCGCGGATACTGGCGGCCGACGGCGAGGCCCAGGCGATCAAGCTGGTGAACGAGGCGGCCAACCAGTATTTCATTGGAAACGCGCAGCTGCTGCGGAGGATCCAGATGCTCGAAGAGGCCCTGAAAAACAACGCGAAGATCGTGGTCCCCGCCGGGACCGACCTGGTCAACGTCCTGGGCGAAATGGCGGGCATCGTGCCGCTGAAGCGCGGGAACTAGCGGGAAGAACCCCGCCAGTTCCCTGCCGCGTAAAAACCGGGACGATTTAACCGGCCATCACCGCGCAGGTCCGCCATCGTCCGCGCTGAAGAACCGGTCTCCGCGCCGTCAGAAGGCGTAGAGGCGCTGGCCCGCTATGACCATGACGCCCTGCCTGAAATCAATGTTCTTGCCCCTGCCGGCGACACCGCACCCGCCCATTTCCACGAAGAAGGTCCAGTGCTTCATCACGTAGATTTCTATGGCGCCGAAAAAACGCGAGGCGAAGAAGGGGCCGCGCCTGCGGGTTACATCGTACACGATGCCTCCCGTGACGCCGACATAGAGCCTGCTCTGCAGGTAGATGGGGGTCTTCCACAGGAGCCCCACGGACGGCATGACCGCAGTGCTCCAGTGCCGCGAGGTCGTAAGGCCCGTCATGGATTGGCGGAAGTAGTACTGGTTGGTAATGACCGGCGCGTCTATGCGGACGGCAAAGCCCTTGTCCAGGAAGACATGGAAATCAAGGCCATACATCGGGTCCTCATTGTAGAGGCCCACCGGGATACCGATGCCAAATCGCTGGTTATAGCGCGGCTCCTCCCCCGGCTTGATCGGCTGGGCCGCCGCAAATGAAACGGCCGCCATGACGAGTAACAAAGTCGGCACACATGCCCGAAAAACCATGCTGTCACCTCCACTTTGATGTTTAATGCACCACCCGGTTTCACACCGCAACAATCTCACCGGTGAAATAGTTTCCCCGTCCGGAAACGATTTGCCTCTATTTGCCCCTCGCCAGGAGCGCCTCGATGCGCGACAGGAGGTCCTGGCCGTTAAAGGGCTTGGTGATGTAATCGTCGGCTATGTTTACCTGGCCGTCATCGATATCGCTCGATTCCACCCGCGCGGTGAGCATGATGACCGGTATATGCTTCAGCGCATCATCCTCCCTCAGCCGCTTGGTCATCTCATACCCGTTCATCACCGGCATCATCACGTCGGTGATGACAAGATCCGGTTTCTTTGCTGCTGCCGCGACCAGGCCTTCCCGGCCGTTCTCGGCGCAGCGCACCAGGTACCGGCGCTCGAGGAGCGTGGTGAGATACTTCCGCATATCCGTATTGTCCTCCACCACCAGGAGCGACGCTTCGGGCCTGGCCGGCGCCGCCGCGGGTCCCGGGGGGGTCTCCCTGGCCTCGCTCATGAACCTCATCTCCACCGCCCGCTGCTGAAACAGCTGACCGCCCTTCTCCCCCGGCTGCAGGTACTGGATCCCGGGAAAGTATTTCCACTGCGCCGTCCCCTTGGGGAGCATGATGGTGAACACGGTGCCGTGGTCATCGGGATTGTCGCCGGCATAGACGCTCTCCACCGATACCGTGCCGCCGTGCAGCTGGACCAGTTCCCTGACCAGGGAGAGGCCGATGCCGGAGCCTTCGCCCCGGCGGTGCGCGCCGGCATGGGCCTGGCCGAAGCGGTCAAAGATGATGTCAAGGTTGTCCCGGGGGATGCCCGCCCCGGTGTCCTCGAACTCGATGTAGCAGGCCCGGTCATCGTCGATGACCCTGACCGTTATGGAGCCGCCGGGCTCCGTGTACTTGAAGGCGTTGGAGAACAGGTTCATGAATACCTTGTCCATCTTTTCGGGATCGAAATAGACCATGATGGAGTCCCTGGACGATATCACTTTAAGTTCCAGCCGCCGCGTTTCAAAGGCGGAGCGGACCGTGTCGATATAAGACCGCACGAAGGCGACCATGTCCTGCTCGGCCACGACCATGGGCATGCGGCCCGCGTCGAGCCGTGCGAGGTCCAGCAGGTTGTTGACGAGGTTCAGGAGCCGCGAGGCGTTGCGCTCGACCGTCAGGAGGAGATTGCGGTCAAGGGGGACTCCCTGGTCTTCCTGGAGGGCCGATTCGACCGGTGCCAGGATCATGGTCAGCGGCGTCCTGATTTCATGGGATATGTTGGCGAAGAAGTTGGACTTGATGCGGTCCATTTCCTTCAGCTTCTCATTCGCCTCCTGGAGCTCCTCGGTCCGGTCGTGGACCATCTCCTCGAGGTGCTGGGCCAGGTCCCGGTTCTTCTCCATTTCCTCCTCGGCAAGGCGCAGGGCCCGGTCGTTGATCCTGAATATCTGATAGGACATGAAGCCGATGAAAATGAAGGCTATGATGTTGTCGATGAGATAATCGGTCAGGGCGAACACTGAAAGATTGAACAGGTCCTTTGCCCGCATGCTGAAAACAATAAAAACGGCGATATTAACGGCGCAGTAGACAGCGATGCTGACCTTGCGCCGCGACACCACGATCGGCGTCAGGACCAGGAGGCCGATGGCATAGACGATCGTGTCCAGGACTATGACGCTTTCGGTATTGATATCGAAAAACAGCGCCCCCCAGACTGCAGCCAGGCATATGCAGAGAACCATGTGGGCGGACAGGCTGAACCTTCCCGTTCTCAGCAGATACAGGGCAATGAACATTAATATCAGCCCCGTGACCAGGGGCGACAGGACTTCCACTGACGCATTATTGCGGGCTATATTGGTGACAATGAGGACAATAAAAACAGCCAGGATGACGAAGGTTACGGCAAGGATAAGCTTTGATTTCTGCTGGAGGACATAATCAGCGTTTTTGTATTTTCTCAGAAATAAATCGGCCAGTTTCTTACCCATCAATTTCTTCCTCGACCGGAGAAAGCAGAAATCGGGATTCAAGGGAAGATGGCATCAGCATGAGGTAACAATCGGACATGTATATCCTCCAATAATAAAATACTATTATAGCAACAAATGTCAATCAGAAATAGCGATCTTATGATCGCAGGTTTACCGTCAGCCTGAAACTGGAAAGCTAAAAATATACTGGACAGAGGGGTAATACCCTTTAGTATTTAACGAGGGAAAGGACCATGGAAAAAGTTCGAGGAGTAATCAAAGGCGTCAGGACCCGGATCCACCAGATCAGCGCCTATATAGCGACGCTATACTACCTGGAGATCGTGTTCCTTATGTTCGGGCTGCTGTTCCTGTACGGCAAGGCCGTATCGATCATCGCGGGAATCCTGCTGACCCTGGCCCTTACCTATCACGTCATACAGCTTTTCTTAAAGAACAGGCTCCACCGGAAGCTGCAGCTCTGGCTGATGGACTTCCATGCGGCCTTTTCAGCGGGGTTTCTCTTCTTCAACGCGGTCCAGGGCGTCGATATGGCGCCGGGGGCTCTTATCGTTCTCATCACCCGGACCCTGCACCTGGCCTGCGAACTTCCCCTCATCTTTTACCTTTCCGGCGACGGGGGAATCTCCGCTTTCCGCTAGTGCGGCGTCTTACTTCGCCGGCTTCGGCTCCTGCACCTGGGCAAACACGGCCCTGGCATATTTCTCCCGCTTGATCAGCTCCCGGAGACGCATGAGAGTGTTATAGGGCAGGTCTACAGAGGCCATGTTGGCGATGCCCGGCGGGACCGATCCTCCCGGCTCGTTATGCATCTGGTACACCACCATGACATCTCCCGATCCGGCCGGGATAAAGGACCAGGCGCCGGTCATCTTCGGAATCCGCACCGTCTTGGGGATCGGGGGGATATAATCGGGCTTCCCGGTAAGGGTTATCGTAATCGCCAGGGTCTTCGGGTCCTGCCTGCAGATGGAATATGACACGAGGTCGCGGTTCCATACCGGCCAGGGCGCGTGGGTGACGATGTGATGAATCCGCTCATGGAAATTGAACTGTTTCAGGAGCTTCGCGTCAATGCACTCGTACATCCAGGCAGTATAGGACGACGTGTCATCAAAGGCGGCCATCAGGCTGGAGAGCCGGGTCTTCTCGAGGTACATGGTCCCCTTGAACTCCTGCAGCTTGGATCCGGGCACGTCCCTGACGTAGACCTCGATGCCGTTGCCCTTCTTTTTCAGCTTCCATTCGCTCTGGGCTGAAGCATCAACAATAATTGATCCGGCCGCGATGAGCAGCGCAGCAGCACAGGCAATTTTTTTAATCATGGCAGTCGCCTCTCCATAAGTCATTGTCGAAAATCATCAGGAACGTCCGGGCTGCATCATCTTTAATGATATCCGGGCCCTCCGGCCGCCATCGGTGCCTATGCCGCAGGCCATGGATCCGGGGCTAGTTGACCATGGGCTCCGATATCACCGGATACATTGCCGCCGCGTACCGGTCCTCCCTGACCACGTTCCTGAATTTCTGCATGGTGAGGAACGGCAGGTCCACCACGGACAGGTTCAGCAGGGACAGCGGGAGCGGCCCGCCCGGATCGGTGACCGTCTGGTACACGACCATGACGTCGCCGGTTTTCAGCGGCCTGAAGGTCCAGGAGGCCTTCATCATCGGGATACGCAGCCGGCCCTTCTGCGGCGGTATGTAGTCCGGTTTGCCGGTGATTGCGATGGTCACGGACAGGTCGTCCGGATTCTGGGTCATGAGGGAATACACGATCACGTCCCGGTCGCTGGCGGGCCAGGGCGCGTGGGTGACGGTGTAGGTGATGCGCTCCTGCACGTTCATGTACTTCAGCAGTTTTGATTCGGTGCAGTTGTGCATCCACCGGGGATAGGAGGCGGTATCGTCGAAAGTGGCGACCATGCTCGACAACCGCACGCCCTTGACATACATGACCCCCCTGAACTCCTTCAATCCGGATCCGGGGTAGTCCCGCAGGAAGGCGTAGATCCCGTCCTGCCTTTTCTTCAGCTTCCAGCCGTCATCCGCCGCTGCGGCATTATCAGCCTGCTGGAACACCGCGATTAAAATGAGTGCAGTAATGACTTTCAGTATTCTCTTCATCGTACCGGGTAATACTCCTCTTTAAATTGACGCCGCGGCATGCAGCGCGGACGTTTTGTATTTATTAATAGACAGTTAAGCCTTGTTTTTGGTTCCAACTTTTTTACATATTGTCCGCGACGGCCTTTCCGAACTCCGAGCACTTCAGCAGGGTGGCGCCCTGCATCTGGCGCTCCAGGTCGTAGGTCACCTTTTTCTGCTGGATGGTCTTCTCCAGGGCCAGTATCAGCCTGTCCGCGGCCTCCTTCCATCCCAGGAAGCGGAGCATCATCTCGCCCGAGAGTATCAGCGAGCCGGGGTTGACCTTGTCCAGGTTCGCGTACTTCGGCGCCGTGCCGTGGGTCGCCTCGAACACCGCCTCGCTGTCGCCGATGTTAGCGCCGGGGGCCATGCCCAGGCCGCCGACCTGGGCCGCCAGCGCGTCGGAGATGTAATCTCCGTTCAGGTTGGGCGTGGCCAGGACGTCGTATTCGTCGGGGCGCAGGATCACCTGCTGGAACATCGCGTCGGCGATCCGGTCCTTGATGACTATCTTTCCCGCCGGGACCTTCCCGTTGTGGTTCTTCCACAGGTCTTCCTCGGTGATGGTGCGGTCGCCGAACTCCTCGCGGGCGACCTCGTACCCCCAGTCGCGGAACGACCCCTCGGTGAATTTCATGATGTTTCCCTTGTGCACCAGGGTGACGGTGGCGCGGTTGTTGTCAATGGCGTATTCAATGGCCCTCCGGACCAGGTTCTTGGTGTTGACGATACTGATCGGCTTGATCCCGATCCCCGCGTCGGCCGGTATGTCCGCCCCCATCTCTTCGGTCAGGAAACCGATCACCCTGAGGGCCTCCCTGCTCCCCTCCTTCCACTCGATGCCGGCGTACACGTCCTCCATGTTCTCGCGGAAGATGACCATGTTCACCTTTTCCGGCTCCTTCACCGGGCTGGGCACGCCCTTGAGATAACGGACCGGCCGCACGCAGGCATAGAGCTTCAGTTTCTGGCGGAGGGAGACGTTGATGCTGCGGATGCCGCCCCCGACGGGCGTGGTGAGGGGCCCCTTGATGGCCACCTTGTAGGCGCGGATCTTGTCCAGGGTGGCGTCGGGAAGCCAGTTCCCCGTTTCCTTGAAGGCCTTTTCGCCGGCGAGCACCTCCATCCAGTCGATCTTTTTCTTCCCGGCATAGGTCTTTTCAACGGCCGCATCCAGGGCTATTTTCGTGGCGCGCCAGATGTCGGGGCCGGTCCCGTCGCCTTCTATAAAGAGTATCACCGGGTTATCAGGGACGGTGATCTTTCCATTTTCATAGTTGATTATTTGACCGCTCATGGCTTTCCTTCGATGTTTATTGGTAAAAAACAGGAACCAACAGTAAATTAGGGAACGATTTTGTCAAATCTCTATTTTTTAATACTGGACAATGATCAATTAATCTTAATCCTTGACAAATCTTTTTTTTTATCCGAGAATTACATTTCTCGCCCGGGGAAATCCCGTGGCTTGGAGCAGCCAAAATACAGTCAGGAGGCCGTGCCATGACGATAACCTATGACAACCAGGAGTCCCGGGAATATTTCGACAATGTCCAGGGCTACTACCAGGGCGAGGAAAAGAGGGAGGACGTGGCCCCCATCGGCAGGCGCCTGGCGGAGATCCGGAAGATGCAGAACATCTCCCTGGAGCAGTTTGCAAAAATATCCGGGATACCCCAGGCCAAGCTCAAGGAGATAGAGGAGCAGAAAATCCTCCCCGACCTGGGGACCATCGTCAAGCTCTCCAAGGCCCTGCGGATCGGCACGAGCTTTCTCCTGGGAGAGGAATCGGGGTACAGCTATTCCGTGGTGCGGAAAAAGGAGCGGCAGAAGATCAGCCGCGTCTCCACCGGCAGCGCCGAGCGCCCCAACTACCAGTACCAGTCTCTTTCCCACGGGGTAAAGGACAAGCACATGGAGACCTTCCTGATAACCCTTTCGCCCGGCGCCGGCAGCACCGAGCTGTCGAGTCACGACGGCGAGGAGTTCCTGGTGGTAATGGAAGGGTCCATCAGGGTGATCCTGGGCGGCAAGGAGGAGATCCTGAACGAGGGCGACAGCATCTACTATCACGCCACCCTCCCCCACAACGTTCTGAACGCCGGCAAGGATAACGCCGTCATCATGGCGGTGATCTATGCAGGGTAGCGGGCGAGCCATGGGAATGGGGCGCCCTGCCTCGGCTGCATGCTGGCACAGATGGGGAAGACCCCGGGCACGGCAGCAGTGAGCACCCCAGACCGGGCCTCCATCCTTAAATCCCTGTAAACCGGTTGGTCGGCTAACAAAAATCAATAGCCCCCGTTAATGAAATTGGTCATTCCCCCTGACCGATACTGTCATGCCAGAATCACTGATTCCTGTCCAATGAACCACAACTCCTGGTTATTTACTTTTAATAACCGACAAAGTACCTTATAATTGAATATGAAATTTGATATATAATCATGGGTCCTTTTTTCATGCTCATATATCACCGGGAGGACGTTAAGCAAAATCGTTCAACAAGGAATTCAAGCCATGAGTTGTATTCCAGGGAGAGACATCATGTACCGTTATTATCCGGATTCGACCATTCCAGGGATTTTCAGAAACAGGGCCTCATACTACCGTGATGATACCTTCATGAGACACAGGGTATCCGATTTCTGGATCGATATATGCTGGGAAGAGACCTATATCAAATCCAATGCCATCTCTTCATACCTGATAAACTGCGGGGTCAATCCGGGAGACAGGATCGCCATTTACTCAGGGAACAGGCCGGAATGGGTATTCGCGGACCTGGGGATCCTTTCCACCGGTGCCGCGGACGTTACGATACCGGTAACCCTGCAGGCGCCGGAAGCGGCCTATATCCTCAGTGACTCTGACGCGACAATCTGCTTCTGCTCCGGCAGACGCGAGGCGGACAATATTCTCTCGTCGAGGAATGAGCTCCCCGGCCTTGAACGGATAATCGTCTTTGACCACGGGGATTACGGCAATGAAATGATTACGACACTCGACATGGTGATCCAGGATGGACTGCTTAACGACCTCAGCGAAGAGATTGAAAGCCGCGTCAGGGCGATCGACCCTGACGAGGTCATGACCGTTATGTACATGCCGGATATCGCCGGGTATCCGAAAGGGATCAGGCTTTCCGCCAGTGACGTCCTCGGAGAACTGCCTGACTTGAGAATGCTGGATATCCACCCCGCCCGGAATGCCGTCCTTTCCGTCCTCCCCCTCTCTGACGCCCTGGAACGAAGCTCGGACTATTACCGGACAATGTACCGGGGAGGATCGATCGCCTTCTCTTCCGGCGCCGACAGGCTCCACGAGGAAATCCGGGAGGACCTCAGCGGCAGATCGGCCGGAGAGTTCCGTTACGCGACGGTACCGGACCCTGCTACGCGGCCCCACGACCGCAGGAGTTAACGGCGCCTGTCCTCCAGCCTCCTGCGCTCGCGCTCAATTTCGCGGCGCTCCTCGTCGAGCCTCTGCCGCTCGTTTTCGAGCCTGCGCCACTCCTCGTCGAATTTCTTCTGCCGTTCGGCTTCGATCCTCTTCCGGCGCTCCTCGTTTATTTTTCTCTGGCGGGCTTCCCGGTAGCTTTTCCAGTCCCATTCGTCTGACGCCTTCTTGCAGTCGTCGGGGCAGGTCGCCCATTCCATCCCCACGGGGTCGGAGCACGTCTTGAGGCAGTCCTGGTACCGGCGCCGGCGTTCCTCGTCGTAATTTTTCCGTTCCCGTTCCTCGTCCATCTCCCAGAGCTGTTCATCAAGCCTGAGACGCTCCTCTTCCAGCCTGCGGCGCTCCTCCTCCAGTTTTCTGCGCTCCTCTTCGATCTTCCTCTGCCGCTCCTGGTCGATCCTGCGCAGTCTCTCCTGCTCGAGCCTCCAGCGCCGCTCCTCCTCCATCCTTTCCCGCTTCATTCTCGCGCGGGCGTCTTCGTACCTCCGCTGGTCGCCCCTGCGGTTCCCGTAGCCGCGGTCTTCATCGGCAGCGGCTTTCAGGGCGGGGCACAAACCGGCCAGAAATAAAAAAAGGACAGCGATACATGTTAATCTCATACGATACCTCCCGGATTGCAGTTATTGTTTATTAAGGATGATATTCATGAAAGAGATTGGTTTATTGGATTCTGGTTTCGAATGATACTTGGCTGAAATATCCTACCTATAGGAATTTCCATACAACAGACCGTTTGTCAATAATAAATACGGCATTCGCGGCAGACTCGGCTTTCCCATGTATAGCACCGGCAGCAGGATTCAGCGGCCGGTGCGCGCGATGCATCACCGGCCCGGCATCGACGGCGGTGATCCTTACGCACCCTCCCGGGAAAAACATTGACACCGGGGCCCGATATTCCGGGCCTTCCGCATGGCATCTGACAATAACCATCCTGGTCAGTGCTGAACCGCGGCAGCAGAACCACAGGCGGGTATATCATCACTTGAAATAGTATGTCCAAAGCCTGTGCTCGGCACCGTCATATCCCCTGAAAAATAGCGTGTCGTTATATATGGTCATTAAAAACGGCTCCGAGCCCATGCCCGTGCCGTTGATGCGGTCGTAGTAGAACGGATTGACGTTGTCAGATACCGCCATGGACTCATCATACACCCACAATTGATAATAGCCTTTTATGAAAAAATAATCAACTGTTTTTCTATGATAATTCATGCATGACAGTTCGGTTAGTTCAGTACGAGGTTAAAATAAGCGGTGGTGCAGATAGAATAAAAAGGGATGAACAGTTTCAGAACTCCAGGAGCAGCAGGGTCACGTCGTCCTCGATGGCCCTCTTCGAGGCAAAGGACTTCATGTCTTCGTAGATCTTGTTGACGATATCGCCCTCGCCGCGGAGCACCAGGTCGCGGAAAATGTTCCTGAGGCGGCCCTCGGTGTACATCTGGCCCCGGGGATTCTTCTGCTCGATGATGCCGTCGGTGTAGAAGAGTATCCTGTCGCCGCGCTCCAGGGGATAGCTTACCCTGCCGAAGCGCGCCTTCTTCACCAGGCCCAGGCCGGTGCCCTGGCACTGGATATCGACAAAGTCGTTCCGCCGCTTTTTCCAGAACAGGGGATGGGGATGGCCCGCCTTGGTAAGCTGGATTCTCTTGTTCCTCATGTCGATGATGGCGTAATAGCAGGTCGCGTACAGGTGCGGTATGACGCCGAGGAAATGCCGGTTGAGGAATTTCATGAGCGGTATCGGCTTGAAGCCGAGCTCCTTCGCGGCCATGGAATAGGCGCTCTTCAGCACCCCGGTGCCCAGGGCGGAGGTGATCCCGTGGCCCATGATGTCCGCGATGATGATGCTGGCCACGCCGGGCCGCAGCTCCGTCACGTTCAGGAAGTCGCCGCCGATGGCGATGCAGGGCCGGTACACGTAGGTGTGCCGTACGTTTCGCAAAAAAGAGTGCTCGTGGTCGAGGAGCTCCCGGTTGATGAAATAGCTCTGGATCTGGCTGGCCTGGGACAGGTCGCGGTCCAGTTCCTCCAGCTCCGTCGACTTCTGGCGGAGGCTGTGCTCCGAAAAGGCGAAGTTGGCTATGGTGTTCCTGAAGCGGGAAAAGGTCTCCTCCAGGCAGTTCTTGTAAAAGGCGGTCGATATGGCGCCGTTCCTGGCCAGAAGAGCGTCGAAATCCTTTTTTTCGAGTCGGAACAGCTCGGTCTCATCAACGCAGACGGCGTTGGCCGAGCGGGGCATGTTGTCGACCAGGGAAAATTCCCCAAAGTATGAACCGGGATAGAAGGTATCGAGCAGTATTTCCTCCCCGGCCTCGCCGGTCTTGGTTATCTTGACCGCGCCCTTGATGATAACGCACATGGAGTCGCCGTGGGTCCCCTCCTTGATGATCATGTCGCCGGGGATATATTTCTCAAGCTTCAGGAGCGGGGTGATCTCTGTATAATCCGCCTCGGCCAGTCCCTGGAATACGGGGATATTCCCGAGGATCGTGATGATGTCCTTTTCTTTATAGGTGGTCATGGGGCCGCGGGGGTCTGCCGGACCTACTTGTTGAGGTTCGTCAGCTCCTTCTTCATGGCATTGAACTTGTCGAGGTAGAGGTTGTATATCTCCGGCGTCGTGAGGAACTTCTGCTTCCCGTTGACGCTTACGAGGCGCCGCTGGGATTTTTTCTTCTTAAGTATCAGGTACGTCGCCTCCAGTATGCCCAGGCACTGGCAGATGAGCACGGCGATGTCGGTGTAGGTGTAATTGATCTGCCCGAACTTGTTGAGACCGCCCGCCTCAAGGGCCACGGCTTCGCTCGAGTCGAGGCCGGTGCTCATCTTTTTCTCGTAATAGAAGTCGAGCAGGAAGAAATAGCTCGGCTTCATGGCGTTGAGGATCTCGAAAGCGGCCTGGTAAAACCGCTCCAGCTTCCGGATGGGGCTCTCCTCCGAGTCGGAATCGCTGACGAAGTCGTCCTTGACGAGGTTCACGTTGTCTATCTGGCTGACGAAGTTCCCGCCGGCGGGATAATACTTGCGCATCTTGATCCGGTATTCATCGATGCCGGGAAACAACTCCTGGTAGGCCTTGTTGCGCTTGAGGAAATTCTTCCACACGCTCCCGAGCCATTTCATGACGTCCTCGGACAGGACCAGCTGTCCGCGCTGCTTCAGGTTATAAAGAATGTTCGAGAGAAAGAAGAGGACGTAGCTGCTTCCCGACGATTTCAGGTGGTTCTCGCACCCTTTCCGGTTTGCCGGGTTCAGCATCAGGTCGTCTATGGCAGACATCACGCGCTCAAGATGGTCAAGGGGATAGCGCCGGTAGGCAAGGGCCGCCATGACCGCGTCGCCGATCTCCTCAAGCGTTCTGTGTATGTTTATGGTAATTGCGTCGCTCACGTGCGTGTAATCCGGACCGTTTTTCCTGATTGGCTCAACAGACAGATTTGCCGCTGAAGTTAATACGTCTACAAAAAAATTTTTTATGTCAAGTATTATTCGACGCAGCGCGGCATCGCGTCTCTTCTTGGTCATCACGACATAATCTTGCGCGGATCGCGCCGCGAAAACAATCAGCCCGGCGAGGCGGATTTTGTTCATGAAAAATAATCATTGACGCATTGTGAAAAATGTATGATCATGCAGGAACATCACAGGTCACTCATGCATGGATTTTCTTCAGGTACGAAATAAGAGCATCGTTCTGATTTCGAAAAGGGCGCGCCCGTTCCTTTCCATTCCCGGCGAGCACGACCATACGATCCTGGAGTCGTCGGACATCCGGAGGGACCTCCAGGACCTCATCGACGGCGAGAAGGACACGCACATCCTCGCGGTCATCTTCCTTCACTACGACGAATACGTGGACCTGAACAGGCTCCTGAGCATCCTCCCCTTCACCGAGATCACCTACCAGTTCATCATCTTCGGCCCGGAAGAATCGCTGCAGGAGCTGGATTTCGAAAACCTGCGGGAGATTTCCGAATTCCGCCACGGTCCCGTCTCGGCCCCGGAATTCTCCTTCATGGTGCGCCGGACCTTCTCCGTGCTGAACGAGCTCTACATCAACCGCTCCCTCCAGGAGACCTACCTGGCCCGGCTGATCGACACCAAGAAGGACCAGGAGGACCTGATCAACATGGGACGCGCCCTGTCGACGGAAAAGGACCAGGACAAGCTGCTCAGGCTGTTCCTCTTCCTCAGCAAGCGCATCACCGGCGCCGACGCGGGGAGCATCTTTCTGGTGGAGCAGGACGAGGATGGGAAAAAGCGCCTCCGCTTCAAGTACTCCCACACCTTTTCCCGCGACATCCCCCTCGAGGAGCGCGTCCTCCCCATGGACAAGAAATCCATATCCGGCTATGTCGCGGTCACCGGCGAGGTCCTTAACATTTCCGACGCGTACAACCTGCCTCCGGACGCGCCCTACTCCTTCAACCCCTCCTTTGACCAGAAGCACAACTACCGGAGCCGCTCGATGCTGGTGGTGCCGATGAAGAACCACGTGGACGAGATCATCGGCGTGATACAGCTCCTGAACTGCAAGGAAAATCCCGCCCTGGTCAATGACGGCGAATACGAGGCCTTCACCATCAAGCTTGAAACCCCCGAGGACTTCGACCGCAACGTGGTCGTGTTCAATAAAAAGTATGACAGCCTCCTGGAGGCGGTGGCGGGGCAGGCCGCCATCGCCATAGAGAACAACCGCATGATCATGCAGATCCAGCACCAGTTCGAGGAGTTCGTCAAGGCGTCCGTCTCGGCCATAGAGTCCCGCGACCCGGCCACGTCGGGCCATTCCTTCCGCGTCGCCGCGATCTGCACGGCCCTGGCCCGCGCGGTGAACGAGGTGAACGAGGGTTACCTCAAGGACCACCATTTCACTGAGACGCAGATCAAGGAGCTTGAGCTGGCGTCGCTGCTTCACGATTTCGGCAAGGTTTACATCGACCTCTCGGTCTTCAGGAAGGAGAAGAAGCTCTATCCCAAGGACTTCGACAACCTCATCCTCCGCCTCAATTATCTCTACCGGTTCCTGGAGCTGCAGTATTCCTCCCGCGAGGCGGAGCTGCTCAGGACGATGGACAAGGACGATAACACCGCGGCCGTCTTCGATGAGCTGATTAAGGAAAAAAAATACAGGCTCGGACGGATCGTTGAGATAAAGGAGAAGCTCTGCCAGATGAACGAGCCCGCCGTGGTCGAGGAAAACCCGCGGGACATCCTTGACCGCATATCCCGCGAAATCGACGAGATCGAGTGCATCAACGTCGGCGGCGGCAGGCTGCTGGTCATTTCACCCTTTGACATCCTGAACCTTTCCATACGGAAGGGAAGCCTGAACCCGGAGGAGCGCAAGGAGATAGAAAGCCACGTCATCCACACCCACGCCTTCGTGAGCAAGATCCCCTGGCCGCCGGAGTACCGGAACATCCCCGAGATCGCCCTGCGGCACCATGAAAAGCTCGACGGCACCGGCTATCCCGACGGCCTGTCCGGACGCGAGAGCACCCCGATCCAGTCGCGGATCATGACCATTGCCGACATCTATGACGCCCTCGTCGCCAGCGACCGGCCCTACAAGAAGGCGCTCCCCCGCGAGAAGGTCCTGGCGATACTCAGGGAAGAGGCGGAAAAGTGGGCCCTCGACCGGGATCTGGTCAACCTGTTTATTGAAAAAAAGATCTACGAAAAAGTGGACAAGGACTCTTTTAAAGGATCCATGGAGGACCATGGCTCCTAGCACAAAACGCATAACACGGCGCCTGGTGCGCGAAATGTTCGTCATCCTGGCCGCGGCCGGCGCCGCCGGCATAGCCGTCAACCTGTTCCATCCGCGCGGCTATGTCCTGGTGAGCAGGGCGGACCTCGAGGCCCGGAAGACCGTGTTCCTGTCCGCCGGCGAGGCGCGGATCAAGCATGACGCCGGCGCCGTCTTTGTCGACGCCCGGGAGAAGGCCGAATTTGAACAGGCCCGTGTCCCGGGGGCCATCAACGTCCCGGCCCTGGACGCGGCGGCGGGAAAGCCCGCCATGGACTTCGGCTTTCTCGGCAGGCAGGCGGAGATCGTCATCTACTGCGACGGCCCCTCCTGCGGCGCCTCGGCCATGGTGGCGGAAGCGATCCGGAAGCGCGGATACGGCCGGATTCTTTACATACTCACGGGAGGCCTCCCCGGTTGGGAAGCGGAGGGTTATCCGGTGGAACGGGGGTCTGGCGATGGGAAATGAAAGCGGCATCAGGAAAGCGGTAACCAGCACCCTCTACGGCAACAGGTTCACGGTGCTGATCCGGGTGGCCCTCGGCGCCATGCTGGCCTTCACCGGGGCGGTCAAGATGACCGACCCCGCCTCCTTCGGGCAGATCGTGGCGCGGTACGGGATCCTGCCGGCGGAGCTGGTGCCCTACGCGGCGTCCTTTATCCCGCCCCTGGAGCTGATCCTGGGCCTGGCCCTGCTCATCGGCATCAAGGTGCGCGCCGCGGCGGCCCTCTCGGTGCTCCTCATGACCGCCTTCATCGCGTTCCTGGCGGTCAACATGTTCCGCGGCCGGAGCTTCGATTGCGGCTGTTTCCCGGTCCACCTCCTGGGCATCGGCCTCGGGGAGAAGGTGGGCCCCTGGCTCCTCCTGCGCAACTGCGTTTTTCTCGCCTGTTTCGCCCTTGTCTACCGCGCGGACCGGCACCTTTTCTCCCTGGAGAACTTCATAGAGAAGGTGCGGTTGAACAACCTGGAGAAGACGAAGTACGAATAAACTTCACCATCGATAGATGCACCCCCCCCGACCCCCGGAGGGGGCGCGTAAGAATTATGCATCTCTTGCCCCCTCAGGGGGACAGGGGGGTCTTAAACAAAAAGCGGGAGGAAATCCTCCCGCTTATGAATTGACATACTTTTTTAATCAGGGCACAAAGGGACAATCGGTGCAGACCTTGTCGTCCGCAATAGGCAGTTCGTCATTCACGAAGGCAGTGACCCAGTCAAAAAAGTAAACACCATCCGCTGTTTCGGTGTAGAATCTCGGCGTGAGCACGATGGTATGGTCCTTGCCGGGACCGATGTAGTACCAGTAGTTGTCGCCGGCAATATCAATGGCGGCGAGCATTTTATCTTTCCACTCCGTGGAAATACCCACATTAGGATCGGCGGCATCCTCCGCTCCCCATATTTCCGGGTGATGGATATTGTTATCTTTTTGAATATCATAGAACCAGACCTGGGTCTTGTCCCACATGGTGGTGTACTGGGCGAATCTATCAGATGAATAATGGGCGACAATGGCCTCGACCAGGTTTTTGTATTCATAATTATAATATGATAATTCCGGGTGTGCATTGAAGACCGATCCCGGTACATCCGCCAGGGGAAGCTCAAGATTCCAGATCGGTTCAACCAGCTGCATGAAGGGGACGGGATCGACTCCGGAGCTTTCACCATCGGGATCATATTCCCCGGCCACACCCTCTCCCGCGTCACCCAGCACGTACGCCTTGGGTGTTGTACTTAAGACATTCCTGATCAGGGGATAGCTCAGGTACGTGGCATAGGACCCGGCGCTGGAGCCGGTGATGAAAAGCTTGTCCGGGGCGGTTGTTATGTTCGCCTGGAGCCACTGGAGGACCAGCTCCAGGTTCACCCTGCCGCGGTGGCGGATGGTCACGCCACCGGGGTACGCCGCGCCAAAATCTTCAGGATACAAATAATCCTTTTGGCCGGCCCCCAGGTCCGCCGTGCAGTAGGGGACCCACACCATGGCCCAGTCCCTGAAGGGATTGTTCGGGTCCGTGGTGTCCATGATGCCGGAGAGGCCTCTGCCCTCCAGACCGCCCGTGCTGGCCAGGCCCAGGAGGATGTTCGACTCGATGAGCTCTCCGCTGTAGGTGTGGTTGTAGGCGCAGTTGGTGATGTCCCAGCAGGCGCCGCCCCCCATGAAGAATATTAAAAGATTGTTGGTCTTTCCCGGCTTGTAGAAGAAGGCGAACTCCGGGTTGTACTCGGTCGTCTTGCCCGTGGTGGCCTCCAGGGACGGCGGGCAGGCGCAGCTTGGCGTCATCGGGTCGCCGTCCTTATTTGTAAAGGAAAAACCCGGGACGTCCGCCACGGTGACCTTCTGCCAGATGGAGTTCAGGTACACGACGCCGAAGCCGAGAAGCTGGCCGGAATCATTATTTTTCGAAGCCGCATTTTTACAGGCGGGCTGCAATAGCAGGGAACAGAGGATAAACGCCACGAGAAATCTCTTCATTTCCACCCCCCGGATAGTTAATGGTCAACCCGAACTAAAAATGGAAAACCCGGAACGGCATTCTCATCACGGTATCCATAATATAATCAAAACCGGCCCCGGGGGACAGGCCGCGGCGGAAAAAATGCAGGATTTATTGCGGGGTGTCGGAATTATTCATCCCCCCTACAAGGGCGGGGTCCTCCAGGGTTATCCGCCTGAATATTATCCTTTCATCCGGGCCCGGCATATCCTTCGGGCCCGGGATGCTCCTCAGAACTCTTCAAAGCCCTCGCTGGCGAGTATATCTTTTATTTTATCGTCATCCCCGGCCGCGGCCGCCGCAGTGGAGGCTTTTTTCCCGCCATCCCCGTTCTTTCCCTTTCCGTTGCCGGGCCGCGGCGCTTCCTTCTTCACCATGCCCTCGGCGGCGGACAGGTGGATGTCCCGGTGCTTTTTGCTGTAAACCTCGCTCTCCATGGCATCGCTGATCTTGAAGCGCTGCACCATGTTCAGGAGCTCCTGCGCCTGGTTGGCCATCTCCTCGCTGGCGGACGCGGTCTCCTCCACGAGAGACGCGTTCTGCTGGGTGGTGTTGTCCATCTCCATGATGGCGTTGTTGATCTGGTTGATGCCCTGTTTCTGCTCCTGGCTGGCCGCCGCGATCTCGGTGATGATCTGGGCCGTGGTCTTGCTGGCCTCGGCGATCTTGCCCAGGGCGTCGCCGGTCTTTCTCACCAGTTCGGTGCTCTTCTCGACCTTGTTCACGGTGTCCTTGATGAGGACCTCTATCTCCTTGGCCGCGTTGCCGGAGCGCTGCGCCAGGTTGCGCACCTCGCCGGCGACCACGGCGAAACCCCTGCCCTGCTCGCCGGCCCGCGCGGCTTCCACGGCGGCGTTCAGGGCAAGCAGGTTTGTCTGGAAGGCTATCTCGTTGATGACGGCAATGATCTCGCCAACCTTCTTGCTCGAATTGTTCATGTCAACGATGGAGTCCACCGCCTCGACGGCCACACGGTTCCCGTCGATGGACTGGGACACACCCGTGTTGGTGAGGTCCCGCGCCCTGCCCGCGTTCTCGGCGTTCTGGTTGATGGTCGCCGTGGCTTCCTCGATGGTGGAAGCGATCTCCTCGAGGGCCGACGCCTGTTCGCTGGTGCGCTGCGACAGGTTCTGGTTGCCGCTCGCGATCTGTTCGACCGCCTGCGCCAGGTTCTGGGAGGACACGATGATCTCGGATACGACCTTTTCGAACTGGTCCATGGCGTTGTTCATGGCGCCGGATATGTCGCCGATCTCGTCACCGCGGTTAACGCCCCGGTAGCGCACGGTCAGGTCGCCCCGGGCCATCGACGACATGACCGCCTTGCACTCGTCCAGGGGGGCCAGGCGCCGGGTGATGAACAGGTAGAGGAACACGGCGCTGGCGATAATGGCGGCGATGCCGAAAATGATCATAATGATGGCCATGGAGCGGGCATTTTCATTGATATCGGAAAGATACATGGTGGTGGCCACGTAGAACTTGTATTTTTCATTCTTCACGAAGGTGAGGAACTTGTCCTTCCCCTCCCAGTTATAAAAGATGATTGAGCCGCTCGGCTCCTTCATCATCTTCTGTCCCCAGTCGTACTTCTTTATATCGAGCTTGTGGATGTATTTCTGGTCCGGGTGGGCGATGGTCATCCCGTCGAAGTTCACGATAAAGGGATAGCCGGTCTTGCCGATTTTGACCCCCTTCACCAGTTTCGAGGAGAAGGGGCCCACGTCCACCGGCAGTCCGAGGATGCCGACGACCCGTCCCTCGGCCATGATCGGCACCGTTATGAGGATGACCGTGAGTCCCGTGGCCGGAGACTTGCCGATATCGCTGAGATGGATCTGGCCCTTCAGGGCTGCCTTGGCGTTATCGGCATAGACCGGGATCTCCCCCCACCTGATGCCGTCGGCTTTCCCGTCTGCCGATACCATGATGCGGGAATTCAGCTCCGGTGTTGAGACGAATATCTGCTCATATATCCCCTTTTCCTTGAAAAACAGGGCAAGGAGGGGCCGGATGTCATTATACCTCCCAGACCGCGCGGCATCGATCACCGGCGGATATTTAGCGAAGAATGAAGCGTTTTTTATCTCCGTGTCATAGAAATCGAGCATGTTCCGTTCAATTTCGTTGTTGAAATTGGTGACCTGGTTCATATAGGCCTTTTCCAGGGCATTATACGCCACATTATATGAAGTGACGACAAGCAGGACCGTCAGAATGGTTATCACCACGACAACAATGAGGGATATTATCACTTTAAGGCTCTTGATTGATATTTTTTGCATGGTCGACCTCCCGATCAGAGTATATCCCGTCATCATGAACGCATCATGACCGATTTCTCCCAATATGTATAGTAGTAATATATAGTAGACTGATGATTTTCACACAATTTATCCGCAAAAAACCTGTAGTTAAAATAATGATTTAAGTGAAAGTGATTTCCCCTACACTGATTTTACGCCTCACTATCCGTTGACCCACCGGATATGTATCGACAACTCCGGCCTCCCGGCCGGGCGGTTCCCCCTTTATTAAAGAAGGCTCCCGGTATGAAAATTTTTTCAGAAAACTATAACCGGATGTTGACGATGAAATTTTTTTTTATTAGCTTCATAAGGTTTTATTAAAATTACAGACAGGCAGTTCCATCGGGTTTGCCCCATGAAAAGGCATTATAACGGATTCATCCCTCCCGCCCATACAAGGGCGGCACCGCCGCTCCACTGCTGTTTCCTGCTTCTCCTTCTGGCGTGCGATGTGACGTCATGCGGCCTGAGCAAGAACGCCGGGGAAAGCCGCTGGAAAAAGATGTCAGCTGCATGGTGCTTCAGCGACAGGCTCCAGGCGAGCCCGGCCCCCCGTGATGCCGGAAATGCCTGTGCCAGTATCACCGGCTACCGCGGCGCCGGCGTCGATGCGGACGACCTGGTCCCGTCGGGCGGCATCGAGGTCCTCCACGCCGACACCGTGATCGAGGGAATGGACATCACCGGCAGCATCGAGATCAAGGCGCCCCGGGCGACGGTCAGAAACTGCCGGGTCCGCAGCGCCGACCGGTTCCCGGTCCGGGTGTTCCCGGCCGGCTCCCTCGTGATAGAGTATACCGAGATCATCGGCGCCTTCTCCTGCGAGGCCGCGGTCGCCGCCGGCAACTGCACGGCGCGGCGCCTCGACATCCACGGCGCCAGGGACGGCTTCCGGGCCGGATCCCATGTCATCATCGAGGGCTGTTACATCCATGACCTTGCCGCCCATGGCGGTCCCCGCAACAACGGCATCAGGCTGGATTCCGGGAGGAATGTCCTTATCAGGAACAACACCATTGAAATGCCCCCCGGGTCGTCATCGGCCATCATGATCGCCACTGACAGCGGGCCCATTGACAATGTTCTGATAGACGGCAACATCATGAACGGCGGGAAATTCATCATCCGCTCCCGCGCCGGAAGCTACGTGCCACCGGTGGCGCCCACCAACGTCAGGATCAACAATAACCGCATGGGGAGGGACTTCAGGGAGGGACTCTTTTCCACCAGCGGGACGATAACCTTCAGCGGCAATGTTTGGCTTGACAGCGGCCTCGCGGTGCCGGTTCCTTAGTAGCCATCCGCTGTTTTCCAGGAAACCAATGAATCATACCTTTCCGGGGGGATACATCATGACCTTTGAAACGATCATATACCAGAAGCAGGGGGGCGTGGGCAGGATAACGCTGAACAGGCCCGAGGCGATGAACGCCATCACTTCTTACATGCTATCCGAGCTGACCATCGCAGTGGGAGAAGCGGGTAAGGACGCCGATGTCCGTGTCGTGGCCATTACCGGCGCCGGCAGGGCCTTCTGCGCCGGCGTCGACCTGAAGTCCCTCGGCGCCAGGAAGCTGGAGCGCGGCAAGGTCGGCGACATCCTCGACATCCCGGCCCGTGACCTGATACAGGCCATCCGCTCCGCGCCGAAGCCGGTGGTTGCCCTGGTCAACGGCTTCTGCTTCACCGGCGCCATGGAGATCATGCTGGCCTGCGATATCGTCCTGGCGGCGGAGGACGCGAAGATCGGCGACACCCACGCGAAGTGGGGCCTGCGGCCGACCTGGGGCATGACCGCGCGTTTGCCGCGGCGGGTCGGGTTCCTCAAGGCCAAGGAGATGTCCTTCACGGCGGAAGCGGTGACCGGCCGGGAGGCGGAGCGTATCGGCCTGGTCAACAGGGCGGTGCCGGCGGACAGGCTTGAGGAGACCTTCCAGGATCTGGCGCGCAATATCATGGCCAACAGCCGGGAGTCGGTGGCGGCGTACAAGACCCTCTACAACACCAATGAGCGCATGTCGCTGGACATGAGCCTGGAGCTGGAATTCGACAGCGAATTCGATATCAGCGACACCGGGGAGCGGCTGGGCCAGTTCCGGAAATAGCGGCGGCACGGGGAGCGCCAAACTATCTTCTGGATCCGCCGAACTTCTTGTAATTTTTCGGGCGGGCCTCATCAACCTTCAGTTTGAGTCCGGCCAGATCGTGCCCGTTCAATGCTTTTTTCGCGCTTTCAGCTTCATCGGCGCTGGACATCTCAATGAAACCGAAGGCGTTGTCACCGACTATTTTCACATCGAGGACGCTGCCGTATCCTGAAAACAATTCCTGTAAATTTTCCTTGCGAAGCGAGAGGCTGAGATTTCCGACATAAAGAGTTCTTCCCTGCATCCAATTCTCCATGCTGTTTATTTTGTTAACGATATACGTAATTTAGAGATAGATGACAAGGAAGTATCTACTTCAAAACTTCATTAATTATTAACAATTAATGACACCAATAAGCATGCCCCGATTTTAATCAAGTTAATAAATAAAAAAAAATTATCCCCCCTCATGGCTCTGTTCAGGGGCCCGGAATGGGCGGCGGCCGCCCTGTTTACGGCATCGGTGTCAAAACAGGTTTAAACAACCAGGGCAGGGACGGAGACCGTCATGCCTGCCAGACATAATGAACTTACCATGGTACCGCGGTCCTTTTCAAAATAATGATGAATGTGCGTGACTGGCATTGTTTCCCCAGTTCATTCCGTCAAAATATGCTGTTCCTCAGATGACAGGACCTCGACAGGCCCGGGATGCCCGTGACAATAAAAATGCTTGACGTTTTAGTAAAACCGTCCTGTTGTTAATTATAAATGATGCGAGGATATCATTTTCAATCATCCGGATTTTCGATTTATGCAGGACCCGGAAAGGATAGCGGAAAATAAATCGGGCATTCCATGATTGACTAAAAATAACAACATAACAAGAAGGAGAGATGATGGCCACTAAAACAAACAAAACCGCGAAGAAAGCAGCGCCCAAGGAAGCCGCAAAAACCAAAGTAAGCTATCCGGCAAAATACACTGCCCAGGCAATAGTAAAATATATCGCAGAAAAACACGCGGTGCCGCGGGCCAAGGCGCAGGAGATCATTGATGACGTATTCGATGTCATCAACGCCGGCGTCATCAAAGGCCAGAGGGTCCCGGTAGGAAAATTCGGCAAGCTCTTCATCAAGGTCAAGCCGGCCACGAAAGAGCGGCTCGGCAGGAACCCGCTGACCGGCGAAGAGATCACCATCCCGGCCAAAAAAGCTACCAAGGTGCCGAAGTTCACCTTCAGCAAGAACTACAAGGAACTCGCCCTCAAGGCAACGATAAAGTAGCGAGCCGGCCCGTCGGGGTCACATCCCGGCAGGCCATGGAAGCGGAAATGAAAAGCCTCTACCCGGAAACCGGGAGAGGCTTTTTTTGTGACGCGGCCGTCTTACCGCGACTCCCTGGGCGGTCTGATGAAAATGAGCGCAAGGACTATGCCCGCCGCCGAAAGGATCGCCGTCGGATAAAAGGCGAACAGGTACGAACCGAACACATCCTTCGCCTGGCCGGATATGATGTTGGCCAGAATGGCGCCCAGACCGTAGGCGAGAAGCATCACGCCGTAATTGCGGGAATAGTAGTGCGCCCCGAAATGAATCGCCGTGGTGGTCGGCGCTATGGCCAGCCATCCCCCCAGGCAGAGCCAGAAGCCGATGAAGCAGGCGACATAGAGGGCCGCGCTTCCCGGCGCCGCGAACATCATTCCCACCGACATCGCCAGGATCACCGAAAGATTGATGACCGCGGCGTAGCGCGGCGTGAGCCTGTCGGTAAGGATGCCAAAGAGCGGCCGGCCCAGGCCGTTGAACAGGGCAAAGACGCCGACCAGTGAGGCGGCCAAGGTCGTATCCATCCTGATTATTTCCGTCGCGACCGGGCTGGAAATCCCTATGGCCATGAGGCCGGCCAGGGACCCGATACAGAAACAGATGAAGAGCCCGATGAAGGACGAAGTCTTCGCCATCTCGCCGGTATTGTAATCCCGGGAGACCGCCACGGGGCCGGCGGCAACCGGGGCCCACCCCGCCGGCTTCCATCCGGCTGCCGGGAACCTCAGGGGAATCGAGAGCACCACCAGGAGAGCCAGGAAGACCACCCCGAGGTAAAAGAATGTCGATAGCGGGCCATACTCGCCGATAAGCTTGCTGGCGATATAGGCTGTCACAAAGGGAGAGCCCCCGAAACCGGCCACGGTGAGACCCACGGCAAGGCCCTTCTTGTCCGGGAACCACTTGACCGCCGTGGAAATAGGCCCGCCGTAGGCCAGTCCGACGCCGGCCCCGGCGATAACGCCGTAGGTGATATTGAGGAAGACAATCCCGGTTGCCAGGCTGGAAAGGAGCCACCCGATCCCGACAATGGATCCGCCGATAATGCCGACCTTTCTGGGCCCCATTTTTTCCAGCATCCGGCCGCCGAAGGGAAAGAGACCGGCGAAAAAGGCAAGGAATATCATGTAGGGCATCCCCCCCTGGAACGCGCCTATGGAAAACAGCTTCTGCACGGGGACCTTGAAGACGCTGTACGCGTACACGCTCCCGAGGCAGATATTGATCAAAAAACCGATCGCCACAAATACCCAGCGGCCCTTTTCCGCCGGCAGCCCGAAAATTTTCAGATCATCCGTCATAAATCCTCCAATTGTTTAATTGTATGAACATTAATACAAATTAGACCGACCATTAGCAGGGAAGGGGGATTTAATTCAATCAATTAATCGTGGTAATAAAATTATTTTCACGGCGGACGCTGAAAATTCTCTTCCAATTTCCAGATCCGTCCCTATACTGTTGTCAGTCATTCACTATGGGGGGTTGCAACGCGTTATGGCATTAACGGTCCTGCCTCTGGCAAAGCTCAAGGAAGCCGTCGGGGAAGTGAGGACGAGCGACTGGCTCGAAATCACCCAGGAGATGATCAACAGTTTCGCCGACTGCACCAATGACCACAACTTCATCCACGTCGATCCCGAACGGGCCAGGACCGGTCCCTTCGGCAGGACCATTGCCCACGGGTTCCTCACCCTGTCCCTGGTATCACGGCTTGCGGCAACATGTATATGGCTCCCGGAGGGCGTGAAGGACGTTCTCAATTACGGCCTGAACAGGGTCCGCTTCATCAGGCCGGTGCCGTCGGGGTCGCGGATCCGGAGCGTCATGAAGCTGGCCGGCGCCGAGGAAAAGGGAAACGGCAGAGTGCTCATCACCATACACCACACGGTCCTCGTTGAAGGCTCAGACGAACCGGCGCTCACCGCCGAGTGGCTCGGCCTCTGCCTGACGTAGCAGCGCATCAGATTATGTTCTTCCGGCCTACGCTGTAGAGGTGGATCTCCTGTTTCTTCCCCCGCAGGGCTATGGACCCGAGGCTCTCAAAGACATAGTCCCGGTCCGATTCCGGCGAAAGCTCTTTTTTAAGCTCGCCCGATATGATCAGGTTCCGGGACCGTGCCTTGCACTCGGTCTGAATGCGGGACGCGGTGTTGACCACGTCGCCGAGGAAAGCAACCTCACGCTTGTAGTCGCCCATCTCGCCGATCACGACGTTCCCGCTGTGGATGCCGGCGGAGAAGCCCGGCGCCACGCCGTACTTCTTATTATAATCATCGCGCCGCTGTTGTATCCTTTCCGCGATCTGGAAATAGCAGCCGATGCAGTTGTTGCCGCTGATTCCCCTCTTCATGGTCCAGGAAACAATGATCTCGTCGCCCACGTACTTGTATATCTCGCCCTTGCTTTCCACGATGGGCGGCGTCGCGTCGAAGAAAAAGTCGTTTAAAAACGAATGGAAACGGATATCCCCGATCTCCTCCGCGATGGCGGTGGACGACGCGAGGTCGATGAACATGAAAATGCGTTTCTCCATCACCGGTTTGTGATAGAGGCCGATGAGCAGCCTCCCCAGGGCCTTCTGGCCCAGGAGCCTGTTGATGTTTATCAGCAGCATCACGCCGAAGATGGAGATGATGGCGGTGCCGAAGCTCGGGAGCAGATATGTTTTCACGTCGTAGATGATGGTGCCGGCGCCGAAAACGAGAAGATCCGATATCACGTATGCCAGGATAATGACGGTCGAGAAGATTATCGAACGGAGGACGGCGCTCACGATGACCGTCACCCTCCTGATGCGGTCAAAGACAAAATACTCCAGGTAGAAGGCGGTGAAGCCAATCAGGAAGCCGCAGATGACCCCCTGGATGACCGTGCGCACCGTGGGCGCGGGAGATATAAGCGAAGAAAATGCCGCGCCGAAGGCCACCCCCGCCAGGGAGGGACCTATCAGGAGGCCGAGCTTTACGCCGTGGTAGCGTGATACCTTCATGAACACCTCTCTCCGCATCGAATTGGTGTCATGACTATGCCACGGGAAACGTGCGGTGTCAATACTTATTGAAAAGCAACCGCCTATTTTACCCCCCCCCGACCCCCGCAGGGGGGCGAAAGTAATGACAACACCTGCATGAAATGACAATGCTAATATAGTTCTCGCTTCGTTCAAAATTGAAAGCAATAACACTCCTGATTCATGCCCCCTCAGGGGGACAGGGGGGTCATAAAAGATCACCCTCCCCATCCCCCCATCAAGGGAGGGGAAAAGTGCGACAATGATTTCCTGCTAATTGCCTACTTGAAGAAATTCTGGATGAACGGCAGCATCGATATGTCATTGAAGATGGCGAAGCCCATGATCAGGGCGAGGATAACGATGCCCACGGTCTGGATCCGCTCCATCACCTTCTGGCTCATCGGCTTTCTCCTGATCATCTCGATGGTAAAGAAGATGAGATGGCTGCCGTCCACCACCGGGATGGGAAGGAGGTTCATCACCATCAGAATGATGGATATCTTCGCCATGAGGAGGATGAAATCGGACATCCCCTTGTAGTACGCCACCTGCCCGGCGATCTGGACGATCCTGATGGGGCCGGAGAGGTTTTCCCGCACGTTCATCCTGCCCGTGAAGAGCATGCCGAGTCCCTTCAGGTTCAGAACGATCCACTTGTAGGGTTCGACGAAGGACTGCACCACGGCGCTCCCGAAGCCGTATTTGACCTGCACCTGGTCCGGCGCAACGGCCTGGAATATGCCGATGAGGCCGACCTTGTCGATCTCGGCGGTACCCCGGTACTGTTCCTTGTCGATCTGGAATGATATGGTTTTCCCCTGGTTTTCCTTCACGGTGCCGATCAGGCCGTCATAGCTTATGATCTTCCGGCCGTTGATCAGGATGGAGCCCTTGTCCAGGTATTTCTGCAGATTCTTCGACTTCATGATCGGGATGGTTTCGCCGGCAACGCCCTTGCTGTCGACCGATTTGAAGCGAACGACCTCGTTGAGGCGCGGGGTGATTTCCCTGTCGAAGACCTTTCCCTTCCGCGAGATCCTGAAGCTCACCTTTTTGTCCGCGTGGCTGTTGACGTAATTCGAGAACTCGGCCTCGCTGGTAACCGGCTTCCCGTCCATGGAAATGATCTCGTCCATTTCCCGGAGCCCCGCGTCCCTGGCGGCGCCGCCGTCTACCAGCTCCACCACCAGGATTCGCGACCCGTGCGGCATCACGCCTATTTCGTAACGGCCGCTTGCCTCGTTCTTCTTCGGCGTCACCGGCAGGTTCAGCTCTTTCCCGTCGCGCTTCACCGTGACATCAAGTTTATTTCCCTCGCTGAACATGACCGCCGCGGAAATGTCCGCGAAGCTGTGGATTTCTTCCCTGCCGATCTTCACGATCCAGTCCCCGCTCCGTATGCCCGAAGCATAGGCCGCCGACACGTTCTTTCCCGACTGCATCTGTTCCGGTATATAAACCTGGTTGGTGTCCTTCGAGTATCCCACCATGTTCATGATGAAAAAAATGATAATGCCGAAAATGAGATTGAAAAGGGGCCCCATGGCCACGGTCACGATTCTTCTCATGGGATGGGCCGACAGGAACTCGTATCCCTGACCGGTCCGCTCCTCGGAAGGGTCCTCGCCGTAGAACTGGCAGAATCCGCCGAAGGGTATCGGCGCTATCTGGTAGGTGGTGTCGCCGATGGTTTTCTTTATGATGCCCTTGCCCATGCCGATGGAAAAGGTCTTTGCCTTGATGCCGACCATTTTTCCGCCCAGGAGATGCCCGAGCTCGTGGACAAAAATGCAGAGGCCCAGGAGGACGATCCCGGCCGCGACGTAGATTACATATTGCATTACAGAACTCCCTCTTTTGCTATAATATTAACTGAAGCATTTCAGCGATTTTCGTTACATTTTTCACCGATAAAACCTGACGCCGCGTCACGGGCCGCCCGGTCTGCGTCAACAATCTCCGCCAGCCCCGGATTGTCCAGAACATTCTGCTTCCCCATGGTTTTCTCAACAATCTTCACGATATCCGTGAAGGGGATCCTGCCGGCGAGAAAGGCCGCTACGGCAACCTCATTGGCGGCATTCAGTATCGACGGCATGGTGCCACCCCGCCTTCCCGCCTCGTAGCAGAGGGAGAGGGCCGGGTAGCGCTTCCGGTCGCAGGCGGCGAAGGTGAGACTGCCGACCTCCTCGAGTTTGAGCCTCCCGAAGGGATTGCCGCGCTTCTCCGGCCAGGTCAGGGCGTTGAGCACCGGGAACACCATGTCGGTCACGCCCAGGTGGCCGTATATGGCGCCGTCCACGGTCTCCACCATGGAATGGACGACGCTTTCGGGATGCACCAGCACGTCGATCTTCTCGTAGGGGAGATCGAAGAGGTGGTGCGCCTCGATCACCTCGAGCCCCTTGTTCATGAGCGTCGCCGAGTCGATGGTGATCTTGTTCCCCATGTCCCAGGTGGGGTGCGCCAGGGCCTGTTGCGGCGTCACCCGCTCCAGCTCTTCGACCGGGGTGTTGCGCAGGCTCCCCCCCGAGGCGGTGAGGATTACCCGCTCGATCTCAGCGGGAGCGAGGCCCCTGGTGAGGCAGAACACGGCGCTGTGCTCGCTGTCCACGGGAATCATCTCTCCGCCGGAGGAGGCCAGGCCCCTTTTTACGATATCCCCTGCCATGACCAGGGTCTCCTTGTTCGCCAGGGCGAGGCGCTTCGCCTTTCCCAGCGACGCCAGGGTGGGCTTCAGGCCCGCGGCGCCGACAATGGCCGAGACCAGCACGTCAACGCTCCTGCCCGCCAGCTCCACCGTGCCCTGCTCCCCTTCCAGGAATTCCACGTCCGGAAACTTTTTCACGAGGTCCCGGTACTCCGCGGAGGCCGCGGCATCCGGCGATCCGACGGCCACCACGGCCGGGCCGAATTCCCGGATCTGTTTCTCCAGCAGGGCGATGTTTCCGCCGCAGGCAAGGCCGTAAACGCGGAACTCCTCCTTCAGGAAGCGCACGACACGGAGCGTCGATTCGCCGATCGAGCCGGTGGACCCGAGTATGGATATCGTCCTGCTCATACGCCTCAATTAAATCAGGCGACTCCTTTCAGGATCAGGTAGTAGTAGAACAGCGGATACGAGAATATCAGGGCGTCGAAAACGTCCCACATGCCGCCATGACCGGGGATGATGGAGCCCGAATCCTTGGTGGAGCCGTCGCGCTTGATGGCCGATTCCACCAGGTCCCCCAGGTTTCCCGTGACAGACAGGACGATCCCCAGGATGACCGCCTCGACTATGGTGAAGAGTGTCTTGTCGAAAAATGATATGTAGATCTGGTTCGTGATGACCATGGCGAGGACGCTGAAGAGAAGGCCGGAGAAATATCCTTCCCACGACTTGTTGGGCGATACCGGGAACCCGGTCTTGTGCTTGCCGAACAGGACGCCGCCGAAGAGCGCGAAGGTATCATTGAGCATCACCACCACGTTGAGGATGATGATGTAGTACACGCCGTTGACCAGGGCCTTCATTAAGATTATATGCGAAAATGAAAACACGATGTAGACCAGGCCGAACAGGGTGACCCCGAGGGAATAGGCGGCGCCCTTCAGCGGCCTGGTAAAAAGCTGCAGCGCCAGTATGGCCGACAGGAAGGCCGTCATCACGGCCATGACGACCCGGGCGTCAAAGACGGGGATGTACCTGCTGTACCCGTAGAGCTTGCCGAAGGCGAAAAGGTACATGACGATATTGATGATGACGGCAAAGGCCATGCCGGTCTTGACGTAGGGGCTCCCCTCCTCACCCCGCTCCGTGATGGAGAAATATTCATAGAGGCACGCGAGGCTGACGATGAGCGAGCAGATCAGGATGGGGATCGCCTGCGCCAGGTCAGTCACGATCGTAAAAACGTACACGGGAAGCGCCACCACGGCGCTCCCGACGCGGATAAGGGTGTTTTTCTTCACATCGCTCATAAGCCGCCAAATCTCCTTTCTCGTTGCTGGAATTCGTATATCGCCTTGTAGAGGTGCGAGGGCCTGAAGTCGGGCCACAGCACTTCCATGAACATGAGCTCCGCGTAGGCCAGCTGCCAGATCAAAAAGTTGCTGATGCGGGACTCGCCGCCGGTGCGGATCATCAGGTCCACCGGCGGCATGCCGGCCGTGAAAAGGCGCTTCTCGATGCCCCCCGCGGTCAACCGTTCCTGCGGTTTCCGTTCATCGAGCCAGCCGTTGACCGCCTGGACGATGTCCTGCTGGCCGCCGTAATTGAGGCAGAAATTCAGGATCAGTTGCTTGTTCCCCTTCGTTTCCCTGATGGCGTTCTGAATCGTCTTTATAGAGGACGAGGGCAGGCGGTCATGAAGGCCGGAGTGCCTCACCTGTATCCCCTTTTCCTTGAGGATCCCGATCTTCTGCTTGAAAAAGTAATCCAGGAGCTTCCAGAGGCTCAGCACCTCTGTCCGGGGCCGCCGCCAGTTTTCCGTGGAAAAAGCGTAGAGGGAAACGGCCTTGATGCCGAGGTCGATGGCCGCGTCCATGAGGGGCTCGATGATCTCAGCGCCGCGCTTGTGGCCTTCAGACCGGGGAAGGGACTTTTTTTTCGCCCACCTCCCGTTGCCGTCCATGATGATGGCCACGTGTGAAGGTACCTTCTTCCTGTTTATGAGGGACTTGTAGTCTTTCATGCAATTGTCGGAGCCGTATCTTATGATCCCCCTACCCCCCTGGGGGGCATGATACCGGCGCCCCCTCGGGGGGCCGGGGGGGGCTTCAGGGAAAGTCCTAATTATATATTCAGTATCTCTTTTTCCTTATTATCCGTCAGCTTCTGAATTTCGTCAATGTATTTATCGGTGGTCTTCTGAATTCGCGCAAGGGCGTTCTTGGAATCGTCTTCGGATATCTCTTTTTCCTTCTCAAGCTCCTTTATCATGTCGTTGCCGTCGCGGCGGACATTGCGGATCGCGACGCGGCACTCCTCGGCCTTCTGCTTGGCGAGTTTGACGTATTCCTTGCGCCGCTCCTCGGTCAGGTCAGGGATCTGGATCCTGATCAGGTTGCCGTCGTTGGACGGGTTCACGGACAGATCCGACTTGAGGATGGCCTTTTCCACTTCAGCCAGATTTCCCCTGTCCCACGGCTGTATGACCACCAGTTTCGGTTCCGGGCATGAAACCGTCGCCACCTGGTTCAGGGGCATTTCCGTGCCGTACACGCTCACCCTGATCCCGTCGAACATGGCGGGGTTGGCCCTGCCGGTCCGGATGGCGCCGAAATCCTTCTGCAGCGCCGCGATGCTTTTTTTCATGCGCTCTTCCACATCGGTGATGACATCTTCTACCATGGTTTCCTCCTCGTCAGGAAATAAGAGTTCCGACCGTTTCGCCGGAAACGATTTTCTTCAATGAACCGCGGTTGAACAGGTTGAACACTATGATCGGCAGCTTGTTCTCCATGCAGAGGGTTACGGCCGTGAAGTCCATTACCCGCAGCTCCCCCTTGAGCACGTCTATGTATGAAATAAAATCTATCTTCTTCGCGTCCCTGTCCTTTTCCGGGTCGCTGGTGTACACGCCGTCGACCCTGGTCGCCTTTAAGAGCACCGACGCCTCCAGCTCCACCGCCCTCAGGCTTGCCGCGGTATCGGTGGTGAAGAAGGGCTGGCCGGTCCCGCCGGCCGCTATGACCGTGCGCCCGTTGTCCAGGTGCGACAGCGCCGCCCGTATGATATACGGCTCGGCGATCTCCATCATGGAGAAGGGGCACATCACCACCGACTCCACGCCCAGACGTTCCAGGGCATTCTGCAGGGCCAGGGAATTCATCACGGTGGCGAGCATGCCCATGTGGTCGCCGGTCACCCGCTTCAGGCCCAGGCTGTCGGCCATCTTTCCCCTGAAGATGTTGCCGGCGCCGATGACAACCGCCACCTGGACGCCGAACTGCTGCACCTCCCGTATCTCGCCGGCTATGCCGGCGAGGATCACGGGATCAATGCCGCTCTTGGCTTCGCCGGCGAGGGCCTCGCCGGAAAGTTTCAGGAGCACCCGGCGGTACCGGGGCTCCTTTGTCGGGTTGGCTGATCCCATGCTACATGCCTATCTGGTAGCGGGTGAACTTCCCAACCTCTATGTTCTCGCCGAAGACGGCGATCTTCTGCTTTATCAGGTCCTTGATCTTGACGGCCGGATCCTTGATGAATTCCTGCTCGAGAAGGCACACGTCGGAGTAGAACTTGTTCAGCTTGCCGTCTATGATCTTCTCGACGACGTTGGCCGGTTTGCCGGAATCTTTCATCTGTTCGCGGTAGATCTCGCGCTCCTTGTCGATCACTTCCTTGGGCACGTCCTCTATCTTGACATAGAGGGGGTTGGCCGCCGCTATCTGCATGCATATGTCCTTGGCAAGCTCCCCGAAACCCTCGTTGCGGGCAACGAAATCGGTCACGGTCAGGAGTTCCAGCAGCACGCCGATCTTGTTGTTGCTGTGCACATAGGCACTGATGATCCCCTGGGTCACCTCGCGGCCCATCTTCTTGTCCGCCGACGCAAGGCCCTTCTTCCTCAGCATCTCGACTGCCTTGTCCATGTCCCCGCCCGTCTCGACGAGGGCCTTCTTGCAATCAAGCATGCCGGCCTGGGTCTTTTCCCTCAGCTCTTTTATCATGTCGCCAGTTATCTCAGCCACGATACTTCTCCTTCAAAAAAATTTCATGTCTCATTATCAGAACAGCCGGCGCGCCCGATTCCGGCGCGCCGTCGGGCCTACTTGCGCGGCTCGTACATTTCATCGTCCTCGTCGTATTCGTACGACGACGAACCCGCCGCGGCACCTTCCGATCCTTCCGCCGCGGCAGCCGCTTCTTCGCCGGCTTCTTCCGCGCCGCCCTCTTCCACGAGGGCCTCCTCGGAAATGCCGCCGGACTGGCCTTCCAGCACCGCGCGGGCCATGACATCCAGGAAGAGCGCGATGGCCCTGATGGCGTCGTCATTCCCCGGGATCGGGAAGTCGATCTCGTCCGGGTTGCAGTTGGTGTCGACCACGGCGAAAATCTTGATGCCCATCTTCTTGGCTTCCTGCACGGCGATCGATTCACGCTTCGGATCTATGATGAAGAGGGCGTCGGGCATCCTGGTCATGTCCTTGATGCCGGAGAGGACCTTGTCCTTTTTCTCAAGCTCGCGGTTCAGCTCGAGGATTTCCTTCTTCGTTTCCGCGTCCCAGTTGTCCGTTTCCTTCATCTTCTCCAGCTCTTTGAGGCGCCGGATCGAGTTGCTGACGGTCTTGAAGTTGGTGAGCAGCCCGCCCAGCCACCGCTCGGACACGTAGAACTGGCCGCACTTCTTCGCGTATTCGACTATCGCGGCCTGGGCCTGTTTCTTCGTTCCCACGAAAAGGACCCTGCCGCCCTTTTCCGCGACTTCCTTCATCGCGGCATAGGCGATCTTGATGCGCTGCATGGTCTTCTGCAGGTCAATGATATGGATTCCGTTCCTCGCAGTGAAAATGAACTGCGACATCTTGGGGTTCCAGCGCCTGGTCTGGTGGCCGAAATGAACTCCCGATTCCAACAATGCTTTCATCGATACTACTGACAATGATAGTACCCCCTCTCATTCATAAGATAGTTTCAGGAACTTCCTGACGCCCCCCCTACATCCCCCTGAGGGGGACTTGCCCGCTTTATGAACAATCGCACCATCCGGTAAAGCCCCCCTCCGGGGGGTTTGGGGGGCATAAGGACTGCCCCGATTCATTGCTTTCCTCAAGCGGCCAGCGCACGCGCAAAGGCCGGTTGGAAAATATATACGCTGCGCCTGCCCGAGGGGCATGCGCTTTGTGTGCCGTTATTGACTATTGCCTTTTCACCGTTGAAGGAGGCAACCGGCCAACGCCGATTTATTCTTCGCGTCCCCCGGTCCCGGGGAATGCTGCCTGATAGCCGCGGGTGCGGCCTAAACCTTCCTGAAGATAATCACCCCGATGACGAGGCCTATGATCGAGGAAAGGTTTATCTTGATGTTGAAGCTGATGATTTCAAGGTTAAACCCGATCGGGCCGGTCAGGCTTTTCTGTATGACCGACAGGGCGGGCACAAACCCAGCCACCAGCGTCCCCAGCGCCGATCCCAGAATAGCGCCCACCAGCATGAAGGTGAGCAGATATCCGAAGTTGTGCTTTTCGAACGTCATAGGGCGTCTAAGGAACTTCTGTACATACATTTCCATACCCGGAATTTGTCAAGATTTTTTTAAACTTCCCACTTTGCCCATCACCATAACCGGCCACATCCCGCCGTGACTCATTCCAGGCATTAGCCTGCCGGGCAGAGCATAAAAAAAGCCCCTATGGTTCCATAAGGGCTTTCCTATATGCAAAAATATATGAATATTATTGGCGATTCTTTTTCATGGCCTGATAATAAGCCTGTTCGATCTCATGTCTCTCCAGTGTAAAATCGAAATACTGGAAATCATCGATGCCTCCGTTCCAGCGGTAACGTTCATCGAACTGGCCGAGATATACATCTCCTTTTTTCGGAGTGATAGGGGCGGTAACAACGTACTCGGCCGTGATGATGCCATCCACATAAAAGGTGATGGTTTTCTTTTTCCTTCTTTGTTCCTTGAGATTGACAACTATGACAAAGTTGTGCCACTGATCTTCGGTGAAGGTGTATCCGGAATCAAAAAAAATCCAATCATATCCATAGGGGGCCTCAAAAACCATGTCCCATTTTCCGTCCCAGATCCTCATGTGCCAGCTTTCAAAAACCCTGATGAAGGC